>NZ_WHOD01000016.1 GCF_013141765.1 Paenibacillus foliorum
AATAACAAAAGGTCAGTTTGCATCAGCAGACTGACCTTTTATTATTAGGTTTATTTTTCTTAATGATAACTATATTCTATGATTATGAGTATAGTATTGGAATTATCTTTTACTAAGAAATTGACAATTTGCCTTAACGTACCGTTCTCCAATGGTGCTTAATACAAGTTCTTCATCATGAGATTGAATTATTACATTCTCACCTATAAGTTCACCTTGTAAAAAGATTGAGATTGGCTGTTGAAATACACGCATTCGTTCAAAGTCTGAAGGTTCTATTAGTTGACGTTGTTTTGGCATTGTTATCTCCCTTTATGAAATAAAATAATTTATCATTACATTATTTCATAAATATGAAATTATTTACAGTAAAACTCGAGAAGTTATGAAATAATTTTAACAGTCAGTTTCGAATATGTTTCTAAGATTTTGTTATTAAGCTCATGGGCACTTAGATTCAAACTGCGTGTTATCTTAATTATTTTGAAAAAGATGTTTTGGACAGATTAAATCCTCCTGATTCTAGTAAAACTAGAATTATTAGATGAATTGGGAGGGTTTTGCTATGAAATTAGACGAGCTATGGATACTGTATGAAACCGATAAACGAATATTGGGGTTCAGTCCTCACACATTAAAAGCTTACTCTCTTCAGTTAAAGATGTTGATCCGCGAAATGGGTAATCTCGAACTCGAGGAGGTATCTTTAAATCAGCTAAAAGACTATTTGGCCAAACAAACAGAGCGATTAAAACCAAGCAGTTTAGGACATCGGATCCGATTTGTACGTTCTCTTTTTCGTTTTGCTTTTGAAGAAGGCCATATTCCTAAAAATCCATCCCTTAAGTTGAGAGAACCAAAGATGGATAAACGAATTCCCAAATTTCTAATTGAAGAAGATGTTATCCATCTCAAGATTTCCTGTCATTCACCACGTGAGCATGCTCTTCTAGAATTTCTGTATTGTACGGGTTGTCGTGTCGGCGAAGTACAGAAATTAAATATTGAAGACATCAACTGGGAAAACTGCTCGGCCATTGTAAATGGTAAGGGTTCCAAACAGAGGGAAGTATATTTTACGACAGAGTGCAAGGTGTGGTTAAAACGATACCTTGAGAGTCGTGAGGATTCCAGTAAAGCGTTGTTTGTCACCGAAAGCCATCCTATCCGCCGTTTGAGTATCCCAACGATCCGTCACTCATTAAAACTGTTGGCAGCGCGAGGTGAAGTAGCTGCAAATGTATACCCACATCGTTTTCGGCATACCTATGCTTGTCAACTGTTAGATAACGGTGCACCATTGGAGTTTATACAAGGGATGCTTGGGCATGAGAAAGCATCAACCACTCAAATTTATGCTCAGTTGCGGGGTGAACGAAGGAGAGAATTGTATCGACGTTATTTTTAGGATCCATGTGAAGCTAACGGAAAAGTAGCTATGATGCGTATAAATTGTCTGTGTGATTGAAAACAGGTATTTTTGTAAATCCGTTTATGATTTGCATCAATATCAGCATTTTTTCGATCGCTGTTGTACGATGTTCCTTTGTAGCATGGGTAATTTGAACTCGAAGAATGCTAGCGGCTATCATCATTAATCTCATTCATTCCTATGCTTTGAATAGGTCTTGTACTATTACTACTGATGCGGAGCTTATTTTAATTGTCCCAAAGACATAGAAAATAAGGTCTTAACACAAATTGAATTTTGCTTAATCAAAGGTCCTTGATTTTCAAGGGCTTTTTGTATTAGGAAGCATAAGTTTGCCATGGTAATTTGGAAGCATAAGCTTTCCAAAGCGGCAAACTTATGGGTTAAGTTACAATAATGCATGTAAAATAATGATGTTATCAAGGTTGCCCATCAAGGCAATAAAACTTTTAGGTTGCTTGTAGTCCATAAACTCAACAAAATACTTAACCCACTCAAAACAGTTTTATGGAGTTGGGGTTACTAGGAGTGAATTTCTGGTGAATGGCGGAATTTATGCATTATTTATAGTAAAACGAATATGAGAAGGACTAATAAGTAACATAATTCAGGAGTGTTAAATCCTCGAAGTTAGAATGGGCCATTATTTCTTTTATCTAAAGTTATCATGATCGTATCGTAAAAGTTCTTAGATGGAACCGGTTTAAAAGATTAAGTTTTGGGAATACTTGGATGTAAACTATTTAAGTACGATATTTAAGGTGGGAAAAGTGTTGTTAGCTATTTCAAGTGATTTCAGTAGTAATGACTATGTTAATACAATTACAAGGATAAAGGGCTCTGTAATTAAACATATCGAATTTAGGAAAGTGATTGACGCCATTTCTGAGTGCCATAACTCCACAAAAATTGGATGTCCTAATAATCTTTTATTGACTGGATCCTCTGGTAGTGGAAAGTCAGCTCTGTTGACTTATTACAAAAATAAGTATTTGGAGAGATATAATGGTGATTCAGTTTTTCCAATACTTTATTTGAAGTCACCACTTCATGCAAAACCAAGGGAGTTAGCAATAAGTCTATTAGAACAAATGGATGTTAATTATCGTAACAATCTCTCTTTATCATCAATGACAAACAAAGTTGTTGAGTCGATTACACAACTTGGTATTGAATTAATTATGCTCGATGATATTGAGCATCTTTTCGATGCTACTTCGCTAAGGATACATAGTGATTCCGTCGAATGGCTTAGAATGCTATTTGACAATTTACAAGTTTCTGTTATTTTATCTGGTTTAGAAGTATCTAATAGATTACTACTTCATAATGCAGCATTCGCTAGTAGGGTTCTATCTAGGGTAACGTTATCTCCATTAGATGAAGATGAGTATGCCTTATTTCTTCAAACAATTGATTCTTACTTGCCATTCTCAGAAAAATCATGGCTTACAGAACAAGCGATCGAAAAATTGTATCTTACGACCGACGGACTCCCAGGCTATACTAAAGAGATAATTATTAAAGCAACTAGATTGGCTTTTGAAGAGGACCGACTTACAGATTGGCACATAATAAAAACTTGTAATTTGCTTAGTAGAAGTTCACAGAATTCTAGGAATTTAGATTTTGTTCTGCTAGACGATCAAGAGTTGCATACTGGGCAATATAGAAGAAAATCAAAAATGGAAAAATTTATTTAAGAGAATATAAAAAGTACTTAAACATTGACTTTATAAGTCTATGGCTAAGTACTTTTTTTTGTGTCTAGGGAGTCATTCGGGGTAACATTAGGGAAGCGAAAATGTTATGCATTTAATGCATAAATAATGTATAAGGCCATATGCGGTTTTTCGCAATAATTATGAAAAATACCGCTATTTAAACAATGATTACCTTCTTTTTTCTCAGTAAATATGAAATTAAGCCCTTGATAAATCAACAATTTTTAATCCATTTTTCTCAATAAATATGACACCACACAAATAAAGAAATATATCACTCATCTTAACGAATGGAGAAACGCGATGCAACCCATAGCCTTCTTTCTCGCACTAACTCTGTGCGCTATATTGACCCCAATTGCTAGAGTCATCGCACTGAAACTGCATATAGTGGATTTTCCTAACACCAGCCTGAAGACTCACAACAATCCCACTCCCTACTTAGGTGGCGCAGCGATTTTCACTACCATTGCAGTTACAATGTACTCCTTGATTTTGGTCTTCAATATTAATTTGAATACCCAGCAGCACGGTCTAATGCTTGGTGCCTTCGTGATCCTAATAATCGGACTCATTGATGACATAAGAGCAGTAACTCCAGTCACCAAGTTAAGTGTACAACTGCTTGCGACGTTTGTCGTTTGGTCCCAGGGGATAGGTTTCTCGCTGTTTGATCATTGGACGTTGAATTTGGCAATCACTTTGGTTTGGGTCATAGGGGTGACAAACGCCTTCAACATGATTGATATTATGGACGGTCTAGCCGCGGGCGTTTCAGGCATTTGTTCTTTGTTTCTTGCACTGTTACTACATTTTTCAGGGGATCCATTCAATAGCGCATTAATGCTTACATTATCTGGCTCCTGCTTAGGTTTTTTAGCTTTCAATTTTAACCCCGCCAAGATTTATATGGGTGATACCGGAAGTCTGCTCATTGGTTTCTTACTCGCTTGCACATTTACACAATGGAGCGAAGAAAAACATCTTGGTTATTATTTGATCGTCCCGCTGATTATTCTGGGAGTTCCGCTATTTGAGCTAATCTTTGTTTCTATTCTTCGACTCAAGGATGGTAAGTCGCCACTTCGAGGAAGTAAGGATCATTTTGCTCTAAGACTCATCAAGATGGGTTTTTCAGTCAAACAAACGGTACTTCTTGCTTATGCTGGTGCTATTGTTCTTGGCTCTATCGCTTTCCTCATTTTAACGTTTCGTTTCTTCGCATATGAAATATTGGGGCTGACGTTGGTGCTGGTATGCTTAGTGGCACACAAGTTAAGTCAGGTAAGAGTAAGTTAATACTCAATGCTGGGAGCTTAGATTAGATGGCCAAAATCATGTTTATAGTTCCATACTCCAAGTATTATTTGAATTTTAGCTGGGATCTTATAGAATCTCTAGTACATGACGGACATAGCGTGACAGCATTGGCACCAGATTCCGTAGCGGAGGGTACATTATCTGCCGTTGGAGTAAGGTTTATTCAAATTCCACTCAAGAATACAGGATTAAACCCGTTTTACGATATCCTCAGTATATTTCATTTGGCTCGGATCATTCGGAACGAACTTCCCGATATCGTCAGTTGCTACTCAATCAAGCCTGTTCTTTACGGCGCTTTGGCAGCTAGAACTATAAGAACGACTAGGGTCTTTTTAACGGTGACCGGCTTAGGCTATGTGTTTACAGGATTTACATGGAAGCAACGCTTGTTAACCCCTCTTGTAAATACCTGGTATCGCCTTGCTTTTCAGCATTGTGAAAGGGTCTTCTTCGAAAATCCTGATGATCTGCATTTATTTAATCGGCTCGGTTTGATCCAGCAGGATAAGACAACAATTCTAAATGGCTCCGGTGTTAACCTGGATAAGTTTGCTATGAACCCCAAAGTCCGGTCAAAAGCGCCAATAACTTTTATACTTGTTGCAAGAATAATTAAAGACAAAGGAATATATGAATACATCGAAGCGGCCAGGATCCTGAAGATTAAATATCCTCATGTAAGCATTCAACTCTTAGGCCCATTTGATCATAATCCGACTTCGATAAGTAAAGCCCAAGTAAAGGAATGGATGAACGAAGGCGTGATCCGCTATCTGGGGGAAACGACTGATGTGCGTCCGTATTTAAGGAGTTCTAACGTCTTCGTCTTACCTTCATATCGAGAAGGTACTCCTAAATCTGTGCTGGAAGCGATGGCCATGGGACTGCCGATTGTAACTACGGATACACCCGGTTGTCGTGAGACGGTCATTCATGGGCGCAACGGTTTGTTGGTCCCAGTAAAGAGTTCGAAAGCGCTTGCTGATGCGATGGAACAGTTCATCTTGAATCCGTACATGATCGAAATAATGGGAGCATGTAGTCGTGAGATTGCTGAGTATAAGTACGATGTCTTCAAGGTAAATGCACTCATAAAAAGTACCATGCAGATTTAGCAGAAAGGGTGAACCTGGTGTCCACATATGTAATCGGAGCAGGAGTTACTGGGTTATCCTTTGCGGTAACTTTGGGCTATGGAAAGGTTCTGGAAAGCAATCCGGGGTTAGGAGGGAAAGCATCGTCGTATAACATGAATACACATGTAGGTAAATTTACCTTCGATATAGGCGGACATTGGTTCCATCATCAAAATGCACCTAAAGTGTTACAGCTATTGGAAGGTCTTTCCCTCGAGAAGCACGCACGTCAAGCCTTTGTATATTGGGAGGGGGGATTGTACGACTTCCCCCTTCAACAAAGTTATAAAACGCATGCTGATAACAGTCTTGTCCAACAGATCGATCGTGAGTTAGCTGCTCTTGGGCAAAAAGAGGCTACTAAGAGTCAAAACTATTCGGACATGCTGCTCAATTCGTATGGTCCCACTTTATTTGAACGCTTCTTTAGAGACTATAATGTGAAAATGTTCGGAGTGTCCGATCTGTCACAAATCCAAATCGGTAAATACGAAGAAATCAGAAATGTTCGGACCAATCAGAAAACCGAGGGCTATAACAGTTATTTTTACTACCCGAAAGATCCATTAGGTGCGCAGGCGATTCCGGTACATCTGGCGAAGGATGTGCAGGTGCGTTTCAATTCCCAAGTGCAATCAATTCATCTGAATCAACGAACGATCAGCATCAATAAGCAAACGTCACCTTGGGAAACGATTATATCAACCATTCCGCTGCCAAGGTTGGTAAGTATGATTGCCGATGTCGATTGTGGGATCGCTTATTTATCCCAACAATTACGAGCTAGCAGAGGCTTGATCCTCAATTTGGGAGTAAAGAGAAATCTGTTGCATGCAAACAAAAGTTGGATCTATCTGGCCGAAATGAAATATCATTTCTATAGAATCGGTTTCTATAGCAACGTTCAACCTGATATGGCGCCTGAAGGCTATAGCTCGATGTACGTGGAATGTTCACCGTTGTTTTTCAAGAATAAACAGGAGGCTTTGTACATAGTGCCACAGGTCATAAGGGACCTCATTAGCATCGGAATGATCGAGGATGAGAGCGATATCGTTACCCTTAAGCCGATCTACTTGGAGCAAAATTATTGCTTGCCGGACAACCAGGTAACTTCGCTTATTCAAAGCTACTTGCAGCAATACGGCATTTATAGTATAGGTAGATATGGGAGTTGGCATTGGTCGAGTCAGCACGAGGATATGCAGCAAGCCATTTCATTAGCTGATGAATTGAGAAGAACTATAAACTTCAGAAAACTGCTGAAAGTTTGATATGGATAGAATGATTTTCGGCGGACTAAAATCCGACAACCATCAACCTATTAGATCCTTGCAATTAATAATTTAGTAAATACTATCAGAGATATAGTATTGCCTTGAATTGAGTAAAGAAGCCCTGTGGGTGGAATTTTTCCTAGCCCTAATCATAAGCACAATCGCCTGGGGGACGACTTCCAGGTTTTTTTTGCATTAATTCCTGCTGAGCCGGAAAGGCAAGCGCATAGCGCATATGTTTGTGTCACCGGACAGATGTAGGAGGACAAGAACATATATCTATAGAAATCCTCGTGCAGCGCGTTTTTTTTATTTTATGGATATAAGTTCTTGTCTTTTAGCAAGACAAAAACTTATATCCTAACGGGCTGGATAGTTTCAAGATAGTGTAGAACAAATTTAGAAAAGACAAGGGAGAATAATAAATTGAAGCAAGAGATAATAATTAATCTGCCCATAGTAGCGGATGAAGTTCCCAATTTAAGAGAAATGGTTGGTTGGGACGGCAGATATTCAGATTATCCAACATTATTCGAACGTTGTAACTTTTGGGCTGGTCTCAGAGATGAGGAAAATAAGCTTATAGCATTCGGCTATGTTGCCGGGATGGGGTTGCAACACGGGTACATGGAAGACATAATTGTACACCCAAAATTTCAGAAAAAAGGAATTGGCGAATCCTTAGTTAGGAAATTGCTGCAAGAGGCAGAACGTGTTGGGTTAGAAATTGTAACATTGACATACGATTCAAAACATACATCCTTTTATATAAGGAGTGGACTTACTCCCTGTTCTGGGGGATTATGGAGGAGGAAAGATTAAACTAATGGAGAACTTTAGTTCAATTAACCAAGGATGAGGCTGCCATATTGATCGGCGGTCTCATTACGGGCAGTTATGCGTGGTCGCGGTCAACTTTTGTTGAAATATACGATTGGCATAAGCGTTAAATGGAAAAAGGAAGAGGATACTTCATTATCCCTCTCGAAATTATAAAGCATGCTCAATATAAATATTAATTAGGGGGCTAGAAGTTGGGAACGGCAGATGGGATTTACAATGAATTAGTAAAAGATATTCTTGATAATGGTACTTGGGACAAAGATCATGATGTAAGAACAAGATGGTCTGACGGTAATCCTGCCTACACAAAAAGTTTAATTTCCAAGCAGTTAAAATTTGATAATTCAGAGGTACCTATACTAACAACGAAAAGAGTACCATGGAAATCAGCGATACATGAACTATTATGGTTTTATGTGAAGCGAACAAGTGATTGCACCTATTTAGATGAAAATAAAGTAAAGATATGGAAAGAGTGGACGAATACTAATAACAATATTGGCAAGGCATATGGCTATCAGTTAGGCAAGCCAATTATGTTAAATGGAAAGATCACAAATCAGGTTCATAATCTAATCGATCAGCTTATTAATAATCCTACATCTAGAAGGCATGTAATATCTCTTTGGAATATTGATGATCTTGATCAAATGGAGCTTTATCCTTGTGTTTGGAATAATCAATGGCTAATAAAAGAAGGGTTTCTCCATTTAGTAGTAAACGCAAGATCAAACGATATTGGTTTAGGTAACCCATTTAATGTATTCCAGTATTACGTTTTACAGCGAATGATTTCTCAAGTGACGGGATACAAATTAGGAACACTTACACTTAATATTAATGATGCTCATATCTATGAAAGACATATAGAACCTTTGAAAGAACAGATTCAACGTTATTCTTATCCTGCTCCTGCACTTTGGATTAATCCAGAAATTAAAAGATTTGATGATTTTACTATTAATGATTTCAATTTAATAAATTATGAATATCATCCATCGATTAAGATGGAAATTGCTATCTAATCCTCTACATAACTACGACGGAGAACGATAGTGGAGGGGCTCGCTTTGCGGCAGCTCCTCTATTCTTTATTGAAGTAAACAGTCCTGTTAAGGCTAAGAAATCGTCTTTGTCAAAAAAGGAGTGCCTCGGTATGATGGGTTTGTCCACGGGTTCGAAACCCAACACCATCAAGGAAGCGCTCCTACTATGAAGTTTAAACAAACAGAAGGTCAAGATCAACGAATTGAACGAATTAGCACATCTCATCTATCTGTTTCTCGCTACCATACAGCTCATAGGTATCAATCCCGTTTTTCGAGAGTTACATGAGTATAACATTAAAGTTAAGCATATGAAGAAGCAGAGGTTCGTATTTAAACTGCTGGGAAAAGTAGCTCGAATCTTAATCAGCATTGTCCAAAAAGGTGAAGCATTTACGCCTGAAAGGCAAGTCACATCCTTATTCAAGCCGCATAAAACGTTTGAATACCACGTAGGTTGACTCATTCGCAGGATTTTACAAAGAAAGCACGGAGAACCGAGTTCCTGCCCGAAAAGGGCTTAGACCCGTCCGCTAAAAGCAATCGGTCTCCACACCTTGGACAGGTATGACGATGGAATGTAAGGGTCTAGACCCGTAGAGCCATGGGATGGTAAGCTTCTAAGGTATTCGTGGAATAAGCGTGCAGTAGAAATCCTGCGAATGAGTGAGTATACGTGAGATAAACCCTTAAAACCGAGGGACGGGCAGGATAGTTGAACAAGGGTTTATTTCCAAACAAGAAGGAAAGATTATAATAAGCATTGATTTTATACAGGGGTGAGTGATTACTGCATCTCTATATCAGGAGGTTGTTAGGTATGTCGAGAGAATTATGGTTGAACCTTCCAGTGCGAGAACCAGAACGGGCAAAGGCGTTTTATACCCAGCTCGGTTTTCGATTGAATGAGCAGTATGCGAGTCAAGACGGCTCATTCAGCTTGATCGTCGGTGACAATCAGGTTGTTTTGATGCTCTTCCCGGAATCCGCATTCCGCGGTTTTGCTGGTAATGCGGTTGCGGATTCGTGACAGGGCACTGAAGTGTTATTCTCTCTTGGGGCGAACTCCAGAGATGAAGTTGATGAGTTCGCCTTGAAAGCCGAACGTGCCGGCGGCACTGTATTCAGCAAGCCGGGCGAAAAGGGTGGCTGGATGTACGGCTGCGGTTTTGCCGATCCGGACGGTCATCGGTGGAACGCGTTGTATATGGATATGAGCAAAATGCCGCAAGGCTAAAAACCCGATTCGCCATTTCGTGACGAGTGTTTAAACAGAAAGTCAAATAAAGTTACTTAACTACCGGGTGCGATTGTTTAATAAGAGCAATCGCACCATATTAAGTTTATGAAGAAATGAACTTAAAGTAACGGGTGCGTTAGTTGAAAAAAAAAGGAGATAACATATTAGTCATATAAAATATGTTGCGTCCTTTAATTTATCTATCTTTTTTCAATTTAGGTCTTGATAATATCACAAAATAAAGTATTAGACTGGATATGGGCGTTAAGCTAACTGGCAGTATAGTTGAAAAAGGAACTTAATTTAAATCTCGAATATCTAATATAATCGGAAAGCTAAAAATTTGATGATAGACAGGAGTTAGATACAATGATAAAAGGTTTCGGAGGAATATTTTGGAGAACTAAGAATCTTGAAGTTATAAAAAAATGGTACAGTGAAGTGTTGAAGATTGAAATAGAAAATTGGAATGGGACTGTGATAAAACCCCAATTTGGAAATGAGACTATCTTTTCTTTCTTTACCGAGAATGACAGTTATTTTCCAACAGAACAACAAGTGATGTTAAATTTCCAAGTACATAATCTAAACGAGACTATTAAGCATCTTGAACATATTGGTGTACCTCTTGCAAAGAAAAAAGAGATTAGTGAATTTGGAAAGTTTATTTGGATTGAAGATCCTGAAGGTCGACTGGTCGAGCTTTGGGAGAAATAACGAGTTGTAATTCATTTGCTATTAGGTATTAAGACAGCAGCCAATATGTTAGGGATTCATTTAGTGGTAATCCAACAACAGAATAATGAAGTTACACAAGAAGGGTTAATTTATGCTTGTAAAAACGAGAATATAAAAGGGCTATATCTAATTCCTGATTTTCATAATCCCACTACCCCTGTCGGCAGCTCTATATAATATTATTATTTCGGTATCGCCTATGATGGCTGAACTCGCAGCGAGAATAATCAATGACGGTGTTTCAGATGTAATATTAGAAAAACGTCGTGCGTATTCGAGAGAGCAAAACTTAATCGTAAGTCAGTATCTTGGTGATTATAAGGTAAATGGAGCACCAGAATGTATTTTTAGGTGGTTAGTTCTTCCTGATGATACAACGGGGAAAGCTTTTGAATTGCGTGCCTATCATGCGGGGGTACAGGTTTATATGCCTCAGAACGTTTTGCAGTGGGTACAGCAAAACCTCAGAGCGCCGTAAGAATGGCTATTACTGCTCCAGAAAATAACGCTAGATTAATACAAGCACTTAAAATCATCAGAACATTGTTAGAAAGTGAAGACAATGATCTCCCTTCCTTGTATTAAAAATAAAATTGTATGTCATACAATTTATTATTTGATGCCATACAATTAAGTTGTTAAAATGACTTTTATCTTAGCAGTAAACAAGGGAGGAAGATGACAATGAAATATTATGTAGTTGATGCATTTGCAAACAAGGTTTTTGAAGGAAATCCAGCTGGCGTCTGTATTCTGGATGAATGGCTTCCAGATGATATTATGCAGAAGATTGCAATCGAGAATAATCTCTCCGAAACTGCCTTTGCCGTCAAGGAAGATGATTATTACCGATTAAGATGGTTTACTCCGGGAAACGAAATTGACTTATGTGGTCATGCAACTTTAGCAACAGCCTACGTGATAGTTAATTTTTATGATGCTGAAATTAAGAGTGTTCGATTTCAAACCCTCAGTGGAGAACTAATTGTTGTTAAAAAGGGTGATCTGTACGAAATGGATTTCCCGAGCAGGATGCCTAATGCACATCCATTAACGGAACAAATGGTTGAAGCCCTTGGGTATAAACCCACAGAAACTTATCTTGGTCGGGACTTAATGTTCGTACTTGATTCAGAATCTGATGTACGTAGCCTTGACCCTGATTTTGCTAAGTTAGCTGCTCTCCCAGATGGGCTGGGCGTACAGGTTACTGCTAAAAGTGATCAGTATGATTTCGTTTCTCGAAGTTTCTTTCCTAAATTAAATGTTAACGAGGACCCCGTATGCGGATCTGCTCATTGCAATTTTATTCCATATTGGGCTGAGCGTTTGAATAAACAGGAAATGATAGCAAGACAGGTTTCCAAACGCGGCGGCACCCTATATTGCAAACTCCTTGGTGAACGAGTAACAATAAGCGGCCAAGCCGTACTCTATTCAATTGCTGAAATATTTATCTAAAAATATACCTTTTGACAGGGTAAGCGTTAGTTTGCCGGTATTGCGCTAACGAGGAACGTTTGTTCAATAAGAAACCAGGACGAGGCTGCCGGCATGATAGGCAGCCTAGTTGAAGTAACGGGGAGGATAACATAACTAAATACAACTATATAACTCCATATATTTGGTATAATCTTCGGTTGATGAGGATTAAACAGCTCTAACTCGATTTGGAATAAAAGAGAGATCGAGCCTTTTGCAGTGACCGAGGAGGAATATAGCTTCAGTTATGAAGAAAGGCGGGGTGTTGATGTGTTATAACAATGTGTTGACACAAAAGTAATTAGGAGCCATACTATATATATGAACAACAATAATAAAATAATAAATGACATTGACGCTATTCCCTCGCTTGTACAATCCAAGCGTCAGATTGATCGCTATAACCTAGACATAGACGCACAGGCTATACTCGTCGCGTCTAGGCTAATGGCAGCGGGAGCCAAGCTTGGACATGCCTCGGAGATTCATTTCTCTAGATTCGGTTTATCAACAGGGCGATATCGTTTATTGGCAGATCTTGAAGATAACGAAGGAGAAGAGTTGCCTTCGCAATTAGCGGAGCATCTAGGTGTTACACGTGCTACAGTGACAGGTCTTATCGACACTCTTGAACGAGATGGGCTAGTATCTCGGCGATCAAGCTCAGACGATGGCCGTCAGAGATCGGTCATTTTGACGGAAGAAGGAGCGAAGAAGCTCCGTGAAATGGCTCCTGAGCATTTCGCTCGGCTGGAAGCAATGGTGGGCTTACTCAATATCGATGAGCGCAGCGTATTTCTCGACTTGCTAGGCCGAGTTACACAAGGCATCTCAGCACTTACGGGCGAACTAGGCTCGAAACCAAAGGGAAATATCAGTAATGAGTAGAATGGGCTAGTGAAGCTAGCCTATTTTTACTCTTATATAGTTAGGAAGCTAATTATATCTCACTGAAAGCAATCGTTGAACTATTTCAAAGAAGAAGGGAGCAACTAAATGAACAAGATGAAATACCCGAATCAGACAGATGATGTTTACGGCATCAAGACTGCTGGTTCCAAGAAAAAGACTTTTGTACTATGGCGTGAAGTTGTAATGGCCTATGCTGCTCCTGCCATCATGGCAGGTAGCGGGGGGTTGGTTACTGCCGATAGGGGTCTTCAAATAGGGGCATTGACCACAATCGGCGGTGCATCGGCCTTGATGGCCTTGATGATTGGCCTATTGTTGCGCAGCCGAGTGGGCCTTATACGATGGATCATCGGTGCACCTCACTTGGTTGTGGTAGGGTTGTTCGCATTGGCCGGTTCCTCGTTTGGCCTATACGCCGCATGGGTGACATCTGGTTTACTAGAAATTATGATTCCGAGCAATCACTTGGCCTGGGTCGGTCGTGTCTGGATCGATTTCCCGTTGTCAGGATTCATAGCAAGCACGATAGTGACATGGCGGTGGCGTCTTGCCGTCACAACTAATATTTCATCCAAAAGGAGAAGAAAAAAATGATAGTTATTATGGGAGCAACAGGTACGATAGGCAGTGCGCTTTTAGAACGTTTGGTTGATCTTGGCTTATCCGTCAGGGCGCTGAGCAGAGAGCCAGAGAAGTTGCGTGATCAGATCGGAGAAAAAGGCCGATCGACTATCGAGGTCGCATTGGCGGATGCTTCCGACCCCGAATCGCTGCGCCACGCGTTTGCAGGTGCTAGCCAGCTCTTCCTTGCCATGTCCAACAGTCCAAGACAAATCGAATTGGAAACTTCAATCATTCAGATTGCCGCTGAATCTGGAATCAAACATATCGTAAAAATATCCAGCCCTGCCTTTGAGCGAAGTTCTCCAGTGGCAGTGGCTGGCTGGCATCAAGAAATCGAGAAAACGCTGAGGGAATCGGGTCTCACCCACACCGTGTTGCGCCCTTATGCGTTCATGCAAAACTTAATGCGTCTTGCACCAACGATCACAACCCAAAATGTTTTCTTCGGCTCCATGGGTGATTCACCGTGTAACTTCATTGACTGTCGCGATATCGCAGATGTTGCCGCAGAAGTTCTGACCAACCGCGAGGTATCAGGCCAAATATATACGCTTACTGGTTCGGAGATTTTCAGTTATCCCCAGATCGCGAGTCAACTATCCGCCCTGCTTAATCGGCCAATAAGCTACATCAACATGGAACCCCAAGTACTACTCCGCAATCTTATGGAGAACGGGCATATGCCTCCTTGGCTCGCGAACCACGTTGTGGAAATTCAAAACATGTCTACGGTGGTGCCAGAAAGTCCAAATGACACTGTGAAGCGCTTGCTCGGCAGAGAGCCACGCACGCTAGACGCCTTTCTGCATGAGTGTGTAGAAAATTTCAGGTAGAGGCGCCTATTTTGAAATTTGTGTCGTTGGTAGCATGTTGTTCCAATCTCAGACAAGTCATTGAGCTAACGAGGAACGATAGTGGAGGAGCTTGCCGCGTGGCAGCTCCTCGTTTTTGTTTATTAAAGGAACGGGCAGGTTAGTGCGAATGATGTCAACTTCGTTAAGGGGCAGTTGAGGTCAATCCTTCTGCGGAGTATCTATTTGATAGATTCTTACTTCAAAAAAATGAGATATATAAAGATAAACAAAGATCTCATTTTCTGAAAACCCCATAATCAGGCATCGTAGGGCGAATATATGTTTCTATCCAGAAAGCTAACGTGTGTTTTTAAGGTTTGCCAATTAATTAATAGTATAATAACATAGCTTCACAAGGACCAATTATTGGGAAACGAGGAGGATTATTTATTCTGAATTTACCAGTAATAAATATCAGCACGCAATTTGACCATCTAGTGTCACGTATTGAAAAAACTATGAAGATTATTAATGCATCGGCGGCAGCTATTGTTTTTGACACGAGGACGGCAATGATGGAAAAAAACAAGAAAGGAAGCGGCTTATGATTACCATTTATGATTGGTTTGGCTATGAATTGCCGATTAAGGAACGCTATCAGTTAATAAAAGAAGCCGGATTTGATGGCGTTTTATTATGGTGGAGTGAAGACTTTAATCGGAACGATTACCGCAACGGGCCACAAATTGCGCGAGAAGCGGGTCTTTTTATAGAAAATATCCACGCGCCTATCAAAAACCAACACAGCCTTTGGCTTGACAATCTGGACGGTGAAGCCATAACCGATTGTTATTTGCAATGTGTTGCAGATTGCGCCGAATTTGAGATTCCAACAATGGTGGTGCACCTGCCCAAAGAAGACAATCCATATAACGCATTGGGACTGGATAGAATCAAGAGAATCACTGAAAAAGCTGAACAGCTTGGTGTCAATGTTGCACTGGAGAATTTACGGAATCTTACCAATTTGGCATATGTGCTGGAGCAAGTGGATTCCCTGTGTATCGGATTCTGTTATGACTGCGGACATCACTACCGCTACTATCCAGGCGTTGATTTATTATCCATGTACGGTTCCCGGGTGATGGCACTACATTTACATGATAATAACGGAAGTCATGCCCAACACGGGTTACCCTTTGACGGCACGATTGATTGGTCTACAACCATGAAAAAAATTGCGGAAACGGATTATTCAGGCGCGACTGCAATAGAGGCGATGAATTGGGATTATGAGGATTTATCGGCTAAAGAGTTTTTACATAAAGCATTTGAACGAGCAAAAAGGCTGGAAGCATTACGCAACGGGACACAATAGGCAGGAGCTGGATATAAGACGCTCCTTTTTGATTTCATTGAAGTAACTGGCAGGATTATAAAAGAACTATACATTGATAGTACAATTTGTGCCTGTTACATTTACTACAGTTAGATTTTAATACGGATACCTTCACCAAATAAAACGCAGATACACAAGAACTTAAAAGTAATGAAGTGAAAAGGAGGGCAAGATGAAAAAAGATAATACACCTTTGATTGAAACAGAGAGATTGATTTTAAGAAGATTCACTGACGACGATGTTGCAGAGATGTTCCTTATTTACAGCGACGAGGAAGTTAATGAGTTTTTGCCTTGGTTTCCCTTCCAGTCGGTTGAGGAAACGCGAGAATATCTCCACAACAATATTTTTGCTGATTACGCAAAGGATATTGCCTATCGCTATGCCGTGGTATATAAACAGTCAAACCAAGTGATCGGATATGTCTCGCTCGGGGGATTTGACGAAAGAACCGCCAGTGGTGAATTGGGTTATGGCTTACGAAAGCAGTTTTGGGGGCAAGGTATCATCCCCGAGGCTTCCAAAGCGGTACTGGAAAAACTAAAAGAAAACGGATTTCATTTCGTCACGGCAACGCACGATGTTAACAACCCGAAAAGCGAAAAAGTAATGCAAAAATTGGGGATGACTTATCGATCATCCTATGACGAGATGTGGCAACCGAAAAATTTCAAAGTGACATTCAAACTTTACAGAATGGATTTTCAATAAGAACATTCGTTCAATTAACGGTAAACGAGAGTTCAATAAGAACATGAGAAGGCAGTTAGAGATACGATCAGGTGAACGCGCATGGTTTGCGAAGCTAGATGCACTATCTTATGAGTGGATAGCTCCTGCCGTATGAAGAAGGAGACGTAAGCTCAGTATAAGTGTTTATAACGACATTCGTATTTTTACACTGCTTATCAGATGCGCCCTTATATAGGTATAGAATTTATGTATCCGATCATTGGTCAGCCGAAAGTATACATGTGTTCTCGAAGCTTGGGGTCGTTAAAGGTTACTAGGATGGCACATTTATGCCGGATGCTCCTATTACTCGCGGCGAGTTTGCTGCTATCGTTGCCAAAACCTTCAATATCGGTACTGGCGAATTGAAGGCTGCCCAGTTTAGTGATATCAACGAGAGCTGGGCTAAAGAAGCGATCTTGGCACTTGCATCAAATGGTATCATCAACGGATATGAAGATGGCACATTCTACCCTGAAGCTAACATCACCCGTGTAGAAATGATCGCCATTATCGTCAGAATCATTAACCTGACTACAGTTCAAGGAACAAGCAGCGCTGCGTTTACCGATATCGGAAATTAATGGAATAATGACCAGATCGAAGCAGCAACAAAGGCCGGCATTATTAACGGTGCGGGTGGAGGTTCTTTTGCTCCGGACAAAAACTCGACTCGTGCCGAAGCATTGACCGTATTGCTTCGCTCCTGAAAAATTAACCCTGAAATTGGTTCTTTGATTGATTCGTTGAAATAGAAACAAAACAAAAAAGGTGTTGGGGTATTTCACCCCGACACCTTTTTTAAGTACGCCCAGCATGGACGTCAACTCTAGGGTGAAAGTCCCGAACGGGGGCTGGCGAGCGTCTACTGTAGCCATGAGCAAGGGTGTCCATCGTGAGATGGAATCTGAAGGAAGCAGGAGGCTAACTTCCGGTCCGAGGAACACGAACATCATCAGGCACAAGGAACGGAATGAGCTTTGCAAGACAAAGCGAAGTCCAATACACTACACGGACATTCAAGTGTAAATAGTGCGGGTAGATGGAAGGAAGGTGAGTCGTCTTACCATGGGAGGTCTCATGGACGTGAAGAGATGACTTTCGAATCACGGTTGAAACAAGATTTATCATGAGAAGTCAGCATACGCCGTAGTACCTCATGTTGTCGACGAGAAGAGGGAAGGGCCGAACCTTAGGAGGTGTGGGTCAATGAAAGGTACCGAAACAGGAGCCAAGTCCAGCCAACTTCGAAGAGAAGGCTCGACGCAGAACGTACATGCGGAACATGGAGAATATGCGGGAGTGCACAATCTGCATGGATACTTGCAGAGATAACATGAACGAAGCGCTCAAGCGGGTCAAAGCAAACAAAGCTAAACATCTATTTAATAAATGGCTATTGTCACTCAGGTGACTGTAGCCTTTATTTATTAAGTGGGATAATATTATGGCGCAGGTCTTACGGAACTTTTCAATATTTAACACTTTAACAAAGGAGGATACAAAGTGCACGAAGATTTTATGGAAAACTTTCAAACAAACACACCCATCTCAAAAAGGGATATTGAAGACGTAGAAACAATGCTTCGGATTAAATTTCCTGTTGATTATGTTGAATTTAGATTACAGACAAATGGTGGAGAAGGTACGATTGGTGAAAGTGGTTATTTAAGGTTGTGGAAGATAGGTGAGATAGTTCAGGGTAACGTGGAATATTCGGTTCATGAATTTGCACCCGGTTTAATTATAATAGGTTCAGATGTCGGCGGAGCTGCATACTGACACTGAGCCAAGGATCATATATCCCTTAAAATGTTTTAAACCCCAATAATAGGATGTTCTATTTTTCTTCACGAATACAACATAAGTACTAGCTCTATACAAACAAGAAGCACCAGTTAAGTGCCCAGTGCTTCTTGATAAATTCATTCGATTTTTAATATTAAGCGCGGTGAACCGTACCATAAGTAACGGCAAGTTTTTTCCTAAAAAGGTTTTTTTACAACATCATTCCTCTCCCTACTGATTTACCCATTCATCTAATAAATCCATTGCCTTTAATCGGAGAGGCCATGTTTGCTCCATAATATCTAACATGATGCGGCTTCTCGGGCTTTTAGGGAACCGAGCGGTAAACCAAGCTTCTCGAGGTAACCGATACAAGGAAGAAATCATTTTACGTTCGGTCCGGTCTAAAGGACGGAGTTCTTCGTACCCGTTTAACAACGAATGAATGAGGACGGGATTAAAGCGAGTCGTGTTCATGAGGGCTGTTGCTAAGTCAACATAAATCGATCCTAACTTAATGCGATCCCAATCAATAATGAAAAGCTGTCCGTCATCGGCAATAATGACATTCAGTGAAGTAATATCGCAGTGTATCAATGCGGGACGAATCATTTCCTTCACAAAAAGGTCTACAAGCTCCGGGCTCATTAATTCGGTCCAGGACCGATCAGAAAACTGGTTACAGGATTCTCCGAACCTTTTATACCATCTGCGGGTCCATTTATTCGTTTGGTTTGCTTTTGCCATACGTCTGCGAAAGAGACGATCATGGTTCTGCCATAATCGAATATGATCATAAAAGGGACCTTTAAGGGGGAAGGAACGACTGGATGTTGTATGCAAGGAGGCAAGAGCTCGTCCAAGCTTTTCGAAATCCTCTTGATTATCCATGCTTCTCCCATTTATCCATGTGGTTACATAGAAGGGTCTTCCTTGGTTTAAAGTCCATAATTTCCCTGAATTGCTAGCAAGCCATTTAGGCATGGAATTGAAACCATTATTCATCAAATGCTGTATATAGTCTGCAGCTGTTTTTATTTGATCAATTGTACCTGTGTGGAGTAAATTACTCCGGAAGAAGGGCTTCATCGCATAGGTTCCGCTTTCCGTCCGTACTCGGACGATGGCGTTCTTTCGATAAAGAGACGCGATCGAGTCTGAACGCAACGGAATTAGGTCGAAGCGGCGGACAATTTTGCGTATTCGGCTTTTGGTATAGGCATTTACCATGGGCAACATCACCTCCTTCAAAAGAAAATGTGGAGAATACTGCTATTGGCTAGGTTATTCATAGAGGAGGGAGCGTGTATGGCCTAGCGCCTAATAAACCATTAAAAATTTGCCGAAGCATCAAGCGCGGTGAACGTTATTACAAATGACGCAAATAGGGAAAAGGAAAAGAGACGGCTTTCGAACATTTTATTAATACATGTATTATAAATAAATATACTCTCGATCGTTTTGATCCAAACGATATAATGACAGACGAAGGTGAAAAAGGATTAGATGGTGTTTCCATTATAATAAATGATAAATTAGTTGTGACAAGGGACGATGTAATTAGCATTATCGAGGAATTATGAAGTCTATTATGCTGCTGCATATTTTAATTATTACTTAGATACGAATATTAAAATTGGAACTATTTCAAACCAGTATAAGAAATATAAATATCATTTAATGTGTGCAATTAGGGGGTTACATGTTGGTACTCAAGTCTATTTTGGTCAAGCTCGAAAACAGAGAAAAGAGTTTGAGGGGCACTATTCTCATTAGCAAAAGAAGGAAGAATCATGGAATAATGTTTGAAAATTGCTATTATGTGCCTGGATGAGACACTTAAGATATGTTCTCATGTTCCAGTGGATGAACAACATAGAAGTAAAGAAGTTGCATCGTATACAAAAGCCACGAATAGTTCGGAATTCTTAAAAAAAAAGGACGTAGTACATTGCACAGTAACATCAGTTAACCATTCATTTATCAATGCTACTGAAAAAAAACCATCCTAGTACAGAATAACAGCGTTTTTTTCGTTTTGGAGATATTAATTTGCCTTATTTCATGAGCATGTCACGGTACCCCTAAAAAAACAGGATCATAGAATGGAATAAGTATTCAAATTATGACCATTTTCACACGTATCTCTATGTATTGATGTTACTCAATCGTGATGTCGTACTCCATTGTCTTGGCTGTTGTTTGAGCAATTTCCGAACCTAGTAGTTGTTTAACAACGTGGAATGCCATATTGATTCCGGCGGAAATCCCACCCGATGTCACAATATTCCCTTCATCAACGAACTTGACATTCCTCTTTACAGTGACAGCCGGAAACTCTTTCTCGAGTCTATCATAGCTGGCCCAATGAGTCGTTGCCATCTTTCCGTTTAGAAGACCTGCCTTCGCCAACAGAAGAGCACCTGTACAAACGGATGTCATCAGTTTAACATTACCCATACGCTGCGAAATCCATTGAATGACTTTCTCGTTGTAAATCTCCTTCTCTCTGGCACCAAGTCCGCCAGGAATCACCAAAATATCAAAATGTGGTGCATTGTCGAAACTGTAATCTGGCTGCACTTTCAATCCATTATAAGCCTGTACCAATTCTCCCGTCTCCGAAACTAGTTTTACGAGAAACGGATTGAATTCCGGAGTATCCACATGTTGGTCCGGATATGTAGTAACGGAAAACACTTCGAAGGGACCAGCAAAATCAAGCACCTCAACATCGTTGAAGAGAAATATACCTACACTCCACTTCTTTTTCATTATGTTTCACACTCCCGTTTTATTTTCATTTTAGTATACAACGCCCCTATGTCGGAATCAATTTCCTCAGACATTTCCGCTGCATCGTTTTCAAGTTCATCTATATTATCCGCTAATTTAATTACGTTAACTACTGTCACACCCCAGGAAGCCCCCAGTAGTTTCAAAAAATGAACTATGGAGGAAACGTCTATATTGGATCGCTCTTGTATCGAAGACCATTGATCCCTTGCTGGAAATCTTGGACGGTAAGTGCCTCCTCTTCTGTTAGAGTTGTTTGTCGGAACCAAGCGATTTGGAGAGCTGCGGAGAAGACTACACCCTATTAGCCCAAAGACGTTAACAGATCGACTGCGGGTGCTAGAGGAGAAGGGGATTATTACTCGTACGCTGTACCCCGGTGTGCCCCTGCACGTCAAATATGAGCTAACTAAGCGTGGGTGGAATTTGCTGTCTATTTTTGCAGCTATGTGGGTATGGGTTCATGAAAATGGCTTAAGTGCCGAACGTGGGGCGGAAGATATGGCATAGGTGGCAGCCTGTTTACAATATGGATTTAGCAAATTGGGTTTTCATGATGTGTATAGTTTTACAGCCGATTTTAATAAGCCTTCGAAAAAAGTAATGATGAAAATCGGTATGAGTTTTATTAAAATGTTCAGTCACCCTAAATTCACAGCCAAACAACATGGATTAAAAACACTTTTGTAATCTACATGCGCACGAAGTAAGAACATTGGAAAGCCGTATGAGGGAAAACCTCACGTACGGTTTGATGAGGAGGGGCTGAAATAATACTCAGCCTTTCACTCTAGTTTTTGTATTGCTTTAGTTTGAATTTTTATTCTTAAAATAGTTTTGGCTATCAGTTCGTACTTTCTCAGGTAAAACACGATCCAGCTCCTTATTTAACCAAGCAAGAGTTTTATTACGTAGAACCTTGCGCATATGCTCTTCTGCTTCAAGCATTGTCAAGTTAATCGTACATAAAGGATTGCTCTGAGTACATGAAGTACATTCTTCATTATCTCTATACATTAAGTTAGTTTTTAATATGTTTTTACATTGAAAAATAGTTTTTTTTCCTTCAACCGCTTCAATTACATCCCAAAACGAAATTTCCTCAGGGATCTTAGCTAATTTATATCCTCCCTTTACACCAGGTGTAGAACTCACAATACCAGCCTTAGACAATTTACCGAGAACTTTCGAGAGATACGTTTCTGAAAGCCCTTGAAATTCTGAAAGATCCTTTATTCCTATGCTCTCCTCTTCAGGTATGTCTATTAAATAGACAAGGCTATGCAAAGCATATTCAACCATAACACTATACTGCATATATAAAATCACCTACTTTCATGTTAATAGGCTTATCAAATACATAGTATAGCATCAATTTCATTTTGTAAATTTACATAATTACAACGCTGTATAAATTGACATACAATTGGGAAAGTCGTATTATAGACTATATCAATCGATGATTAATATTATCGACGATTATTATGATCGACAATAAACTAAATGAACTTTCAATTTTAGGAGGAAATTTCCATGAGTAAACTACTTATCATCAATGCACATCCAGAATTTGATTCTCAAACCTCAGCAAGTCTAGATGTATTTAGTTACTTTTTGAAAGTATACAAAGAGAAGCATCCAAATGACGAAGTTATTGAACAAATTAATCTATACGACGATGAAGTACCCATATTAGATAAAACTGTTTTTATAGCATGGGCGAAACAAGGAAAAGGTGAAGAATTAACAAGTCAAGAAAAAGACGTTACAGACCGCATGAATGAGATATTAAAACAATTCAAAAGTGCGAATAAGTATGTAATTGTTTATCCATTGCATAACTTTAATATCCCATCAAAACTAAAGGATTATATGGATAATATTATGATTGCAAGGGAAACGTTTAAATATACCGATACTGGATCTGTCGGTCTTCTAAAAGATGGAAGAAGTATGGTTGTAATTCAAGCTAGTGGTTCAATCTACACCAATGATGACTGGTATACCGAAGTGGAATACTCACATAAATATTTGAAGTCCATGTTTAATTTCTTTGGTATCGAAGATTTCGAAACAATTCGAGTTCAAGGAACAGTTATTCTGGACAGAGATGAAGTATTAAAAAAAGGATATAAAGAAGCTGAAGAGCAGGCTTTAAAATTAGCAGCGATATAGGAAATAACAAATATTTTGTCAGTACTCTATATGATTGGCTGTTTTAGTTTTAGCCAATATAAATAGAAAGAAGTATGATCACAGAACGATAGTTCAAACAACCGCTACGGGCAGCTGCTGAAGTAACGGGCAAGATAGTTTAAGATCATGCGTGGTGAACCGTACCACAAGTAGTGGTAAAGCAGAAAATATTGATAAAGGTTGAAGCGGCATTGATAAATTTGCTTTTGGGGGATTAAACGTAGATAAAGCCTAAAACCTCTTGTATAATGAAACTATCTTCAAAAATGAAGGGACTGAACTATGCGTAGATGTCAATATTTTCAACCTAACTATTAAAATATAATGGAGGTAAAAGTATTGATTACAGAGTTACACACAGAACGTTTACATTTGAGAAAAATGAAGGTATCGGATTCGTCTAGCTTGTTTAAAATTTGGTCTGATCCAGATGTTACTAAATTTATGAATGTTAGTTGTTTTACTAATGAAAATCAAGCAAAAGAAATGATTACTCTCCTTGATGACCTTTCTCAAGACAGCAAAGCTATTCGTTTTTCCATAATTAAAATAGAATCCGATGAAATCATAGGTTCTTGTGGTTTTAATTCTTTGGATTTTGAAAATGCAAAAGCAGAAATTGGATATGACATTGCTAAATCATTTTGGGGAAGAGGATATGCTTCAGAAGCTATCTATTCTTTGTTAGATTACGCATTCTCATCTTTAAAGATGAATCGAATCGAAGCAAAAGTTGAACCCGAAAACGTGAAGTCAATAAAACTTATACAAAAGCTAAACTTTACGTTTGAAGGAACACTAAGACAATATGAAAGAGTAAACGGAAAGTTTAACGATCTCAATATCTATTCAAAATTAATATCGGATTGATTTGATTTTTCCTGCCTATTTTGAATTGTAAGTAGCATACACGAAAACTTACCGTTACAGAGCGTGGAATGAAGGGCAGAGTTTACACTAGGTTAGTTCAATAATTTTTTTCATATTCATTATACGTACAAAAGACCGTCAATAAATGCACGGTCTTTTGTAGTTAAACTTGTTCATCTTCATTATTATCTAGAACCATTGTAACTGCTCTAATTTTGACATCAGGGAGCCTTTGCTGAACCTGTATTTTTGCATCAGATAGGATAGACGCTTTTACATTCTCAAAATAGAACACGCCATATGCGTCTTGGTTTATATGGATATCTTGTCTTATCACCTCATCATTCATATTTTCTCATCTTTATTCTAGATTGGTGCGATGCCATCAGCTTCCGTATGCCAATGCAAAAACAGGTTACCATTTTCCTAATAGCCCCTTTAAAAAAATTCATATCACTTTAAATTTAAGACCATATAATCCCATTTCGATTCATTGAACAAAAGATGCCGCACTACGCTATTCTTTTGTAAGTGAGTATGGAATGACAGGAGCTCGTATAGATGCTTGGCACGTGGGTTACTACCTACGACGTGCAAGCTCAGCACACCTAAGTTTGGCTCAGTTTGCACAAAATGCCGCGCCCACTGAAATAATAGCTTTCCAATCCCCTTGCTTCGATGGTCCGGATGGACAACAATGTCTGCAATATAACATTCTCCAGCCTGTGGTTTATGATCTAATAAAGATAACCCGATCAGCATTTTTAACAGGTTCCATTTTCCCAACCTATTGAAGCTCTTCCACGAAGGAAGCTCTTGCTTTTGCTTTTTGTCAGATTCGGGCTTCCATTTGATAGACATCGTTCCGATAACTTCTCCATCTTGCAGGACGACCATTCTTTGACTTGCCGGTTCGGTGGGTAAATGTTCAAACAGCTTTTCAAAAAAAAGAGCGAGATCGTCATCATTCATGTTCGTCAAGTTTTGAAATTTTCCGCGAAACCCGTGAACAAGCAGGTGGCCGACCTGTAGATTATATTTGGTCTGCATAGGCTCAATTGTTATCGGTACTGTAGTCATGATTGTTCCTCCTTTAGGATTTTGTAGCCGATTCGATCAACAATTGCAACTCGTAATGCAACTCGTTCTTGCTGCTAAATAACGATAAATAGGATCTTTCAATAAGGATAAGGGGTCCCGCTATGGTATATGATTGTGCAGCAGCATAGTCGTACAACTGCTCAATCATTTGTTCGAGCTCATCATCTTCAAGAATTAGGCATTGCATAGAAAGGTAATTGCCTTCAGGTAAAGAAAAATCGCCAGGCCCTTGAGTTTCTAAACATAAGGTAATTGTGCTCGAACCATCATATATATAATGAATGTCCGTTTCGAACAAGTTCAGAACGCGCTTCGCTTGTTCAGCCAACAGTTTGGCATTAAGCATAGTGTGTGAACCCATTTCAATCCAACTCTCAAAGTAGGTGGTGTCTCGCCACTTTATTTGATACTGGTTAGACTCCGAATTAAAGTTTTGCTGTTCATGCAAAACTTTTTTGATGAACTGCTGAAGCTCTTTGAGCCGCAGCAGCTCCGCATCTGCTTCCCGCGAGGAATAATGAAGAAGTTGTCGATATTGATCCACAGAATAGGAGGTCATACAAATTTTTATGGACTGAACAGACACTCCCAACTTGCGAAGTAATAGAATATGTGCTAACTGGTATACTTGCTCAATGCCGTACATTCTATACTGATTGTTATCTGTGTAAGCGGGTTGAAGAACTCCTTTCTCTTCAAAATAACGAATTTGATGAACAGACACGTTCATAAGATTGGCTAATTCACTAATCGTAATTTCACTCTTCATAAAATTCACTCCTAAAGCTTGGAATATCTCAACGATACACCTTAGGTCAGGCCTAAGGTCAAGTGTCTGTATTAAAATTATTTGTTAAAACTATATTAGATCATCATTTGGGGCCACGATATAAGAGATTTAAATTTGAGTACCATCAGAGTAATAAAGAAGAAGAACGGAGAAATGCATTTATATTTAGATATAGAATCATAAGATAAAGCCATCATTTTAGAACTATGAATGTATTTCAAGGATGTGGGCGACATCACATAACACAGTATCTACTACTCTATTTTACAGAAAGTTATATGTGTCCAATGACACAAATGTGCCTACATAATTTGGCTGAATAAACAAGTTGAGGTTCCGCAGAAACAAGCGGCAGCCTATTAAGCTAGAAATCCTGCGAATGAGTGAGTATACGTGAGATAAACCCTTAAAACCGAGGGAAGGGCAGTTTTGTTTAAGAATGAGTATGAAACAACAGGTAGACTTTTGTCGTCTTATAAGTATTGGCTAAGATTTAGTTAAAGTTTTTCAAATAACGGGAAAACTTGTAACAAAAAGGGCTGGATGCAGATTCTGTTGGGATATAATCGATACATAGGTAACATCATTGTCTAATGAAAATCCTATTAATAACAAATGGAGGAGTATGGTGATGGACATAGAGCAATCATTTTCAAACAGAGTTAAAGATTATGTGAAATATCGTCCAACATATCCTAGTGACGCAATAGATTATTTATATGATATTGTCAAACTTGATGAGAATTCGACCGTGGCTGATATTGGGGCAGGAACAGGGAAATTATCTAAATTACTAGTTGAAAGAGGTACTAATGTTATTGCAGTAGAACCAAATCAGGAAATGCGAAAAGCTTGTGTACAAATACTTGGACATGAATCCAACTTTCGTGCTGTGGCAGGTTCAGCAGAATCAACATGTTTACGTGACAATTCCGTAGACTTTATAGTTTGTGCTCAAGCGTTCCACTGGTTCGATCGTACTGTTACAAAAATGGAGTTTAAACGAATTCTAAAAGAACGTGGTAAGGTTATTTTAGTTTGGAATACACGTCAAACAAAAGGAACCCCTTTTTTAGAAGGGATAGAACATTTATTGCTTAACTATGGTATTGATTACTCCGAAGTGAATCACAAAAACATTTCGGAAGATGAATTGCAATTATTCTTTAAAGAAAATACTATGGAGAAGTCCGTTTTTAAAATACAACAATTATTTGATTTTGAGGGTCTAAGTGGAAGAGTAATGTCTTCCTCCTATACTCCTATGCCTGAACATCCTAACTACGGACCTATGATGGACGAATTAAAAAAGTTATTTAATCGATATGAGAAAAACGGTAAAGTACCTTATATATATGAAACAGAGTTATATTGGGGAGAGATTTAATATTCACTTAGGGAGCGTGAGTTAAAGAATCGATATGTCGATTATCTAGTTGGCATTTTGTTCCCACTACATTGACGACATTCTTATGTACAAGTTTGAATAAAAATACTTATTGTTTGTGATATATTGTACTTAAAGTAACGGGAAACGTTTGTTGAAGAAGAACATAATGAGCAGGTGCCGCGGCAGCCTGCTCATTTTATTGAACTAAAGGGCAGGATAATTCAGTTAAGTAAGGAACTCCATGGGTTACTAACGTATATGAGATTAAGGTGTTTTTAAATATAGGGGGATTCTAGCAGTGTACGAGATAGTGTTTTTTGATGTTGACGGGACCATATTAAGTGAAGTGGATAGAAGAATACCTGAAAGCACAAAAATGGCTATAACAAGGCTTCATGAAAAAGGTATTAAGGTCGTTGTTGCAACGGGGAGACCACATGATTTGTGCGAAGAACTAATTGCGCTTGGCATTGATACTTTAATATCAGCAAATGGAGCACTTATTAAAGCAAAAAATAATGTGATTTATAAGTCAGCGCTTTCTGCAAATACTGTTCGTGAACTATCAAGTTTTGCCGAGTTAAACGGCCACAGTCTCTCCTATTTTACAGATTCGATTTCAATGAACGGAATAGGAGTAGAAGAAAAACGTGTTAGAAGTGCACTATTAGAGACCCTAGGTCTTAGCCATTTTCCCAAGAAATTAGACGCACTCTCAGAAGAAATTTACTGTATGTGTTTGTACGCTGATGAGAGTGAAGCTCAAAAATTTATTGATAACTTCCCGCAACTGCGGTTTGTACGTTTTCATAGTTATGTAATAAACATTCTTGAAAAACAAGTGGTCTCTAAATCGGAAGCAATCAAAAAAGTACTGGATTATTACAACATTGCCGTTAGCAATTCTATCGCATTCGGTGACGGTGGTAATGATTTAGATATGTTAGAGTTCGTTGGCCTCGGTATTGCTATGGGCAACGGTGAGGAACGTCTTAAACAAAAGGCAGATTTCGTTACCAAAAAAGCAAGTGAAGATGGCATATACTATGCCCTAACTAAATTTGGCGTTATTTGATTTTGAACGAACTATATCATTGCGCTAACGAGGAACGTTTGCTCAATAAAACAGTGGCAGTCTAGGACTTTATTTTCTCGTCCATGCTGCCGCTGTTTTTATAGTCGGGGCTATTCTAATATTATTTTTACGAGATCTGACGGTTTTATAATTCGAAAGGCCGCATTGGGACCAACATATCCAGTCTATTACTTCTTTCTGTATAAGATAACAATCCAGGCTTCCGGCACAATCGGCAGCGGCAAACACGATTTTACTAAAAGGATTAATTGACATACCCAACGGGGGTATGGTAAATTAAATATAATGTTTTGTTAAAAGGGAGTATCCTATATGTTTTAACGTGATTTGGAATTGTCTTATGTTAGAAACGGTAACTTCCACAACTTCGGTAAAGTCAGCGCGTCATGCTTCGCGTGAAGACCGCAATATTTTACGTTGCGGTAGTCACTATTAACAGGTTGCAAATTCTTCTACTGTAATACGATGGTTGCAGATGAAAGACAACATCACAATGGCGAAGTTAGATGACAGATGTTGAAATCACCGCTGCGGCAACAAAGCGAGAAAAAATTGGGGTCAGAGGAGAATCAAGTATGAAGTTATTATTACGCGTCGTTGTCTATGTAATGACGTTCGTTATCCTTTTCGGTGGGGTTGGTGCGTTTGGATATATCCAATCAAATCATGCATATTGGATTCCCACTCGGCAAACACCGATGCCTGCTTTACAAGACGTGAGCGTCCCTGAACATAATCCGAAAAAACCTACAGTAGCTGTCCTTTTATCCAATCCGACGACAGAAGTGTTCGATTTTATGGTTCCGTATGAAATGTTCGCCATGACTGAGTCTTATAACGTATATGCAGTTGCCCCGGACAAAAACATGAAAACACTCTCTGGTGGTTTGGATCTGATGCCACACTATTCTTTTGATGAACTGGATCGATTTTTAGGAAAAAGTCCCGACCTTATTGTGATCCCGGCAATGCCTATGGTTGACGAAGCAAAGTATAAACCTGTCCGGGAATGGATACAAAAACATTCTGATACGAAGTTGTTAAGCATTTGCGCTGGAGGTTTGAATCTGGCCGATACAGGTTTATTAAAAGGGAAAGAAGCAACTACCGACTGGAAAAGTTTTGATTATCATGAAATCGATAAATATCCTGAAACAAAATGGAGAAGGGATGTGCGGTATGTCGCAGACGGGAACATCGTCGCTTCAGCTGCTCTCACTTCAGGAATCGATGCCGTCCTCTATGTGATCTCACAGCAATTAGGCGAATCTATGGCGGAGAAAATAGCGAAAGAGATGAAGTACCCTTCCTATCATTTCGTAAAGTATCCGAAGGTAGACCCTTATTATGTGGATCGAACCGAATTGATATTTACGTTTAACCAAGCATTCCAATGGAACAAAAAAAGCGCAGGGGTATTGTTGTATAACGGGATGGATGACGGAGCACTTACAACGATTTTTGATACCTATGCCGCTTCCGGAACAACAAAGGTATACACCATCTCAGACGCTAAGCAACCTATCGTTACGAAGTATCACCTTAATCTTGTCACCCGATATCAAATGTCGAATGCGCCGAAGCTGGATCGAATGTTCGTTCCAGGAGTGGGGGCGGAGTCTTTAACTGCGGAAGATGTCAAACAGTGGAACGAAAAGGGAAATAACGTGGTGCCTGAGTTCATTCACAGCGGTTCGGCAGACAGATTTATCTTTGATGCTCCGCTTGAAGATTTAGCCAAGCAAGAGGACGTCCTAACCGCAAAATATGGTGCCAAGCGATTGGAATACCGTGCGACAAATCTAAACTTCGAAGGCAAACCGTTTTCCTATGAAGCTTTCGGTATTCCAGTTTTGCTTAGTTTAGCAGCATTGCTGACTACTTTCTATCTTGATAGACGATTCATTCGAAAAGGGAGGAGAGGTCGTCATCAATCATTAGCACGTTCATAAGAGGGAATCTTCGGTGGATGTGATATGATGTAAAGTATCATATACTCGAATAATCAACATTGAGCTTACCACTAGACATCCCGATAACTTAATAACTGCTATATATATATGTTCTTGTCAAAAGTCAGTGACAAAAACATATAAGCTTAAGAGGCCGCATATCTGCGGCTTTTTTCATTTTAACGATATATGTTCTTGTCAAAAGCCAGTGACAAGAACATATATCGTTTGCCGATTAGGACAAGAACATGAATCGTTTCCCGCAGTTGAGGATTATTCTCAATTTTGTATGCTTGAAAGTCAGGGTAGAGGAGCGACCAACGGGCAGGATACTAAAATTGGTGCATTAGTTTCATAGGAGACTTCGCATGTGCTATGGAAGCAATGGAAACAGGTGTGAATCTGTATCCGTGAGCTTCAGGCGCTGGGAGTGCCCTAGTGGGCGGCATTCGTAATGGCGAACTCCTGTAAGGCCCATGGGAAATGTTCCAGTACACGAATAACGCCCTTCCGACTTCTACAGGGAAGCGAAGGGGCTGAAAAGTTTGCTTTCTCGTCTCATTATTTGGAGCTTTGTTAACCTTTTGGAACCGCCGTATGCGGACCCGCATGTACGGTGGTGTGAGAGGTCGGGGGCGAGCCGCCCCCTCCTACTCGATTATATTTTACTCTGGTTGAATTGTGAGACGTCTACTTTCCAAGAATTAGGTTATTATTCGGCAGCCTGTTCCGAATGGGCAGGATAGTTGATGGACTTCGCGAATAAGTAAAATATAACCAGTATTCTAAAAAGCAGATCAGCGCTTATAGAGCTTTTAGGCATGTCGTGAAAGAACTTTATTTGCTATAGGAGGTTGTCATATGGCTGGATATCCTGGGTATGAACAAAAAATAACCATATGGATATGATGAGTTTCTTCAAAATGCACACGCTCAAATCGAAGATTATTTTAATGTTTATATTAATCGCAAGTATTGTGTTGGTGCTTCAGGTAGGGGTTTTTAAGAATTGGATTAGCACTATTTTTATGGAACAATCCGATGCATATTTTCGTGAAACGGTGCATCAGATAGGTAAACGTGTGGATCTTCAAGTAGAAAAATCCGAAAATATGGTGCAGACAATTACCGGTAACCAAGTACTGAAAAATTATTTGAAGGACCTCAAATATGATTCCCTTAACTACAATGTTGCAAAATATTTGATTACCCGAGAAGTATTAAGGCTCACGAATCTTGAAATGATCGACAATATATATATATACCCTGTCAAGCATGAGCCCATTAGTTGCTATTATTCAGGGCCAACCTTAGAAATGGATTTAGATATGCATAATCTTCCGGATTCGACAAGTCCAAATGACAAAGTCGAAAGAATGGCTTTGAAAACAAATCCGTTTCAGCTTACCATCTTGCTGTCCATTCATGATGAGGAAGATAGATTGGGTTTGTTAAGAATCGATCTTAATGAAACATTTTTAAGCAATATTCTGGATGAGGTAAAGTTGGGAAAAGAAGGGGAGGTTTATATTGTTGGTAATAATACCGTTATTTTCGCGAAAGATCGTGACTTGATTGCAAAGCCGGCATCGGTGATAAACCAGGCTGACGGTTCAACTGTAAAGCATTCATTATATAACAAAAATTGGGAACTGATAGGCATAGTTCCCAATACAGAGATTGTGAACCACATTAATCGGTTTAACCAAATTTTTTTTCTAATGGTTATTTTGATTCTACTGGCAATTTTGGTTTTTGCATTAGCTACCGCCCGGCTAATTTTTCGACCGTTAAAGATGATCATGAAAGGAATGGAGAGCATTCAGCAAGGAAATTTGAATATTATTTTGGTAAACAACAAGAATGATGAATTTGGCACTATTATACATAGCTTTAATTATATGGCGGATAGAGTGAAATCTTTAATTGAAACGATTTACCACCAGCAAGTTAATTATCGGAAAGCAGAGATCTTAAGTTTACAAGCCAAACTGAATCCCCACTTCTTATACAATACATTGGACATGATATATTGGATGCTCATCTTAAAAGACGAGGAAGAGATAGGGGATTCTGTTGTAGCTCTCTCGAGTATTTTGCGATATTCGATTTCACATAATAATGAGTTTGTAACGGTAAGGGAAGATATGGATCAATTGGAAAACTATTTAAAAATTCAAAAAATGCGGTTCCAAGAGAAGTTTCAATACACATTCGAACTACAAGAAAATGTAAGGGAGCTAAGAATTCCAAAACTGATTATACAGCCTCTGGTAGAAAATTCCTTTAAGTATGCGTTTCAAGATTTGAAGCGAAGCGGGTCCATTGTTATCCGCAGTTATGTGGAAAACGATCAGTTGTTTTTTGAAGTGGCTGACGATGGGATAGGGATGTCCGAAGACAAAATCCGGTCTGTCTTTAGTTCATTAGAATACCAAAATAAAAAAAATGGAATAGGCATTCAATTGATACATCAAAGAATGAAGTATATTTATGGGGAAGGATATGGCATAGCTACTATTGAAAGCGCTCTCGAAGAGGGTACGAAGGTGAAAGTGAAACTTCGGAAAAAAGCTGAGATCAACGCGGAAGAGCTATTAAGCGAATAAAGGGGGATTCTTTCTATGCTTAAAATCTTAATCGTGGATGATGAAAGAACAGTTTTAATGGGCTTGAATAAGATTTTGTCTAAACATTGTCCTGATTATGAAATCGTAAATATGGTGCAAAGTCCGAACGAAGCGCTGCGAATATTGACGGAAAAAGCGGTTGATGTTGTGATTACCGATGTCAAGATGCCTGATATGGATGGAATTGAACTGACAAAAAGAATCCGTGCCCAGTATCCCGATACAACCGTCGTTGTACTAAGCGGCCATTCTGATTTTGAATTCGTCAGACAAACATTGAAAAATGGTGCGCACGATTATTTATTGAAGCCCTGCCACTACCAGACTGTAGTAGATATTCTTCGTAGTCTTGAGGAAAATGTGAAGCATAAAGAGAAAAAAACGCTTGAGTCTAACAACAAAAAGATTTTAGAGGCTGTGATATCGGGAAAGCGGGAATTGCCTAAAGAATGGGCTGTCTATGCTCACTTGCAGATGTTGGTTATTAAAATTCAAGACTATAGGGATCCGTTGCTTGAAGAACATCTCAAGAAAGAATTTGTAATTGGGAATGAGTTTAATGAATTTCTGGAAATGGTAGCTTTTGATGATATTATCGTTGTGCTACTTCAAAATACAATTGACTTATCAACTTTAAAACAAAGGATATTTCCTAATCTTAGTAAAAAGGGATTTCGTCTATTTATGGCAATTCATCGATTTATGAATGGCTCCAAATGCTTACAGGAAGCTTACAGCACCAGTGTGCAAATGATTGAGTTTTTAGAATTTAACGAGCTTTCCATCTTGATGGATATGGAAATGTATCGAGACTTCATCGAACAGCAAAAGAAGTATGCATTAAATAATTACTTTTCCAACCAGATACTGTTGAAGCATATGATGAACGGTAATCTAGAGATGGCACAGCAATATCTCTCAACAAACCTGAATCAATTGTACCTTTTGGATGTATATGTTGATCCTGTCCGTATAAAGAAGGAAGCGATGAGAGAATTGATTTCACTGGAACAACACTTAAAGGATCATGGTATCGATTTCAAACAGCATTTTGGACAGCAAGATGATTATTTGCGTGAATTGAAGGAGCTGAAAACCTATAGGCTTTTATTAAATTGGTTCAAAAAATTAGTAATGGCGATCATTATGAACACGGAAGACGGAAATTATATGCCCAATTATATTAATGAGGCTATCAAATATATAAACGCACATTATATGGAGGATATTTCTTTAAAAACAATCTCAGACGAAGTGTACGTAAATCCTTGGTATTTCAGTACGCAGCTGAAAAAACATACCGGCTTATCCTTTAGCGAATATGTAAATCAAGCAAGAGTACGAAAAGCGAAAGAGTTTTTAAAACAAAAGGACTTGAAAGTATATCAAGTAGCGGAAATGGTCGGATTTCAGGATGCGGCCTATTTTAGCACTGTGTTCAAAAGCATTGAGGAGATCACTCCAAAGGAGTACCAAAAGATGATTTAAAAAACAACTTCCAATATTTTTAAAAGAAATCAAATATTCACAAAATTTAAAAAACTATTGAGATGTTATAATGCATTCAACCCAGTACGAGGAGGTATGATAATGAGAAAAAGGCAAATGAAAATTCACTTAAGTTTGTTTTTGGCAGCAATTTTGTTACTGACAGCTTGTACGGATGCGGTACCGCAAAAACCAACTGCTACAGATAAAAATGAGCCAAGCGGTACCGTAAAGATGACCGATGTCGGAACGCCTAGAAACGAAACATTAATTGTGGATATCCTTAACGGCCGCCAAGCCGATCCGCAATCGATGAACCCGTACATGCCAGGCTCAGTCCACACATCTGCTGGCTTGCACCAATTGATGCAGTCTCATTTGTGGGAGATCGATACGGTAAAAGGCGAACAAGTCCCCAATTTGGCGGCAACGATGCCGGAACCATTGGACAATACGAATACCAAATTTAAATTTAAGGTCCAGGAGGGCTTAGCTTGGTCGGACGGCGTGGAATTCACGGCCAAGGACATCGAATTTACTTCAGATTTGGTTCTGAAAACAAAAGAATTCGGGTTTAACGGATTTTACGCAAGCCTGGTGAAAACGTTGAAAGCGGTTGATAATTACACCATTGAAGTGGAAACCGTCAAGCCGGAAACGAGATTGGCTCAAAAATTGGGTGTTGTTATTTACGGTAACTCTTTTAAGATTCTTCCAAAGCATATTTGGGAAAAAGAAGATCCGACCAAATTTAAATTTTCAAACCCGATAGGCGTCGGTCCGTACAAGTTGAAGGATCGCGATCCGCAAGGATATTGGTTTCTGTATGAGAAGCGGGAGGACTGGAAGAAAAGCGATGTCGGCAAGCTTGCAGGAGAGCCGATACCGAAGTACATTCTGTTCAAGTCCTATGGTCCGGAAGAAAAGCGCATAATTGCGGCAATCCAACATGATATGGACGTGCTGCAGGACATTACCCCCGAGAGCTGGGATATCTTAAGAAAGAAAAACGAATTTGTAAGAGCATGGTATAAAAACTTCCCTTACGCGACAATGGATGATCCTTGCCAGAGAGGAATGTCCTTCAACACATCGAAGGCGCCTTATAACAATCCAGACGTCCGTTGGGCATTAGCGCTGGCTACCGATATCAAGAATGTATCCATGGCTACCTTCGGCGGGATGTTGAGGGTTTCGCCGATTCAGGTACCTCCAATTGCGGTACTGCAAACGAATTACCACAAACCGATGGTGGACTGGTTGAAAAATTTCGAAATCAGTGGCGGCTATAAACCGTTCGAAGAAAGTTATGGCAAAGACATGGTCGAGATGCTGAAGCAGCAAGGAATCAAGGATTTGCCGTCAAACAATCAGTTGGTCGATACGTTTGGGGTCGGCTGGTGGAAATACGATACGAATAAAGCGAGCGAATTGCTGACGAAGAACGGATTTACGAAGAAAGGAGATAAGTGGCATAAGCCGGACGGTTCTCCGTGGCAATTGACCATTAACGCTCCTGCTAACTTTGAAATCCAGTCCATGAGGCTCGCCTTCGCCGTTGCGGATACTTGGAGAAAATTCGGCATCGATGTCAACGTTCAACAAATGGATTCAGCTACTTTCGGGACTAGTGAATCAACCGGCGCTTTTGAAGTAGGATCGTATTGGCCTTCTTGCGGATTGTTGCCGGATACGACAGTTCAAATGCAAAGTTGGCATAAACAGTATGTCGTCGAAAACGGCAAACAATCTCCTGGAAATCGAAACCGTTGGGCGAACGACCGTGTAAGCCAACTGTTGGACGATTTGCAGGGAATGAAAAGCAGCGACCCTGCTGTAATTAAAAACATTACTGAAATCAACAAAGAATTTGTAAAGGAGCTGCCGTTTATCCCGATGTTCGGGACATCGAAATTCGTTCCTGTCGATACGTATTATTGGGAAGGATTCCAAACCTCGGAAAACGCTTACGAGGGGCCATGGTGGTGGTGGTCGCAGTTTAAGTATTACTTGCCTCACCTGAAGCCTACAGGAAAAAAATAGATTGATTGTCTGATGAGGCTCGGATACTGGGTTGAACAAACCCGGTATCCGATTCTTAGATATCAGAAAAGAGGGCTTCGATCAGAAGCTTTTCTTAAGAGTAAAGAAAGTTTAACTTCATTAAAGCGCTAAAGCGCGTATCGAACTTTCTGCTCGCAAGAATAGCTACCTTTAATACACGAATGTATCTTCGTCGAAAGGGCTTCGATCAGAAGCTTTTCTTATAAAGGGGAGCGTATCCTATGGGATTTTACAAGTTTTTGTTAACCAGAATAGTGACTTTTCTATTGGTTGTGTTAATCGGTATCACTACAGTGTTCTTCGTGCCGAGATTTATGCCGTCGGATCCGGTGGAAGCGATGATCGGACAAATGATGTCCAAATCGGCTTTTATGGAGCCTGAAGCGGTTGTAACGCTGCGCAAATCGTTAAATGAATCGTTCGGGCTGGAAGGGACTTTATGGGAGCAATATGTAGGATTTTTTAAGAGGGTCATTTTCACACAAGATTTTGGTCCATCGCTTGCAATGTACCCTACACCGGTTAACCAACTGATCGCGAGCTCTTTGCCTTGGACACTTGGGCTATTGCTTACTTCAACCGTGATTGCCTGGCTGATCGGCAACGTGGTCGGTCTTTTGGCAGGATTTCGAAAAGAAAAAGTATATTCAAAAATGCTGGAAGGGGTATCGATGGTTCTATACCCGATTCCTTATTACATCCTGGCTTTGGTGTTGATTATGCTGTTTGCTTATATATTCCCTATATTTCCTCTATCCACGACGGTTAAGGGGGAAGGATTTACATGGGAGCATATTCGAAGCTTAATTTACAACTCGCTGTTGCCGGCATTTTCTATGATTTTAATCGGAACGGGCTGGTGGGTCATTAGCATGAAAACGCTGTCAGCAGGCATTGCTGAAGAGGATTACGTTCATTTTGCCCGTTTGAAAGGGTTGAAGGAAAGAAAAATTATGACCAACTATGTGCTGCCTAATGCGGCATTACCTCAGCTCACCATGCTGGCCTTACAAATTGGTACTATTTTCAACGGTGCCTTGATTACGGAAATTTTATTCGGATATCCCGGTATAGGGATGCTGCTCTACGGGGGCATTTTGCAGGCGGATTACAATTTGATCATGGGGACCATTACCGTTTCCATCCTTTCGGTAGCAGCGGCGACATTTTTTATAGATTTATTGTATCCGTTTATAGACCCCCGAGTGCGTTACAAGTAGGAAGGAAAGAGGGAGGATCGGCATGGCGTATTGGAACACGCGGCTAAAGCTGGGAGTACTCATTTTGGGCATATTCCTGATCCTGGGGTTTATTGTCCCGCTTTTTGATTCTGGCAACCCTGTAGAATGGGGGAAATATCCTAAAAACTTGAAGCCGGGTGCAGCGCATTGGCTTGGCACAACGAGCCTTGGGCAGGATACGTTTTGGCTAATAGCAAAATCGATTCAAAATTCATTTATTATCGGGATTATCGTCGCCTTTTTCGCAACGCTGATCGGTGTGTTGGTTGGGCTTTGGGCAGGATTGAAAGGCGGGTTTCTCGATAGAATCATTACCTTGATGACGGATTCCTTTATCGTTATTCCCTCCTTGCCGATTTTGATTTTACTCGGCAGCTTATCCAAAGGCAAAGCGTCTTTAATGTACATTGCGCTCGTGCTCATTATATTTAACTGGCCCTGGCCGGCTAGGCAAATCCGCGCGATGGCTTTATCACTGAGAGAACGTGAATTTATCGATACCGCGCGCTTTTCCGGGGAAGGCACGTTTAAAATTATAACGAAAGAAATATTCCCCTTTGTAGCTGGTTGGTCTCTTGCCAACTTTATTAATACCGTACTGGTTGCCATTACTGCGGAGTCGGGACTAGCAATCATAGGGATGTCGAGTAATGAGAGCGCGACCTTAGGAACAATGATTTACTGGGCAAACCAACATCAGGCCATGCTGGCCGGACACTGGTGGTGGATCGGTGCGCCAGTCGTCGCGAAAATGTTCATTTTTATCGCCCTGTTCTTGACTATGTCAGGATACCAAGAGTACTCCGCGTTAAGGAGGGGGAAGAAGCTTGCTGCAGCTAACTAATGTAAGCGCACAGTACAAGACGTTGACGGGAACCGTGAAAGCGGTGGAACGCGTTGATTTTACCGTTGAAAAGAACGAAATTTTCGGGATAGCCGGGGAGTCGGGCTGCGGAAAGTCCACCTTACTGAAGGTCATGTACGATCTGATCAGCTATCCGCTCGAAATTTCTGGAGGCTCCGTGCAGATTCAAACCAAAGATAAAAACGGCTCTCCGGTAACTTTGCCCAATGGGAAAATCCACCAGAGCTGGTGGAAAGTAATTTCTTACGTCCCGCAGGGCGCCATGCATGTAATGAATCCGGTGACAAGAATCAGAAACCAATTTTTTGACGCCATCAGCAAATATCATGATAAAACAGACAAGAAAGCATTGGAACAGGAAATTATCCGGTATTTAAAAGAACTGGAGTTGCCCCCTGAAGTGCTGAAGGCTTATCCGCACCAGCTGAGCGGAGGCATGAGACAGCGGGTCCTCATAGCGCTCGCCACGTTCCTGAATCCGGAAATTGTATTGGCGGACGAACCGACAACCGCTCTGGATGTTGTTGTGCAAAGAGGCATATTGACGATGCTGTCCAAGGTGCAGAAAAAGATGAAAAACTCGATGGTCATCGTGTCGCATGATATGGGAGTTCATTATCAAATTACGAACCGGTTGGGCATCATGTATGCGGGACAGATGATCGAAATCGGCCCGACCGAGCAATTATTCAGCAACCCGAAGCATCCTTACACTAAGATGCTCATTAATGCCCTGCCTAAGGTAGGGGATAACAGCCAAAAGGAGGGAATTCCGGGCACGCCGCCCAGTTTGAGGAATCCTCCCGCCGGCTGCCGGTTTGCCGCAAGATGTCCGCTTGTTGAAGAACGTTGCCGGACGTATGAACCGGTTCCCATATCTGTGGGCCCCAGACATGTTGCCAGCTGCCATTTGCTCTAGTAAGCCAACCGGAAAGGAAGTAAAGTATGGCGCATCCTATACTCGAAATTAATAACGTTTCGCGGAATTTTAAAATAGGCGGTATGCTGCTTGGAACCAAAATTAAAGCGATCGATGATGTCAGTCTTACCTTGCCGGGTGATAAGCCTCAGATCATGAGCATCGTGGGGGAGTCCGGCTGTGGCAAAACGACGTTGGCGAAAATGATCCTGCGCTTGCTGGAACCATCGTCGGGCGACATTATGATTGATGGCATTCCATTATCTTATTACAGTAAGCGGAAAAACAGGAAAGAGTTTTTTAAAAAAGTACAACCGATCTTTCAAAATCCATTCACTTCTTTCAGCATGAGGAAGACGGTAGACACCTATTTGTTGGAAACGGCGTTAAACCTGGATGTGGCCCAAACGAGAAAGGAAGCAAGAGCTGTAGTGGCCGATGTCTTGAAGTCGGTCGGTCTTGAGATCGATCAAGTGCTGGGCAAATACCCCAATCAGTTCTCCGGCGGTGAATTACAGCGGATATCCATTGCGCGTGCCCTTATCTCAAGACCTCGATTAATAGTAGCAGATGAACCGGTAGCTATGATCGATGCATCTCTTAGAATGAACATAGTTAATTTATTTAAAAAGCTAAAGGATGAATATAATGTTAATTTTATTTATATTACTCATGATCTGTCTACCGCTTACTATGTAAGCGACTACATTGCGACTATGTATCGAGGCAATTTAATTGAGTTTGGAATCGCCAAAAATATATTGACCCAGCCTGCACATCCATATACAGAGCTGCTGCTGGACTCGATTCCTAAAGTGGGAGAAAAGTGGGAACAGGAAATGTCTCTTCCCGACTTGGAAACGAAGGAGTATGGCTTAAAGGGGTGCAAATTTGCAGCACGTTGCCCTTATGTTAAAGAAGTATGCCGTAGCGCCATTCCTGAGATGGTCCCAATCCATCAAGATCACTCGGTTCTATGTTTGAAACACAATAATTATAAAACGGGCATTCCTAATTCACTCGACAGGAGCGGCTTTGATTCGAATAATCAATTAAGTGTTTAGAAGATTTTACAAAAGAAGGGATGAAGAATATGTCAGGATTTGACGGGTTAGGAATGGGTCTAGGAAACTTATCAAGATTATCCAAAGCGAAAACACGTTCCATCAGTGCTGAAAACTTTACTGGAGAAAAAGGAAAAGGCGGAATGGCCACAGAAGGAACAGGCGCCACATGCGCAGTCGATTTGGGGCAGGGGTGGAAAATTTCCCCATCCGTAGTCATCTCAGGGAAATCCGTCTTTACAATGGCGGAAATTACAGGGCCTGGAGTAATCCAACATATATGGTTGACCTGCAACCCGAAGGTTTGGCGGCACTTTATTTTCAATATTTATTGGGATAATGAGGTCGAGCCTTCGGTAAGAGTACCGGTCGGGGACTTTTTCTGTAATGGTTGGTGCGAACGAAGCAACGTCAATTCGATGCCGATAGCGGTCAATCCGGCTGGAGGCTTTAACAGCTACTGGGAGATGCCTTTCCGTAAATCCGCCAAAATTACGATGGAAAATATATCGGATGAGGATGCCGTACTTTATTATCAAATTGATTATGCTTTAACTGATGTCATGGAGGATGTGGCCTATTTCCATGCGCAGTACCGCCGCAGTAGCCCACTCGCCTACAAGGAAGTACATACCATCTTAGAAGGTGTAAAAGGACAAGGACATTATGTGGGTACTTATTTGGCCTGGCAGGTGAACAACAACAAATGGTTCGGAGAAGGGGAAATTAAGTTTTATATGGATGGGGATAAAGAGTTTCCAACGATATGCGGTACAGGAACGGAAGATTATTTTGGAGGGGCATGGAACTGGGATCAGAACGGACAATATGTCACGTATTCCTCTGCATTCTTAGGTATGCACCAAGTCATTAAACCGGATGGCTTATATCAGGCGAATCAAAGGTTTGGGATGTACCGTTGGCATATCATGGATCCGATTCGCTTCGAAGATGATTTGCGCGTAACAATTCAAGCATTGGGCTGGCGCTCAGGGAGAAGATATCTTCCGTTAAAAGACGATATCGCTTCTGTTGCGTATTGGTATCAGTCGGAGCCGCATCAATCCCATCCGGAATTGCCATGCAAGGATGATTTGGAAGTTATTTAAGTAACCGCTAACTGATTAAAAACCGATCTTAACCATAAAGGAGACTAAAAAATGAACTCACTCCATACCATCTTTCAGATCAAAGAAAACCTGAAAACAAAGCGGATTTCCAGCTATGATAAAACCGGCAAAAATCGTGACTGCATTCGCATCCAAGGAGGGGAAACTTCAGAAATCGCCGTCATAGAAGGCGCGGGAATCATTAGGCATATTTGGATAACGCTTAAAACAGCGGACCCGTTCATCCGCAGAAACGCCATTATTCGGATGTATTGGGACGGGGAGACGCATCCAAGCGTAGAAGCTCCTCTTGGGGATTTCTTTGGCCAAGGATGGGGTGAGGAATATAATTTCATCTCTCTTCCATTGGCTGCAGCACCTATGAAGGGTAGGGCGTTAAACTCCTACTTCCCGATGCCTTTTGGCGATGGAGCTAAAATCACAATTGAAAATCAGTCTGATTCGGAGATAGAGAGCATTTATTTCTACGTAGACTACGAAGTTCACCCTACTATTTCCAAGTCTGACGGCCGTTTCCACGCCTGGTGGAACAGGGAACTGACGGAAGTACACCCAGAGGAGGGAGAAACAGAGTGGGGTATTGTGGCTGCGCAGGGAGAGAACAAGACGGATGCACATAATTACCTTTTTGCCGACATTGAAGGAAAAGGACATTTTATCGGCATTAACTATTTTGTCGATAGCCCCGGCCCAATGTGGTATGGCGAAGGGGACGACATGTGGATGGTGGACGGTGAACCGTGGCCAGGATCTTTACATGGCACGGGGACCGAGGATTTCTTCAATAGTTCGTGGTGTCCCAACGAAATTTATCTTCATCCGTATTTCGGCTACGCGCGTATTCCCAACAAATTGGGTTGGATGGGCCGCACACATTGCTATCGATTCTTTCTTGAGGATCCGATTTATTTCGATAAATCGCTTCGCGCCAGCATCGAGCATGGCCATGATAATGCACTAACTCTTGATTTAAGTACGGTGGCATATTGGTATCAAACGGAGCCGCATAAAATTTATCCGCCTCTGCCGGGTAGGGGGCTGCGACAGAACATGCCGGAGGTCACAGTTCGGGATGTTCATATGTGGCGCCATGAATGGAGAGAGGCGATGGGCGGGGGCAAGACGCTTTGGGGAAATGAGCGTAAATAGTAATAGAAAACAAACAAGCTTTCAATGTTATTCCACCAAAATTCATTTTTGGATCCCTAGGAACGAATATACCAACACAGCTGAAACATCTTGTTTATGTCTTTTAATCGTAACACTTAGAGTTCAGGGTATAAATAAGCTAATAAAAAATTCACAGCATGTCCCATTTCAAATAGATACGCGCTTCTTCTCTCGATATTTGATAGAGGAGCGAGGAAAAGAGCCATTCAAAAACTGAGACGATTAAAGCAGATATCGAAAATATTCTTATGAAGCGGGATACGCTTAGTATTAGCGTTTCTTAGCATTAAAAGCAGGGTGAAAGAACCTTTTTACCTATGTTCAAATAACATAATCTTCAAACACAATAGACCCCTTAGCTGATGCTAAGAGGTCTATTTTATTGGAGTGGCAGCTTCCTTCTTTCATTATCTGTGGTGCTGCGCTTGCGCTATGTGGCGCATGCTAAACAACCCTCAATTATATAAATGGATGGTTGTTTATGTAGAGGTGTAATAGGCAAAACGAGAATAGTTTCCTTTCGTCTAAGCAGGGGAAATATCCAATGAAGCATCGCTTGTTAATTCGAGATCCTTGACTCGACCAGCCTCAAATGTTTTTACATGTAGGGAGTGAAACAGTATAGCAATCACGTCAAGCCCCAAGGGGGTATTTTAAAAAAAAGTTTAATTGCTCACCGGCAGTTAACATGCCTTTTGGGGTAGCAAACTCCTTGAGAAGTAGCAAAGAAACCTTAGAATACAGATCACCGAAGATCCCTCTGTAATCCGGAAAGACTTGATCTAGCACAGCTTGGAACTGCAGTTTTACCTGCACATACATTTGAGTAAGTGAGTCGTACTGACGTGTTAGATGCCGAAGGTTCAGCAACTCAATTCCTCTTTGATTATGATCTTCAAACTCCTCCTTGTAGTACAGTTCACATAATTGATAGGCATCCACGGCATCGGTTTTCACCTTGCGTAGAGTGACTTCTTGGCTTGGTGAGAGATGAGGGGATTTACAACTAAAAATAAAATACGTTGCTCCTCGAGGAACTGAATGACAGCCTGATGGTAATGACCTGTTGATTTTTCGGTCTTATTCTGAACATCTACAATGATGTTTAGAAGCTGCTAAGGTCCTTCCCTATTATGCAGAAAACGAAATGTTATACCGTATGACTGGCCCTTATCTAAGAAAATCTGGCCATCACTTTTTCCCTTTGAAATATCCAGACCGATGACTGGATTCATAAACACTCTCCCTTTCTAGAGTTTATTGCCGGTACCCCTAATTACAACTCATAGTTCCACAACATCACTTGTTATACGAGATCTTTTCGTCTCAACCAGCTTAAACATGGTTTCTACAAGTAGGGGGCGATCAGTTTTAGCGACGGGTTATCGAAGTCTTTTCCCCGGGTTATTTTATCCACTTTCGGACAGTTACCTGGACGATATTAAAGCCAAGTTTGAACGCCAACTGTCCGAAAGCAATCTGGAGAAAGTTGAATTACAGATATATGAAGAGATTGAATATCTGTCGAGACCTGAGGATGTACTGATCAAGAAATGTTTTGGTCAGAAGGAAACATTGAAGAAAAATGTCTGGCAGGAATGCCAGAAAGATGTTGCAACAGAGGGTTTACGAATGCGTATGATATAGAAAAGAAGGATTCTGATCAATAATCCTGTTGCGATGGACTGGATCCAGATCGAGCAGGACTTGCGCAGCGGTAACCAAATTGCCCGTTCGGTCGCTGCATGAAAAAGCTGCAGTCTACTCTCTGTGCGTAGACATAGAGAGTAGACTGCAGCTTTTTTTGTCGCGATTCGAGCCGTATATTTCGGTAGAGGAGAGGTTAGCTTTACGTCGTTGTTATTTTGGCATAGATTATAAAGAATAGGGCCAGTTCACCCACAAGGACTAGGTCAGGGACAGTCACAATCAAACTGAACGCGAATAGACTTGCTAACAGACCACTAAGTAAGAAGAAATGATACGTTTTTAATTTGTGTTGTTCATATCTGTATTGATGAAACGTAATTGTCGTAGCAATGAAATAAAGGAATGAGGAACCATAAATAAAGGTTAAGCCAAAGAAATAACTGATATCATGGAGGAATATCAGTTTTATGGAAGCAGCAATCATGCTTAGCGACATGAGAATAAAGAGATGACCATAGATAATGGCATGTCCAACGGTTTTTACTGATTTGTTCACCTTTTTCTCCATATTATCAAAATACTGCCACCACATGGACATAATTAGAATGAAGGAAGTGACAGAGAATAATATGGAATTCCAGTCCCCTTGCTGCGGTTGTAATACCGAAAGGGTGCTGACAATCAATTCTCCAAAAAGAATGAGTGTCAGTGACGCAAAGCGCTCTAACAAATGAGCCGTGTTGGTCGGCATCTTGATTAAATACTTACGCCCAAATACAGGCATTAGAATATCCACGAAAATACCGATGTATAACACAATGTAACGAAGCCATGAATCGAAAAAGATGGAACATGCAGATAGGAGTATACCAATCCAGAATCGGGTTCCCAAATAGTGAGCTACTGACCTTCTATCTCCCGTTTCCCTCTTTCGGACGACTAGATATTGTATGGCTGTTAAAGATCTCAAACCGATATATCCGATTAGAAATGCATAATAATATGGATCAAAATTAGCTGATAAGCTAGACGTCATGATTAGGACGAACACCATTTGAACAATCATATAAATACGTTGATTTAATATGTCTTGTCCGAAACGATTAATAAACATCGTTTGTCCTACCCAGGACCACCAAACTGGAATGAACATTAACACATATTTAAATAAATACTCGAATGGAATGTGTCCAGCCTCCACCTGAAGCAGAACATATGTGGTTGTCGCAACAGCTGCAACAAATATTAAATCGTAAAATAACTCTAACCATGTCACTTTCTTCTCTGCCATATTCAACAAAGCTTCACTCCCTACACTCACTTATAATATGATAAAGACGAAGAAATGGAAAGGGGAATCATGAGGTGAAAACCACTGGATTAATTTGTGAAAGTTTAAGGACAGGTTCTTATTTATCGCTCAAGAGTTATCGAAATACGATGAGTCGGTACAATTTCAATAGATTGAAATAAAGGACTTGCATTTTTTTAAAGAGGACTTAGAGGTAGGTGGTGATCCTTTTCCTGTAGTTCATTTCAAAACCGCTATTCAAGACGAAAAAAATGGTGAGACACACTGTTACAACACCCATTCGTATCACAAGATATATTAAACTTGATGTTTACCCCTTACGCAGAAGTAGATTGGGCGCCTAATCAAAGTTATGGATATGAATGGTTTTTAAATGAAAAATCTCGTTATATTGTTGGAGGCTATTCAATTGATTGATGAGAAGATGTTCTTGATCATGTGAAACTCATGGCTCTATAGTCAATATTTCAAAGAAGAGCATCCTTTGCGGGATGGGCTTTTAATACTTGCTGATAAGATAGCGTGGAGAACAACAATATATATCATAATAAAGGTAGTACGTTAAACTCCCATGAAAATTAAAACTGGTAAAAACCCAAAAATGACAAGAAAAAATAGACTTAGCCAAAAGATAGACATATATTCTCCTTTAAGTTCTTGATGAAAGCATATAGTGAATTATACTACTCTTTATTTCGCTATACTGCCAGTTATCTTAATACCTCCGCCAGTCTAATACAAGAGGTTCGTCATGCCGAATTTGGAGCTATCCGTCTGCGTTCATCAAACTCCATAGGTGCAGGCCAATCAAAATGAGCCTGATCTGGACGAGCTGCCGCCGCAGTAGCATTCTTGGGCTTCATCCCATTCAAGCTTCCTGATTTGGCAAGCAGCTGCTAAGATGAGCAATCCATGTTCCTACATGTGGATCAAGTTTTGTTGCTGAATAACCCTGTCCTCGGAGCTCCTCCAGCTCACGTTCTATATAGGATACATACCGTCTCACATACCGGATTCCCAACGCATTGGCTGCATGATCAGCTACTTCCAGATAGTCTCGATAGAACTCGCTAAGGCTATTAAACATCCAGATATACCCTCTTAGAAAGCTTGCTTCATCGGGGGCATGCACGAGCTCTTTGCCCAGCTGGGCTAGAGCTGGCTCCATATTCGCTTCCCGATGCCCACCACGCAATTCTTCCAAACGTCCTTGAAGTTCATATACCCGTTCGGCGTGGCCAAACAGGAGATAGCCCAGTTGAATTTTACGCTCCCATCTTGGTACTTTTAAAAACCAGCCTGCCAGCGCTCTGACGCAGCTATGCTCGATGTAGGCGCAGCGTCGCAGCAGCTCGACTGTTTTTGCGATATCAAATCCGTTGTACTTTTGTTCGTGAAGGTTTGCTGAACCTGAACAAAAGTACAACTTTTACTACAGGTTTGGCGATGTTTTGAATTCTTTTTCATGATACAAATAAGACAGGTCTGGATTCGCTTAAGAAGGGAGACATTTATGCAATCGTCCATATTCGCCCGTTCGGGTGAAACCATTAGCAGGCTTGGCTTTGGCGGTATGGGTTTAAATGGTATTTTTGGGCAGCAGGATGATGCTGCAATGATCCGTTCCCTTGTATATGCACTTGAGAACGGGATTAATTTTATTGACACGGCAAGAGTCTACGGAAGATCGGAAGAGCTCATAGGTAAGGCTTTAAAGGAGTGGAGAGGCGAAAAACCGTTCATTGCAACGAAAGCGGCTGCGTCTGCACCGCCTCATTCGTTACCCGGTGCAGGCTTTCACTTTCCGCTGGATGTACAATCCACCTATCCGCCAGGATCGATTCGGGCAAGTGTGGAGCAATCGCTGCAGGCCATGGATATAGAGACACTGGACCTGCTCCAGCTTCATGTGTATTGGCCTCAGTGGGATGCTGTAGATTATTGGATGGAAGAGCTGCTTAGGCTGAAAGAGGAAGGGAAGGTTCGCTATTTGGGCGTTTCCCTGCCAGACCACCGGCATGATCATGCGATTTCATTGGTTAGAGCAGGAGTGATCGATTCGGTGCAGACAATCGTCAATATATTTGACTCGGTGGCGCTTGATTGTCTGGTTCCGATCTGTCAGGAGAATCAAGTGGCAGTCATAGCAAGGGTTATTCTGGACGAAGGTGGACTGACCGGATTTTTGAAGGAGGATACAGCCATTCCCGAGTCCGATTATCGTTACAATTACTTTGACTGTCAGCCAAGAAGCGTTTACCTGGACAAGGTGAATCGTCTTTGCCAATATATTCCTCAATATGCAAGCTCATTAACTGAGCTGGCGATTAAATTCGTGCTGAAGGACCCTGGTGTGACGGTCGCGATTTCTTCGATGCAGGTACTGGAATACGCAGCGGAAAATATTGCAGCCTGCGACAAAGAAGCGTTGCCGGATGAGCTGTTTGAGCTTATTAAAATACGAGAGCGCTGGATCCGACATTTTTATCATGCAAGGAGACATTTATGAGCAATGCCTCTGAAGCCATGTCCAAGGTTCTGTGGGCCGAGTTGTTCCCGGCTGAATTGATTGCCCGTCAGCAGGAGTGTCCCATCGTGTTTGTACCGCTGGGCTTATGTGAGCCGCATGGTCAGATCAGTGCTTTTGGTCTAGATACTTTCAAGACGGAATATTTATGCGCGAGAGTAGCCCGTCAGGTGGGTGGCATTGTCGCTCCCAGTATGGGCTATCATGTGCACGAGGCGGGGCCTTCGGCCAAATTTCTGGAGGATAACGTTGGAGAGCATAACCCCTTTATGTCTTCGGTTCCTCCGTACGTATTTTACCATTTCTTCTTATATCAGCTGCGCTCGTTCTATAATGCGGGCTTTCAATCGGCAGTGATTTTGTCCGGACACGGTGGAGCGCATGTGCACGATCTTCGACAAATTTCCCGGATGTTTCAGGAGCAGACTGGGATGAGCATTTGGTATGGAACGGATTTTGATCTGGTCGAGGGCACGTATACCGGAGATCATGCCGGAAAATACGAGATATCCATGTTGATGCATATTCGTCCCGACCTGATTGATCCTTCAAAGAAAGGATTGGAGGAGCTAGACGGGGCTGGAGGACGACTGGCGGCCGCACATGATGCCAATGAGGCGACTCGGGAGTATGGTGAACAAATTTGCCGTGCATGCGAACTTGCATTAAGTCGCATCGCGGCTGATCTTGGACAACGATCCCAAGCTGTGACAAATCGAATGCCGCTTCCCTATGAAGTGGTTGAGGATCTATGGTCACAGATTGTACAATCCGCCGAGATGGGTACTGAGCATTGGGCAGCCTTGCAGCCAAGGGCAGGTCAATCGCCTGTCTCCGAGCAGTCCCGATGGAAGCCTTATGAGCATATCCGTATGCGTGACTAGCCTGCAATCATTTAAAAGCACAGTGAATAAAGAGCGGAGCGGCCAAATGATCCTGGAGAAGCGTAAGCGATCGGAGAGATATTTGGCCGCGCAGCGGTACTTTTTCACCAGACTCCTAGGGATGGAAGGTTGAACAAATGTACAACTAATTGATTGAAATGAAGCAGTGAAGAAAATGTTTTTTCGATATAGTTATAGCATACCATCCAAGGAGGGCTTACCCCATGTTAATGAACAACACATCGAATTTTGTATTGACTGAAGATATGATTGAAGAATTTTACCGCGAAGGCTATTTCTACGCACCCGGCTTCTTAACCCAGAAAGCGGTTGATAAAATTAACAAAGAGAATACCGAGTTTGCTACCCAGCAATCCAGTGATGGCAAATGGAAGTCCAACGCTACATTGAATTTGGCCAAAAGTCAGGAACAGTTCCCGGAAACAGTCAATTTCCTCAGCAATACAAGGATCATTGAAACCTTTGAAAGCATTTTGGGTGATAACGTTAAGCTATGGATGGGGATGTATGCAGTCGTTCCTCCACATGGTGAAGGCTTAGCCTGGCATCAGGATAATATGTACACTCATATTCTGGGGCATATGCTCAATGGTTTTGTCGCTCTGGATCACATCACTCAAGAAAATGCTGGTTTGTGGTTGGCGCCAAGATCCCATCGATTGGGTCGTCAAAAGGATCTGAATGAAGTCGGAGAATCGCATCGCCGTGCAGCAGACCCGGACAATGGAGCACCATGCAGACCGATGGCACCCGGAGATGCTGTCATTTTCCATAGGGAAACACTGCATCATAGTAAAACGAACCATACGGATCGGCCAAGAAGAGCGTATGCCTTTCAGGTGGCATCAGCCGTCTGCCGGTATGCCGAGACAGGCAAGCTGTTGACAGACCGCGAAGATTTGTCATCGTACAAGAAATAATGTATAAGGTTAGTGGTTGACAGGGTGTTTCCATGAATCGGTAATCAACAAGAACCGGAAGCCAAGCGCTTTCGGTTTTTTTAAAAGCTTATGTTTGGATCCGCTTTCATAATACTAGGATGTCTGCTATACTAATTGGTTGACAAGTATTCCAGGTTCTGCTGGGGAAGACGGAGGGACAGCTATGTTTTACGATGATATTCGTTTGGACGATGAACTTAATTTTGTCAAGAAAGTCGGTACCTTAACCGAGCATGAGATGCATCTTCATGATGCGCTTGAGATTAGCATCGTGCTAAAAAATAATGTGAAATATCATCTGTGTGACCGTGATTATCATGGCAAGCCTGGTGATGTATATGTGTTTCGTCCTTTTGAGCCGCACTATAACCTGGCTGAGGATAGCAATAAACCGGTAGAGTGGACGATGGTGTTATTTGCCCCGTCAATTGCGAGGTCGATCCCGGAAGGACATAAGCTGCTGACGCCGTTCTATGCCGCCGACAAGTTCTCACCTTTAATTCCTGCACATACGACGTTCGCTCAAGCTATACAAAATGCTTCCAAGCTGGCCATTGCCGAAGGGGAGCAGCAGCTTCCTGGATGGAGGGCCAAGCAATTTCTTTATTTTATCGATATTCTGGTCATGATCTTCCGATATTATGAGGCTGTGCAGCAGGATGAGTTATCCAATTCTAAAACCGATCAGGGGATTATTAATGTTATTCAATATATGCTGTCCCATTTCTCCGAAGATATCGATATTAATGAGATGATCGTGATGTCCAATCTGCGAAAAACGATGTTTTTTAAAAAATTCAAAAGCATTACGAGTCTTTCACCGAATGAATTTATTAGCCGTCTTCGACTGCAATCTGCAGTTTATCTGTTGGATTATACGGCAAAATCGATTACCGAAATCGCTTTTGAGTGCGGATTCCATTCGTTGAGCTACTTTAATAAGCAATTCAAGCTGTACAGAGGCATTTCGCCAAGAGATCAGCGCAATCATTTAAAAATCAGAAGAGAACTATAGGACCAAAAACTGTTTTCGGTATTGATAAGGCGTAATACTCATTCTTTTTTTGAAAAACTGGCAAAAGTAAGACAAATTTGCGAAACCGCTTTCTAAACAAATCTCACTGATTGTCTTGGAGGAGGTTTTTAATAATAAGCACGCCTGATTCAGTCGCTTGGCCATCAGATAGTCGGTGATGGTCCCTCCGGTTTTTTGCTTGAACAGTGCAGAGATATGCTTGTGGGACAGATGAACCTCTTTGGCCAACTCGTGGATCGAAAAGGGCTCCTGATAATGCTCCTCGACCCAATCCATAATGCGCTCCGCATGATTAAGCGATCTGATTGAAGCGCCATCGGAGCTATTATATTCCGACCACAGGGGACGGAGCAAGCAAAGAAACCGAACGAAGAACAATCCATACTCCTCAGCCAACGTGTTGCGGGGAACCTTGCTGCAGCGCTCATGAAGCTCCTTATAGAGCAGGACCAGAGGATGCTCTTCATTCAGCTCAAAAATTTGCTTGGTAAGCTGATCTTTCCACAGATGATGGAAAAAGCTGCGTAATACCGGAAACGGCGCCAAATACGTATCAAATAGAGACGGCTCGAATACAACATAGGAACGAATATAATCTGAGGTGTTGTCCTGTCGGATACGGTGAAGCTGAAAAGGCTGGAAAAAAATCAACTGACCGCTTTTAAACTCATACATACGGCTATCCAGCATCAAATGCCCCTTTCCTTTGTATATATACATAAATTCCATCCCTCTATGGGCATGAAAATGGTTAATCCTCTGTTGATCCGCATGATACTTTAGAACAAAGTGGTTATCGGTCAAATCCAAGTGCTCAATAACTGCCATTCGGCACCTCCCATTATCGTACTTTAACTACATTATAACCGTTATTAATGAAAGTTTAACCCATTTTTTTATGATAGGCTTAATGAGTAGAGTCAGTATGATTAAGGGAATGAAATGTAATTTGCAAGCGCGTACATGCCGTGGGGGCAATGGAATCGCCTGAACGCTTAAGAGCCTTGCTGTATGAACTAACAGGCTCATAGCTTTCTAAAAGGAGGTTAACAGAATGACGGTGCTGATGGCTGCATTGATCGGTATCGGTGGTATTGCCAAGGCTCTTCACCTTCCTGCACATCAAGCGGTGAATGGCTCCAGACTCAAATGGCTGTGTGATCCTGATATCCATAAAGCACAAGCCGCAGCTGAGCAATTCGGTATCCCGTATTGGACTGACGATCCTGAATCCGTATGGTCCGATCCGGAAGTGGATTGGGTGGATATTGCCGTGCCCAATCGTTTTCACGAGGCTGTAACAATAGCTTGTCTGGAATCCGGCAAGCATGTTTTATGTCAAAAGCCGATGGCAGACACCATAGATGCCGCACGGAGAATGGTGGATGCATCCATTCGCTGCGGACGTCAGTTGGGCATCTATATGTGCTTTCGAGGTGATCCGGGTATTCAACAGATAAGGCGGTTGATCCGGCAAGGAAATTTTGGTGAAATGATTTCACTGCGGGGCAGGATGATTTCTTCCAACGGGTTTCACATTCAGGAGGGTCAATGGCGAATGGAGGATGCTTCAGGAGCTCTGGATTTGCTTGGGGTCCATATGATTGATCTATTTGCCTGGCTGCATAGCGATATCGAATGGGTGCAAGCGTACTCCAATACCTTGCATGCCCCGATGAAAGGCGATGATGTGACAACGGCGATATACGGTTTAGCCGGAGGGGTAACAGCGGTCCTTGAAACGACCTACAGCTCGTTTGTTCACACGGATACTCCCTTATACGTGCTGGAGATCAACGGAACAGCAGGCTGGGCCCGATATGTGCTGGATCGTGGGCAGCTGACGATGCAACTCCAAGACAGCTATACAGATGGTCAGCTTACCTATATGGCAGGGACCCTGTCGGAATCAACATTTCCACACACACTATCTGGTGGCGGTGCACTTCCGAATGTGCATCAATCCTTTGTCGATGCTTTGCGAGAGGATCGACCTTTCGAGATCGATGGTCATTGCGGCGCACGAGCCCTTCGCGTCATGTCCTGTACAAGGCAAGCGGCGACTGCACATGCGAGGGTTCTTATATAACCATAATGTAAGGAGAATTAAACGGCTTTGTTGTTCACGAACGTTACGTAAGCGCTATCTTGATACGCAAATCATAATGTACACAGGAAAAGGGAGGTTTGAATATGAAGCGAAGTATGGTAGCAATGATGTCCATGATAATATTGGCAGGGGGAGTTGTAGGGTGTAGCTCGGGAGCCAACAGCGGTAACAATACCATGGCTCCCAAAGCAGATGCGCCCAAGGCAGATGCTCCCAAGACAGATCCTGCAGCCAAGGCCAAAATTCGTGTTGCCTGGTGGGGTTCTCAGGACCGGAACGATAAAACGCTAAAAGCGATCGATTTGTTCATGAAAAAAAATCCGAACATTGAGGTGCAATCTGAATTTATCGGGTTTGATGATTACTGGAATAAAGTCAATACACAGGCTGCCGGAGGCAACTTGCCGGATCTGATGCAAATTCATGAGGGCGTCATTAACGAGTACGTATCCCGTAAATTGCTTGTCGATTTGAATCCATATGTAGACAAGGGAACGATAAATCTTAAAAATGTCGATGCCAACTATTTACCGGATAAGGTGAATGGCAAGCTGTGGGGCGTCAATCTGGGTACCAATACGATGACAATGGTCTACGATCCGGCTTTGTTCGAGAAAGCGGGTGTCGAAGAATTAAAGCCGGGCTATACGTATGAAGATCTGGCCAATACTTTGCGTAAAATGAAAGCCAAGCTGGGCAAAGATTTTTACGGGATTACTCTTGATAACGGTTATGATGGATTCAAGCATTTTGTCAGACAGAATGGAACGATGTTTTACTCAGAAGATGGGAAAAAGCTCGCCTACCCGGACGATAAGGTATTTGTTGAATACTATACGTATTGGCAGAAGCTGATGAAGGAAGGTTTGGCACCAGGGCCAGAGATTCAATCTGAATTTAAACAGCTGGAAAACTCACTTCTTGTGCACGGTAAAGCAGCGATTCAGCCGGTTCAAAGCAACCAGATTGTCGCCTTGGTGGCGGCCTCCAAGCGTCCCTTGAAAATGACCGTTTACCCTACACACCCCGGCGGAAAGGAAGGGCACTTCCTGAAGGCAGCGATGTCATTCGCGATCACCAGTCATTCGAAAAGCCCGGAAGCCGCAGCGAAGCTGATAGATTTTTTCACCAATGATGCTGAAGGCAACGATATTTTGGCGGCAGAACGGGGAATTCCGATCTCCTCTGAAATCCGTAAATCGGTTTCCGCGAAACTTCCAGATACCTCCAAGCAGATGTTCTCCTATGTGGAAGTCGCACAAAAGTATGCTCGTGAAAGTGAAGCGCCATCTCCTGCAGGTGATAATGAAATCAGAACGCTGCTCGGCAAGCTGCAGGAGCAGATCAACTTTGGCAAGCTGACTCCAGAGGAAGGCGCGAAGCAATTCCGTAAGGATGCTGAGCAAATTCTAGCCAAAAGCGCAAAGTAATTAGCAGTTGTTCTATTATGATTATTTCAAATTAAGCAAACAACAGCCGTTCGGCATCGGACGGCTCATCTTCATATAGGGGGCGATTCGCGATGCGCCAGACAGTAGCAACAGACCGCCATTCTATCGGGGTGAATAAGCTTGCGGCTATACGGGAATGGAAAAAAACGATCATTGGTTATGCTTTTATTTCACCGTGGCTCATAGGCTTTATCGTATTCATTATCGGCCCGATGCTGGCCTCTTTGTATTTCTCCTTTACGCAATATGACATGCTGTCTAACCCCAAATGGATTGGCCTGGATAATTATATCGAGATGTTCACCAGTGATAAGCGTTTCCTTACTGCACTCAAGGTGACCCTGTTGTTCGTGCTTGTATCGGTTCCGCTTAAATTGATGTTTGCCCTGCTGGTGGCGATGATTTTTAACGTGAATCGAAAAGGGGTTACCGTGTATCGCACCTTGTATTACATTCCTTCGATTCTTGGCGGAAGTGTCGCGGTTGCCGTAATGTGGAAGCAGTTATTTGGCTCCAAGGGAGCAGTTAATTCACTTCTTGGCTTAATCGGGATTAAAGGCATGAGCTGGATTGCAGGTCCCGACTTTGCTTTATGGACGTTGATTCTGCTCGTGGTATGGCAATTTGGCTCGCCGATGCTTATTTTTTTGGCTGGACTTAAGCAGATTCCGACTGAATTGTATGAGGCTGCCAAAATGGACGGAGCCGGAGCGGTCATGCGCTTTTTCCGTGTTACATTGCCCATGCTGACGCCTATCATATTTTTTAATCTGGTGATGCAGACGATAGGAGGCTTTATGACCTTCACCCAAAGCTTTTTAATTACAAGTGGCGGACCGATGGATTCAACTTTATTTTATGCGGTATATTTGTACGAAACAGCATTTACGCACTTCCACATGGGTTATGCGTCGGCGATGGCCTGGGTGCTGCTGCTCATTGTAGGCCTGTTTACAGCATTGATTTTCAAATCCTCTTCCTCATGGGTGCATTATGAGACCGAAGGAGGGAAGTAAGATGAACAGCATGATACGTACCTTTTTATTTCATACAGGTGTTGTGCTGCTGGGGATATTCATGGTTTATCCGATCCTGTGGGCGATTTCAAGCTCAGTGAAGCCGGAAGCGGAAATTTTCCAGAATGCCTCATCGTTGCTTCCTTCAAGCTTTAGATGGGATAACTATGTGAAAGGATGGGCAGGCTTTGGGAACTTCCATTTTGGACTGTTCTTTCAGAATTCCTTAATCGTGACATCAGCGATTGTTGTCGGGACACTTGTTTCCTCGAGTCTGGTAGCCTTCGGTTTTGCGCGTCTGCAGTTTAAGCTGCGCAAGCTGCTGTTTGCTTTGCTGTTGATGGCGATCATGCTGCCTGCTCAAGTCACGCTAATTCCCCAATATATTTTGTTTCACAAGCTGGATTGGGTGAATACGTTCCTGCCACTGATCGTTCCCGCATTTGTAGGTGGAACTCCGTTTTTCATCTTCCTGCTCATTCAATTCATTAGGGGTATTCCCAAGGAGCTGGATGAGTCGGCAGTGATCGACGGCTGCTCAACCTTCGGGGTGTTTTGGCATATGATGCTTCCGTTGATGGCTCCGGCTTTGGCGACGGTGGCGATCTTTTCCTTCTATTGGTCGTGGGATGATTTCCTCGGTCCGCTCATTTACTTGAATCAAACGAAGCTCTTTACCGTTTCGCTCGGTCTGCGAATGTTTGCAGACCCGTCCTCGATGTCACAGTGGGGTCCACTGTTCGCCATGTCCGTACTGTCGATTGTTCCGCAGCTGCTCGTATTTTTGTTTTTTCAAAAATATTTGGTTCAGGGACTTGCTACAACGGGCTTGAAAGGATAAGGGAAATGGATGCTTAGCAACAATAGTGCAATGGACGTACTTAGGAAGCAATTTCTTCCTTTAGTACGTCCATTTTTAATTTAGTCAGGTATCATAATAAGTTGTCGAAATCCCAAACACTTAGATGTAGACATTGATAGATCCGGACGAAGGAGGCGTCCGATCGTCGCCATGCGGGTGATTGCGCTTTTACAGGTGAATTCAAGCACAGCCGGAAGCAGCATCGCGCATTGGGAATCACCTCCAAAAGAATGTTATGAAAAAAATAAACAATACTCTCATCCATAGGTAAAATGAATATATTGAATGCAATTCATTCCATTTAGCTATGTAAGGAGCTCCGATATGGACATTCATCAATTACAGTGCGTTATCGAAATTGTCCACTGCGGCAGCTTCACGAAGGCTGCTGCGACTCTGCACATTACTCGGCCGACGATAAGCTAGACGATCAAGAATTTGGAAGAAAAGCTTGGCGTCGAGCTTTTCTTCCGAAAAGGAAAAAAATTGAGCTTACAGATGCCGGCCACGTTGTTTATGAGCAAGCCCAAGGCATCGCATTGTCATTCCAGAACTTGTCGTTGGAATTGAGCGGAATTAAGAATTACAAGAAAGGCCACGTTCGAATCGGACTGCCTCCCATGATCGGATCGAACTTCTTCCCGTCCGTGATAAGGAAATTTCATTAACGATACCAGGGATTGTCGGTTCACATCGTGGAAGAAGGATCCAAGAAGCTGGAGTCTGAGGTGGAGTGCGGCAATCTCGACGTAGCGGCCGTACTGTTGCCGACAAACAAAGAATTGTTCGATTGCTATGCATTTGTGGACGAGAAGCTGCAATTAATCGTTCATTCCGGGCATTCACTAGCCGGGAGGGAGGCAGTGGCGCTTACTGAGTGTGCTCAGGAGCTGTTTATTTTGTTCCGTAAGGACTTTGCCTTACATGAGCGGGTGATGTCGAAGTGCATACGCTGCTACTTTCGTCCGAATATTATGTATGAGAGCTCCCAGTGGGATTTCGTCAGCGGCATGGTCGCTGAAAGGCTTGGCATTTCCCGATCACCTTCGAAACAACCACAAGAAAAAAACGGGCGAACGATTCAGGTAGCTTAATAACTCGTCCCTGACCGGGAATCAAGCGGTTGTGCAACAGTTCTTTGGGCAATAATTCTAGTAGGGGGAATACGTTATGAGCAGAGAAAATAAACAGTCAGCTTTTGCAATTTGGATCAGTTTAATCAGTAACATCGTTTTAACCTTTATCAAATTTTCTGTTGGTTTATTATTTAACAGTCCAGTATTGATTGCTGACGGCGTTCACAATGCGGGAGATGTGGTTGCTACCGGTGCGGCACTTAGCTCCATGCGTGTATCTAAGCAGCCTCCGGATGAAGATCATCCTTACGGACACGGAAAAGCAGAAATTGTGGGAGCAGGTATTGTGGCCATTATTTTGGGGCTGGCTGCAATCTATATGGGGTACCATTCCATAAAGGTACTTTTTGAACCTCCACATAATGCAAGCGTTATAGCTTTAGTCGCTGCAGCGTTTTCTTTGATTTTGAAGCAAGTGCTTTATGTATATACGATGTCTATCGGGAAAAAAACGAAAAGTAATGGTTTGATCGCAACGGCCTATGATCATCTTGCAGATGTATATGCTTCGATTGCAGCAGTAATCGGGATCGGTTTAGCCATGGTTGGAGATTACTATGATATTACTTTATTGTCTTACGGAGATCCGATTGCAGGAATCGTAGTCGCTTTTTTTGTGCTAAAGCTTGCTGTTCATATGGGAAAGGCATCGGTTGGCGTTTTGATGGAAAAGAACGTCGATTCGGAAAAATTGAATGCATTTATCAACTTGGTCCAATCGGTTCCAGAAGTTAAACGAATTGACCGAATTCGCGCAAGAGACCACGGACATTACATTATCATCGATGTGAGAGTCGGTGTTCAGGCAGAATTAACCATTCAGAACGGACATGATATTTCCCGACACATTAAAGAAGCGATCATGAATCAGCATCCCGATGTTGAAGAAGTAATGGTCCATTTAAACCCATGGTACAAAGAGAATGGTTAAGTACCTTTAGTTATTTTAGACGAAAGCCGGCATTCCTAAGCGACAGGAATCCGGCTTGTTAGCATTAATTTTAAACTTAACATACAATTTTCCGGAATTGGTACAGCCCAAGTAGTTTAAATGAAATTTAGACTACCTGAGTTTTTATAAACCAGCTATTAAGAAAAGAAATAGAATTTCAGCTAAACGAATATTAATCCTGCGGATTCTCCGGCCGATTCTCACACGCATAATCATAAAATCTGTTCCAACTGAAGTTAATTTGCCCGTTAATGTTCTGCCACTAGTCAATTGTACTTGTACAGACTTACCAATCATTTTTTGTGCTTGATTACGAAATGACATGTCAGTTCCTCCTTTTCTATTGATATTGCATTGTATGTGCAAATAATATAGAGGGAAGAACATTAGCGGATTTAAAACAAATCCAACGTATATCTTTATGTATACGTCCTATAGAGCTGATTAAAATAGCAAATTTTAATGAAACCAATCACTGTTCAGCATCAGCATACAGGCTCATATTTTCCGGATTAGGCATAGTCTATTATCATCTGCACGTACAAGAATAGGAGGGAGTAGAATATGACCAATGACAACCAGCAAGTGGCCCCAATGTATAAGCAAATTAGCAATCACCACTTGCCATACTATGATTCAGTCTGCTATACGTTACAACCATATCCATACACTTATCAATATAACGGATATCGTTATCTAAACCCGCATGTGTATCATCTACCGCTAATTTATCAGCAGTATGCTTATCATCCACACTTACGGGAGCAACTATATCCTTATAGAATGGGGTTACTGACACCACCAGGGGCAATGTTACCGGCGGCAGAAGCATCAACATTTTTAAAAGCGGCAATAGCGTGGGCAACAACGATACCGGCGGTAACAGTTTTTTTGGGTTTCGGAGCATTTCTGTTAGCTGCTATGGTGGCCACGGGTTGGGCAAAATATAAAGATACTATATTAACTTGCTGGTATTCATCTCCTGCACAATGGGGTGAAATTGAAACGTGTTTAAAAGGTAAGATGGATGCAGCAGACGCGGAAAGATGGATCAACACTATGAAAACTTTATTTGGTTACTATATGAAGACAAAACATTTGCCAAATCCATGCGGTGTTTGGGCAGTGACCGTTGGGAATAGAAAAGTGGGCACGTTGAGGTTTCATTCAGAGTATAACTATGCAGAAGGAGTTGATGAATATATGGGTCATTATAATTGGGCTCCAACTGGTACAATGTATGGCCATGCATTATCTTCTGAGGGCAATCTTAGCGGACATTGGAATGATCTCCATAAAATAGGTGATAAACCTGATAGTGGAAGATATAAATTGAATTTTAGTTATGATGAATCAGGAAATTCAATATTTATCGGAACATTTGGTTATGGTACAGACGATTCTGCTTATAAATTTAGTGGCATACAACTTTCGGAAGAACCGTGTTTGTTGGGACCTCACTGAAGCCTGACCAGGACTTTGAAGCCCCTGAACCAGCATATTAATTAAGTGGACTTCTTAACTCTAATATAGTTAGAGAATATGTACAGTGTCATAATATTTCAATATATGTTGGAAATATTTTTAAACATATGAACTTACCAGCCTTTGACCAAGTAAATGAAGAACATCTGAATTTATAATTACTTACGAATGAGGAATGACATTCTAGAGATATCACTCAAACCCGATATTCTTTTTCAAAGAATCGTGGAATTTGATAAAAAGCTCGGAGGTGCTGGTATACGGTAACGGAAATTTGATAATGTAGGAAGATTTGTGTCGTTAAGACATTGATGTCGGATGACAAGAACATAGTCCGAATCAAGTCCGCGTAAATCGCGGGCTTTTAAATTAATCGGATCAAGTTCTTGTCAATCGGCAATGTCAAGAACTTGATCCGATTGCCGATTTGTGACAAGAACATAATCCGATTGCCGACAAGATTAAAAGGGCGCGTTAACGGGCAGTTTTGTTGAACAAGTTGTAAATTTAACATTTTAAAGTAAGAGCATTTCTTTGTAATGAGAAATGCTTTTTATTTTTGTCAAAATTAAAAGGATATTAAAATAACAATAATAATGTAATGAAAAACAATACGAATATATTGTAAAACGATATATCACGTGCTAAAATCATGTTGTCATTAAATAAGTGAGGTGTTTTAAATGAATGTTAACCGAGGTTCAACCACTTTCTTAAAGGTAATTATTTTTCTGGCTGGAATTGCAGTGCTTGCTTTGTGTATCTGGTTGCCTGAGATAGCCGTTAGAGATGCAAGGGTACATCCAGTTACGGCTTACTTCCTAATCCCCTTTTTAGTATGTGCATACGGATTCTGTATTGCGTTTTCTGTTGCGTTGTATCAAGCATATAAACTATTAACCTACATCGAAAAGAACAATGCTTTCTCTGAATTATCCCTTAAATCTTTGAAGGTTATAAAGAAATGTACTTTTGCAGTCATTTTCTTAATTGTGCTAGGGATAGTAAGCTTAATGGTGCTTGCTAAAGTTACAGGTGACGATGCAGCAGGTCCAATATCACTAAGTCTAATAGGTATTTTAGTGACAAGTACCGTTGCAGCTTTTGTAAGTGTTCTTCAAAAACCAATTAAAAATTTCCTAGAAAAAAATGAAACAAAAATGTGAGGTGTTTATTTTGAGAAAAGTCACAACATTGTTTTTAAAAATAGCTGTTGTTATTATAGGACTACCGGTTCTTGCTTTATGTATATTTTTAGTGCCCCATATGGCGAATTTCGCAGCAGAATTGTATCCAAATATTGCCCCAATGAAATATCTCGTTTTCATCGTGATGTATGGAGCGGCTGTGCCGTTTTACTTTGCTCTCTATCAGGCTATCAATCTTTTACGGTACATTGACAAGAACACAGCGTTCTCGGAATTATCTGTAAAGGCGTTAAAGAACATAAAGTGCTGTGCGATTACAATCAGTGGATTGTATGTATTAGGCTTGCCACTCTTTCGTTTTATAGCGATGAAAGTTGACCCTCCTATTGGATTATTGGGACTCATCATCATTTTTGCTTCGTTGGTTATCGCCGTTTTTGCTGCTATCCTCCAACGGCTTCTACAAGAAGCGATTAACATAAAATCAGAAAATGATTTGACGGTCTGAGGTGAGGATATGGCAATTATTATTAATATTGATGTGATGTTGGCAAAACGGAAAATGAGCGTAACGGAGCTTTCGGAGAGAGTTGGAATTACTATGGCAAATATTTCTATTATGAAAAATGGGAAAGCAAAAGCGGTTCGTTTTTCAACATTAGAAGCGATATGTAAGACTTTGGATTGTCAGCCAGGTGATATTTTGGAGTACAAAAGCGACGAAGAAACTCAATAAAAACAGACAACCAATTTATTTAACTAATGGTGAAAGATAGCGTAATAAACGACACCACGACTAGGCTGCCATGATGTTCGGCAGCCTTTGTTAGTCTAACGGGCAGTTTAGCTCAATATATTAACAGAGGAAAGATGAGGAAATCTAAGGTTTTTAGAGATAAACAGAGTTATTATTTTCTGAAAATACCAAATATAGGCATTGTAATGCGAATGTGTAAATCTACGCAAAATAGCGAACGTGCGTTTTTGAGGTTTGTAAAATAAAATATTATATTTTACGATAGTTAACATTCGAAACTAAGAATTAAGGAGTGAGCAATATATTATTAAATTCAAGAAAAAACACTCTTGATAATAAAGGGGTTTTAGAACAAAATAAAAAGTTTTGGGATAATACTGCTAACAAATGGGTCGGTGTAACTGCACTCCCAACACTCGGATGCTTGATGCCATCCGAAGAAGATTTACATTTGTTTGGTGATGTGTCTGGTAAAAAAGTACTTGACATTGGTTGTGGAAGTGGGCACTCTCTTAAATATCTTGGTGACCATAATGCATCAGAACTATGGGGACTTGATATGTCAACACAGCAAATTGAAAATACAAGCCGTTATTTAAAAGATTGTGGATATGAAGCACATTTATTCAACAGTCCATGGAAGAGAATCCAGGTTTACCAAATGGTTATTTTGATATTGTTTATTCAATATATGCAATCGGCTGGACTACCGATTTACAAAAAACATTTGATTTAATCGCATCCTATTTAAAAAAGGATGGTATTTTTATATTTAGCTGGGATCACCCTGTTATGAGATGTATGGAAATTGAAAAAGATAAACTTGTAGTTAAAAGCTCTTATTACGATGAAACTCTTTTTACGTATGAAAAATTCGACTTTGATGTTTCACTCAGCAAAAGGAAAATTTCGACGTATATTAACGCTTTATCTAAAGCTGGATTATTTATTGAGGAAATGATAGAAGAAACTGATAAACAAACCCTTGAAAGTGAGAGTAAAATTGAACAGAAATATCATTCTGCTTTCAATGCGAAAATGTTTCCCCTGTCCTTCGTTTTCAAAGTAAGAAAACTTTAATCGGTAATTAAGCATAATTTGCGGTTATATAAGCCGCAAATCAGTGGCTATAAAAGGATTGCCTGTGGATTGAGAAAATTGAAGTAAAACTAGCGAGTTAATTTGTAAAAAGCTAAACTAATGGTGAACGATAGTTAAACAAAACTGTTGATGTGCTTTAAAATGGAGGTTTATGAGAAAACTAAGAAAACACCTATTGAATCTTGCGTTGGGTGAGTTAACAGCCGCTTTTTCTTTTTTGGTTGTATATAAAATTTATTTAGATTTAGGAGTTGCGAGCTTGCTTGCGCTATCATTCCTAGTGTTTATATTATTTCAAGGTGTTTTGTATTGGGTATTTAGATCTTATTCAACAGGTAAACAGAAACCATTTTTAATGCTGAAAACCCTGATTGTGCTTAGAAGTATGAATCTTATTCTAGCTGTGTTAGTAATTATTTTATTGATAATGATCGCACAGAATAAAAGAGACCTAATTGTAGGTATGTTAATTTATGTTTTTTCCGTGATAGAATATATAAATTATTATTGGTATCGTTTAAGCTACGGGAAATCAGGTTTCAATATTAAATTGCTAATTCAAGCCGGCTTACAGCCGTCGAGTATTCATAAATTATTAAAAAAAAATAAATCTCTAAACTATTGATTAAAGAGACTAACATGACAGATAATTTGCTTGTCTCGTTGGAAGTATTTATCTTGGTCAAGCGAGGAACAAGGGAACATTCAAAACTTACTTTTGGCCTGCTACTTGGGCAACCTACTGTTTAGGATAATTACTGAGGAGGCAATATGAACTCCGAAAAGAAATCATAAAAGACGCGCTTGATACTTACGTTTCCTTTATGGATATTCGCAATTATTCTTATTTTTAGTTTATTTTGGCTTTCTGACTTTTTCATAGCGCTAAGTTTAACACCTAAAGACACTTTCTATATTCAATTAGTAGTGATCATAACTTTCCTTAGTGGTTATTTCTCTGCTGAACTACATGCTTTACTTCGATCCAAATTAAAATAAAGTAATAAGGGTACCGTCAACATGTTGGCGGTACATCTTTATTTCGTGCATATGTAGCCGTGTTGCTTCGTTTCACTCTCACTACACTTATCCGTCCTCCTTGATCAGTAAGGCGACGCTCCTTCTTCCGCTAGTGCCCGTTTATCCAGCCCATATAGATTAGGCAATCATCCCCATTGCTCCTTCACACATACGTTGTTATTGCTAACTGAGATTTGGGAGGAGATTATTATCCTCAACAACACCAAATGCATACACATCATCATGGGACCCACCCTATGCATCATCCTATGTACCACCATGGATATCACGATGGGTATCATCATCACGGGTATATGCAAGGATACTACATGGACACGTGCCTGGGCATCGGGAACCGGCGAACGCATAGATTCCAAAGGAGTTAAACTAACATCATTTGAGATTTACAAAAACCATTATTTTGTGATGATGTCCAACGTACAAACATAAAGGCCCTAATTTGCTGCCATACGGGTCATTGCACTCCTGGTTGTATTCCTGATCGATGGCCGCCGACACTCAGCCGTTTGCAAAAAAAATAAATAAATAAAGAACCGAACCTTTTTTTGAAATAGAGACAATATAGTGTGTAAGCTGCTTACCCAGGAGGGCCCTCTGAATGCAAAGTGAATATATGTACCAATTACTTACAAAAATGAAAGATGGTGATCAACAGGCGTTTCATACGATGTATGATGCCACCTTTCAGGACGTCTACCGGACAGTCTCCTTTCTGGTGGATCATAAGCAAGATCGGGAAGATGTCATGAATGAGATCTATATGCAAATGTGGACCTCACTTGCTAACTACGATTCGAACTGTCCTTTCCACTTCTGGCTACACGGCTTGGTAATCCGTCAAGTGCAGAGATTTCGGGTCAAGAGCTGGCGGAGATTCCGAATTTTTGAACGCATCCGTGCCTTCTCTCGGGAAGAGTCTCATTGGGATCAACCTACTGTGTTGATGGATGGGACGAACCAAATGATATCGCAGTCAATCCAAAAACTGACCGACAAACAGCGAACGGTGATTATCCTCCGCTTTTTTCACGACTATACCCTTGAGGAAATCGCGACATTGCTCGATGTTCCAGTGGGTACAGTCAAGTCCAGATATCATGCTGGCCTCCAGGCGCTTCGAAAAAATGTATGGAATCTCCCCCCGGAAAGGATGGAAAAGATCAATGCCTATAGAAAGCAAAATCCGTGAACATCTGCACAAAGAGGCAGAAACGATGGAGTGCCCTCCGGCAATTTCCAAACGAATCGAACAATCCTATTCTCAATATTTGCAACGAAAAAGGAGCGAAGTAACCATGAAAAAAAGATTGATTGGTGGAATCGTTGCTGCTGCGATTTTGATTCCAACCGCAGCATTTGCGGCCCCTCCCTTGATTGAAATGCTTACTAGAACACCAATGACTGCTGAACAAGTCAAGGTGGATGAGGTTGGGAAAGCAACACTTGAGAAACTATATAGCGCATTTCCCGAAACAAAATCGTTTGAGATTATCGATGCAAGCAACGTTCAAGGTGATGTATTCAAACCGATAGACTCCACTGATTTAACCAAAATGAAAGTGAACCAAACAAGCATCATCCTGCAGGAAAAAGGAGGAACCGGTAAAAAGATTACCCTTCATATAAATGCTGGTACGGGTGAGATTGAACACGTGGATCAAGAGAATTGGGAGCCTAAGGTGAAGCCACTCATTACTTTAACCAATCAGGAAATCAAGGCGAAGGTAGATAATCTCATTGATAAAATGTATGGTAACGTCAAAGAGTACGAGTTTGCTATGGAACAAATGGAGAACCCAAATCAAAAAGTATTGATGTTGAATTACATCATAAAGGGATCAGAAAAACCGTTCTACCAGGTATTTGTTCATGACAATTCAATTAATCTTACTCGGGTAGGAGGTGAACCTGCACCTTCAAACATTAAAGTAGAAGGTTTATTCACTAGAAATGGTAAGCCTGATTATTCTTATGATTCCATTTTAAACGATGATAAACTGTTTTCTTTACTTAAAATTAGTCCGACAGAATTAAAACAAGAATTAGCAAAAGGTAAATCTGTTGCGGATATTGCAGCATCTAAAAATATCTCCAAACAACAAGTGTATGAGGTGATTGCAAATACACAGGTTGAAAAACAAATGGAAGCTGAACAAAATGGAGTAGTTCCTAAAAACAATCGTTCAAAGGAACAAATGTTAAAAAATATTGAACCAAAATTATTACCAATCATTGAACACAAAACTGAAACACCATGAAAGAAATAACAAGTCAATGCGAATGAGGTTGGCAAATCAATACTTTAGAAGCTGTTTACAAAAACCTCAACTCTGAACGGTAACCCGTAAGAAGGACACTTTAAAAAAGTGCCCCTCCTGCGGGTCATTTGTGTTTTAATCAAAAGTACGAATGGACAGAACGGGTATATTTATGCGTAAAATTAGAAACGCTGCAAAGCTTTTCAACGAACATTAGATAAAACCACATGCAACAAAACCAATTGTTTAGCATGTATTGGAAAATGCCATCACGTAAACTACTACCTTTAATGTAGTGGCTGTTATAACATACCTTAGCATACAGGATACCACCTATTTTTCTGTCAATTAATGCTTAGCGTACAAAATCCGCATATTGTTGGCAGGGCCCCATAAGCGTTGGTTAATTCTACAATAGAGATTCCTAAATAGTAACTCATTTAACAAACAAAAAGCCGGATTCCTTAGAGTAGGAAAAACCGGTTTTTTAACTGTTGAACAGTCCTTAGCGTATATTTTCGTTAAAATGTTGGCGATACCCCCTACTGAAGTCGGACATATGTACAAATCCCTATATTTTGTAAAGATGTCCAGATCACTTTTTCAGTGACATGCCTATCTATTTCGAGAAATCCGGAGAAACACGAAGAACGGTTCTTTCGCTTTTGATGCGAACAGAGCCGTTTTTTATCATTGTTCCACGGAAGAAAAATCGCCGCTCATGGCGGAATTTGGGGTAATATCAGGTTTGAAAATGCAGGGAGTTATTAAGCTAACGGGCAGTTATGCTGAATGAGAAGTTCAATGAGGAGGAAACAATGGCAATCTATCTCGTTAGACATGGTAGAGATGAAGATGGGTATCGTGGTGGATGGAGTGAAAGAGGACTTATTGACGAAGGAATACAACAATCTGAAAAACTGGGACACTATCTTTTTGAAAACAATCATTTATATAATATTAAACGAATAATCAGTAGCGATTTGAAAAGGGCTTTCGAAACGGCTAGTATAGTTGGACAAAACTTAGCATATCAGTTACAAGTTCAGAAAGTTGGCGAGAAACAAACAATGGAGTGTTGGCAGGGATGCCAAACGATATTGCAAATGAAAAATATCCAGGTTTATATTTTTCAAGTTTACGGATGGATGAAAAATACCCTGGTGGTGAGAGTCCAATTGAAAATTTTAAGCGTATAGAAGAAACTTTCAATGGTATATGTAATGAACATATTAACATAAACAATAATGAAAGCGTAGTAGTTGTAACTCATGGCGGTGTAATAAATATCATTTATCATATATTAAAAGGCATAGAGTGGACGAATAAGAACAAGTTTTTCCCAGCCTCAAATACTAGTATTCATATAATTGATTTTTGCAAAGGAAAATGGGAGTTAACATTGGAAAATCTAACTGTTCATCTGTGATTCAAATAAAGTTGAGCTAAGCTAACGAGGAACGTTAGTTCAATCAACACAAGGAAGGCAGCCGATGCAAGATTAGATCGGCTGCCTTTTCCCATTATCAGGAGGAGGTCGTGCAAAAATTAAATAATAATGAGAGGTAATTACATATATAATTCTCGTCTTCAGTAAAGGGTAGGAATAGGGGGGCACGCTACAGAATCAATAAATCTTGGATCAATGCCATAAAACATCCAAAATGCTCCATTCCACCTATAACCTGAAACTTCACCGTACTCTACACGAGTTGGATAAAACCAGAAATTGTCTCCATTTAGGAGCCAAACATATGTGTTTTGATATAAACAATCAACTACATATGATACATCAGGTTTTTGGGGGATGAATGCAGGTGGGGGATATTGTGGTTGTCTCATGGACACCTGAGATTGTGGTATAAACATCATTGATTTCCACTCCCTTTAAAATTGGTATTCATCATTATTAATTCAATCGTACTTCATGTTACGTGGGTTAATACCTAATTGACTGTGCGGAAGCCTAAGTATTAATTTTATATTTTAGGTAGCTTACCCATTAAAGGTCGGTTGCCTTCATTATGCTAAACATTCCTGTTAAGGTTAAGAAATCGTCTTTGTCAAAAAAGGAGCGCCTCGGTATGATGGGTTTGTCCACGGGTTCGAAACCCAACACCATCAAGGAGGCGCTCTTACTATGAAGTTTAAACAAACAGAAGGTCAAAATCAACGAATTGAACGAATTAGCACATCTCATCTTGTTGTAGGTATCGACATCACTGCTTAGCGAGATTCCTATGGCGAATCAGTTAAGATCCATTAAGGGCCTTGGAGGCCACTTAACCAAATGAGTTTGTTTTCCAAGCAATCGTTATCTTCCGGGTGATGAAATCCTGCGTATGAATGAGTATACGTGAGATAAACCCCTAAAACCGAGGGACGGGCAGGATAACTCAATGGAATTTATTAAATTGACTCTATTTAGCAGAACTTTTCTTACAATTGCACATCTAAGAGAATAGATTATTATAGCCGTACTAAGAAAGGGAACTTAATTATGAATAGTGAATTAATTAGGATTAATGGCTATCTTGAAGCATTGAGTAACATAAACACTCTTCTTGGAAATTGTTATGGTCACCAATACAAGTTTGTTGAACTGAATGTAAACATCAACGAGGCTGTACGAGAGTTTAATAAAAACAGCGATCTTTCAGATCATAAGTATGTTGAGATTGTCGGTTTAGATGAATTGGAATCATGGGAAGATAGCTTATTTGCTGTCTGCACATATTGGTTCTTTTCAATGTTTAAGATGAGAAACATTGTCTTAGGTGAGATACACTATACGGATGGTAAAGTTGTATCAATGGAAAATGACAAAATGTATAACAGAGTTTCAGAGCAACTAATAACAATGCTTAGGCCACTTTTTTTAGGTTCAAATGTCAGGGTATATCAACTAACAACGAATCCTCCTAAAGGTGAAGATGAATTTGAATGGGAGCAGATTTATTTTGATGTTGGATCTAAAGTTTTTGTTTTAGATTTTTATCAATGGGGATAGTGTGGAGTAAGTAACTCAAACGGAGAACGTTTGTTCAATAAGAAACCAGGACGAGGCTGCCGGCATGAATCGGCAGCCTCGTTGAAGTAACGGGCAGGTTAGTTCGATTGAAGCGCTATGAACATTTATCCCCACTAATATCAAACTATACTTGTACATGCAACCTGGTTTTCCTCAAATCATATGGTTAGGTTAGTTTATATTGATCCGAGAGATTCCACATGCGTATAGCCGACACCGTTGTTTAGTCAATTTCATATGTTGAAAGACTGATACGAAAGGGGTGACAATTTGGATAGAGCAACGGCTAATGGCGGGGTTTCTATTATCACATGCACCAATCGACCTGAATTTTTTGATAATATTTTAAAAAATTATAGAAATCAGCAATACAGAAATAAAGAATTAATCATCATTCTTAATAACGACAGTATGAATCTGAAACAATTTAGAGACAAAACTCGGACCTATGACAATGTCGCGGTATATAAGGTACCCCAAAAAATATCATTAGGGCAATGTTTAAACTGTGGAATCATCAAATCCAGGTTCCAGTTAATCGCTAAGTTTGATGATGATGACTACTACTCGCCGTTTTACTTAAAGGAGCAGGTTAAAGCGCTCAGACGCACGAAAAGTGATGTTGTCGGAAAGCATGCTTGTCTTGTGTACCTTACGGCTACCAAGAAGCTTATTATCAGGACGCCCGAGGAAAAAAATAAATACGTGGACTTTGTGCAGGGAGGTACGATTTTATTTAGAAGACGAGTGTTAAATAAGGTCCGCTTTTCGGATCGTTCCATAGGAGAGGATGTTACCTTTTTGACGGATTGCAAGAACAAAGGTTACAAAACATACGCCGCATCGCCTTTTAATTATGTATATATGCGCAGAAAAAACAAAAAGAGTCACACGTGGAGAGCTGGAGATGAATATTATTTGAACGGGAGTAAGACATTAGCAGTAACTAGAAACTACCGTTTGATCGCTGATCGAGAGATGGAAAGTAATTGATTGGGCGTACCAGGGTGATAAAAAAAATCCAGCACTTGAGGGTGGATTTATTACGCTCCCTCGATATGATTTAATTTGCTCACGTAAGCTCGTGTATTCGCAGGATTTCATCCTTTAGGTTTCGATGATGAATGAAAGATAGCGAGATATATTAGGACGTGTCGTTAAAAAGGCATGCGGGAACAGAGGTGGAGTTGAATCACTCAATTCATTCCAAATGCTGCACGTATTCTCCACGGTGCCCTTAGCAATTTTCACTCCCACGTCTCAACGGGTCAAGCGCCCTATCATTCCTTCGTCACATCTATCTAATGGGGTGGAGGTCGGTCTTTCTAACGGAATGGGTCGGAGCCCTTTTCTTCAACATTTCCCGATACTCCGTGCTTTCTTTGTCATCCTGCGAATACGCCAACTTACGTGAGGTCAGGATTCGTTTTTAAGCTGCCAATGTAAAGATTTTAGTAGGGTTGTAGACTTCATTACTTCGAGCCATTCCGACTAAGAGTCGAGCTAACTTTCCACATAACTTCATAATAGATTTCATCTTTTTTAGCTTTTTCACCTGAACATTGTAGTGGTGTAAGGCTTTAAATTCTTGGTTACTCATGACCATGCACATCGTAATTAAGTAGAGAAAGTGACGCAGGCGTGGACGTCCACGTTTACTAAGCGTCATTTGTCCCTTCCATTTACCCGAGCTTGCTTCGGTCAAATTAAGGCCAGCGTGACGGAGTAGAACGTTCCCGTGCGCATAACCTCTAAGATCTCCAGACTCTCCTAAAACACCAGCTAGAGCAATTGCACTTATTCCAGTAATGGCAAGGACTTTGCCTGAATAGGGGATACGTTCAACAACGTCCTTGGCTTCTTTTTCGATCCTCTGCAGTTGTTTAGTGGCTAAGTCATGCTCCTCAAGGAGTTGCTCTAGATGGAGTTTGTAAGCATGTGTTGCCTGCTTAGATCCAACAGTTTGTTTGGCAAGATCGATGAGTAGATGAGCTCTACGCACACCAGAATGCCGCTTCATTGATTTCTGCCATCCTTTAATTACATCGTCAGGACTTAGTTTACATAGCTCAGCCGGGAGCGGAAAAAGTCGAAGGGTTAACAATGCCCCCTTGCAAGTTAAGATCTTAAAAACTTGTCTCAGTTCAGAGAAGACAATATCGACCCAGCGGTGGATCTGGTTAACGGTACTCACAAGTCGTTTAACGACTGATTCTCGGTTAGCCATTAGTACTTGCAGTTCCTCGTACTCAGAGGAGTGGAAACGGACAGGGGAATAGTAGCCGTTTTTCACCATGTCGGGAATAACTAATGCATCTTTTTTGTCACTTTTAGAGCGTGTATTGTCGCGGTTTTCTTTATTCTTTTTAACTAGATGAGGATTAACAAGTACGGCTTCAATTCCCTTGTTTTTAAGCCACCAGGCAAAGTTTAGCCAGTAATGGCCAGTCGGTTCCATACCAACGATTATCTGAGATAGCTTATATGAAGCTAACAAGTCACGAATCCAACGGTCGAGGGATTTGAATCCATCTTCGTCATTACTAAACACTAAAGGATTACCGAGAGCGACACCACGGAAGTTAACGGCTCTAGCAACATGAGCCTCCTGAGCAATGTCTACACCTACAACAATATGATTAACGGTAATGTTTTCAATGAGTTGATTTTGCTTATTTTGTGATGACTTTGCACAAATTAGTCAAGAAGGCAATCGTCCGTTTAGAGGAGAAGGGCTACCTGGTTGCTTGTGGTGAGACGGTATGGACTCAGAGGAAGGCGAAGTCGGCTCTTGCCACCGTAAGGGCCGCTGAGCTTAGCGCCTTACTGCAGGATGAGGGAATCGGCCTGATCTTCCCTCCATGGGGTGGAGAATTGTTGATTTAGATTGTAGATAGGATCGAATACCCCCACATTCAACCCAAGTGGATTCTGGGCTACTAAGATACGAGCGTACTACTGCTGGCCGTTACGATTGTAACCGGAATCGCGACAGCGCATGGCACTAATTTGATCGATACGCGGGGACATATGCTGACAAAACGACGGCGATGTGGGAGACCGTTTTGGCGACACGAGCAGGCTCATCCGTTCAACAGCTTTCATCAAAATTGTATCAGAAGGCATGGGATCACGAGCATCCTTCGCCTTTCGTTTTCCATCTAACAGAGCCGACTGTATGGCTTGACGGCGTTAGGCACCGACGCACACATGTGCGGACGTCTTCTCGGTGGATGCATCGATGTCATCCGACAATTAATTGGGACGCCATACGGGGACGTGCTAACATTCCAGCGTCAGTTCATTCATGGCGAGCCGATCGTCGGTCAAGTCCTCCAACTATATTTAACAACGTTGTTTTACCGAATCCAGTCGGGAACTTCTTAGTTTCATCTTCCTTTTGCGACTTCTTTCCCAGCAGATACTTTACGCCGTTCTGGATTTTCATTATCAATTCCACGTGCTAAGGCTTCAGGATCAATATTAACACTTACACCGAGTCTAAGAAACTAAACAAGCTGACTCCGGTTGAGTACCGTCGCCTGGATTCGTTCTTCATTATAAAAACGGATATAATCTTCAATACGCCTTTGAACTTCGGCTATATCTCGACTTTTTGCATCGCTTATTTGGCGAATGACGTTTCCACCTGCAAGAGTCGTTTCCAACCTGTTCTTCAATTCTTTCGACTTTGCCATTGCTAAACTCTTTCACAAAATGGCCTTCATAAGCCAAACCAGAAATGAGGGTGACTGATATTACACAATACCGCGTGTTGGACCACTTGATCGTTCACAGCGATCAAGGGAGCCAGTACACGTCTCATGCCTACTACGATATGCTGCCACAGGTTGGCGGTTTTGACTGATCGTAGAGTGATCAGGAATGGCGGAATTAAGTCCAGGCCGAGAAAGCAATAATAGGCAAACAAATGTATATTTTTTTATTGATTTCGTCTCCAGACTGCGGGTAAGTAGCATTTAGAGTTTACTCGGTACGCAGTGCATAATGCCTCTAAGTATTAACAGTATATTCCAGATTCCTTGAAATTTATCACTATCCTAACCCGTTAATGCAAAGCGGTTACTGATCGCATTTGATTCGCTTATTACGATCTTGTGTAAAATATCAAGTATTGAAAAAAATAAACCAATCACTGTATGTACGTGATTGGTTTATTCATAATTACTATGTTCAGAATTCTGACGGCTTTGGAGGAGGTCCGATCAACTTCTTGAATGTGAAGAACATCAGAGTTCGCGAAAAAGGTGTAACCCCGAGCAAGCTTAAAGGGTACAACAACTCCACGATGATCAACAATATTACTTTCGATAACATCGTCATGCCGGGCAGCCCTACTTCGGCAACGAACCTCTCGATTCTTTGTGTCTACTCTATTAATAGAGGTACAATGCTTATGTTACAATAGGATGAAAAAGGGGGAGTCACTGCTGGAAAAACAAAAAGTAGTAATTATAGGAGCAGGAATTGTCGGAGCCTGTATGGCCTATCAACTAGCAAAACGAAATCAGGATGTAACAGTTATTGAACGACACCCTACCGCAGCGCGTGAAGTTACAGAAAAATCATTTGCCTGGATTCATACAACACATTGGGTGGCTCCCCAGTACAGACATTTGTATGACAACGCTTCAGAAGAATACCTTTCACTGCAGCAAGAGCTATCCGAATTACAAATTCAATGGCACGGAGCATTAACGTGGGGCGATTCGAACCTAAATGAGCAAATCCACCTTCAAAAATTAAACCGAGAGCAGATTGAGGCATTGGAACCGAATCTGAAGGAGTATCCGAATGATGCGATGTTTGCCAATGAAGAAGGAGCAGTAGATCCGATAGGATTAACGGAACTATTGTTAAGAAAAGCACAGGAATACGGAGCAAAGGTACAGTTTGATACCAACGTTACACAACTGCAGCAAGAAAATTCCCGCTTAATAGGCTTACATACATCCAAGGGGTTTATGGAGTCGGATGTTGTGGTATTGGCCGCGGGTACAGGCGTATCCGAAATTTGCAATTCGTTCGGTTGCTCCGTACCAGTAACGCCGTCACCTTCCATTCTGATTCGGATGAAGACCTCGAGTAGACTAATACACACATTAATCTCGAATGCGCAGTTTGAAGCGCGTCAGCTAACTGATCATTCATTGCTAGCTGCGGAAGATTATATGGATGATTCGGAGGAAAATGGACCAGAGGCAGTGGGCACACGTGCCTTCGAGACGCTGCGTCGTAGCCTGAAGGGTGGAGAGCAATTGGAGCTGGAAAGCATTAAAGTTGGGTTGAGACCAATGCCAGAGGACGGCTATCCGATTGTAGGCTTTCATAATCAGATGAAGGGTCTTTATGTGACGGTGATGCATTCTGCCATTACTCTGGCTCCGCTAATTGCGCGTCTAGCTGCAAGTGAAATAATCAATCGAGAATCAAGATGCGAACTAGAGTCTTGTCGTCTCTCCCGATTTAAGCAGTAGGGTTGTAAAATTGCCAACTTAGAAGTCACTGTAGGCACATTTGTGTCATTAGACAACAACAACAACAAGATTGAAATGATAATTGATTATTATTGATTGATTGTTGATGATTGATGTCGGGTGACAAGAACATTATCTCATTAATTATCGCGTAAATCGCGGCTTTTTAATTTTATGGGATCAAGTTCTTGTCAAAACTAAATGACAAGAACTTGATCCCATTCCCGAAATTGACAAGAACATGATCTCATTCCCGACAGATCTGGCGAATGGCATTCCGCCGGTTTTCCTGGCCATAGAAGGAAAGACCGATGGTAATGTAGAGTAGGATTTAAAGTAACTTTTATTGCCTCTCGTTCCGAAGCGAGTCAGCTCCGTGATTCGGCAGCTCGGGAAGAAACAAGCCATCACCGAAAGCTTCGGCTGCTCCGGCTGGAATGTCACCTTTCAGGATTTGAAAAAAATCGGGGAATGGCAGTTCGTGCACGGCATTGACCTGATGTGCCAGCATTTGCAGGGCTATGCGCTAAAAGGGCTGCGTAAGCGCGACTATCCTCCGTCCTTGTTTTATCAGCAGTCGTGGTGGGATGATTACCGCACGTTCAACGATTATTTCGCCCGGTTATCGATGCTGCTTGCAGAAGGGACGCGTCAAGACGACGTTCTGCTGCTCCATCCGATCCGTACGACGTGGGTACGGCAATGCGGACAGGACCATTCCGCTATCGTGCCGTATCACGAGTCGTTCGCACAGCTCAGTCGTTGTCGGAGCATGTCGCCGGGTTCGAATATATCCGATCAATAATCTTGATTAAACCTTCATGACCCTTCATGAAGGTTTAATTTTGTCTTCATTTCAACTTTATGTAAGATGATCGATGACAAGATACAATTGGGTTCAGATTTAGCAAACAAAATTATACGGCTATGGTATGGGAGGTGTGCTTACTCAAGCATATTTATTATGAGCATTTTGCATAATTCCGATTTGTCGGTAGGCCGAGGTAGCCTACTGCCATTTGGTGTGGCCAAATGACGAAATTCTGAAAAAGGGCAGCCCTGCAGAATTTCTGGGAACTTCATTTTTTAAGCGGCCTCTTGCTTCTTCTTAGCGGTAACGGAAAGGGCCGATACGAGTAGCACAATTGCATTGAGATATTGACAGGCCGTCACTTTTTCAATGCCCCAAACATGCATACTGTCAGCGGCCAGATAGGTTTTCAATCTGGAGTTGCATCGTTCAATGCGCTTGGCCAAGCTTTTCTTGGTAAGCTCTGCAAAGACGCGGCTTAATGTGGCGATCGATGGCGCAGATCCTCAAAGGAAAACAGACTTTCTTGGAGAATATACATAGTGACTTCACTCCTTTGGGTTTTCTTGTTTAGTCACTTGAAAACTTCTCCAAGTTGGGGTGAAGTCCCTTTTTTATGCCGGAAAATCCTTGCGTATCAAAGGCTCAGGATTCTGAAAAATGCTCATTATACAAAAAATGTCCAATGACACAGATATGCCTATATAATTTGATTTGAAAAGCTTGAGAAATCAGGCTTTTTTATTTTAATGTAGCGACACAAATTAACCAACTTTGTAGCGAACATGATAAATGTCGTAGACTAAGTGATGCATTTGCTCCCTCATTGTTTACTCACTCAGACTCATGAATTCGCAGGATTCACCAAATGTAAGACAGAGGAGCCAATGGTCATTGGAGTATAGCGGATCATTATAAGTGTAAAGATAGGTTACTTGAGCACGATTCGGAAAAAATGGACCGATTATCGGTTTGTGGTCTATAGTATTCCCACGAATTGACATTAAAGTTCATAGTCCATGTGCTAGAATCAAAAGTTGTTCTTAAAGCAGCAGTCATATCAACACTTACAAAGTAAACGGTCCCAACGGTATTGTCAGGTTGCTATCCCCAATTAATGTTATCGGTTCCCGAAATAGCAGTTGGGTTTAAGGTTTTATTTTGATTAGCATGAGTACCATTTGGGTAGGACCGTACTGGGGTGTGACGAGAACCTAGGTTCTTTCGTAAGAGGTCGCACATTTTTCTCACCATCAAAAAACAATGAGGATCATGCATTACCGGTAATGAGACTAGGTAGAACCCGAGAAAAGTTTCGAAAGAGATATCGTATTGTCGTTGGCATCGATTTGAACAAATTCTTAGACCGAGTTAACCATGACCAACTGATGACGTGAAAAAATGAGGAACGGGAAGTGTTCGCTCGGTCTACATTTGGTACAAATGCCCATAAAATGGGCGCTTTCATCAGTAACAAAAGCGGAGATATGCCATAAATTAGAATTATGTTTAATAAACGAAAAGGAGATTTTCAAAATGAATGAATTCCAAAATGATCTTCAACAATTGAGCGTTTCCCAGTTTCAAACTGGTGATATGACACCTTGGAATCAACAAAGCCAGTATCCGGTGGGTCAGTACCCCATTGGCGTGAATCCCGCAGATCCTTCACGGCTATGCGTTGGCTTCTGCGGTGGCGGCTTTTTCGGTGGTGGTTTTTGCGGCGGGTTCGGCGGCGGTTTTTGTGGCGGGTTCGGTGGTGGTTTTTGCGGCGGGTTCGGCGGCGGTTTTTGTGGTGGCTTTTGTGGCGGGTTCGGCGGTGGCATGCGGTGCGGCGGCTTTCACTGCCGGTAACACCATCGTTTCAAATTATTTATTCAAATCAATGGAAATCGCATCCGCCCCTGTGCAGCGAAACGCTGTCAGGGGCGTTTAATCGTTACAGGCAAGGTAGGCATGTGAGACGAATCAGCGTACATATAAAAAGGAATTAGCGTCGACTAGGATGAGTGAAATGACCAGGTTAATCCCTGCTGCACGTCTGAAAGTGAAGGAGGACACGTTTTTCCTCCCTGTTCAGAATGACGGTGTGTATTTCCGTAATAACGTAGACACATTTCGCATGGAAGGCGATCAATTAGAAATAGAAAGAGCAAGTAGAAAAAAGCTTGATGAACAACGATATAAAGATAAACTTACTGCAATTAGGATTGAAAGACTGAACAAAATTAAACAGAAAAAATTCAAGTACAACTGAATACGTTGGGACATTCAATGAAGGCATTAACATCTGCTAACATCGTATTCACGCTGCGGCCGGCTACGCCGACCTTGGTCTGCCCGAGGCATTACGGGGAAGTGGTCTCAGGCAGCGAGGCTAAGTCCTGACGGACCCAGTCGCTCCGCTCCTTTAAGCCTCTCGGGTTCGTGAATACAGAGAACGTTATGTGAAACCGGTGCGAAAGGAAGAAAAATGAATAAAGAAATTAATGATTATTTCATTTCTGTTTTACGTAACCAAGTAAGAATTCAGGATTTTGAGTATTGGATTTATAATAATGATGAATTTCTTGAAGAGACTCTGGGAGAACAAACATATTTTAAGATAATTAATCTCAATTACAGTTCAAAATTTGTAATTGATGAGTTAGAACCATTGCTAATTAAAATTCTCGATTTTAGGTCTATTGAAGACTTTAAGATCCGAGATTTATTAAATCGGATGGTCTTTATTGAAGAAGATTTAATCAGTTCCTGCCGAGAGATCTATAGAGAATATTGTAATGGATACTCATTTCTTAAATATATTGTATACGACTACGATTTTCAATTAGATATCGAAAGTAACAGAAAAGAATTTGAAAAAGATCGTAAAGAGTATATTGAAGAAGGCAAGAGGTTATTAGAATTCTTCAATTCAGGAAAGCTAGAAATTATTGGTGAACAAGAATATATTGATTTAAGGATAGAAGAAGAAAGAATTGAAGAGAAATATTGGACGTAATATCAGGGAAGGCACCGGCATCAGATAACAGCGTATTCACGCTGCGGGCCATTCGGCCCTTGGTCTGCCAGAGGTTTTTCGGGGAAGTGGAACAGGCAGACAACCACTGCGAACCTAACCGCATCGCGGCCGGCAACAAGTTGCCTTAAGGTTCTCGGGTTCGTGAATAAAGAACGTTATACTTAACTATGATATATTCACTTTGTTAAAATCAATGAATGTATTTAATAAAAGTCGCGTAGTTGCGGCTTTTTTTATTTTAACGATATATGTTCTTGTCAAAAGTCAATGACAAGAACATATATCGTTTGCCATTTGAGGACAACAACTAATATCGTTACCCGCAGTTGAATTATATTCTCATTTAAGCCTATTCTAATGCTAAAGATTCCTATCCAGCAAAATCCCCACTTGTTCCGCTATCACTTGAGGCGGTTCTGGTAGTTCTTTCGTGAAATACGTTTCCATCATTCCAACGATCGCTGTTCCTAAAAATTTAAGAATCACATCTTTGCTTAATCCTTTATTTATTCCTTGCGTTGTATCTACCTCCCCCTGTAATTCTTCAATGACAAACTCAAGGAAGAGACTGCGAAAAGAAGGAGCAGCACTGCTTACTAACATCGTTGAAAAGAATGAATCATTACTTTTAAGGTATTCGAATACAGTGATATTCGCATCTTTAAAAGTCAAATGAGATGCAGATTCGCAGCGTCTCTTCAGTTCGTTGATATGTTCTTCGGTTATCTTATCCAGAAGATCATATTTATCCATGTAGTTGTCATAGAAAGTCCTTCGCCCGACATTGGCCTTATCAGAAATTTCCTGAATCGTAATTTTATCGAAATTTTTTTCAAGCATGAGTTCAATAAAAGAGCTTTTTATTGCTTCTTGAGATTTCAGTATTCTTCTATCCATCGTTGACATTAGGGTAGTCACCATACTTTCTTAAAATAACTGCACAATCTTAATCCGCTTGTGCGATAAGGCACAAATAGCATGCATTTGATCGTTGCTGACAATCTGTATTCATTTTATATTATATACAGATGTGCGGTATCGCATCAATGTATACATCAACAAGATAAATTTGATCGAAAAAAAGAATCTGGGAGGAAATAAATATGACTGACAATAAAAAGGTTTGGTTTATTACAGGCGCTGGACGTGGAATGGGCGTGGAGTTTGCAAAAGCTGCCCTTGCCGAAGGTTACCAAGTTGTCGCCACCGGTCGTAATACGGATAAGGTAGCCAAAGCGCTCGGTGATGCCGAAAATCTGCTCATCGTTAAACTGGATATTACAAACTCAACAGATGCCGAAGCCGCCGTCAAATTGGCAGTTGATCGATTTGGACGCATTGACGTGTTGGTCAACAACGCTGCAAGCTTCTATGCGGGATACTTTGAGGAACTGACACCACAGCAAATCGAACGTCAGATTACGACTAATCTCTTCGGACCGATGAACGTCACCCGCGCTGTCTTGCCAGTGATGCGAAAAGCTCGTTCTGGACATATTATTACAATCTCATCTCTAGCCGGATTGATGGGAGCCGAGTACAGCTCAGCTTACACGGCTTCGAAGTTCGCGGTTGAGGGCTGGATAGAATCGTTGCGTTATGATATTGCACCATTTGGCATCAAAACCACAATCGTCGAACCCGGTTTATACCGTACAAGCTTCTTGGAGCCAGAAACAACAATATGGTCCGAATTGTCAATCGATGACTACGTAGAGCGCGGTGCGCTATCTCAAGGATTCTGGGAAGCACAAAAAGGTAGTCAACCGGGTGATCCTTCCAAGCTTGCAAAGGCACTTATAACCATCGCAAGTCAAGATGAACCCCCATTTCGATTTTTGGCTGGTGCAGATGCAGTCTTTGGTGCAGAGCAGAAGGTCGCTGAACTTCAACAACAGATCAACGCCTATCGTGACCTGTCCAACTCCCTTGGTTACGAGGATTCTGAAACGGTTAGAAGGAAGCTAACTGAGATCATTAATCAATAAAGTACGACTTACATTTGAGTAGGCGTAAAACATCCTTTATCAATAGGGGCTGGCCAATCCGGCCTCTCCTTATATGACAGGAAAATCAGCTTTTCTTACAAGAAGGGGGGATCTATATTGAAGGTTATTATATTTGGGGCTACAGGTATGGTTGGACAAAGTACATTGCGAGAATGTTTACTTGATGAAAATGTCCAGGAAATCTTGACGATTGGTCGAAATCGTACAGGTCAGCAGTATAAAAAACTAAATGAAATTGAGCTAAATAATTTAATTGATTTGTCGTCAATTGAGCATTTAATAACAGGATTTGATGCTTGCTTTTTCTGCCTTGGAGTATCTTCTTCAGGTATGACGGAGGCGGAATATACAAGAATAACCTATGATCTCACACTATCAGTTGCCAAAACTTTGGAAAGATTAAATCCTCAACTCACATTTATTTATGTTTCAGGAAGTGGGACAGACAGTTCCGAAAAAGGGCGATCGATGTGGGCAAGAGTGAAGGGAAAAACCGAGAACGCTTTATTGCGTCTTCCATTTAAGGCGGCATATATGTTTCGCCCAAGTGTCATCATTCCATTGCACGGTGTGAAATCAAAAACAAAATGGTACCAATTACTTTATATTGTAATGAAGCCTTTTAATTCAATACTAATGAAATTGAACAGCGTTATTACATCTGAACAACTGGGAAAAACTATGATTGAGGTAGCAAGAAACGGTTATTCTAAATCTATTTTAGAAAGCAAACAACTTAAAAGTATAAGGCCCGTCTTCTCTCGATAAAGCGGAAGAGAGAGGGCGACCTTCTTTAGTAATCTGCCAGACGCTGAGGTGCTTGAGCAGATTGCTTAGCTTAGGCTAGTGTGAGAAGCTAAACAACTTCTTGTCTTTTATCGATATATGAAAAAATGTGCTTCGTTTTTTTACAGGGGAAAAAACAACTTATTTTTTTATAAAAAGAAATTCACTTTATAATGTATGACATCATATAATATGTCCAATGACACAAATGTACCTACATAACATATCGAAGAAAAGCTTGAAGAATCAGGCTTTTTATTTTTTATGTAGGGGGATTTGTGTCATTTGAAAATGCACAAATCCCCCTACATTATCGACTAGTGACACAAATCAGCCTACATTGTAGCGAAGTTGAGTTGCTCATGTTAAATGAAAATAAAGTATTAGACTGAAAATATAGTTGTAGGGATTACGGTCATTACAGTCAGAAGATGATTGCGCTTAAGAAGAGACTGGCGGGGGTAGTCTCCGGGCTGCTCGATTATGTGTACCGCGACGATCATCCGGGCGGCGTAGCCTTGCACATGTACGCGAAATTTACAGGCAAAGACTGCTTAAAGAGTTATCGAATGCGTATTCGATCGGTGCTGCGATTCTGTTCGAAGCGGCACAAAGCAGCGGAGCGGCTGATAAGGAGCATCCAGCTGTGCTATGCCGTCTGTACGGGTCGATCGTGCCAGGCCAAACGGGTGATCACCTGCCAGCCGGTTTTGCGCTCACCAATGCGCGGCTCCCGATGGAGAGGTCGGACGAAGGCGAGATGAACCGCGGATTTGTCCAGTTTGTGCTCTCGGGCAGCAGAGTAGGCGCAGTGACTTTGCTGGGCGAGAATACGGTTCGGCCTTTTATGGAGCTTGATGTCGGCTACCTGCCGACGCATATCGAGCATCAGATCGAGGTACTGCGGTTTGGGGAGGAACGGCAGGAGGATGCATATCAAGCGTCGTCGTGGCTGCATTTTATTGTTCCTCCGCAAGAAAACGCCCATCAAGAATGGGCGTTATACCGGCCGCTCTGTTGCTTTCCTGTTCCGCTCATCCTGCCTAAGAGCCGCAATTTGTAACGCAGTCGTTCGTAGATCCGCTAAAGGTTTCCGCAAAACAGCGGCCGCTAGCCAATCTTTTGAAGTGGGACTATCGTTTCACAGTACAGGCGCAACAAGCACAACACCCAGGACCGCATTTATTTTCACGTCAAGTTCAATGAAATGATCATGGAACCCCTCGCGTTCGCCGATAGGCCGATTTATGCACCCAGCTAGCGAGATTTAACGACGCTTTCGGGTCGCTGGAACATGATCTTAACGAGTAGATCGGCAAGCTTACGGAAATTCCGCAAGTTGCTAACGGCGGGACGCAGCATATTGAACGGATCTTCCAGGATTATTTGACAATGGCGAATCTCGTCACTGATTGCTGGGATAACGAACCGGAACCCGCTAAATTACTGGCGGACGACGGATACCGTTTCCACTTATCCGAAACAGGCATCCTGGATGAAGATCGGGTAGGGGAGCACGCATACCTGGTTGTCCGACTGAAAGGGCTTACGCCGCCGCCGGACGGCATGAAACCGCCCGTAGTCGTTATTAAAGGCTACCGGTCGATCCTGCGTGGGGTCATAGGCCATATGAACCCGGACTCCTACACCAAGCTGAATACCGTACGAGTACGCTTTTCAGGAGGAGACCGGAACGGCGCTGCTTTCAGCCTACGACGGGCAGACCAAGCCTGAGCGGGAGGTGGTGCTGCCTGATCTGAACATCGTTGTCAATCAGAATGCCTGCCTGTATTCGTATATTACGCGCAACGAGGAGTTGATCGATGTCCCTCCGCTCTCTGAAGCATATGTCTATCAGACCGGGGAAAAAAGAATGGCCCTTCTTCTCAAGCCTTATCTGGTGCGGACCGAACGGATCGAAATTGCCGAGGTCAGCGGCGGCGTCATGCCGCTTGAGGAACATCTGAGCACTTTCTTCAAGGCGCTGTTCGCAGGATGCGAGCCGAATAACACGCAGAAGATTCAGCTCGAAAGTCTTTATTCGTACCGGATATCTCAGCGAAGCTTCCGGCCTTCCTTGCCGATTACGCTCCTCCCACCGCTTGAGATGGAGCTGACCAAGCTGTACGATATTTCCAACAACTGGATAATTGGCCGGTATAATACGAACGCCTCCATGGTCTGCAACCTGACTTCTCGGCTGTGGCGGGCGTTCAGCGAATATCCGCCCAGTGGGGATGAAGGCAGCATCGACTTCAAGCTCACGATCATGAGCAACCGGACATCGGACGATGTGCGGCTGGTCGACTTTCAAGCGGTCACGCTCGGCATACGGCATGTCGATCCTTCGCCGCTGTTGTACGACGAAGACTATCACAATCGGTAACGGCCGGTAGAATAGATGGTGTGATTGATCCCTATGTTAAGCCTGTAGTTAGTACGACACTGATGGAGGTCGACATCATGAATGAACAGAAGGGGCAACAGGCGGCGGTCGCGGAAGGCAGACGACTCATGAACGGATCACTACCGGCAATATGCCCGGATGGTCGCGGAATTCTCGCCACATTTCACCATAGAGTAGCGCTTTACAGAGACGTTTGGAGGAAACTTGCCGATCGATATACGGTAAGGAATAACGAAAAGGACCTGCTGCGATTCTTTTGCAAACAAGACCTTTATCGATGTCAATAGATACAAAATCACACAACTCTGCCAATGGTGCCCTCGACAAGAGACGGATCGTTTGTATTCGTACTTTCGTTCGTATGAATTGCTGGGCTAAAGAAGGCATCTCCCGGCGAAAACGCGGCCGAACCCCCATTGTTCTTGGAACTGCTTGATAAGACGATAATAGCTGCATCTCCATTATTGACATTGGAACTGGGGCCAACGCTATTGATTTTAAAATTCCCGATAATTGAAGGCAATCGTCACCACTCCTTCCAAATAGTAATAGTCATTTATATGTAGACTATTGCCCAAGTGTGACCTAAAAGAAGGAAAAACGGAAAACCATCAGCTAATACAGATAACGTATCAAATACGCCTGTGTTTAATTCTGTTGCCACATTTATTCTCGGTGTGATTCCTCTTCTTAAGATGCGATGATAAGGTATGCGCCAAATTAGAGCATATTAGTTAAACCATATTTATACCCTATGTACACGTCACAGGTTATTATTGTCACATCATTTCTTCATTGAAACCGTGAAGGGTAAATTATTCGGGTTATTATATCTTTTAGTTTATTCTTTTTCTTCAGGATTTCAAACGGTCGCATCATCTCGTAATCCTCATGTTCGAGCATATGACAATGCCATACGAATCGTCCGGTGAGGGGACCGAAACTCGCTATAAATGAAGTGACTTGACCGGCGGGAGCACGAATCGTATCTTTAAATCCCCTTTCGTTAGGCTCAGGCGGATCCTTAGGTCCTGTAAACTTAAGTTTTCCTGTCGTTTGGAAATGAGCAACGTTAAAAGGCTGGCGTTCAAGAATTTGCATGTCAACGATATGTAAATGAATGGGATGGTCATCCGCTGAAACATTGATTAACCGCCATATCTCAACAGTACCTAACTCTATTTTCTCGGAGATTCGATCAATCCACATTTTACCGTCCAATAAATTAAGTGATCTTCCATATTCATCCGCCACTCTGACAAGTGTTAAATCTCTAGTCTTGCTTGCCTGTTTTCTTGAAAGAAAATCAATTTTCGTTAAATACTCCGGCAGGGAGCTGGTATCTTTGCCTTTTAACGGAACGGTTACTCTGAACTGCATCACATCGGTTGTTTCAGGGGAGGCGCCCTTGAATACATTTTTAAGAACGATCGACTTACCAAAGGATCGAGAAAAATCGACGATCACATCCGCACGCTCGGTAGTTAGGAGAAGGATTTCATTCATTTTCACTGGTCTCTCCAATAATCCGCGATCGGTTCCAATTTGAAACAATGGCTGTCCAGAGTCCAGTTTGAACGTAATGGCTCGACTATTGGAGGAGTTCAAAATACGAAACCGGTATTTTCTTGGTTCCACTTCGAGATAGGGCCACACTTTCCCGTTTACCAAAATTGTGTCTGCGTCAAAAGGGGTGACAATGGAGGGAAAAGGAAGACGAGGGTTCTTTTTATCCGGCGTGCTAGGGTAATAGAGCGAACCATCCGGGTTAAACGAGCGATCCTGAACTAAAAGTGGGATTTCATATACTCCCCTCGGCAGATTCAGTGATTGTTCATATTTGTCTCGGATAATATAAAATCCTGCAAGCCCCGCATACATGTTCAATCTTGTAATTCCCATGCTGTGATCATGATACCATAATGGTGCGGCCTCAAGGTTCGGATATTCATAGACTTCTCTTTCAAACAGAGGTCCTGTTTGTTCGAAATTTCTCGTAAACCAGGCTTCAGGGTACCCATCGCTATGGGCCGGTTGTTTCCCGCCATGGACATGAACCACAGTCCGAACCTCCGGAAGATTTCTGTCAGCACCATGAATGGTCGTGTCGATAGGGAGGAAATGTTTGGTGGGCAGGTCATTTATCCATTTTACATATGTCGTTTCATTCTTCATCACGTCGAAGGTCGGTCCCGGGTACATTCCGTTGTAGCCCCATAAGCGGGTGGGCTTGAGATCACGATGCAGTTTTTGGGTAAATTCCCTCATGGTTACTTCATAATACGAGCCTTTCTTGTCTCGTTTGACTGGGGGAATAGTTTCGAGAATCGGCAGTTTATCGAGAAATTTTTGCAGTTTTATTTTTTCTGGCATATAAGTCGGGACCTCCTCATGGTTAATACCCTAAGAAAGCGTATGAACGACAGATGTCCCATTATGTTTATTTGTGGTAAGATTTACATTTCGTTATGATGCTTTCTTTTCCTTAACAAAGAAAGATGCCATCGATTGTACAAATTGGTCGACCAATTGAGTAATGGGGAAGGGGATAAACTCACAATGTAGTGGTACAATGGTAGTGTGTTCCAAGTTTCGTAGGAAAGGGTACCACCCGTACTCTCATACCTTTATCATGAGGATTTACGTAAAGGGGGACTATTTCTTTGGATCAGGGCGCATTATTCGTGCACCGGTTCTGGTTGCAAATACTGGGAGATCACAGTAGCTTCATATGGAACACTCTTTCTCCGAAGCGCGAGCTATCCAGACGCACGTAATAGCCGTTTGGGTTGCATTAGCAGTATGGAGCGGTTGGTTTCGGCTGATTTGTGAAGTCAGAGGTGAAATTCCTCGCTTCATTATTAAGTTTCCAACAGATCTAAGAACGAATGAGTTGGCTTTGTTCTATGATGAACTAGTTCAAATGTATAGAAGATGTCGGGATCAGCTTCATTGGTTGGTTTAGAAAGCAATGTGGATATTAAAGTTACTATAGATAAGATAGATAAGCTTGGGAAACTAGAATGGCAAGCTAGACTTACCTTTCCAAGCGGTGATGGAGCGTCATTAGAATTTCAATTTATTCAGAACAGTCATACTTATTAAAACTTATGGATGAAATAAAAATGATAATCAATGAATATCCAATTAAGGGCAATTAACTAATACTGCTCGGTCGACCATTCATTACGCTAACTTAGAACGTTACTTCAACCTGGTTTAGAAAGAAGTGTGTGTAAATGAATCCCAATTACCTAATTGGTTTAATAGTTGGATTGCTACTTTTAGTTGGTGGACTATTTTATGTTCTGTTTCCAAAACTGGGATGGAAATTTGATTGGGGATCAAATAGAAACAAAAGTAGGAAATATAATAAGACTGAGAAGCAATTCAATTGCTAGTGGTATTGTATTGATGTTACTAGGTGTGTTATTTGCAATTGGAGGATTTACAATGAAATAATTTTCGACCATAATTTTCCGCTAACGGGAAACTATAGCGCAGGAGCTGCATTGAAGCAGCTCTTTTTTTGATTTCATTGAAGTAACGGGCAGAAGAGTTGAATTATATAACTTCACGATATAACATCATAATTAACAACACTCTTATTAAAAGTGGGGGAATGTATATGGAGAATTATAGATTGTTTTCAAATTGGTTAAATCAGATTTTAGAGCAAGACATTCCTGTAGGAATAAAAGCATTCAATTATAACTTATACGAAGGTTCAGATGATACATACTACATACAATTAATTGGTTCAGATGAATTCGATGAGAATGACTCAGATTGGGCTTGTACCGACTATTTTAATTCGGGAGAAGATATTTGCTACATAAAAAGAACAGAAGATATTCAACATTGGGAACAAGGTTTAAATCACATTACGAAGTTAGTAGAACGTTATCTTAAAGAAGGAGAGTATGCAAACATCCTCAAAAGTGCATTGGAATTGGATTTGTAGATGGGGATATTGATATTCTATTTCGTGCTTAATTAACAGGTGTCGTCGCTAAACTAACGAGGAACTATAGTTTGTTAAATAAACATCATTGAATAAGCTACCGGTACGGATTGGCAGCTTCATTACGTTAACGGGCAGCGTAGTTCAAAACTCTTTATGATAAAATAGGAAATAAATCGGCAAATTGAGGTTGAGAGATGATTAATTCTGCTGAAGAATTTGTTAGATTAAGAATTAGTGAAAAAATGGATGAGTATCTGAAAGCGGCATGGGATGATGCACCTTTTGAGGTTTGGTTAGAAGTAATTAATAAATACCCTGATATGAGTGAATGGGTAGCACATAATAAATCAATTCCTGTTGAGATATTGGAAATTCTCGCTGACGATGCAGATGAAAGGGTTAGATTTAACGTTGCATCAAAAAATCGACTACCTGAACAATTGCAATTAAAACTGGCAAAAGACTCAGATAGATCAGTCAGACAACGTATTGTCTATAATAAAAAAGCGACATTTCAAGTTCTAAGAATCTTACTAAACGATGAGGACGAAGAAATACGAACATTAGCAAAGAACAGAATTGATGAGAGACGATATAAGTAAGCTTTAAGCTAACTGGCAGGATAATTGAACAAGGAAACACAATATGTGCTGACAATACAATTTCCAGAATCAGCTAAAACCACGAGATGAGGTACTAGGATTATGGCACTAAATTATTGGAACGGTCCCTCCCTTAGTTTAAGAGCGATACAAACTACCGATATTTCTTTATTTCGATCATTTGACGATGAAGTTTCTAGGAATGTTGATGCAATATATTGGCCGCAGTCCGATGAAAGAGGACTTGAATGGTTGAACAACGAACAAAAACCAAGAAGTGATGACTCCTTCCGCTTTATTGCAGAGAATCTACAAGGCGAATTGATTGGTACCATTGATACTTTTGAATGTAACAGAAGAAATGGGACATTCAAATATGGACTAGCGGTCGCTCCCATACATCGCTCTAACGGATATGCAAAAGAAATGATCACCCTAGTTCTAAGATTTTATTTTTATGAATTGAATTATCAAAAAGTAACGCCTCATGTTTACTCTTTCAACAAAGCGTCACTTACATTGCATGAGAAGCTAGGTTTTGCTAAAGAAGGGCAACTAAGAAATATGGTTTACACTAATGGATCGTATTACGATGAGGTGCACTTTGGTATGACTAAGTCTGAGTTCGAAAAAATACATGGAAGTCAGTTTGAGGGCCTTTGAGTCATTACGACGGGGAACGATAGCACAATAAACTAGGAAGGCTACCGACAGAAATGAATCTGTGGGATAACTAAAAACAAAAGGTGATAAATAGGTGAACATAGATATAAAGCTTCTAACGCAAGTAATTAATAAATGGGACCCTATTGGTCTTTTAGCAGGAGGTGCTCCAGAAGACGAATATAGCATTGAAATAAGGGAAATTGCACAGAAATCCTCGTTGTGTAATTCTGAAACAGACTTAGCGATACTTATTTTCAAAGTGTTCAACGATAAGATGGGGGTAAAATTAAATCAACTTGCTTGCTTAAATCAGGCATTTAAATTAAATGAATACAGAAAATAACTGCAACAAGTTATTAAGCTAACTGAGAACGATAGCTTAATAAAGGGCGTTTGAAAAAAACACCTACTTTTGTGTGCATGTCCACAAATAAAACCTCTACAGAAGCATAAGAAAGGCTCTACAAGCCATTTTCTTTTTCTTGGTCGAAGTTATTCACGAGAAAGGGGAAAGTGGTAAAATAGGGCCTTTCTGTTTGTTTGATGCGTTATCGCGTTTTTTGTAGACGCCACGGGGTAACATCCTCACAAAATAATGGTTTTTATACATATGTCTTGAATTGAAGGCAAAAATAAAAAGCCTCAAGGAGATAAAGGCTTTTCGAAATTTTACTTTGGTACTCTTTCACTCCCCTTTGGGGGGCGTTGTTGTTCCTTCTATTTCCCTCTATTGACAATTTTCGACTTCCTGTGTGATACTCGACTCTCAAGGGTGCTATTTGTTGGGCTTTATTCTTTCTGTATTCAGCATCTCTTATTAAATTTACGTTTCGGGGGGAAACAGGTTTGATGGTTACACGTTCTTATTTAAGTTTATTCTTTGCACTTATTCTATTGTTGTCTACTACAGTTACAGTGAGTGCCTCTTCGTCTGGTACTTTGTACGGCGGTTTCTCTGCATACTCGTTTAGCGATCTCACCTCACAGTCTACTATGTCGAATACAATTACGTTATATACGGTTCCTAAAGGTTCGGATTTTTATTTATACGGTGCGGATCATGGATCTGCTGTTCTTCAGTTCTATAAAGTTATTTCGTCAAATTTCAATCCCAATGCTGTGAAAAATGGTGTGCCAGTGGATGGGAAAGGTTATAACTTTACAGGGGTAGGTGATTCCGATCATATTTGGAACGGGGAAGGGGATGATCCAAGCGAAAAACTTAATTATCGCTTCTCCACTACTGGATATTATTATTTAGTTACATCTAAAAATACGAGCCGCTCTGTCACAATGATAGTGCATGTTGTTGATAGTAAGTCTGTGGAATCATCTATTCGTGTAACTATTGATGGAAAACCCGTTAGTTTTTCTCAGCCTCCAATTATGGAACAGGGTAACGTGTTAGTTCCTCTCCGTCCAATATTTGATGTTGTAACTACAGCTCTTGAGGGGAACATGAATTCAGAGCTTAAATTTGACGAATTAACAAGAAAAGTAAGATTAGAGTATGGCGATCTATATTTTATATTGAAACCAGGCGATGAAAAGATTGAAACTAATACAACTACTGCTGGGCAAATTACCTTAGAGGTAGCACCAAAAATCATTGATGGTACTACTTATGTTCCTATTAGGGCATTATCAAATTTTTATAATTTTGATGTCTCTTGGGATAATGAAACAAGAACTGTTGATCTAAAAAAATAAACCAGACTTATATAATGTTTTCAAATTATTGATTTATAAAATAATTTGAACGAACAGAGCGTAATCATATTGGATTACGCTCTGTTTACGTCTTTAGCAAATATTTTAGTTGGTTGGTTCTGCTCCTTTTAGAACAATATTCTCATACATGTGTACAAAACACCCACTTTTTGTGTACATGTCTGCCAACAAAGTCCTTTCAGACGCATAGAAAAGGCCCTACTAAAATTCATTTCTTTTTCTTAATCGAAGTTCAGTTCGAAAGAAAAGCGAAAACGGAAAATTAGGGCTTTTCTGTTTGTCAGACGAACATCATCACAGAATAAAGCAATTTGATACATATGTCCGTGCAAGGCGGAGGCTAAGCTAAGAGAAAAACATTTTAATGAGTACCACAATGAAGTTGAGAACTGGCGGGCCGTATCGTAATACCCGGCGGATCCAACGGCGGTTCTTGTTACTGTTATTATTCATGGTGAGTTCCCCTTATAAGGTAGTACCGGAATTTTGATAACGCGCTCCGGTCAGTGATATCGTAGAAATAAAGGTTTTAAAAGCAAGAATGGTAAGTGAGCGAGAGACACAAAGTCAAAAAAAAGATCCTTAGCCTAACAATCGCTATATCTAGCCTAAACATTGCGATTACTTAAATAATCCTGAATTCCCCAATATACTTCCTCAAACCAGCTACATCTTAGGGAATCTCTTTCTTTTTCAAGGCTATTTGTAAAAGGAAATTAAAGTTTTAGACCTAAAAATAAAGTATTAGACTAAGAAAATATAATTGTAGACTGTGAAAATAAAGTATTTTCTTAGTGCTTAGATTAAGATAAGTCCCCTGTTTAAGCACTACATGCTACCCGCGTACGTTCTTTAATAGGTGATTGGAAATGGAATATAATGAGGAGGACGTAGCCAAAGCGAAGGCGCGGGAGCGTTCTTTTTATTGAACTAACGGGCAGTTTAACGCAATAAGCGATTCTTTTGATATACTTTGTTAAAGGGCGTTTTATGTGTTGGACACATATCAAAATAGGGGTGTAAGAATGAGCGGCTGGACTTTATTAGAAGAAGACGAGTTGGAAATGGTGTGGTCAAGATTGTATAGGGATTTTCATTTTAAACCCAGCACCATAATATATCCTTCGTACAGACTCCCTAGCCCGTCCATCAAATACGATATATCTAACCATTACACAGAAGAACTCATTAGAGACTTCGAGGACAAATCCGTTATAGCGTTTCAACAATGCACCCAGCCTGGGGAGCTTATTTACGCTTTAGATTGGCAACATGATTGTTATTTAGTGGAAGCACGATTGGAGTTCCCAAGACATGTGCCTTTGAGAGTAGAAAATAGAGATTGGATAATTTCCATTCATCCAGATGGAGATTATCATTTCTTTCTTGCTAGGGATTTTTCATGGGGTATTTTAGGTCACCCATGGGAAGAAACAATAACTATCTATGGAGAGAAGCTTATTAGTTGCTTGTTAAAAGATGAACCACATATGCTTCACAAAGTCCTGCAACGAGGCTGAGATTGACCAAGCTTATTGAGCTAACTGGGAGATATAGGTAAATTCAGAATAAGGAGATTAACAAGGTGGAGGACAAGCTTAATTCTAAACAAAAGAAACAGCAAGAACGTGAACTTCTTGATGAGTATCACAAATTAGTAACTGAACAAGCCCTGGATCCGTTGTATCAAGCGTTTTTGGATTGGAAACAAGCGACATTGCCATATTACGATCTAACCGAGCGTATCCACCTATTCCATAAAAAGAACCAGGACATCTACAAGGACTTTGAGTACACAGGTCGTAAAGAACTCGTTCTCCTTGCTAAACTGAAATTGGGCCGATTAACTGAGGAGGATATTTTAGAAAATAAATGGCTTCTGGAGCAATGGGGATATGGGGACAATAACTGATTCTAAACATATAGCAACATCATGATGAGGCTACCAGCACGGCAGCCTCGTTAAGTTAACGGGCAGAATAGTGTAACTAACGGTTAGTGAGAAGCGTCTAGACTATTGTGTGTATTTTGTAGAAAGGAGATGGAAGTTAAATGATGTGCTCCACACATCAGAATATTGAGTCAATTCGTAAATGTTCTAAGTGTCACCAATATTTATGCCGTAATTGCATAGAGGTAGGTCATTGTAAAAAATGCAATTGGAATTTATCGGTTAATACGAAAGAAACTATTTTGAAAAATTCATTCTTATGGGTTACTTTGCTGACCATATGGATGGCGTTAATATGGTTTGGTTATAGCTATTTAACACCATTATGGTCAAATGGACCTATATATTTTTTCGCTCTAACTGCAACAATCCTGCCGTTGTATACAGTTCTCTACCGTTCGTTCAAACATTATATGGATGCAGGATGGTTATTAAAAAAACATGTACTGCTGGTCTTTCTAATGATTGTCGTTACAATTGCTTTGTTTAAAGTGGTTGTAATGCCTTTAAGTGAAATAGACATTGATTGATGGTAAAAATCAACTTTCTCCGCTAACGGGAAACGATAGTTCAATCATTCAGAAAGCAGGTTGCCGTCGGCAGCTGCTCCCTTTTTCATTAAAGTAACTGCAGGATAATGCAAAACTAAAAAGAGGCTGTCCCAAAAGTTATGAAAATTTCTTTTGGGACAGCCTTGATGTCTTATTTGTAAGTTTCCTCCGATGAATTTAATTTATCTGTCCATATGGCGTAGCCCATACCCACGTAAGCTAATCCCCAGAAGAATGCAAAATATTTGTTGTCTTCGATCGGCAGTACCATGGATAATAACATCATAACCAGCAACGTGATGATCCAGCGTGGAAATACATGTGCTCGGTAGGTTAGAAACGTAAATAATAATGTCCCCCCCGTGAATCCAATCACAACAAGCATGTGCAAGGTTTGGAAAGCGATACCGTCAGGCTTCAATGACGTATGGACAGATGGAAAGGAAGACCACAGCATGCAGGTTGTCGCGATATTGCCGATAATGACTGCAAGAACTGTAATAAATCCGATCATTCCGGTTTCCCTTGATTGGACTATAAATGTAGCTATGGTACCGACAGACATGAGAATGCTTGCAACGAACCCGAAGATCAGCTCCGGAGAACTGTCTGTTCCCCAAATGATCGAAGTTGGCGTCATCCCCATTCGGGAGATGCCTGCCAATAGACAAATCATACCTAACCATTGAACAACTCGTTTTTCATTCATTTGATTATAACCTCCTGTAAGTACGTTAATGAGCTTGATTATAGAGGTTTGAACATCACGGAAAACAGGGTAGTGTTCACACAATGTTTAAGGAAACAAGACTGGGACATTTTTGGGAAAACCGGGAGCCAGCCGGGAAATTACGTTTTTTCCATATTCAAGCTGCATGTGGCTCGATATAATAAAAATAGATTTGAGTATAAAAGCTAAGGGGGACTTATGCCGCAACCGCAAGCCCGGATCGATGAGCGAACAGCAGAAACCGCACCACGGCTGCACAAGAGGGGACAACTGCTCTACCTCCAGCTTCTACCGGTCCTATTTTCCCTAATTACTGTAGTGTTATATTCGGCTGGCATACCCAAATACTACCAACAGCTCGTTTCAACGTGTATTGTTAACGGCTGCGGCAACTGGGTGCCGGCAATGCCTCTTGAACATGCCGGAGCAATTCATCCGACTCTGGAGACGTATGCATTAATTTTCGTATGCATTGATGTTATTTTTACGTTTGTTTATTATGCAGCGGCACTGCTTATCTTTTGGAAAGGATTTCGCGAACCGATGGCTATATTGGCCGCCTTGGCAATGGTTGCGTTCGGCACTTCCTTCCCTTCGTTGACCTGGGTCTCTTCACAAGGGATTGCTTGGCAGGAATGGTGGTTCTCATTTGTCGCGTCTCTCGGCTGGATCGGATTATCACTGTTATTTTTGCTTTTTCCCAATGGTTCGTTTGTACCAAGATGGACCATCGTGGTCTTCCTATTCATATCGGTCGTGGATATCAGCAGTTTTTTTAATCAAGGAAGTATATGGAATAAATTTGAAATTTCTGCTTACCTTAAGTTGTTGTGGTATACGTCCTCGACACTGATTCTTATTTATTCGCAAATATACCGGTTTCTGAAAGTATCCTCGCCGGCGCAGCGCCAACAAACCAAATGGGTGGTATATGGGTTAGCGATAGGCATGATCGGTTTTGTCGGGATGAGTATTTTGTTCGACCCGCGCATGAATGACGGAAGTGCGATGACCTATGTGTATCTCAATGCGTTTCTTAATTTGAGCTTACTCGCTATTCCGTTCACGCTTACAATGGCAGTTCTGAGGCATCGCTTGTGGGACATTGATCCACTGGTCAATCGAACGTTGGTCTATGGTGCTTTATCCCTTTGTGTGGCGGCGATCTATATTTTTTCGGTCTATTACTTAAGCCACTTATTCGAGACAAAGGATAATCTGTTCATCTCCTTGGCGTCGACGGCAGTGGTGGCGGTTGCGTTCGCTCCGCTTAAGGAGAAGCTTCAGCGGCTCGTGAATCGCACGATGAAAGGACGCCACGACGATCCTTATGCGGTTTTGCTGGAGCTCGGTAGCCAGCTCGTTCAACCTTTGGCGCCGGAGGCTATGCTGGAAGTTCTCGCTTCTACAGTAAAGGAATCACTGCGCTTGCCTTATGCAGGCATTGCACTAGGAATGGGAGGGCAGGACGCTCTTGTCGCATCGGCTGGAGTGCTGATCCATGAGGTGCGGCCCTTTCCGATCATTCACCGTGGAGAGCAATTGGGGATGCTTTACTTGTCCAGCCGCTCGCCTGGAGAAGCCTTTTCATCTGAAGACAATAAATTTCTGGATGTGCTGCTGCACCAAGCAGGTCCGATCGTTGAGAATGTGAACATGACACTTGGCATGAAGCTCCTTGCGAAGGATTTGCAGGAATCCCGGGAAAAGCTGGTGCTCGCCAGGGAGGAGGAACGCAGGCAAATTCGAAAAAATCTGCATGATGATCTGGCTCCCCGGCTGGCGGCGTTAGCGCTAAATGTGGCTACGGCCGAGAAATATGTCGTCAAAAAGCCCGATATTGCCATAGAGATGCTGGGAGACCTTAGGCGAGTTATTCGTGCGACGGTGGATGAGATTCGTACACTCGTTCATGATTTGCGGCCGCCCTCTCTGGATGAACTTGGTTTGATCAGTGCGATCCAAGAGAGAGTCAGCGAGCTGAATAAGCCGGCCAGACTGCTCGCGGATGAACTCGGGACGATTCCCACTCACATCCGCCTGCTCGAGCCTCCACAACTTCCGGATTTACCGGCTGCGGTGGAGGTGGCTGCTTACCGTATCGTTACAGAATCGTTAGTCAATGTAATTAAGCACAGTCAAGCAACCGATTGTACAATTAAGCTTCATATATCAGCGACTAAGCAATTGGTGATTGAAGTGACGGATAACGGCACAGGCCTACCGCCGTCTTATGCGCAGCAGCTTCCGGGTAAGGGGGGGATTGGCCTTCAATCCTTACGGGAACGAGCGGCGGAATTAGGCGGACAATGTTCGATAGAACGGCTGCAGCAGGGCGGCACACGCGTGCTTGCCATTTTGCCGATTTAATAGAAGGAGGAGAACGGTGTTGAGGATTGTTATTGCAGAGGATCATCCGTTATTTCGCAGCGGTGTACGAAATTTACTGCGGACGACAGACGATCTTGAAATCGTTGGGGAGGCAGCATCCGGGGAAGACGCGCTAGAGCTTGTAGATCGTCTGCAGCCCGATCTTGTGCTAATGGATATCCGGATGCCCGGTATTAACGGTATCGAAGCAACGCGACAGATTAAAGAGAAGCATCCGGCGATCGAGGTTCTGATCCTGACAATGTTCAGGGATGACCAGTCGGTTTTTACCGCGATGCGTGTCGGTGCCAAAGGATATGTCCTAAAGGATTCGGATGAGGAGGAACTGCTGCAATCCATTCGAATGATAGGCAGCGGTGGTGCTGTGTTCAGTTCGGATATTGCCGGACGGATGATGCATTATTTCTCCCAACCCCATACCGTTCCGGCGGATAATCCCGCCTTTTCGGAGCTCACCAAGCGCGAGATGGAAATATTGGAGCGAATCACGGAGGGAGACAGCAACGCTGAGATCGCTGCCAGGCTGCATATCAGCAATAAGACGGTGGCCAATTATGTCTCTAATATATTGAACAAGCTTCAGGTTACAGACCGTAATGCCGCCAAACGATTAGTTCAAAAATCACGTGAGGATTAGGCTGGGTAAGCACAGCACGTATTGTCGATTCACCTTCTTTAATGAGATAGACTTCATCCGTAGAAAAAACTCCCGTACCGCTTTAAGGTGGACGGGTTTTTTAATGTAAAAGTTATGGCATACATTCCCAAACCCATTCCCAGGATGATCCTATTTTATTCCCATTTTATTTCCCGGCCATAACTCATGAAACCCAGTCGTACCCAATGTAAGATGAATGTAGTAAGAGAAACCAAAGGATGGAGGTTGTTGCGATGAGCAAAGGATTCAAGTTAGTGTTAGGGGCTGTTTTACTTGCAGCCATCGCTTTTCCTGCAGCGGTGAGTGCAAAACCCGAAGCAAAGCCGGAACTGTCTTCGACAATGAAAACGAAGGAAATGTTTGCTGCTAAACCTGAGGCAAAACCTGAGGTAGCTTAACCGAGCGACAAATTAGGGAAAAGGAGAATGAATGATATTGAAATTTAACAAACAGATGCAAATTTCGGTGCTATCCCTTCTGCTGGCAGGTTGTCTTGCGTTTAATGGATATGCGGGCGCCTTTGGGGAAACGCCTCCCGTAGGCGTACAGATTAAGGAGTTCAATCTGCTTGATACGGCATCTGACGTTGTAGGCTCAGCAGATTTTACGCCTGAGGGTAACAAGGACGGTCACTTCATGCTGCAGCTGAGCCTTGCCCAGAAGACGACAATCAACGCTGTTGTACTGCGTTCGACCGATGATTATGGCAAAGATAATTATCAAGGTGTGTGGAGAACGAACCGCGTGACCACCGGCTGGCTGCTCGGCATGGTACAGGACAAAACGTTTACAACAGCCAACGGCACTACTCATGAATATATTATTGTCAACCCGGGCTTTCGTAAGGATGTGAAAGAACCCGTCGGTTATTTTGAAGGTGAGCTTACCTTCGACCTGTATGCAAGTGACAACGGCACGATTAAAGAGACACAGTATTATGTTTTGGAAATCGAAACTCCACAAGGCACGGTTAGTTCCAAACCGATTAAATATAAAAAACCGATGACATCGGGTGGGACCCCGACATCACCGGAATCGACACAAGTCCCATCGCAGAGCCCGAGTACATCGCCAGCACCCGTGCCTGCACCTTCAACACCACAAGCACCAACGCCTGCCCCGGCTCCATCACCTACTCCGGCAGATGGCCCAGCAATTCAAGTGTTCTTCAAGAGACAGGAGCTTCAGTTCGACAGTGCTAGGCCAATCCTGAAGGATGGTTCGACGCTGGTCCCATTCCGCAAGCTATTCGAAACGCTAGGTTTTACAGTGAAGTGGGAGGACACAGGAACGGTGAAACAGGCGATCGGAACGAAGGATGGCCTTACCATCGAGCTAACGATAAACAGCACTACCGCCAAGGTCAATGGAAATCCTGTAAGCATGGATATTCCCGCGCAGATTATTAACGGTAGTACCTTAGTTCCATTGCGATTTGTGGCAGAGAACAGCGGTTACCAAGTCTCCTTCTCCAGTAGTGGCACTGCTGCGACGATTCAGATCGAAGAGGGGGGTGTGGCTTCCACTCCCGACCCGGCACCTGCTCCGGAACCCGCTCCAGCACCTGCCACTGAGGAGGTTGAACCTTTTATTGTAAAAGGATATGTTCGCGACGCCAAAGGTCATCCGCAGCAGGGTGTTACGGTCTTTGCGGATAACACCCTGCTGTATGACAGCAACATCCTTGCAGTTACCGATGATTCTGGGCATTATGTGATTGAACTGCCCCAAATGGCTACATCTTGGCGGATGGGAGCTGACTTTACGAAATCGTTCAATGGAAAAGAGTTCACCTTTCATCTCAACGCTGACGTGGATCAGCCTCTCACGGGGAGTAAAGGAGCCGTTCGGAACTTTACCTGGAATACATTTAACGGGCAAATCTATATTTATCCTAACTTTTCCACTTTTGACAAGTCTCTTCCTGAGTTCAATATGAGCGATTTGGAAATGACACTAACGCCTGTTGGCCCGCTTATTGACGGCAATCCCGGCCAAACGATAGTTAAACGCGGAGGTCCCGTGCAAGGTGGTGGCGGAGTCGATGGTATACCGATTGGCCGGTACAAAGCATCTGCAAGATGGGTACCGGAAGGTCATGCGCCTATACCTTTGCAAGTTCGGGTCAGTTATACAGGCAAATATGCCGATTCGGTAGAATTCGAATTTGCCCCTCCAAAAGGAGTATCCACGAGCAATTATCTTAGTGAGCTTGAAGTGCAAATTCCTTAAGTAATATACAAACGGCTCTGTTCGCGTCATTGCGAAAAGAGTCGTTTGTATATTCCATAAATGACCACTTTGTTGCTTATCTAAGAACTATCAGGAAATTTATTTTCATCGGATTAATGTGAATGTGACGGTGAGTCTCTAACTATTGAAATTTCCTAAAAGCAACGTAGCGGTGCGACACAACCATATGTGCATAATCGTTTTGCGACACAAACATGGGAATGGGGGGATGTGGGAGGACAAGAACATATATGTTTAAGAAGCCGCATAACTGCGGCTTTTTCCGTTTTAACGATATAAGTTCTTGTCAAAAGTCAGTGACAAGAACTTATATCGTTTGCCGATTTGGGACAAGAACATATATTGTTTCCCGCAATTGAGGAATCTTCTCAAAAAGATCAGTTATTCATTGAGCTAACAGGCAGGATAGTGGAGTTTTATGATATTCTAAATTTAAGTGACGATTGCATATAATCGTTAATCATTGTGTCAAAAAGTCTAAGCATATTAATTCATTTATTAATGCTAATACTAAACAGATGGAAATTAAGTGAAACGATAACTTCTGATAAGGTTCATGCTTAAGAGTATGGCCTTTTTTTATTGCAGTGAAGCGGGATTATAAGTGATAAAAGCCTAGGTTTTAAAAAACTCATAAATTAAGGTTATTCAACTGTAAATGGAGTGGGGGCGTTTTACATCATTCGCTTTAGTTGGATAAAGTGTAGTGGCTAGATCTGATACTAACGTTCATCGTGGTTATATAATTTGCGATTGTAAATAGATTACTATGCGGTCAATTCAATATGTTTATTATACGATTCTATAGACCATTCTTTTGTCGGGTGATATGATTATTCGTGATTTGGGAAACTGTGGGTAATTTACAAAACAATAGTTTTTTTATTGGAAGAAATAGGGGAGGGTGTAAAGTGGTCGAAAGAATAATTACAATTCATAGTGATCCTGAGACTATTAAAAGCAAAATTAATGCTGATCTAAATGAAGAATACGATGTTGAGGTCGTTGGGATATCTGGTAATATGACTTTAAAAGTAACCTCATTAAGTGGAGCACCTTTAAATACCTCGGAGATAGAGGAGATTAATAGTTTAATTGACGATCATTACAATATGTAAATTGCAATTAAAATGACTGTTGGACCTCTGTCAAGTAGACATCTACTAAGAGAATACTTCAAAT
>NZ_WHOD01000017.1 GCF_013141765.1 Paenibacillus foliorum
AATACAAATGCTCCTGCGGTCATCAACGGACTCACTGATGTTTTAGCGATTACCGGAGGTGGAGGAAACACGACGATCGCCCTAAAGGCGGATGGTACGGTATGGACATGGGGCGATGGCAACAACGGCATGCTTGGCGACGGCGGCAATAGTGGTCGCTCAACGCCTGGCATAGTAGCTGGTTTTAGCTTGATCCCACAGCAATAATGGCATCTTGAAGATCGTAGGGAAGGAAACCTTCCTATTGTAAATGAATCGCGGCAGTCAGGCCTTAGATGAGACTAGGGCCGTAGTACCGTAACGGATCCCATGGCGCCTCATAGAGTTGAACCAAGTTGATGATTTTATTATCCAGCTGCAACGTTTAACAGAAGGGAAAAGTCACATAGTTAAGGGTTTGTTAAACTCTAACGGGATACTATAGTTAAATTCCAGAAGTGCTGCCACGAGCAGCGTTTCTGGAATTTTTTTCTAATTTTCTTTATCGCTTCTCTCCATTGTCTTGCTTCATCTGTTGTAGCACTTGGATCAACTGGTCGAGCGTTTTCGAGGCTATTTCATTTATATTTTCTTTTTTGTCAGCCGATCTTCATAATAGGGGTCAGTTTGTAGAACCCAGGGGAGGGAATTTGCCATGGTAAGAAAGCGCGCGTCGCTACGTTCATTCAGCTACATTTATGCTCCCTACATCTTGCAAAGAGACCCTATGGCGTCCAATTTCATCAGTTCATTAACTTTCTTGATTCTAAATAAAGGACCTGAATAAACTTTTTTGTATTTTGCCGGATTAAGCTGAGAGCAGAAGTTTCATCACTTTCTAGTGCTTTCATTTTTTTGCGGATATCACTCAGGTCAAAAAACTTTGTAGAGTACTGCTCGAACTTCGGATTCGAATAATCGATCAATCCAAGGGATGACAAGTGGGTTAGCGCTTGATTCACTGCTCGCCGCACCCGTTGTTCGGCCGCTTTGATCTCTTTTTTCAAGTTGATAGTCGAAGCGGAGGGGCCTAATTTTTTCAAGGCAATTTGATGGTATATTTCATGAAGCTGCGGAAAGCCCTGCTCCTGTGAGTGATCGGCCTCATAACGGTATAAATAATCGAGCATCTCCAATAAGTCTTTGCTGCCGGCTTCCCCAATCAGTCCGAGATCTGATAACATATAGTTTCCGCATGTAATGATATTTTTTTCAATTGTAGAAGGCTCCTTCTCCGTTAATTCGCCGCTGAAGCCGACAGCACGGAGAGATTTTTGAATATTTCGAAAGGATTGGTGGATGAGCAGCAATTCAGAAACCTTTCTAATAACGGAAATAACTTCCAAACGGTTTATGGGTTTGGTGATGTAATATTCAATTCCGCAGGCATACGCCTTGACTATCATTTCCTTCGACTCCACTTGAGAAATCATAATGATTTTCCCTTCAAAGCTCCCGGATAGTTTACGAACGGTCTCTATGCCGTCACGAACGGGCATTAGCAAATCGATAAGCATGATGTCTACTTGCTTGAGTTCGAGCAAAGTGATATCAACATGCGCCCCGTCAGGAGCTTCGCCTACCACACTTCCTAAATCCTCATCCTCGATAATTTGTTCCAGCATGGAACGGATAGCCGGATCGTCATCGATAATAAAAAAACGCATCGCGCTACTCTTCCTTTCCTATTTGGCCAATCGGCAATGTGATGGTGAAAACAGTACCTGCGCCTTCGGGGTTGTCTTGAACTTGGACGTTTCCGAGCAAACGCTCTGTTTCCTGATTCACATAAACCAAACCGATTCCCGTTGACGGATTGCCAGCTTTATCGAATTTGGTCGTATAGCCGGGTATGAAGATTTTCTCTCGATACTTAGGTGCAATACCTGGGCCATTATCGGCGACACTGAATACTATAACATCTTTTTCCCGTTTAACCCTTATTCGGATAATACCCTGTTCCTCAAACGATTCTACGGCATTGGCAACTAAGTTATTGAATAAAGACAAAGCTGTATACACATGACATAAAGGAAAGATCCCTTCGGTTTGCAGAGTGAATTCGATCTTTTTACCAAGAGACTGGGCATATTTCTGATTGGAGCGCAGAACGATATCGGCCAATTCTTCGACCGGCATATAATCGCTTTCGTGCGAAATTAGGCTGGATAGACCCGCATATATCCGTTGATTGTCCTTTTTGATCTCATGAACCTCACCGGCGATCCGGAGAGCTTTTTGTGCTAGATCTTTATGAAAAACATACGGTTCATCATTTAACGACTGATACAGCTCGTAGCTGTCACGGGCGATATTTTCTGCGTTGTGCAGCGTTTTCTTCAATTGAATGGTTTCCTCATAAAGCTCAGAAATAAGCATGAGCATCTTCTCGTTTTCTTTACGCTTCTGCTCTTCTGCCGCTTTCGACTGCCTCAATTTGACCAAATTGAAAAAACCAAGAACGAAAAAACTCCGAAAAAAAGCAATGAGAACAATCTGATTCCAGGTTGCGAAAGTGGTCGTTTGCTCTGTTATCGAATAACGCAGCAATAGCTCTACCAACGTCGCGGCGATTTCACACACCACACCAAGTGCTCCAACCAGAATTGGTTGGTTATGGCGACGGTTCATTCGAAGTAACGCGAAGGCAATCGCATAGGTCAAATAGTAAAAGAATACCGGATAATGATGCTGAAAAGCAACTCCCCAGTTCCAATGGGGTTCGAGTCTCAAGTCAAGACCCATGCGAAAGATCGTAACCGAGCTGCCGACAAGTAATCCGGAGATAAGCGGTGAGGGAGAACGGAGCCAGAGTAGGAATAGAAAAAAAGCAGGGGTGCCCAAACTCACACGAAAATCAGTTTGAAACGGGTAAAAATGAAATTCGCCCGCGATCGGAACCGAAATGACCATTAGTGTTAAAAGAAGCCATTTTTCTTTCAAAGCGGTTTTCCAGCCTCCTTTCTTAACAACTTAACAGGCTTTCGACATCATTTATACTATTCCTCCATGGTCATAGATACTCCTTCTTCTTCATTATTCCAAAAACGAGATGAATAATTCGACAAAGGATGGACCAAATAATTTTTGCTCAACATGTAGATTCATATAGATTGCTGTAGATTCCCCGTACAATAAACTCATTCAAGACATTATAAATTTATGTATAAAAGAAAGCGTTTTATATTCATAAAAAAGGGGAATGATTATGAAAAAATTTGGTTTGGCTTTTCAAATCTTGTTTGGACTACTATTAGGGGTTATTGTCGGGGCCATTTTTTATGGTAACCCAACCATCGAAAGCTATTTGAAACCCGCGGGAGACATTTTCATTCGTTTGATTAAAATGATTGTCGTTCCCATAGTCGTTTCCTCTCTTATTGTCGGAGTAGCGGGAGTAGGAGATATTAAAAAGCTTGGAAGACTCGGAGGGAAAACTCTTCTTTATTTTGAAATCGTGACGACGATTGCTATTATTTTCGGCTTGGTCATAGCTAATATCTTTCAGCCTGGAGCAGGAATCAATATGGCTGGACTAGCTAAGTCAGATATTACGAAATATGTCGAAGCGACGAAAAATGTGACCAGTCACAGCTTTGCCGACACATTTGTCAATATCGTTCCGAAGAACATTTTTGAGTCATTAGTAGCAGGTGACATGCTGGCCATCATTTTCTTCTCTGTATTGTTTGGTTTGGGCGTTGCCGCGATTGGCGATAAAGGAAAGCCGGTTTTATCTTTTTTCCAGGGCGTTGCCGAATCGATGTTCTGGGTGACGAACCAAATTATGAAATTTGCGCCGATCGGTGTATTCGGATTGATTGGTGTAACCGTATCCAAATTCGGTGTCGGCTCTTTGATTCCTTTGGGGAAGTTGGTGCTTGCCGTGTATATAGGCATGTTCCTGTTTGTAGTTATCGTGCTTGGTTTGATTGCCAAGTTTTGCGGTACCAGCCTTATGGCAATTGTTCGCATATTAAAAGATGAACTCATTCTGGCTTACTCTACAGCAAGCTCCGAAACGGCACTTCCAAAGATGATGGAAAAAATGGAGAATTTCGGCGTACCGAAGGCAATCACGTCATTTGTCATCCCTACGGGATATTCGTTTAATTTGGACGGGTCCACGTTATATCAAGCGATAGCCGCATTATTTATTGCACAAATGTATGGGATCCATATGTCGATTAGCTCTCAAATCATGTTAGTGCTTGTCTTGATGCTTACTTCAAAGGGAATTGCTGGCGTGCCAGGCGCTTCGTTTGTCGTCCTGCTTGCGACACTCGGATCTGTCGGGATTCCGCTTGAGGGTCTAGCTTTTATCGCAGGTATTGATCGTATTCTGGATATGGCTCGGACAGTAGTCAATGTCATCGGCAATTCTATGGCCGCGGTGGTTATGGCAAAATGGGAAGGCCAGTACGATAAGAACAAAGGAAAGAAATATTTAGAGTCCGTTAAGCAGGCTGCGTAAGAGAATAACGAGGGGGAAACAAACATGACAACAGCTGGGCAAAGAGTGGAAAAAGATTTTCTTGGCTCAAAGGAAGTACCATCCGACGCCTATTATGGCATTCAAACACTGCGTGCAGTAGAAAATTTCCCAATTACCGGCTACCGTATTCACGAAGAACTGATACGTGCGATGGCAACCGTTAAACATGCGGCTGCTGCAGCGAACATGGAAATTGGGCAGTTGAATCCGCAGATTGGGCAGGCAGTTGTGCAAGCGGCAGAGGAAATTATGGCCGGTAAATGGCATGATCAATTTATCGTTGATCCGATACAAGGCGGAGCAGGTACGTCCATCAATATGAATACCAATGAGGTCATCGCCAACCGGGCGATCGAGATTCTCGGGGGAATCAAAGGCGATTATTTTCAGGTAAGTCCCAATTCGCATGTGAATATGGCCCAATCAACCAACGATGCTTTTCCAACGGCGATTCATATTGCAACACTATCATTAATTGAGAAGCTGCTAGTGACGATGGAGGAGATGCTCACAGCATTTCGTAAAAAAGCCGTGCAATTCGACGGGGTTATCAAAATGGGGCGGACGCATCTTCAGGATGGCGTGCCGATCCGACTCGGGCAGGAATTTGAGGCCTACAGCAGAGTACTCGAGCGCGATATCAAGCGGATAAAACAAACTCGCGGCCATCTGTACGAGGTCAACATGGGTGCAACAGCTGTCGGAACCGGCCTGAATGCCGATCCCCGCTACATTAAGCGGGTTGTGGAATTGCTCGCTGAGCTCAGCGGGCTGCCGCTTACTAATGCTGATCACCTGGTGGACGCAACTCAAAATACAGATGCCTATACCGAAGTGTCAGCCGCATTGAAAGTTTGCATGATCAACATGTCTAAGATTGCCAACGACTTACGATTGCTCGCCTCCGGACCGCGTGCTGGGCTCGGGGAGCTGAATCTGCCTGCACGGCAGCCCGGTTCGTCTATTATGCCAGGCAAGGTCAATCCGGTCATGGCTGAGGTCGTCAATCAGGTAGCGTTCCAGGTCATCGGGAATGACCATACGATTTGTCTTGCCTCCGAAGCGGGGCAGCTCGAGCTTAATGTGATGGAGCCTGTGCTCGTGTTCAATTTGCTTCAATCGCTCAGTATGATGAATCAAGTCTTCAAAGTTTTCCGCGTACATTGTTTGGAAGAAATCGAAGCAAACGTAGAGCGCTGCAAAGAGTATGTGGAGAAAAGTGTTGGGGTCATTACCGCGCTCAACCCGCATCTAGGCTATGAAGTAGTAGCAAGGATTGCGCGTGAAGCGATTCTAACGGGGCGTCCAGTTCGGGAGCTATGCCTTTTATATAATGTTTTAACGGAAGAGGAACTCCAAATTATTCTCGACCCATATGAAATGACGAACCCAGGTATCGCAGGAGCGGAGCTATTGGGCAAACACTAAAGAGGAACATTGTTTTACGACGACCGGCACGGAGGGGCTGTCGTCCTTCTGGCCGGATTGTTGAACGCAAGTACCTCTCTTAGCGTAGATTAGGCGTGACTACTTATGACTCGGATTGCAAAGAGCAGCAATGTTTGGATAACACAACGAAGGGAATTGATGAGTATGGAAGCCAAGTTGCAGCATTTGAAAATAGGTAGGGTAAGTAATAATTTGCCCGTATCCCAGCTGGTCGAAATTGCATTAGAACGGAAGGAAGGGGTTCTTGCTTCCTCAGGAGCCTTACAAGTAAACACAGGGAAATATACCGGACGTTCCCCAAGAGATAAGTTCATTGTCCAAGAACCTCCCGTAATGGATCACATAGATTGGGGGGCTGTGAATCAGCCTATCTCAGAGCTTCAGTTCGAACGGCTCTACCAAAAAGCGCAAGACTATATGTCGGATAAGGATTTGTTTGTATTCGACGGCTATGCCGGGGCGGATTCGGAGTATCGGTTACCCATTCGCATAGTGAATGAATATGCGTGGCATAATTTATTTGTTCGGCAGCTTTTTGTTCGTCCGACACAGGAAGAATTGCAAACCCATAGTGCGGAGTTCACCGTGATCGCGCTGCCGGGCTTAAAAGCTGATCCGGAAGTGGACGGTACACGGTCTGAAACGTTTATCTGCCTTTCCTTTGAAAGGAAATTGGTTCTCATCGGAGGGACCGAGTATGCAGGAGAGATGAAAAAATCGATTTTTAGCGTTCTGAATTATTTGCTCCCATTCCGGGACGTTTTTCCGATGCATTGTTCAGCTAATGTGGGCGAGAAAGACGATGTTGCTTTATTCTTCGGATTATCCGGAACAGGAAAAACGACCCTTTCCGCTGATACAAACCGTCGCTTGATTGGGGACGATGAACATGGTTGGACCGATCAAGGGGTCTATAACTTTGAAGGCGGATGTTATGCCAAGTGTGCCAATCTATCCGAAGAAAAGGAACCTCAAATTTGGCAGGCTATTCGTTATGGTTCGGTTTTAGAAAATGTCGTTCTGGATCCAGAGACAGGCAGAGCGGATTATAACGATACTCGGACGACAGAAAATACGCGAGCCGCTTATCCAATCGATGTAATTCCTGGTGCAGTCATCCCAGGGAAGGCGGGTCATCCGAACGTCATCATTTTCTTAACAGCTGATGCTTTCGGCGTGCTGCCTCCTATTTCGAAGCTGACGAAGGAACAGGCGATGTATCACTTTTTGTCAGGGTATACTTCGAAGTTGGCAGGTACCGAAAGAGGAGTAACGGAACCGGAGGCGACATTTTCCACTTGCTTTGGGGCGCCTTTCCTTCCGCTCCATCCAACTGTGTACGCAAGGCTGTTGGGAGATAAAATTGAGAAGCACCAAGTAAAAGTGTATTTGGTTAATACTGGGTGGTCCGGCGGTCCCTACGGTGTGGGAAAGAGGATGAACTTAACTTTCACCCGTGCGATGGTAACCGCTGCTTTGAATGGAAGCATCGAGCAAGCGACATTTACGGCCGATCCGATCTTTGGTGTGCTTTGTCCCGATTTCGTAGAGGGTGTTCCAAGCAATATTCTTGTTCCCCGTCATACATGGCAGGATCAAGATGCGTATAAGAAGGCCGCTTTGGATTTGGCTGAACGGTTTACTCGCAATTTTGAGAAATTTTCCAATATAGAAAAAGAAATTATTACTGCTGGTCCAAAATTCCTATTCCGATAGAGGAACTGATTAGAGATGATGATGGTATTTGCAGTGTTTCATTTAAACCTATTCAATAACTAAACTACCTTCATTAACTAAGGGAAAACAATAGTTGAACAATTGAAGGGCTGCCGCGTGGCAGCCCTTCATTCCGCTAAACGGGCAGTTATGGGCAAGTAATGTTACTGGCAAAAAAGCAGCTGTTGGTTATAATTAGAGAACGGTGTTTTATTGCTTTCACCCCACGTGAAAAACAAAACTCGTAGTAGCTGTCGTCATACCTTAAGGTGGCTTTGGTTCCTACAAAGGAGTGATATAACATATGAAAACAATAGGCCTTATCGGTGGAATGAGTTGGGAATCATCCTTGCTTTATTACCAAATTATCAATCAACGAGTTAGAGAAAAGTTGGGCGAGCACCATTCAGCCAAGTGCCTTATGTATTCAGTTGATTTCCAAGAAATCAAGACATATCAGCATCAAGGAGATTGGGATAAAGCCACTAAAGTCATGATGGATGCAGCACATAAATTGGAATCCGGAGGGTCAGATTTTATAGTCATATGTACGAATACAATGCACAAAATGGCAAAGGAAATAGAAGAATCGGTATCAATTCCGTTACTTCATATCGCAGATCCAACCGCAAAGGAGATTTTCAAGGATAGAATTAAGAAAGTCGCTTTATTGGGAACCGAATTTACGATGCAGCAAGATTTCTATAAAGGAAGGCTCAATGAACAGTTTGGACTTAATGTTATGGTTCCAAATGAAACCGATCAAAAGGTAATACATGACATCATCTATCAAGAACTTTGCCTGGGAATAATCAACAAAGAATCTAAAAAATCCTATCTAAAGATCATTAATCGTCTTCATCAAGAGGGGGCAGAAGCCATTATTTTTGGTTGTACTGAAATAACACTGCTCATAAAACAAGATGATTGCAATATCCCGGTTTATGATACCACAAGACTGCACGCTGAAAGTGCTGTGGATTTTGCGTTAACCGAAAACTAAAAATCAACAGAAATCTGCATTCTGATCCGAAGGGGATCTGGCGGGAGACTCAAAGAAGATTCAGTGGGATAATAAGGTTGATTTCTCATTACCTTTAATGACTAATCGCATAGTGCAATTGTACGACGCCGCTTCCGAGTGATTTGAAGTTCAACAATTCTACTTCCTTGTATTGGTACTTCTCCGCGTCAATCAGTAGATTGAGACCCTTTCCTTCTAGTACCGGCGCGACATTGAATATGAGTTCGTCAACAAGCCCTTGACCCAGAAAAGCATTATGAAGGTCCGCGCCCCCCGAGATGAGGGCTGTTTGATAGCCTTTATCCAGCAGGTAGCTCAAGGCTTCGCGCGGCGAGCCGACAACTGTCACACCGGGGATATCTTTCACGCTCGCCGATACGACGACGATATCCATGCCGGCAAAAGTACCACCGCCGCTGCCCGCCTGCATCCCTTCAAACGTGCGTCTTCCGACAATCATATTACCAGCTGCCTGAGCATGTGCTGCAAAATCACCGAGCGCTTCCTTTTTTGGGGGGTTATTCGGACTCGATTGTGCGTAGTTGCCATTACCTGTTAGTGTTGCCCATAGAATTGTTTTCATTGGATAGCCTCCTAATAGTGGATGGAAATTGGATTAATAATTTTATGAATTGCGATTGTTCAGCCAAGCTTTCTTGATTGCAGCGATGTCCGTTCGAGGACTCTGCGGATGGATGCGGTTACCCGGTCCGGCCGATCTTCCTGCACGTAGTGGGAGGCATGTCTAACGACTCGGTTTCGTTTAATTTCAAATAACCCTGCCATTTAGCCATCTCTCCGGGTGGAAAGCCCGCGCTATCCTTCATTCCCCATAGAATTTGTGCTGGCAAATGGGATAGAATCGGCAGTTTCGCCTCGATCTCCGCGAGCCACGGACGCGCCTTCCGGATCTGTCTTGGGAATATCCATGTCGGCTTCCGAGATTTTGGGGTTGGGAATGGATCGGTATAGGCCTTTCTCAAGATATCCGTGATTTTCTCGGTATGATAGATCCCATGGGGGACAATCTTCTTAGCAAAGAAGTTTCGTCTTGTCTGTAGCCAATATCCGAAGGGCCATCCGCCCATGGCAAGCGAGAATAGCTTTATCGCTGGGAGCGTGGCCGGCCATGCCCAGGTATTCATCACGACAATTCCGCGCAGGTTCTCATGGTGTCTTACAGCGTAGTTGAATCCGATCGGGCCTCCCCAATCTTGGACTACTAGTACGAAGTCTTTGAGATCCAGTCTCCGGATAAATTCGGTGACAGCATCTGAATGCTCCTTAGGTGAATAGCCATAATCGGAAGGAGCCTGTGACATTCCGAGTCCCGGGTAATCCAATGCAATCAGACGGCATTCACCGCTCAAATCCTTGATGACGTTCCGGTAAAGATAAGACCAGGTGGGGTTTCCGTGTAGGAGAAGAATGACAGGCCCCTGCCCCTCGTCAACGTAATGAATCATACCATCGCCATAAGGCATCCAGTGGTCCTTGAACGGATACTCCGATGCATCTACATCAAACGGTCTTTGCATTTGTGCCTCCAATCTGCCTATTGCTTCAAGCAAGCGTTTAAGTCGCATGAAATAGTTATCTGAATATACAGACTATTTCAGTGGTTCAATGCCCTGTTAATTTGATTGGCCCCCCGGCTGCGCGCACCACTCAGGGATTGATATCGATATGAAGTGGAATTTTGTGTTCCGGCTCTTCAATTAGACTACAACACTGTGATATATTTGAAAAGTAGTTACAATATAGTGCAATAGTTTCATAAAATGAACTATGGAGGAAACGTCAATGTTGGATCGCTCTTGTATCGAAGCCATTGATCCTTTGCTGGAAGTCTTAGACGGTAAGTGGACCCTTCCTCTTCTGTTAGAGTTGTTTGTCGGAACCAAGCGATTTGGAGAGCTGCGGCGAAGGCTATACCCTATTAGCCCGAAGACGTTAACAGATCGACTGCGGGTGCTTGAGGAGAAGGGGATTATTACGCGCACACAGTACCCCGGTGTGCCGCTGCATGTCGAATATGAGCTAACTGAGCGCGGGTGGAATCTGCAGCCTATTTTTGCGGCTATGTGGGCATGGGTTCAGGAAAATGGCTTAAGTGCCGAACGTGGGGCGGAAGATATGGCATAGACGTGAATATATATGGAAACATGGGAGCGCAGACTAATGATTGACACGAAAGCCAACCGGTCACGAGTTGAATAGGAGTTAGCCTCATGGCTAGCAGGATGGGTCATTGTTTCGATGAGAGAGCAGCCAGGCTAGTTGAAGACCTATGCTACTTCCCCGAACAACCTGAGCATTACGCGGCGGCGAATTGTGGATTTACCACACCGCGGCTCGTCTCCATATTGCAAATCCACAAAAACAAAAAGGAGCTTTGCCACTGAAGATGGTGGCAGGCTCCTTTTTGCATTACATACCAGGTGTCTCATCTGCTAACTATAAGCTGGTGTAATTTCTCATGAAGCTCTTCGCCAAGCTTTCGGCATGAGGGTCTCTGGTATGTCCCTCATAATCTTCCAGAACATCGATGAGATACTCTCCTTCAGGCTTGTATGCTCTAAAAATGAACTGTTCTTTATTTTCAATTCGCACATCGTGACCGCAATCTTTGAGGCATTGCTCAAAATCTTGCAAGGTGGGCTTTTGATTTTCCTCTAAATAAATAAGTCCCTTGGATAACCTTGTTCCTTGCTTACTAATAACCTTAAAATGGACAATGATTTCTTTTTTCATCTCGAACTCCCTCATATGAATCAATTTATAGCTATTATATATTTACAAATGTGGCTTAGTCTATGAAATTTGTTACAAGGTCAGAGGGTTTAAAGCGTAGTAGGGCGCATTATCTCTATACTGCAAATCCACAAAAACGAAAAGGAGCTTTGCACACTGATGTACAGTGTCAGACTCCTTTTTGAGTACATAAAGCAGAACCGGCTTCAATAATAGTGTTGGAGAGCAGGGCAAAAAAAGCATTAGATGAATGCAGAGCAGAGATCAAATAGCTGCAGAATTATGCCGAGAAGGCAGTGCAGGCCAGCAATGATGAGGAGGCCAGAAAGTTCCTGGAGAATGAGTCTGTGATAAAGGGAATATTGCATCAGAAAGGACAATGGTAAAAAATGGTCGATTTGAATCAGAGTATATAGAAGATAACAAAAACGTTGATAGACGTTACTGGAATTTGGTTGAGGGACAGAAAACGATAGTTCAAGAAGCAATCAGAAGAACGAAGCTGCCGGCATGAATCGGCAGATTTACTGCGTTAACGGGCAGATTAGTTCAATGGTTCATCATTTCGTGATTGATAAACTATACTGGTATCATACGTGTCTGGCATTGGGAGGATACATGGGGCTGGGACTATCCGATGATGGCGATGACAGCTGCAAGACTTGGGGAAGGAAATCTTGCCGTCGACCTTCTCCTGACTGATCGGACGAAGAATACCTATTTGCCGAACGGCCATAATTTCCAGACCAGCAGGCTGCCGATCTATTTGCCCGGCAACGGCGGCCTATTGACTGCCGTTGCCATGATGGCCGGTGGCTGGCTGGAGGTCCCGAGACGGCTGCTCCCGGGTTTCCACAGGATAGGACATGGACGGTCCGCTGCGAGGGAATCAATAAAATGCTTTAAGTTAGAGAGCCTGTACGATACCAAAAATATGGATCGTTCAGGCTTTTTACTTTGTAAGCTCGAACCGCCAATTTGATTTTTTCAGAACCGACGGACACTTAAGATAATTTGTACTCGAATATACAAGTAATACGTTTTGTAAGGAGGACTCAAGGTGAACTTTACAAGCACAAATCAATCCCAACCCTTTACTATCTCAGAAATTTTGAAAGTTCCCGGTTTAGATGTCTATGAGCAAATGGTTTGTTTTGTTTTAAACAACTTAATAAATGATGGAAACTCCCTGCCGACAGTAGCTGAAGTAGCCAGTAAAGGCAGAATGAGTTCTAAAGAGGCTACCCAAGCGATGCAGAATCTCGTTGAGAAGAAAATCATACCGCTTAGAGTGTTCCGAGAGATGGTAGGAAATTACGGTGATAGCAGATTGTCGTGGGCTGCGAAAGGGTTATTGCTCTATTTAAAACAACACGAAGGTAATACATTGAGCGATTTATTGGAAGTCTCTAAGGATGATACAGATAATATTCTAATAGAACTTAAGGAACTACATAGGTTGGGTTACTTGGAAGACCATTCTATTATTGACGAATTAGGTTAGAAAGTATTACATCCAAGAATCAGTTCAAAGGTCGCAAACGGAGTCGTCAAAGTACGGCTCTTTTTGTTGCGGGTGATTAAATAGGGGGACTTTGACTATCGACAATTAATTGGGCTGATAGTGATTTACATAAGTTATAGTCCCTACTTTGGCTATAATAAACCTACCCTGATTGCTGGAGGTCAGCTGCCATAAGGAAGAGAAGTCAAGTTGATCGAACCTGTCTGAAAGGGATGCCGATTGAGTACTTTTGGGTTTCCGGAAGCTGTTCAGCTTAGCAATGAATTCTTCGGCCGTTTTGATTCCAATACCATGTCCATAATAGAGATCTTTCTCCAGCTTAACGACATTTTCCCCCCTCCACCAGGGAGTTGCAGGATCAAAGTCGGGATTATTAAAATAGAGCAGATCCCCGGCAACAGCATCCTCTGGATGAGTCCTTTCTTTCAGATGTAAGTTGCTGCTATAATGCCAATCGTATAACAAAAGATCTGAAAACAAGACGTCGAATTGCTTGGGACCGATGGATTCCAATATGGCTTTATATAGTACTAGTACCACAGCCGTTGCGCATTCAAATGCGTACAAGCGTCCATTGTTGAAAATATCCTTAATCCCATCATGAGGGGCAACCCCCTTCTTCAGTTCAAATCCCCCTTTGTCATTACGATCCCAAAATGCCTCATTGCACTTGGAATGTTTAAAGTCGGCAAACCGAACACCGCTTTTACTAAGGAGTCTTGCGGATTCTACAATTTGGGTTCGCACTCGCAGTTCAAATAAGAGAACCTCTACGGAATCATACCGATATTCGAAAGTGCTGCTTTTCTTTTTCTGGTAAATGCTTCGTTCCAGCTCGGACAGCGTACTATCGTCAAAGACGAATTCGGGTTTGCCCGCAATAATGATCATAGGATTTTCCTCATCTCAAATAAATTAAGTCTGTTTACTATTTTATGGAGGTTACCTTAAATACGTGCTAAATGAAGCGTGAAGGACTAAGTGGGGGCAATATCTAAATATTTTCTTTTATTTCAAAAATAAAAATGTTACAATGCAAATAGTGAAATGTAATAAAAATTACTTAAAAGAAAAATATTAACTGGAGCCGAATAATGGATAATCCAATAATACAACTTAAAAATAAAATATCAGAATTAACTAATACCCAACGTAAGGTTGCAGATTACATAATAAAGAACCCTGTAGATGTGGCTTTTTTAACGGTTGACCAGTTAGCAGGGTTAGTTAGAACAAGCACCACTACTATAATGAGGTTAACATTCAGTTTGGGTTATTCCGGGTATACAGAATTTCAAAAAGGTCTTCAGGAAATTTTACGGAATAGAGCGGATCCGAATACCAGATTAGCCGCAAATTTAAGGGATACTAACAGAAGTGATCTATGGATTCGATGTGCCGAAAATCATATTAATAACATTCAGGCAGCTGTGGACATGGTTTCTGCGGAATCTCTACAGAAAACGTTGGAAATGATTGTTTCAGCAAATCGAATTTATTGCACTGGTGTAAGAAGCGGGCTCCCTGTAGCACAATGTTTGACTTATGGTCTTAACCGTCTGCTCGGCAACTGTGATTTAGTGCATGCAGATCATTTTGAATGGACAGAGAGAGTCTCCAGCTTCAATTCATCCGATTTGATTATTGCGACGAGTTTCCCTAGGTATGCCAGAAAAGTGTTTGACTTTGTTAAAGCTGCCAGAGAAAATAACGCACAAATTATATCTATTACCGATAGTTATTCTTCTCCTTTAGCGAAATATTCGGATGTCATTTTGCCATGTAACGTCAGTAGTGTGGCATTTCATAATTCAATTACTGCACCCATGTTTGTGGCTGATTATATCATCAGTGCTGTAGCAATTAACTACTCTGAGAAAACAAAGCACCGTCTTGATAAGCTTGACTCCATTCTCAAGGAATCGAATTATCATTTATCTTAATTAGTTCGGAAAAAGGTGTTAGGAAAGTGAGTCGAATTGCAATTAATTCGAATCTTTTCTTGATACCTTTTTTGTCGTTAAGATCGACTGAGGGCTTGTTAATAACAGACTTATTCTAGTTTTTAAAAAAGGGTTTACATAAAAAAAGATCAATGTTACTATAAATTTTGAAAGTAATAAATATTACATAAAACTATAATTGTTGTTATATTTACTACTTATATTATAAAAGAGGTGTCATAATAATATGAAAAAATTCCATTCGGGAGATCAACCGCAATTATTGTCGGAAGATATCATCAGTAGAGCAAGACGTCTGAGCGCCTCTCTTTTTTGTGATGTAATGGGTCGCACCGGTGCAATGGACCATTCTATAAAGCCTGTTGCATCCGGGATGAAGGTTTTCGGAACGGCTATGACAGTAGATTTGAGACCGGGGGATAACCTTTTTCTACACAAAGCGATTAATATCGGTCAAAAGGGTTATGTTTTGGTTGCAGATGGCAAGGGGCATACTGCAAACGCTTACCTTGGCGAGTTAATGGCAGAAGCTGCCCAAACATTAGGACTTGAAGGTATCGTCGTTGATGGAGCTGCACGTGATAAGGAAACTCTATGTGAATTAAACTTACCGATTTTTTGCAAAGGCTTTAATCCTAATGGTCCCCACAAAGATGGTCCAGGTAGGCTGAATACATCAATAGCTTGCGGAGGCGTTTCTGTACAGCCTGGAGATTTGGTGGTGGGTGATGATGATGGTGTCGTTATCGTCCCAAGAAATATTGTAGAAGAAGTACTTGCTCTGGCCGAAAAAAAAGGTGAAGAAGAGGAAAAACGCAAGCAGGCCATTAGAAGGGGAGAAATCGAGCCCATCTGGCTAAAAGCAGCAATGGAGCCTTACGGATTGTAGGAAAAATGTCAGGTGTTTTGCGTGACCATTTTTAATCAAGCATGTAGAAAGGACAGATAGAGATGCAACTAGGATTTATCGGATTTGGAGAGGCAGCATTTGAATTGTCGATAGGGCTGAAACAGCAAGGTTTTGGGGAAATAGTTGCTTATGATCCAATGTGGAACCACCCTGCCTACGGATCCTTAGTTCAAGAAAGAGCCGAAAAAGCTCAGGTAAGCTTGTTGAAAGAACCGGAGGCTGTGTTGAGTCGGGTAAACATTTTGATTGTTGCCGTACCTGCGGACAAAGCTTATGACGTTAGCCATACACTAAAACCACATTTGGAAGAAAGCTGTATCTATGTGGATGTATCTGCTTCCAACCCGGAAGTTAAGCGAAGTATTCATGACAACCTTAAGGGAAAAGGGGTAACATTTGTTGACGCGGCCATGATGGGACCTTTGCCAGTTTACAAACATAAGGTTCCTATACTTGCAAGCGGGGATGGTACTGACGCATTTATTGATCTTCTGTCTCCATATGGAATGGACATTAGTAAAGTAAGCGATACTCCTGGAGATGCTTCTGCGGTTAAATTAATTCGAAGTATATACATGAAAGGAATTGCTGCTCTATTAGTTGAAATGCTGGAAGCTGCTAACCATTTTAATGTTGATGAACTCGTAATTAGTTCCTTAAGCGAAACGATGAACGGCAAAAGCTTTGAGGAAACGATGAACAGATTGGTAACTGGAACTTCCATCCATGCCGTAAGAAGAGCTGTTGAGCTGGAGGGCTCGATTGATATGCTGGAATCCTCAAGTATCGATTCAACCATGTCACAAGCGGCAAAAGAAAAACTACAACGATTGTCCAAGTTCAATCTAAAAGAAAAGTTTCAAGGGAAAACGCCGAGCCACTGGTCGGATGTCATTAACGCATTACAACATTAATTGGAAATATTCCAAGAAAAGGGGATTACAATGAAAAAACTATTTGCATTTTCCGCGGTTTGCGTATTAGCTGTGGGTACATTGATCGGATGTACCTCGAAATCTCCGATTGCACCCAAAAGTAATGAACCAGTAGGTTCTCAGGCTAGCGCTACAAAGGCAGATTATCCTAAAAAACCAATCACACTGATTGTTTCCTTTGCCGCAGGCGGTGGAACTGATTTGGGAGCACGTCTCTTGACTCCAATTTTAGAGAAAGAACTGGGAGTCCCCGTTGTTGTTGAGAATAAACCGGGTGGTGGAGGATGGATTGGTTACTCAGAATTGCTAAGTGCCAAACCGGACGGCTACACACTTGCTTATGTGAATACGCCGGGTCTAATTACCGGTTATGTAAATCCGACTGCCAAGAGAAAAGAGAATCTGGACAGCTTTGATTTTATAGTCAACCATGTACTAGATGCAGGAGTAATTGCAGTTAAAGCCGATGATAAACGCTTCTCGAATGTGAAAGAATTGGTTGAATATGCAAAGAAAAATGAGCTTTCCGCAAGCAGCAACGGCGTAGGTTCCGGTAACCATTTTGCCTCACTGCAAATGAACAAACAATTGGGAACCAAACTAAGAGCCGTGCAATTTGGTGGAACATCGGAAGCGCTGACAAGTGTGCTTGGAGGCCATGTCGATATATTAATGGCTAAGGTTGGAGAAGTAGTAGAACCTATGAAAGAAGGACAGCTAAAGGTTCTGGCTGTGATGATGCCGAATCGTGTTCCTCAACTGCCTGATGTGCCTACATTAAATGAGGCTGTCGGTGTGAACATTGAAAATTATTCGATTCGGGGTATAGCAGGACCGAAAGGCATGGATCCGCAAATTGTCGCAAAACTTCAAGAGGCATTTGAAAAGGCCATGAAGAACCCTGATCACGTTAAGAAAATGAGTGATATGGGACTTAATATTGATACAACCAAAGGTGCTGACTTTAAGAAAATGCTGCAGAAGGAAGAAACAGGAGTAAATGAACTGAAGAGTTTGTTGGGTTGGTAAACTTCGGAGCGTAATTATAACTCATCAAAGGAAGTGCATCATTTGAAAAATTTAGGCGTTTGCATGGCTGTTTTCTTTCTACTTTTTAGCGGAATAATGTTTTATGAATCTTTATCGATGGATTATTACAGCGAGTACGGCCCGGGTCCCGGGCTACTGCCGTTGTGGGTGAGCGGACTCATTTTCGTTTTGTCCCTCATTTATCTTGTGATTGCAATCAAAAAAGACATTATTCTTTTTTCTCAGATTCTACCTAAAGGCGAGGGACTCATTAATGTTTTGGTATGTGTAGGATCGTTAATTCTTTTCATGATAATAGTGCCTTTTGCAGGATTTTTAATTGGTAGTACGATAACCTTATTTCTCCTGTTTATGCGAGGTTATAAATGGTATTGGAGTTTAGGACTCTCCGCATCGATAGCTTCCATCGTATTTTGGGTTTTCGGTATTATTTTACAGGTACCGTTACCTGTAAATGACTTAGGCTGGTAAGGAGGAGAATATAATGGAATCATTAGGTTACTTAATGCAGGGGTTCGAGACAGCGCTTACTTGGCAAAACTTGCTGTATTGTCTTGTGGGGGTCTCATTCGGCATGTTCATTGGCGTCCTTCCAGGATTGGGTCCTACAGCTGGAACGGCACTACTTTTACCATTGACATTTGCTCTTGAGCCCGTTTCCGCGATTATCATGTTGTCTGGAATTTATTATGGATCCATGTATGGCGGGACGATCACATCGGTATTGATCAACACCCCAGGGGAGGCCGCCTCGTTAATTACCTGTCTTGATGGTCACCCCTTAGCCAAGCAGGGTCGAGCGGGGGCAGCTCTCGGTATCGCGGGCATCGGTTCTTTCATCGGCGGGATTGTTTCCATCGTAGGTTTAGTATTAATCGGACCATTTCTAGCGAAGCAGGCTCTTAAATTTGGGCCTCCTGAGTTTTTTGCTTTGGTGATTTTGGGACTCTCCTTGCTTATTGGATTAATGGGGAAATCTTTACTGAAGGGCGTCATTGGAGCCCTTTTCGGATTATCTTTAGCGTTTATTGGCCTGGATCAAAGCTCTGGCATCATTCGATTTGCTTTCGGACAAACGGAATTGATGAAGGGTATTGATTTTATATCGATTGCAATGGGAATGTTTGGGCTTTCTGAACTATTTCTGAATGCCGAGGAAAGCTTAAAAGGGAAAGCCGCAGCGCCTCCTAAGGTGAAAGGACTTTTTCCTAGAAAGGAGGAGTGGGGCCCTTCCATGAAGGCTATTGGCAGGGGAAGCATTTTGGGCTTCATTATCGGATTAATTCCGGGAACCAACTCAGTCATTCCTACGATTCTTAGCTATTCCATGGAGAAGAAGTTATCCAAAAATCCGTCACGGTTTGGAAAAGGTGCCTTAGAAGGGGTTGCCGGTCCTGAGACAGCCAACAATTCCTATTGTGGTGGCGCATTAATTCCATTGTTTACGTTGGGGATTCCAAGTTCTCCTACCGTTGCGGTGTTATTAGGGGCTTTTATCATGCATGGCTTGACTCCGGGACCTACGTTATTTCAGAAAAACCCAGACTTAGTGTGGGGGATTATCGCCAGCATGTTTATCGGCAACGCAATTCTGTTAATTATGAACCTGCCTATGGCCAATTTGTGGGCAAAAATTACGATGGTTCCCTTTAAGCTTCTCTTCCCGATTATTATCATCATCACGATTGTGGGAACTTACAGTCTGAATAATAGCATGTTTGATGTAGGAGCAATGCTGGTGTTTGGAGTCATAGGCTATTTATTTAAAAAAGCGGAGATTCCATTAGCTCCAATTATTTTGACTTATGTATTGGGTGTTCTTTTAGAGAAAACTTTACTACAGTCTTTAACTATTTTTAAAGGCGATTTTTTCGGGTTCTTCACGAGACCGATTTCCGGCACAATATTATCAATCGCCATCATTTCCATGCTCTTTAGCATTGTGGCTTCGATAAAAAATAAACGTGTCATTACCGAAGATGTTGAGATGTAAATAATTCGTTAAAGCGCATAATGGGGAATAGGAGAATGGAACAATGGCAGAGAACAGCCATAGAGTTGTAAAAACAGTTCTTGAACTATATGTGCATAATATTTTTCAAGAAGCCGGATTAGATAAGGAACAATCGGCAACGATTGCTAGGCACCTTGTGCTTGCGAACCTGCGTGGAGTGGATTCCCATGGGGTGAGCAGGGTCGATATTTATACCAGCAGATTAGATAGCGGCATTGACGGAAAGAAGACAGAAGTGAAGGTAGAAAAAGAATCTCCCTCAAGTATGTTAATTGACGGTGGAAACGGGTTAGGTATTGTATTGGCATCGAAAGGTATCGAGATAGCGGTTCAGAAGGCCCAAGAAACAGGGCTAGCCGTTGTAGGAATCAAAAACTCCGGTCATTGCGGTATGCTGGCAGACTACACACAATATGCGGCCCAGAATAATTGTATTACCATCGCTACCACGAACGCACCTTCTAATATGGCTCCTTGGGGTGGCAAGAAGGGATTCTTTGGTACTAACCCGTTCTCTTACGGCGTACCTGCGGGAGAAGAGCAGGATATTATTTTTGATATGGCGACCAGTGTTGTTGCAAGAGGGAAAATTACGTTGGCACACAAAAATAATCAACAAATCCCACTTGGTTGGGCCATATCCAAAGAGGGAAAGCCTACAACGGATCCGGGTGAGGCATTGGATGGCGGGTTAGTGCTTCCTGTAGGGGGACCCAAGGGATACGGTCTTGCATTTTTGGTTGATATTTTATCAGGGCTTCTTACTGGAGCGGCATTTGGTCCTTATATCGGCAGTTTATATAAAGATTTGGATCGAAATCAAAATGTAGGCCAATTCTTTTTGGCTATGCGCGCCGACTTGTTCGAACCGTTGGTTGAATTTACAACACGCATCGATCAAATGATTAGGGAAATACGTCAAATTCCTTTGGCCGACGGTTTTGATAGAATTTATTTGCCCGGAGAAATTGAATATGAAAAGATGGCGGAGAGGGAACAAAACGGAATTCCTCTAAGTGTTAGGGTATTGGAAGAGCTTAAGGCTGTGGGGAATCGTTATGGTATAGTGAGTCCATTTTAAAGTGAAGGTATTCGAAAGAATGATCGCTTTTATTAACAAGAATCTTGGTTTAAGAAAGCTCTAGGAGCTTCAGATGGTCAGCCGGATTGGATGGAAATTAAAAAGGAGATAGCCGATTGCTACATGCGATCGGTTATTTTTATGTGTTCAGCAGGGGCGTTATCTTAGCAACTTAATATAATCTTAAACTGGAGTTTACAATCGGTTGACAATCAGGCAGCCAATTTATATTAGGATATTAGTTGAACATACATTAATTTATCTGGGGGGATTTTGTTTTGAACAAACTTACTAAAGGATTACTTGCTACCAGCTTGCTTCTATCTATAATGCCTATTCAATTATCCAGTGCTGCGGAAGAAGTTAAGAATACAGACTCAGCAAAACCAGCGACAACTGCAACACCAGCAGCACCAGCAACAGCATCCAAAAACCTGATTGTATTAATCGGAGACGGCATGGGTCCTGCACAGGTTACGGCGGCTCGCTACTATTCCAAAGCTGCACTTGGTAAAGATAAGTTAAATTTGGATGGCTATTATGTCGGCCAAGCCACTACATATGCAGACCCAGGCGAAGATGGCGGAGTATTCGTTTCCGGTGCGGTAACGGATTCGGCTTCTGCAGGAACTGCTTTTGCAACAGGTAACAAAACATACAATGCAGGTATCAGTATTTCGAATGAAGATGTGTCCAAGCCGTTTGCATCAATTATTGAAGCAGCTGAAGTGAAAGGCAAAGCAACAGGTCTTGTAACTACAGCTAGAATTACGCATGCTACTCCGGCTGTATATGCTTCCCATGTACGCTCCCGTGATAACGAAAATGCCATCGCATCTCAATATTTGGACAGTGGCGTTGACGTACTTTTTGGTGGCGGTAAAGATTTCTTTGTAGGTAAAGAAGAGAAGGGTAAACGTGCAGATAAAGGAATTATTGGCGATTTTGAAGCAAAAGGCTATAAAGTCGTTGAAAATACAGACAGCTTAAAATCTTTGACTGCTAAGAATGAAAAAGCTCTTGGATTGTTCGGTAGATCCCATGTAGCTTATACGCCTGACCGTGACAATACGATCCCAAGTCTGGGTGCCATGACGGAGAAGGCTATTGAAATTCTATCTGCTCAAAAAAATGGTTTTGTAATGATGATCGAGGGCGGACGTATTGACCATGCTTCCCATGCAAATGACTTCCCTACTGCAGTACAAGAAGCTTTGGATTTTGATGCAGCCGTGAAGGTTGCTATGGATTTTGCTAAGAAGGATGGCAACACATCCGTTGTTATAACAGCTGACCATGAAACAGGCGGGTTATCCTTGTCCCGTGATAACATCTACGAGCTGAACATTGATTTGTGGGGTAAGCAAAAGAAATCCTCCGAGTTTATCAACGCGGCTCTAGCTAAAGCCAAAACCGTTGAAGAAGTTCGCGCTATCGTTTCTGAAAATACTTGGATCACTGATTTAAGCGATGAAGAAGCTGAGTTTATTATTAAAGGTGATGGTTCCTCTTATAAGCAAGAGGGAGCATACAATGCAGTAGTGTCCAAACGATTGTTAGTTGGTTGGGCTGGTCATGGTCACTCCGCGGTTGATGTTGGCGTATGGGCTTACGGTCCGATTGCTGATATGGTAAAAGGCAACATCGATAACACACAAATCGCATTCGCAGGGGCTAAAGTTGTTGGTCTTGATCTGGCAGGCGCATCCGCTGAAATGCAAGCCAAATACTTGTATCCTAAGTTTAAAATTACTCGCGAAGGCGCTGTTCTTTATCCGGTAAAAGCTTTGGCTGCCAAATTGGGAGCAACAGTAGCTTGGGACGAAGCTTCCCGCAGTGTAAAAGTTACTAAGGACGCACAAACCTTGATCGTTAACGTAGAGAACAACAGTGTGACGCTTAACGGCAAAGAATCCTCACTTGCAGCTAACTTGGATAATGGAACGCTTTACTTGTCGCTCGATGCATTCAACCAACTGACAGGCACGAGCATGAAATGGGATGCTTTATCCGAACGTTTGATTTTAAAATAAGTCGATAGCGGCTAATTAAACCCGAAACAGGAGAACTAATAGAGTTCTCCTGTTTTACTCTTGAGGTGAGCTGAATGATCATAATGGACCGTGTTATCAAAACCTTTTTGTTGAATGGCAAGAGCTTGCCGATACTTGATGTGCCGCATTGGGAAATAGAGCAGGGGCAAAGAGTTGCCATTATTGGACCAAGCGGAAGTGGCAAAAGCACGCTGCTGCATTTGTTAAGCGGCATTCTTAAACCGGATAGTGGCAGCATAAGCGTTGATCATAAGCTTTTGCATGAATTGTCTGAAGCGGCTCGCGATCAATACAGAGCTGAGAAAATTGGGTACATCTTTCAGGACTTTCATCTGATCCCTTCTTTAAGCGCTGAGCAAAATATTGAGCTTGTACTTCCAACGCATATCCCTAAAGCAGACCGAAAAAGAAGGGTTCATGAATGGTTAGAGAAAGTAGCCATGCTGGATAGAAAGGATCATCGACCGGCCCAATTATCCCGAGGCCAACAGCAGCGTATAGCTATCGTAAGGGCGTTGATCAACAAGCCGTCTCTCATTCTAGCCGATGAGCCTACGGGAAGCCTCGATTTTGAAACAGCTAGCCAGATTATGTCTCTACTAATAGATTTATGTGATGCAGAAGGAAGCACTTTGGTCGCTGTCACTCATGATTTGCATTTATCTGAGCTTTTTCAAAAGACTATTCACATTAATGAAATCAATTCGCTTGTAAAGCGTGATATATCGAAGAACATAACCAATGAAATAAAGGCAGGCTAGCCATGTTGAATCTTATATGGAGAAACATTTTATATCGCAAGACGTTGTCTCTTTTGACCATCATTTCGGTGTCGCTGACGGTTGCGCTCGTAGTTGTTCTTATGCTTGCCAAAGCGGGAATTGAAGAGGGTGCCACGAAGGGATATGGTCCTTTTGAATTGATTGTCGGAGCGGCCGGGAGTGAATCTCAGCTGGTCTTAAACTCGCTGTATCATGTGGGCACACCAACAGGAAATATCCCTCATCCTGTTCTAGAAAAGCTGCAGAGTAATAAAGAGGTGGACAAAGCTTTTGCTATGACTACCGGAGATAATTATAACGGCTACCCCATTGTCGGCATCGAGCCCGCCTATTTTCCAGTAAGATACGGTGAACGAAGTCTGGCCAAAGGAAGGCTGTACAATCAGCTCGGAGAGGTTGTTATAGGCTCGCATGTTGCGAAGATGGCAGGCTTGAAAATAGGAGATACCTTCAAAGGCGGACACGGACTCGTTGAACATCATGAAGCTGAAGAAATGGAGCATACGGATCATGAGGCAGAGGAAGAAGAAGCGCACAGTCAATTTATATATACGGTAGTGGGTATCCTCCCCACTCTGAATAGTGCGGATGATCGGGCGCTGTTTACAACCCTCGACTATGCTTGGAATGTTCATCACAATGAGAAAGCAGAGCAGAAGGAAATAACAGCCATTTTAGTCAAGCCGAAGTCTTTGGGTGGTACTCAAGCTATTAAGCTGGAATATGACAAGCTGAATAATACCCAAGCGGTTTATACAAGTAAAGTAGTTGCGGATGTTGTAAATATGGTTGACAGAGGGACTGAATTAATTACAGTCGTGACCGTGTTATGTATTTTGCTCGCGACCATTTCTATTGCGCTGTCCTTGGTTGCGGCTATTCATGAGAAACAGAAGGATGTTGGCTTATTAAGATTGATCGGCAAATCGGCAGCTTTTATATGGATTACGTTAATTGGCGAAGGACTGCTTATCACAAGCATCGGTCTGGTATTAGGTGTTCTTATTGGACACTTGGGATGCTACCTGGGCAGTAATATGATGTTTGAGTTCTCCGGTATTCATATTAATGCGTTTGCTATCGAAACCACCGAGCTTTATTTAGTAGTAGGAACAATTGTGCTAGGCATTCTAGCATCCGTAGGTCCGGCTTATCGTGTGTACAAGGTCGAAACTCTTCAATTATTTAGAAGCTAACCAGGAGGCGAACATCATGAAGTGGATAAGTGTGATTGTAGGGCTTGCTGTTCTTATGTCTGCTTGTGGAAATAAAGCTTCTGAGCAGGAAGCACATAGTTTCTCCGAAGCACTGCCGTTAGTTCAGCCGCAAAAAACGGCTTCTGCCAGCCCAACTATTTCCGAAGATAAGAAGCCTGCTGTCGAGAAACCGGAACTGAAGAAAGCTGAACCAGCTGCTTCGGCCGATGCTCCAGCGATGAACAACAATGTTGCATTAGCCTCGACTGTTCCACCTAAAGAACCGAAGAAGGCCGAAGAGCAGCAGCAAACTAAAGAGCAGGAACGAACCAAAGAACCGGAGCAAGCAAAGCAATCGGATCCGCCTGTGAAACAAGCTGAACTGGCAGTTAAGCAGGCTATAGAGACTTCGGCAGTTGTAAAAAGCAGCGAACCTCTGAACGAAGCTGCACCTGAGGAAAAGAAAGTCACCGAGAAAGAGAAGCAAGAAGCAGCACCTGCGAAGAAGCAGGCTGCAAGCGCTAATCAATCCGAGATTAAGTGGGCGGAATTTTTTGATAACGACAAGCAGACGACTCCCTCCAATAAGTTTTGGGATTTAAGCGGCAAACAAGTGGAAATCAAAGGCTATATGGGTGAAGTGCTGTCGATGGAGAAAAACTGGTTTCTGCTAATACCTCAGCCAGGAGCAGAGTGCCCTTTTGACAACGGGGATGAAACGTATTGGAACCAAATCATGATCGTGTACTTACCCAAAGGGGATAAGCTCCGCTTCACTACAGGTCCTTTAAAGATTACAGGCAGACTGGATGTCGGGATAAAAGTCGATGAGTCCGGTTATAAGACGATGTTCAGGCTGTATGACGCAAAATTTGAAAAAATAAAAGAATAAATTGAACCAAGTACTAACTTGCTTTCAACGGTGGAATCCTAAATAATGGTTAACAAAGGATAACATCTTACGAAGTAGGGCGGGATGAAGAGTATGAACGAGGTTATCGGACTTTTAAAGAAACACACATCCATTCGCAAATTCACAGAGCAGCCTGTCAGCGACGAGCAGCTTCATGCCATTGTATCCTCGGCACAGAGTGCCTCGACTTCCAGCAATGTGCAGGCGTACAGCATCATACGAGTAACGGATCAAGGGATGAAGCAGCAATTGTCCGTCCTATCCGCTAATTACTCTTATATCGTGGAGTGTCCGTTGTTTCTCGTATGGTGCGCTGATATGTATCGGCTCCGCGAGGCATACGGCAAACATGAACAGGATGAGCCTGTTTATATAGGCACAACGGAGAATTTGATCGTTGCCACGGTAGATGCATCATTGGCCGCGCAGAATGCCGCGGTTGCAGCGGAGTCGATGGGCCTGGGCATTGTTTACATCGGGGGCATTCGCAATCATATCGCGGAAGTATCCAAGCTGCTCAAGCTGCCGCAATATGTATACCCGGTATTCGGCATGTGTATCGGGTACCCCGATCAGCAGTCGGCCCCGCGTCCTCGTTTGCCGATAGATGCGGTGCTGCATGAGAATACATACGACCCTGACCGCATGATGCAGCCTGTCGAGGACTACGACCGTACGATGAAGGAGTATATGACCCTTCGTACAGGGGGGAAGAGAACCTCGACTTGGACTGAGGACATGGCAAATAAGCTGAAAACCCCTGCTCGGCTCCATATGAAAAGCTTTCTGGAGAAGCAGGGGTTTGGCAGAGATTAATGGATTAGCAGAAAAAAAGGCCTAACCGGCGAAGGTTAGGCCTTTTTCCTATGAAATGAAAGCAAGTGCTTTTAACAATCTCTGAAGCATTTCAACGGTTGTAGCACGAGTAGCCTTGGATTCAGGCCTGATATTGCCATGCTCATCGCCAACGAGAATTTCTGCTTCAAGACTAGCATGGCTTTGCAGTGACAGGTTGTAATGCAGCACCTGTATACGAAATCGCCCGGTTCAACATCACAGCCAGCTCCTCTCTCGTAATCGATTCACTCGGACGGAACATGCCTTTGTTCTCTTAAGCTACTTAATTGAACAAGAACTATATAGTACAAATGGTCTAATTATAGTAAAATAAACAGGAAAATTATAAAGTTAAGGGGAGACATTCATTGAAAAGCCTTCACCTACGAATTATGCTGGTTTTTTCCATTATTATTTTATTGTCAGGTTCATTATTAAGCTACGTGATCTACACATCCTCGGTCAGTCTAATCACACGATCGCTAGGAGAGCAGGCAAGAAGCATTGCGCAGTACGCCTCCAAGCAGATCGATATAGAGAAATACCGCGATATCAAACCGGAGAAGGGTGAAAATGCATACTACAAAGAACTCCGATTAAAGCTGAATGATATACGAGAAGCCAATAACTTGAAGTATTTATATACCATGGCTGAGCGGAAAAAAGGGGATGCTGCGGAATATTATTATATCGTTGACGGGATGCCTCTTGATGCCAAAGGAGAAGATTTTTCCCCGTTGGGTAAGGTTGAGACCAGCATGGGTGAAGTCCAGATAAAGGCGTTCACGGATCGTGAAATTAAGGTTGGAGAGTTGACGGAGATTGAGCCTTACGGAGCTCTGGTTTCTGCTTATGTTCCTATTAAGTCATCTTCGGGCGAGCTGCTGGGGGTTCTCGGCGCTGATTTTGACGCATCAACCGTTTATCAGCTGCTTCGCGATAATAAAAGAAATACGATGATCATTACAGGGGCTATTTTACTAGTTTCGATTGTTATTATTTACATATTTTCTCGAATGATCGTTTCTCCTATACTTCGGTTAACCCGTGAAATACAGAAGGTACAAGGTGGGGATTTGACAGCGAAGACGGAAGTGAAGGGCAAGGATGAAATTGGCCGACTTTCTGACGCCTTTCAAAAAATGATTTTTGTTCTAAGAGATATGATTCAGGAAATCCAAAACAGTGCTCATAATATGAAGCAGTCCAGTCAAGTGCTTGCGGAGAGTTCGGGAGAAACAAGTGCCTCCAGTGAGCAAATAACGGGTTATTTATCGGATGCTGTAGATGTTGCAAGGACACAGGAGCAGCGAAGTGGCGAAACTGCACGGGCCGTGGATGAAGTCGGTGCTGGCGTTCAACGTATTGCTGACTCGTTATCCGTAGTTGCCGAGGCTTCCAAGGAAGCTACGAATGCTGCCAGAATCGGCAACGATTTTGTGCACCAGGCGTTGAAACAGATGGAATCGATACAAGCTTCGTCCCATCTAATGGCTAAGGATATCGAGCAGTTGGCCGAGCGTTCGGATCATGTCGGTCAAATTGTCGATGTAATAAAAGACATATCTGCCCAAACAAACCTGTTGGCGCTGAATGCAGCAATTGAAGCAGCAAGAGCAGGTGAGCATGGAAAAGGCTTCGCCGTCGTAGCGGATCAAGTCCGCAAGCTGTCGGTTCAGTCCGAGGAATCGGCAGCCAGGATCGGCGAACTGATTGGCTACATTTTGGAGGATACGGCCAAGGTTGTAAAAGGGGTTAACATGGACACGAATGAAGTGGAGTCGGGACTTGTTATCGTGAGGAATGCCGGAAATGCATTTGGACGTATTCAGTCTGAGGTGGAGAGGGTTGCGCAGCAGGTTCAAGAGGTTTCAGCTGTCTCTGAGGAGATCGCTGCTGGGGCCGAGCAAGTCATGGCATCCGCTGATGAGATGGACCGACTCTCAAGAAATACCTCGGAGCATTTTCAAGGAATAGCGAGAGCGGCCGAAGGGCAAATGGAAGCTATGCAGCAAATATCCGTATCCTCTGAAAAGCTGGAAGAAATGTCAGAGAGGCTGGAGCTGCTGATCCAAAAATTTAAATTATAGTAAAATATTTAAAAGAGCTCCAACCGAGATATTCGGTTGAAGCTCTTTTTGTCATCTGAAGATGTTCAAAGTGTGGACTATGGATTATTTATCGGCTCCATCATAACTGTCTCTCCAACGCAGCAATCGATCCTCGAGCTTACGAACAAGGGAATCCGTCAGTTTTCCAACAAGTGCAAAAATTACAATGCCGACAAAAACAACATCGGTTTGGGCAAATTGTCTCGCGTCGGAGATCATATAGCCTACTCCAGAGTTGGCCCCCATCAATTCAGCAACAATGAGGCTTAACCAGGCCATACCAAGGGAGAGTCGAAGACCAAGCAGGATGTTTGGCATCGCTGAAGGCAGTATAAGCTTGGTTATTTGCTTGAACCGGCTGAATTCAAGAACCCGTGTGACCTCGAATAGCTTGGAGTCAATCCCGCGGATACCGAGAAAAGTATTAAGGTAGAGTGGGAAAAAAGCCCCTTTTGCAATCAGCAATACTTTAGAAAACTCACCAAATCCGAACCATAGAATGAATAGTGGCATGATGGCCAAATGGGGTACGGTTCTAATCATTTGTAAGGTAGGATCCAAAGTATATTCGGTCTTCCTGAAAAAACCAACCAGTAATCCTGATATTAAGCCAAGACCGCCTCCGATTACAAAACCGACAATAGCACGATAAATACTAACGGAAAGGTTGTCAAATAGTACACCATCACCGGATAAGGTTATGAAAGCTTTGACAATTTCAACAGGTGTAGGAAGCAATTGAGGAGGAACCAGATGAAGCGATCCAACCAATTGCCAAATGGTTAAGATAATGGCAGGCAATATGATTCCGTACATATATTTCTTATAATGCTCGCGAGTCTTCATAGAAAGCCCTCTTCAATGGTAGTCTAATTTTAATCATTTTTAAGTTGATTTTGAAGATATTGAATAACAGATTCATGTACGGTAATGACGCCTGAGTTTAGCTGGTCACGATATCGCTGCTCGGATGCTTGACCTGGATAAGTAATGGATTGGTCTGGATCTACAGTTGGTACAGCGTTGATCTCTCCAAGAAATCCGGTTACTTGCTCGCGGAAGGATTCTACCGTATGACCAAATATGGTAGGATCGATTAATTGAATGAGAGCACCTCTGCTTTTTCCTGGCCCTTTGGAGCCGATAGGAACATTGACCAAAGCGCCTCCAAGCATTTCGAATGCCAGAGCTAATCCGAAGCCCTTATAACCTCCGACAGGTGATAAATATTTCACTTCCGCTGGGTTCGTTGTAGGCTGTCCTTGTTGATCAACGCCCCAAGTGTTCGGAATGGTTTCCTGGTTATACTTGGCCAGAGTCACATGACCCCAAGCACGTTCGGAGGTCGCCATGTCTAGAACAAACAAGGGATCTGTATGGGGAATGGCAATCCCTAGCGGTGTATTGTTGACCGCTGCTGCCATGCCTCCGGGAGGAGTCATAACGCTTGTCCCGCCATAAGCGAATACTAGCGTTACAGCACCTTGCTCAGCGCCGTATCTGGCAATAATTCCTGAACAGTTGAACCTTGTAATGTCAGTTAGGCCAATGGATATCATCTTGCGATCAGGTAAGAATGGTATTGCAAGATCAATGGCTTCGCGAGCTACGATATGCCCTAAGTCGCTGTTGCCGGTAATATGCATATAGGAGCCATCAAAAGGGCCTACCTGGTAAACTCCTTTGTCTGTGAAAGCTTCTACCGCATTTCTAAAGTAGGTGAAGCCGTGAGAGAAGCGGCCTCTTAAATCAGCGTCCAAATAATCTTCCGTTACGATTTCGGCTTCACGCTTGGTTGCTCCATGCTTAAGCAGAACTTGTCTGCCTAGTTCTCTTAGCTCTTGAATAGGAAGAGTTACATTACTCATAATAGATTCACCTCGAGGTGTTATTTATTGTTTTTAATATCTTCTAATGCTTTATTAATGAATGTATTGTCAACAACCTTGGATGGATCAACTAACTTATTAATGGCTTTCTCATTGAGTAGAAATTGTGCTAGCTCTTGCTGCCCTTTCACAAATTGATCGGATACTGGCAGCGTTGCGAAGCTGACATTTTTGATTACGGATTTAACCACATCTGCATTCAGCTTGGTTCCTTCGGAATAAATCTTAACAGCTTCATCCAGGTTTTGATTTTGCCAAATCAAGGTTTTTTCCAGAACTTTCAAATAGGCGGTTACAAGCTCAGGGTGTTCTTCAGCGAATTTAGTGCGGGCAACATGGAAGGCCGGGCTGATATAATTAATATTCGATCCGTCTGCCAATACAGTAGCTCCGTCATTAACCACAGTAGTGGATAAGTAAGGCTCTCCTATGCTCCAAGCGTCAACCGAACCTCCGATGAAAGCGGCTTTCGCTTCATCTGCTGAAAGCTGAATAATCTGAACATCAGTAGCTTTTAAACCTGCTTTATCAATCAAACGGAACAACATATCGTAGCCGCTAGTAGCTTTTGCAACGGCGATTTTTTTGCCTTTTAACTGTTCAACACCCTTAATCGAGCTGCCTTTTGGTACTAGCAGGGCATTATTCTTCGAGCCTGTGCTGCCAACAGCAATTTCTTTGAACGGTATGTCCGCCATTTGAGCAGTAATTACAGGAGTATTACCCGTTACAGCTAGGTCGAGGCGATTGGTGAGAATGGCGTCAAATTGTGGTGGGCCGCCTTGCACTTCAAGCCAATTGACCTTCGCGTTATGTTTAGCAAATTCTTCTTCGAACCATTTCTTTTGCTGTGCCAATACAAGAGGAGCCACTGCATGTTGAACGCCAATGTTCACGACAACTTCTTTTTGCGCTTGAGGTGAACTCGGGGTAGAGCTAGTGGATTTAGTATCGCTTGTTTTACTGCCGCATGCTGCTAGAATAAGTATAAGACTTAGGAATAAAACTAGAGTGGATACTTGTGATTTTCTCATAATAAATCTCCTTTTCGAATCTTAAAGTATCTAAACTTTACTATATCCGAGTAAACAAGTATAGTAACTATGTGTTATGGTTATATAACTAAAGGTTATGGTTAAAAGGGGTTGTGATATGAATATTGAGCAGCTAGAATATATTGTTAATATTGCCAGAACCGGATCGATTTCTACAACGGCTGAGATCATGCATGTCTCTCAGGCTGGAATAAGCAAAGCTCTAGCGAGGCTGGAAAGTGAAATAGGTTTTGAATTGTTTGAACGGACCCGATCAGGAACTGTCCCAACAGATCGCGGGAGAATTATTATTGATAAAGCGAATGAGGCGCTCATCAAAATTCAAGATGTAAGAGATGCAGTGCTTATGCAGAATGACCACATTGAAGGTGAAGTTCGCCTCTCGGTAAGCCCCAATTTCATGGCGATACTCCCCAAATCTATTGTCTCGTTTAAAAATCACTATCCTTATGTTCGTTTAGAAATAACGGAGAAGGATTCGACCGATATTATCGAGGATATTAAACAAAATAAGACGGATATGGGCTTGATTTATTTAAATCATGAACCTGGCGTGACGGATGAACTGTGGTTAACGAAGATGATTGAATCACGTGTGGTTGTTTGCGTAAGCAGACATTCATGGCTTGCCTCCAAAGCTAGCGTTACTCGCAAGGATTTAGTGAATCAACCCTTTGTTAGTATTAATGGCAGCTTTTCAAATCGCTATATGAAGCAATTCAAGGAAAAGTATGGTCCCGTCAACATCATTTTTACTTCCAACAATCAAGAGGTACTTAAAAGGACCATAGCAGAGGGCGCTGCGATAGGTATATTTATAGAATTTAGCATTAAGAAGGATCCGCTTATTTCCAGTGGGGAAATTGTGGCGATTCCGCTCGTGAATGATGACAGCAACAGCGTAACCTTCGGGTGTGCGCGCTCTAAAAAGCAGCATTTTCCTAGAACGCACCAAGTATTTTTGAAGTATTTAATGAGGGAAATTCACCTGTTGGAAAAGTAAACAAAAAATCCGACCTGCCGCAGGGGCAAATCGGATGGAAGTGGCGCTTATAATTGCAGCTAGCTTAGTATTATTTTAAATAGAGTAAGTGGGTTCTAGATCTTCATATCCACTTAGAGCCCATAAAACGCGTTTGCGATATTCCATAAATGATGTGGAGACGCGAGCACGTGGATGAGGCAAATCGATGGAAATAATCTCCTTAACCGTTCCAGGCTTGGATTCCATAACCACAATTCGATCGGCTAAGAAGATAGCTTCGTCAATATCATGAGTTACAAGCAGCATCGTCATACGGTTTTCACGCCAAATGTCCAGCAGCGCTTCTTGCATATGGTTTCTTGTAAAGGCATCGAGTGCTCCAAAGGGTTCATCGAGAAGAAGTAACTGAGGCTGACGCATAAGCGCGCGAGCGATTGCCACTCGTTGGGACATCCCGCCTGAAAGTTGTTTAGGAAAAGCTTTCTCAAAACCGGTTAGCTTAACCAATTCAATAACTTCGTTCACCTTTTGGCGGACGGCAGGATCCTTTAAAGACAAATCAGCTGCGATATTTTTCTCAACGGTTAACCACGGAAACAACCGGTGCTCTTGGAATATGAAACCTTTTTCAATACTTGGCTTGGTAACCGACTGCTCGTCTATAAGGACAGAACCTTGAAAGCTGGTGTCTAGCCCTGCAGCTATTTTCAACAGCGTACTTTTTCCGCAGCCGCTTGGACCAATGATCGCAACAAATTCATCCGGCTTGAGTTCTAGATTGACCTCACGGAGTGCTTGGACAGTACTTTCCTTGGAAACAAATGTTTTGTTCACATTCATAAACTTCACGGTTGCCATGCTTACTTCACCTCATGTGTAGGAGATTAAACTTGTGTCATTCTTATACGCTAAGAGGAGACGGCAGTTTGGGTATTATCGATGATAGTTCATATGACAAGAAATCTTAATTTAAGTTTTAGAGAAAGTCAAGGTAAATTTTGTTGGAGAATTTCTATCCTTGCCAGGTAAATCTCTAAATTCATCATACCAAATAAGGAGTCTACTATTGTAAAAATAGTGGGCTTCTTTTATTTGGTCTATCGAAAAATATGTTTGGCGATTTATATAAATAGGTTGCATAAAATGTTCAGCCTTTGTTCAAAATAACCCTACAAATACCAATTTTACAAAAAAATAATTGGACTAAACAATTAAAGGAGGTATTTATATGGCGGAACGGCGTAATGAACAGCCGCCTAGTGATTCTCGTCGGAAGTTTCTTAAATATTCGGGGACTGCTATCGGTGGAGCTGTTGTGGGTGGAGTAATCGGGGGGGCAATCGCCGGTGGATTTCGTAAAAATCCGGCTGCGCCAGCACCAGCGCCAACAACTCCTGGTGCGGCAACGCAGACGGCAGATTTCAATCAAGCACCCATGTACTTTAATCAGTTTCAGATGCAAATAACAGAAGCGGCGGCTGAGAGAATTTATCCTAAGGATGACATCGGACCAGGGGCAGCAGAGCTGGGAGTTGCATTTTTCATTGACCATCAAATGGCTAGCCCTTGGGGTATAAATGCCCGTGAATATCGGATTGGCCCTTTTATTAAAGGGGAAGTCACCCAAGGAGATTATCAAATCATTCAGCGCAATGAGTTGTTTACTATGGGGCTTCAAGCTATGGAAGAGGCGAGTAAGAAGAAGTATACGAAATCGTTTATCGACCTAACCGACGAAGAGAAGGATGCTATCCTAACCTCTATGGATAAAGGCGAGATTCTGGTCATTAACGAGGTCACAGGTAAAACCTTCTTTAATTTATTGCGCAGAGTGACCCTTGAAGGGGTCTATTCTGATCCCGTGTACGGCGGAAACAAGAATATGATGGGCTGGAAGATGCGTAAATATCCTGGTAATCAGATGGTTTACACAGAGATTATGGAAAAAAGCGAGTTTGTTCTCATGGAGCCTCGCAGTCTCCACGATCATTTTGCAACTCATTAATTTTGCTGAATAAACATTACAGACAAACAAAACAGAAGAGAGGCATGCATCATGGCTACTAAAATGCCAAAGGTTCCTGTCGTTATAGTTGGGATGGGATTTCTAGGAGGTATACTTGCCGCTGAGTTAACCAAACAGGGCGTCAAGGTTGTGGGATTGGAAAGAGGAAAGCCGCGCAGTACGGAAGATTATTACATGGTGCATGATGAGCTTCGCTATGCGCAAAGGCTGGATCTGATGCAGGATCTGGCCAAGGAAACGATAACCTTCCGTAATACAGAGAAGGTAGCGGCAGTGCCGATGCGGGAGCACGGCTCCTTCCTGCTTGGAGAGGGGCTTGGCGGAGCGAGTGTGCATTGGAACGGACAAACCTTCCGATTTCTCCCCTATGATTTCCAAATTTACAGTAAGACGGTTGAGCGTTATGGGAAAAGTAAAATACCAGACGGGATGTTAATTCAGGATTGGGGCATTACCTACGATGAAATGGAGCCCTATTTTGAAAAGTTTGAGAAAATGGCCGGAATTTCCGGTGATCCCGAACAAAATGAGATGGTTGGTAAGCGAGCAAACCCTTTTCCAACTAAGGCGATGATTCGAACACCGACTATTAAAATGTTCGAGGAGGCGACCAAGAAGCTTGGTTACCATCCTTATATGTGGCCTTCGGCTAATCTATCTGAGCAGTATACAAATCCTGACGGCATTACTCGTGCAGCCTGTCAATATTGCGGGTTTTGCGAGCGGTTTGGCTGTGAATATGGAGCGAAGGCTGACTCTGTAGTAACGGTATTGCCGGTAGCTCATAAAACCGGAAATTTCGAATTGAGGACCTACTCGAATGTTATCAAGGTCTTAAATGACGGTAAAAAAGCGAGCGGTGTTGTTTATGTAAACACAATAACGGGTGAGGAGTACGAACAGCCAGCCGATATTGTTATTCTAACGGGCTATGTATTTAATAACATCAGGCTGCTGTTAACTTCCAAATTGGGTCAGCCCTATGATCCTGCTACGGGGAAAGGAGTTATCGGTAAAAACTATGCCTACCAAACGAATGGAGGTAGTGCGACAGGCTTTTTTGATGACAAGGAATTTAACACCTACGCGGGAGCTGGGTCTTTAGGGATGGAAATTCCCGATTTCAACGGGGATAACTTCGATCATAGCAATCTCAACTTTATCCATGGAGCCGGTATTCGCTTCGCGCAGCCGGGACTGCGGCCGATTGCCAATAATTCGGTACCGGCGGGAACTCCTACTTGGGGAAAAGAGTTTAAACAGAAATCAATCAAGTACGCGAACAGCGTCTTGAATGTGGGTGTACAGGGCAGCAGTCTGCCGTGGAAGCATCACTATCTGGATTTGGATCCTACATACAAAGACGCTTATGGGCTGCCGCTTATGCGAATTACTTTTGACTTTGAAGAGCAGGACCGACAAATGATCAAGTTTGTAGCAGAGAAGGCAGCAGGGATCATGAAGGAAATGAATCCAACAACGATAGGATCGAACAGTACGTTAGGGCCTTACAACATTGTCCCTTACCAATCTACGCATAATACGGGTGGCGCTATCATGGGCTCCGATCCTTCGACATCAGCAGTAAACAACTACTTGCAAATGTGGGATGTTGAAAATGTGTTTGTCGTTGGGGCTTCCGCATTTCCTCACAACAGCGGCTATAATCCGACGGGAACGGTAGGAGCTCTTGCATATAGGGCAGCTGAAGGGGTTTCCAAATACATGAAGCAGGGCGGAATCGTTGTATAACGGTGAGCATTCCTTCGAATGGGTGTGAGGTAGAGCATGGAGCAGGAAGATTGGATTTTTCACCTTACGGAAGTGCGTAAACGGCTGCTGCTCGTATTTGGGTGGTTTGTAGCGACTTTGTGCGTAGGCTTGTACGTCTCGCCTAGCATATTGCGGTTTATCAAATCACAGCCTGGAGCAGATGGCATCGAATGGAACGTGTTTTCTTTCACGGATGGGCTGCTGATATACATGAAGTGTGCTTTGCTGTTTGCGCTTCTGTTCACGCTGCCAGTCCTACTTTACCAGCTATGGGCATTCGTTCGTCCAGGCTTAACGGATAAGGAAGCGAAGGGCGCACTATCTTATGTTCCAGCGTCATTTATGCTGTTTTTAGTCGGGCTTGCGTTCAGCTATTTGGTCGTATTTCCGATGATGCTCCGTTTTATGAAAAATATGAACAGTACCATTGGAGCTGTGGAAACGTACGGCATTGACAAATATTTTTCGTTTTTGTTCGATGTTGTGCTCCCCATGTCAGCGGCATTCGAGCTTCCTGTCGTCATGTTGTTTTTGACACGAATCGGCTTGCTCACGCCTGAACGATTAAAGACGGGGCGCAAATACGCCTACGTAGGGCTGGCTATCCTTGGCTCATGTATATCACCGCCGGACATGCTTTCTCATCTGTCGGTTACGATTCCCTTATTTATGCTGTTTGAGATTAGCGTCTTCGTTTCGGGCAGACAGTGGCGTATGACACAGGAAAGCCCGGCCAACGGTTGATCCGTACAAGAGAAGGTTAGGCTTACGATGCAGGTTTCGCTAAAGCGAAACCCATAGGAGGATAAAACTATGTTTAACAATATCGGTGTTTCAGGGCTGGTGCTTATATTGGCCATCGCGTTAATTTTATTTGGGCCTTCCAAGCTGCCTCAGCTTGGAAGAGCATTCGGCGATACGCTCCGCGAGTTCCGCAATTCCACTCGTGGTATGGTAGAGGATACAGATCAGCCGGAGCAAGCGGCATCGAACGAAGTTAAGAAGCTTAATTAAGAGCAGTCAGGATAATTCCATTAACTGTAAATAATTAACTAAGCTACACAAAAGGAGCATGGCCCATATGGGGGCAGGCTCCTTTCTGCATTTGTTATTTCTCCTAAAAAAATAGGCTGCCCCGTCGTTACGACTTTGGGGCAGCTCTCGGATGATTATTAGTGCATAATGATTTGTTAAAGTTAGTCCATTAATGCAGAAAGCTTCATCATTCTGCTTAGCAGCACTGCGCTTGTGCTCGTGTTGCTTGTTCCTTAGGTGCAATTCTTTGACTATCGATACCGCTGATGATCGATTCGGAAAGCAGCGAAGCTGCTGCGTCTTGAGCCCAAAGCTATCTTTTAACCACATTGAAATTGTCCTCGATAAGCAGCCAATTTTGCGGAAAGCTCAGTCCAAGCTTCCAATAGCTGATCCCACGTAGACCTAATTCCTTCACTAAATTAAACTTGGCTTGAATGGAACGCGCATCCTCAAACCAAACGATGTGCTGCTTGCCTGAGCTATCCCAATAAGTAAAATGCGGAGCTTGTGCTACATAATCGTACTGAATTTGCGCATTCTGTTTTCTTGCCAAATCGATGGCAGCTTGCGGACTTAAAGCTTTGGCAAATGGACCGCCTTGTACAAACGGCAGTGTCCAATCATACCCGTATAAATTTTGCCCCATCATGATTTTGGAAGCAGGCATTTCACTGATCGCATATTCCAAAACCTTACGCACCGGACCTATAGGCGAAACAGCCATGGCGGGTCCTCCGCTATATCCCCACTCATAGGTCATAATGACAACAAAGTCAGCAACTTCTCCATGCACTTTATAATCATGAGCCGTATACCATGCTCCTGTTTGAGTCGAGCTTGTTTTTGGAGCTAGAGCCGTTGACATCAGAAAGCCTTCGCGGTGCAGCAAGCCGGAGGCCTTACGAAGGAAACGGTTATAGGCATCTTTATCTTCCGGACGCAGATGCTCGATATCAAAGTGGATATCTTGAAAATTTAGTTCCTTTGCTGTTCGTATTATAGTATCGAATAAATGATTCTGTACCTCTTGATCATTCAAAATGACGGAGCCCAGCTCAGGGCTGAACTGGTCCTTCTCTAAATTGGTTACAACCATCATTAAGGTGACATTATGCTGCTGAGCAATCGCCTCAAGCCCATTCAAAGGCGGCGCTTGCAAAGATCCGTCGCGGTTGATTCGAAAGCTGAAGGGTGCCAGGTAGGTCAAATAATGTGCGGTATCCCTTGCCGATTGCAGCAGCTCGGAAGATATTGCATTTCCTCTAGGCTCGAGATAGGCATTAATTTCTGCTTTACGGCGTGGTGCCGGTGGAATGTAGAGCCGCATCCCCACGGTTAGAGGCTGATTCTCCCTTAAGTGGTTAACTGATGCTAACGTTTGAGCTGAGACGCCGAATTTATGAGCGATACTATATAGACTGTCACTAGACAGCACATAATAATATTTTCCGACTATAGGAATAACTAATGCCTGTCCTACGACTAGCGATTTTTCTACAGAAATTTCATTTGCATCGGCTATTTCTTTAACCGTCACCCCATACGCATTTGAAATCTGGTAGAGTGATTGGCCTTGTTGCACGACGTGAATTTGCATGGTTCCCCCTCCTCGTAATGAATAAATTTGAAAATCACGATATTTTCATTATTGGATAAGATATGCGGAATAGCCCAAATGGGTGTCTGTCTATACAAGGGGTTCCCAACCATTTTATGTGCAATAACTTGTAAAAGGGTTCATAACGATTTGTAACTATATGGTACAATAGCTGTGCTAATATGCTAGAGAGAAAGGGTGAGTCAATGACTTCTGAGCTGTTGGTTTCAAAAGAGCGGATGATAGGGCTCGATGTGATCCGCGGCTTTGCGGTGCTGGGAATTTTTTTCGTAAATGTTCCCGAAATGATCGGTATTGGCAACGCATTTGAGCCTAGTTATAGAGGGTTGGACGCTTTTATTCGTCTGATCTACGACATGCTGTTCCAAACGAAGTTTTACTCCATCTTCGCGTTCTTGTTTGGCGTAGGCTTTTACTTATTTTTTGAAAACGCTGAACGTCAAGGGAAGCGCCCTCGAATTTTGTTTATGAGAAGACTTCTGCTTTTGATGGTTCTGGGTATTGGGCATGCTGTGCTGCTATGGTTCGGTGATATTTTGTACACGTATGCTATCCTAGGCTTCTTACTCCTTATATTTTACAAGCGATCACCCAAGACGATTTTAGTATGGAGTCTTATTTTATCCGGATTGTTTGGGCTTTTTATAATATTAGCTACATTTGCCCTCGGTCTTTCGAAAGAGCTAAGTAAACCGTTGTTTACACATATCCCGGATTGGGGAGAGCGGATCGATTTTTTACTGGGTAGTGGTTTGGGGAATGCTGCTTCATTAAGCTTTGAAATCTTGGGATTGTTTCTACTTGGGCTGTATGCAGGAAAGAAGAGCTGGTTCGAGCATAAGGAGCTTAATGTGACTGTTGTCCACCGTGTGCACATGTCGGCTTTCATTCTATCCATCCTGCTCTTTATTCCGATGGTCCATTATTATAGCTCTCATCCCGTCTACATGCCGATGGAGCTTTACCCATACACCCATTTTACCGGTAAAACAATGGCGATCTTTTACATATGTACCTTGCTGCTGATGATTCATCGATATGGTATTCAGCGCTTTAGCAGCCTGGCAGCGGTCGGGCGAATGACCTTAACCAACTACTTAGTGCAATCTATTCTTACCATGCTGCTGCTGCAGGTTTTCTGGAACTATGTTAACCGCTTGCCGCTGTGGGTAGGGATGGTCTATTCGGTTGCAGTGGTTGTGATTATTATCTTTTGGAGCAAGCTGTGGCTTCATCATTATCGAATGGGACCGTTAGAATGGCTTTGGAGAGCCGGTACCTATGGACAATGGCCTGCATTAAACCGGAAGCAGGGAGTTGCTACAGGAGGAACTCCGACAACGAAGGCTTAAAGAACTTATCTATACTGTTTCAATTCAACAACCTTCCATCGAGCAGGATTTCATGCTACTTTAGATAGTACATCTTACTAAACTGAAGCAGCGGGGTGGAGAGGCTTGTTAATTAAGAAAGCGCTGTCAATAAAAACGAAGCTTGTACTTCTCATCCTATTCTTTTTATGTGTACCGTTTCTAGTCTTTGGCACGCTTTGGTATGTAAGAGCTTCTGAGAGCATTGAGCATAACGCAATTGAATACAGTGAGCAGCTTATGGGTCAAATCAATTCCCAGCTGGATGGATATTTCTCTGATCTGGAGAGAATAACCTACCCTTTGCTGCTGCATCCACAGATACAATCCTTCATGAAGCTCGAACCCGAGGATCAGTATGACAGATTTCTCGTCAGCAAAAAAATATCCGATGAGCTGTTTCCAAACATTACTTTCGGACGTCCTGATATTTATGGGCTTTCTATTGTTTCCAAGAACGGCATTGCCACCGCAAGCTACAGCGCTACTGCAGCCAAAGAAAGCTATGAACAGTATAAGGATGCGCTTCTTGGTGATCGGAACTACCGGATTGTTGGCATTGAATACATGGAATCAACCCCTGTGCTAACGATTGCCCGTAATTTTTTGGATACGGTTTCGTATCAATCCAACGGGATGCTTATCGTTTATGCAAGGCTTAATGAAATCATTAAAATTTGCGAGAAGATCAAGCTGGGGGAAAGCGGTTTTGTATGGATTATGGATGCTGATGGGCGCATCGTATACCATCCTCAGAGGGAGAAGTGGGGAGAGCCTGCTCAAACACCTAAGCTTAGTGCAAATCTGCTGGCAAGTCAGAGAGGGTACTATGTGGAGAAGGCTCAGAGCGACAATCGGCTTATTATATATGAACGCTCTCAGATGACGGGATGGACGCTTGTTTCTGAAGTATCCTTAAAGGAACTGAATGGGAAAATGATTGGTCTTAGGAATGTTACCCTGTGGGTCGGTCTCCTGCTGGTAGGGCTGGCGTTAATGATAACGGGAGGCTTCTCTTTCTATTTAACACGCTCGTTGTCCCATCTGCAGCGGCTTATGCGGCGTGCGGAAGAAGGGGATCTTAGCGTCAAGGCTCCTGAGAGGAGAAACGATGAATTAGGAGGCTTGAATCGGGGATTTAACCGAATGGTCAGTCAGATTGGCCGCCTTATTGAGGAAGTGCAGACTTCCCATAGGAAGGAGCGTGAGATGGAAATCCGTCAGCGAGAATCAGCGCTGCAGGTCATGCAATCCCAAATCAATCCTCATTTTCTTTATAATACATTGGAGATCATTAACTCCTATGCGATTATTGAGGATGTTCAGCCGATTAGCAGGATGGCTACTTCATTGGCTGATATTTTTCGGTACAGTGTTGGTAATCCGGGGCAAGCGGTCACATTAATGGATGAAATCCGTTATATCCGCACCTATTTAGAAATTCAACAGGAGCGCTTTAATACTCTGCAAGTCGAGATTTGTGTTGAGGATGAATTACTTTCTCAAATACACGGAGTGAGGCTTATGATTCAACCGCTTGTGGAGAATGCGTTTAAGCATGGCTATCAAGCTAACAAGCAAAAGCCAAGCTACATAGGTATTACCGGCAAGCTCCAGGAGGGGCAATATGTTCTGTGCATTGAGGACCGGGGACAAGGAATGGACAGTCAGCTTATGGAACGGTACAATGCAGCCTTTATGACGGATGACAGCAAGGGGCTGCCGCAGAACGGGGATGTTAGCGGAGCCTTTGATACCATCGGTTTATGGAATGTGCATCAACGCATCCGAATTAGCTTTGGACCGTCCTATGGGCTATATATCGTCAAGTCCGATGAGACAGGTACTCTTATTGAGATGCGGCTGAAAATCATCAACTGGAGAGAGGGTGAAGAGGATGTATAACGTATTAATTGTTGATGATGAAGTGATGATCAAGCGTAGTCTAACCAAGCTAATTAATGGGAGCTCGCATGGATTTCGCGTCTTGGGGGAGGCGGAAGATGGGAGCGAGGCGCTCGCTCTATGGGAGCGGCTGAAGCCAGATTTGATCATCACCGATATAAGCATGCCGGTTATGGACGGCTTGGAACTCATTGAAGAAATCCGCAGCCGGGAACAGGCAACAGAAATTGTCATCTTATCGGGCTATGATGATTTCAAGTATGCGCAGCAGGCAATGCGCTATGGAATCATGGATTATTTGCTCAAGCCGGTCCGACAGGAGCAGCTGGAGGATCTGTTGGGCAAAGCGGCAGCGCGATTGGAGCAGAAAGGCAGAAGCTTGAAGGAGCGGGGACAGAGGCTGTGGGAATGCAAGGGGATTGCGGGCTCGATTGCGGATGACCTGTGGATGGTTCGAGAGCTCGAAGCTCTGCGGCACCTAGCAGATTTTCAGCAGCAGCTGTTGAATCGCGGATTGACTATCGCGCAATGCTCGGAGCAGCTGGAGGATGCGCTCATCTTGGCAGAAGCGGAGCTTGTAGCCCAAAGCGGCGGTAAATTGCAGGAGCTTTCGAAGCCTCTGCTCTCCCCTGCAGCGCTATCTCCAGATGAGCTGCTGCATCGTGCGGGAACGAGCATTGCCGCATATGCAGAGCAGATACGTATTATGCGTAATTGGGGACAGAACCAGAGTATTCAGAAGGCGGTTGAATATATCGCAGCTCATTATATAAGTGAGCACTTGTCACTTTCCCATGCTGCTAATGAGGCGGGTATGTCTGACTCTTATTTCAGCAGGTGCTTCAAAGAGGAGCTCGGACTGAGCTTCATAGATTACGTCATCAAGCTTCGAATGGAGAAAGCAAAGGAGCTGTTGGAAGCTGCAGAGAGTAAGACGTACGAAGTTGCCTATGCTGTTGGATATACGGACTACCCGCATTTTTCTAAATCCTTTAAAAAATACTGCGGGTTATCGCCCAATGACTACAAGAAAAGATTTAGCAATACATAAATAAATAAGACGTGGCAGCATTGCGCGTCTTTTTGTTTTGTATTTCTTTAGAACATGGAGGGAGTAAATATGTCAAAAAAGCACAACTTGTAACCTTTAAACACATGGTCGCCAGAAATGATAGCGGTTACAATTGAGCAGTGAGAAGGGGAAGGAGAGATACAATGGAGTTAAGAAATAATGGCACAGCACCGGAACCAGCAATCTCCATTCCGGCTGAAGTCTCGAAGCGAAAGCCATATTGGTACAAACATTGGCAAATTTATTCGATGGTGCTTCCTGGGCTGATTTATTTTATTTTATTCAAATATATTCCGCTAACAGGCGTGATTATCGCATTTCAGGATTACAACGTGTTTAATGGAATTTTTGGCAGCAAGCTGGTTGGGCTTAAGCATTTTTACAACCTGTTTACGTATCCCGAATTTCTGAGAGTGTTGAAGAACACGCTGCTGATTAGTATCTACCAAATCGTATTAGGGTTTCCGGCCCCTATCGCTTTAGCTATGCTGATGAATGAAGTGCGGCGGATGTTTTTCAAACGAACGGTGCAGACCATTCTTTACCTCCCGCATTTTCTGTCATGGGTCATTGTAGGAGGGCTTGTCATTAACTTCTTGTCACCAAGCTCGGGTATGGTTAATGACATACTGAGGTGGATGGGGAAGGAACCGGTATTTTTTATGCAGGAGCCCGGCTATTTCCGTTCGATTGTCGTCATCTCCGCCATATGGAAGGAAGTTGGCTGGGGTACGATCATTTACCTTGCGGCACTAGCGGGCATCAATCCAGAGCTGTATGAAGCTGCTGAAGTCGATGGAGCGGGTAAGCTGAAGCAAGCTTTTAGCATTACACTGCCCTCGCTCCTGCCAACCATCATGGTGCTGCTGCTGCTAAGAGTGGGAAACGTGCTTGACCTCGGCTTTGAGCAGATTTATATGCTGCTGAATCCTCTGGTGACGGAGACGGGCGAGATCATTGATACTTACATTTATCGGATTGGTCTTTTGGGTGGTCAGTACAGCTATACGACAGCTATCGGATTATTCAAATCACTTGTTGGTGTCATTCTGGTTGTCGGAGCCAACCAATTGAGCAAGAAAACAACCGGAAATTCGATTTATTGATTATAGAAAGGAGAGCGGTACTTTGATCAGGGAAAATGCTTCACGCCGTGCGTTTAACTATGGCAACTATTTGTTTCTCACTATTACCGGTTTAGCTATGCTGCTTCCTTTTTTGCATATATTTGCAGGCTCTTTTAGCAGTGGCAATGCCATTTCCCAAGGTCGGGTTAGTATTTTTCCGGTTGAGTGGACTTTGATTAATTACGAAGCCGTTCTCCAGAACGCGGCCATATGGAAATCCTTTGGTGTGACGATGCTGCTGACAGTGGGGGGGACGGTCTTCAATCTGTTTTTTACCTCACTGATGGCTTATGGCTTGTCCAAAAATGAGCTGAAGGGCCGCTCACTCATTTTAATGCTGATTGTTTTCACGATGATTTTTCAAGTGCCATTGATTCCTGGTTATTTGCTCATCAAGTCCTTAGGGATGCTCAATTCGCTGTGGGCACTTATTATTCCCGGAACTATAAGCGCTTTCAATTTGATCATTATGATTTCCTTTTTCCGTGAAATTCCTGAAGGACTTGTAGAGGCTGCTCGTATTGACGGCTGTGATGAGTATCGGACCTGGTGGAGCATTGTGCTCCCGCTGTCGCTTCCATCCTTAAGCACTGTTGGACTGTTTTACGCGGTTGGTCATTGGAATGGCTACTTCAGTGCGATTATGTACATCCGGGATCCCAGCTTGTTTCCTCTCCAAGTAAAGCTGCGCCAGCTGCTCGTTGACAGTGATACCGAAGCGCTCATGCAAAGCGTGAATGTGACGCTGCAATCGATGGAAGGCATAAAAATGGCAACGATTATGGTCGCTACCCTCCCGATTTTGTTGGTTTACCCGCTGATTCAGAAGCATTTTATAAAAGGCGCTATGCTGGGATCAGTGAAAGGTTGATATAGCACTTCATTATAATTATAAAGGAGAAGGGTCACATGAGAAAAAAAATGACGATGCTCGCATTATCAACGGCTTTGGCTGCCGGAACATTGGCTGGTTGCTCATCAGGTGGCGATACTAAGGGTCAACCTAATTCACCGACCAAAACAGACAGCAAGCCGGTTAAGCTGAAGGTAGGAATTGGCACCGAAGGGCTGCAATACATTGAGGGCTCCGCGAATATTAATGAAGACAAGTATACGAAAAAGCTGCGTGAAATTTCTAAAACGGATGTGACGCTGGATTTAATTCCGCATCGTGAATTTGATCAAAAGCTGACGCTGTTGTTTGCCGGTGGCGAGCTGCCGGACTTGCTGCAAACACATGGTATTAATAAGCCTGAGGTGGCTCCGGCTATCGATACGGGCGTATTAATTCCGCTGAACGAGCTGATTGACAAGTACGGTCCTAATTTGAAAAAGAACATCCCGAAGGAATCATGGGATTTCGCCTCCGTGAGCAAAGACGGCAAAATATACGGTGTTCCAACGGTAAATGCTACGCCTAATGGCAACGTTATGATGGTCCGCAAGGATTGGCTTGATAAGCTGGGGCTAAAGCCGCCGAAAACGGTAGAGGAATATATCGAAATGCTGAAGGCGTTTAAAGAAAAGGACCCGAACGGTAACGGAAAGCAAGATGAGATTCCATTCTCCGGACGGGAGAAGCTTGCTTTTACCGAGGCATTCTTCGGGGCTTACGATGTCATGCCGGCGGACTGGAAATTTGAAAACGGACAGCTGATTCCTAACCTGATCCGTCCGAAGATGAAAGATGCATTAGCGGTTTACCGTCAGCTCTATGAACAAAAGCTGTTGGATAATGAAGTATTCGTACAAAAGCCTAAGGATTGGGATGCGAAAATTAAGGGTCAGGGCATTGTAGGCTTATGGATCCACGGTCCAAGATTGGCCGATAAATGGGCGGCTGAGGTAAGGACAGGAACACCAACTGCTCAATTGGAAATCATTCCGGCGCCAGTAGGACCTGACGGCAAAGGCGGCTTAGGCATCAGCTCTGCCGTCGGGGGCAGCGTATGGGTTATCCCAAAAACGACGAAAAATCCGGAAAATGCCATTAAGTTTTTGGATTGGTTTTACTCAGACGAAGCCCAGAAGTTCCTTACCTACGGGATAGAAGGAGATGACTATACGTTAGAGGGCGGAAAGATCAAGTACAAATATCCGGAGAAGCAGGAAGACATATATCGTGAAGAAATGCATCTGACATGGCTACGTATGGTCGGACCTTCCCACTTGAGTGATGCAGAATTTATGAAAAACCGTCCTTCCGGTGACCTTGTAATGAAGGCGATGGATGTGGCTGCCAAGGAAGGTCGGAAAAATGATGGTTTAGGTATGCCTGCTCTGCCAACTTCACAAGCTCGCCCAGAGCTCGGGAGAGATGGCCTCTGGTTGGAGATGGCTGCGAAAATCGTAACGGGTAAGGAATCGCCAGATGCATTTGATAAGTTTGTCGAGGATTGGAAAAAACGCGGTGGAGATCAAATTATCAAAGAAGCGACTGATTGGTATAAGAGCACACATAAATAGTTAGAGTAAAGGCATTGCTTTATGCAATGCCTTAATTCGTTAAGGAGTGGTGGACATGGAGCACCTGGTTGGAACGCATGACTTAAAGCAGCTCCCCTTATGGGGGCCATATACGAAGAAATACATTGGCATTTCACATATTGCAGACGCCCAAAGAGGTTTGCGATTTGATTTGAGCGTATTCCCCGGGTTTTATCGCAGAAAGGTAGACGTACCGAATGCGATGTGGGAGTCGGGCTACCATCCGTGGGAAGCGTCACCCGATCTAAGCTGGTACACGCATAGGCATGAGCTGGAATGGAAGGATCAAGTTTATACGGATATCTCCTATGCTGAGATGTCTGGGAACGCGAGACTTGTCCGGTGTGAACTCGTTAACCGTACCGAAGCTGAGCAGAATGTTGTGCTCCACTACATGGCTTCGATGCATTTTCCGCAGGTGCGTGGTCATGGGGAGCTGCTGCGAACAGTTCGCCCGGAGCTTCCGGAGGGGGCATTGTGGACGGATGCACTGGACTATGCGGAGTTGTCCTACGCAACGCCCCGGCCAAGCGACAACCTGGTATACGACGGCTTTTTTCGGGGTGAAGTACGCGGACAAGGATTAGTGGGAGGCTCTGCGCTTCTTTTCGGTAGGGAAGCGGGGGATCGTGCTTCCTACACGGTTGTGATTGCCAAGCCGATGGAGCGAGCCGTGCTGCTGCTGCGTTTCAGAATGAACGAAGGGCACCGTATAAGTATTAGGCTTGGCGGTGCGATGGATGCTCCCATTGAGCTTACTGGGACAGGTGAGCTGGCTGAAGCGAGTGTTAGCTTAGGAGCGCTCGGGGCAGGGCAGCATGAGCTTATTTTTACTGCTGGCGAAGCTGCTGCAACAGGAGAAGGTGGTAACGTCAGCAATAACGGTAGCAGCAACGACAACCGCAACCGCAGTGCTTTCGCCGTCTCTGTGGAGTTTGACGGGTTTGTCATTACGGATCAGAATGTGCTTGATCAAGTACGGTTTATGCCTGAATCGGACGAGGCGCATCCACACATGGTCTCGGGACCTGTTCCGAACAGCTTGCTGCTGAAATATGAAGGAATCGAACACTATTATGGGTTGCTGTGGGTTTATGATGACTACGAGGTGCGGGAGTTCCATTGTGATGAGCTCGATCGTTTTATGCGTCACAATGTGCATCATCATACTAGCTCTATTTTTAAGGGAGAGGGGAGGGGCCATTTTACCAATGTGTATTTGAGGCCCATTCCTTTGGCTCCGCGTTCCAGCAAGCTTATATATGGAATGGTATGCAGCGGAAGCAAGGACGATGTGGAGCGTGAGCTTTCTTCCTTTCTGATGAATGAGGAGCAATGCGAGGCGACCTACACTTCGATGAAGGAGAAGTCATCGCAGGGCAGGACGAAGACTTACAATCCGTCCGGTGAACCTTACCGATTTAGCCAACAACTGATGGAGGCCACGCTGGCTACTAATGTCGTTTATCCGGTTTATACGAAGCGTTCTTATATTCGTCACAGTACTCCAGGTCGTTGGTGGGATAGCCTGTACACCTGGGATTCCGGTTTTATCGGGATTGGCTTGGCGGAGCTTGATATGGAACGGGCGGTGGAATGCTTAAATGCTTACGTTACTGAACCGGGAGATCCGCATGCCGCGTTCATTCACCACGGAAGTATGGTTCCTGTACAGCATTATTTGTTTCTGGAAATTTGGAATAAGACACAATCTAAGGAACTGCTGAACTATTTCTACCCCAAACTTAGGCAATATTATCAGTTCTATGCAGGTAAGCTTGGGAGCTCGACAACAAGAGCATTATCCTCTGGCTTGCTGAAGACATGGGATTATTTCTATAATTCCGGAGGCTGGGATGATTATGCTCCACAGGTTGAAGTTCATCGCAGCCGGTTGACGGCTGAAGCAGCTCCAGTGTCCAACACGAGCCATGCCATCCGTATAGCCAAAATTTTAAAAATGGCGGCAACCGCAATAGGCGGTCTTGATGGAGACATTGAGGAATACGAGGGGGACATTGCTCTTTTTGGCAAAGCGATTCAGGATTATGCATGGGATGAAGGGAGCGGATACTTCGGTTATGTTCTGCACGATACTAAGGGTCAACCTAATGGATTGCTACGCCATGAAAGCGGGCAAAACTATAATATGGGGCTGGATGGAGCTTATCCGCTTGTAGCCGGTATTTGCAATCCTGAACAAGAGCATCGTTTGCTTGAATATATATCCGACAGTAGTCGTTTATGGAGCCCTATCGGTTTAACAGCCGTTGATCAGAGCGCTGCTTATTATAAAAAAGATGGCTATTGGAATGGCGCAGTCTGGATGCCTCATCAATGGTTTTATTGGAAAATGCTCCTTAGTCTTGGCTACAGCGAACAGGCACACCGAATCGCCCGCACGGCGCTGGAGCTATGGAAGACGGAGACAGGCGAGACCTACAACTGTTATGAGCATTTCATTGTCCAATCCGGAAGAGGGGCAGGGTGGCATCACTTCGGTGGGCTGTCCGCTCCAGTGCTGAGCTGGTTTGCCGCCTATCACCGACCAGGGACGCTTACCTGCGGTTACGATGTTTGGTTGGAGCAGAAGGAGTTCAGCATGGATAATTCGGAGCTTATCGCCGAACTTCGCTATTTTGGTGCGGCAGATCGCACTCACTCTCTTCTGGCTTGCATGCAAGCAGGGCGTAACTACCGGGTCACCTGGAACGGGAACCCTGTGGATGTCCTATCCGCTGAGGATGGTGTCCTGGACATTCGATTACCTGGGGAAAGCAGTGGGAGGCTGATGGTTTCCGAGGTAGTATTGAGCAGATAAATATCTCTTTTTAAAAAAAATCAGCAGTCCACCCAAGATCGCGAAGGCTTGTCCTGCGCGGGCTTGGGCTTTTCGTGCTGATTTCTTTTATAATTCTTTCATTTGTGTTTTTTATAATAAATCTAGCAGGTTGATTACTTGGCTTACGGCATTTGTGCCTTCGCAATAGAAAGAATATCGCCGATCTTGTTTTCAAGATTAAGGATGGCTTGCTTCTCTTCATTGATTTGATGTGTCAAAGATATTAGGGAGGCTAGCGTGTCCAGAACGCTAAGGGGTTCGCTTTTTTTAGCTGCTTGTTTGAACGTATTCCACACTGGAGTTACATCGGTTTCGATAGTCTTGATCGAGCTTCGCTTACTTTTAATTTCTAAATTAACAGGGGCGATGTCTTCCAAGCTGCCTCGAATTTCTTTCTTCTTTTTCGCTGCCAGGTCTTTTGCTGCCCGCCATTCATTTTCTTTTGTACTGATGTTTATACGCGCTAATTGAACAGGGATTTTTAAGATATTAACTTGGAAGCGGAGCATGCTGTTTAAGTCTTTGTTTTTCAACATTCTGGCGGCTTCAATCTGTTTATTCAAAGAGCTGTAATGAGAGAATAACGCCTTGTATTGCTCACGAGTTTGTGTGACTTCAGATTCAAGCTTGTCCAAGTTGTCAGCGTCTATTTGTTGGATTTCTTTGCTGAGGGAGGCCGAAGTCTCTTGGTTACGAGTATGAAGTGCTTTGATCTCTACATCCAAGTCTTGTGATTGTTTCTGGAGCATGAGAAGTTCGTCATACAGAGAGTTGATTTTATCCGCCTGTGAACTTTCAGCAGCTGCAATCGTTTTATCGAGCGAGGACTTGATGGAAGTTGTGAAATTAATCGGGGCAGCCGCTGCTGTTGTGGGAATGCCGGAAGCCAGTATAGAGGCGGTAAGCAAAGCTATGAAAATTGTCCTTTTGTTCATAGTACTCCTCCTTTTTAACACATAGAATGTAAGCTGCAGGATTGCAACAAAAAAAGCACCAATAAGAAAGGCAATTAGCCTCCTCTTACCGATGCTTCCGTTGTAAGCGATCCAATGAAATTATATGTGTAAATATACAAGATGCCTTAACAGTCTGTCAAGGAAAAGGAATAAACGAATGGGGGACAAGTCTATAAAACTATTATTATGAAAAATTAGTAGTACCTTGGAACTAGGTTTGGTGTACAATTTATAAAAGAAAGCCACGTTTATTTAAATAATAGAATGGAGAGTACAGCCTCATGCTCAAGCTTTTTACAGGTAAGACGATGGTAAAGGCAGCCCAGAGGTTTACAGAAGATAAGGAAGAATATACGAAGGTACTATGGCTTTTTGGCTATCTATTTTGCGTAGTATCGGCATCCACGCTTGGGCGGACTTCGGCAGACGCGCTATTTCTTTCGCGGTTTGATGCATCGCAATTATCCATCATGTATTTGCCGCAGTCAGCATCCCTTATTTTGATCGGTATTTTGTTCCAGAAATTTAGCAGTCGTTTTCGTTTGGATCGATTGATCAAAGTGTTGATTCCAATTGTTTCGTTGCTAGTACTCGTCTCCAGAATTGGGGTGGGGCAAAATTACACATGGGTTTACCCTGTGATCTATGTGGTTTACGATGTGTTTAATTTTCTAATGATCGTAATCTTCTGGCAATTTGCCACCTCTGTGATGGACCAGCGAAAGGTGAAACGGATGATAGGCTTAGTTGGGAGCGGGGGGATCATTGGAGGGATTATTAGCGGCTTTGGTTTAAAGCTGCTAGTCCCACTGACGGGTACGGCCAATCTAATCTATTTCTATGCTGCACTCCAATTGCTGGCTTTGATAGCTGTATATCGTGTTATTGGGATGAGTAGAGATCCAGAGGAATTGTTCTCAACGTCGAAAGCGCGAACGAAGAAACCAACCAATGAACGTAAGCGGCAGGGGGAACAGAAGGCGGGATTGTTTCAAAATGTTCCCCATCTGAAATACGTCGCCATTATGTCGGCCACTTTGGTGCTTTCGCTCACTTTTGTCGATTATCAATTTAAAGTCATTCTTAGAAACACGCTGCAAAATGATGCTCTTGCCGGATTTATGGGGAGCTTCTACGGTTTTTCCGGGCTGCTTGCTTTGTTCGTTCAGTTATTCGTTGCTGGTAAATTATTAACTCGGTTTGGAGTTATGACAGCGATTCTCGTATTCCCTATTGCCTTGTTTACAGGTAGTCTAGGGGTATTATTGATGCCTGTTCTTGCGCTGGCCGTTATCGTAAAAGGAAGTGATAAGGTAGTTGGGGATACGATTTATTCCTCTGTAAGCCAACTGATCATGTTTCCGATTTCTCCAGAATGGCGGAATAGGGCCAAAGGCTTTTTGGACGGTGTCGTGCGAAATGGAGCCAAGGGGATAGCGGGGATCAGTCTAATTATTTTATCCCCGCTGCTTAGTGCAGGGCAGTTTAGTTATGTTATTCTCGCTTTGCTCGCCTGCTGTGTAGTAGCCGCTATAAAGGTGAAAAAAGCTTATTTGCAAACCTTGCTGTCTACTTTGGAAACGAGGGGGACGGATCTTCAAGAAACGGAACTCGATTTAATGGACCCTGCCAGTCGACAAATTCTGATCTCTGCACTAGAGAGCTCTGATAGGCATCAGGTTATGTATGCCCTTAAGATTTTACGCGGGCTGGACGGCTTTGACCTATCTCCACATATCCCGGCGCTGCTTCGCAATCCTTATCCGGAGGTTTGTGTAGAAGCTATCATCTATATCGAACAAATGACTCCGGCAGGATTGGAGCAAGAATTGCAGGAGCTACTAAGCTCACCCAATCCTCAGGTCAAAGCCCAAGCCTTGTTAGCATTAGCGGCTTATTCCAAAGAAGAGTATTTGGATCAAATTACGCTGCACCTTGAGGCAGATGAAGTAGAGATTAAAGCCGGAGCGATAGCCGGATTAATAAAATTTTATGGAATTGAGGGGATGTTTCGCGCAGTCGGAACGCTCAAGCAATTGATTGAAAGTACGGATGAAGAGGAACGGACGGCCATGGCTGTCTTATTTGGTCGGATTGGAATCCAAAGCTTCTTCAAGCCGTTGGTTCCGATGCTGAATGATACCTCATCAAAGGTGCGAATATGTGCATTGGAATCTGCAGCATTGCTTCGTGTACCTGCTTTAGTACCTCATATTGTGCTAATGCTTCAGGATAGTCGGACGCGGCGGCATGCTATTGAAGCGCTGGCGGCTTATGACGAGAAAGTTATCATCGGACTGCTGGAGCCCTACTTTATTGAGGAAGGTACATCATTGCTCCATTTGCCCAAAGTTTTCGAACGAATTGGAACGCAAGGGGCTTTTGATACTTTATTGATCCATTATGGCCCCTCGAATTATGAAATGCGGGATAAGCTTTTGGAAGCGCTGAGAAGCTTGCGTCATGGGATCCGGCAGGTGGACGAAAAGCTTGTGGAGGAATTGATCCTCCAAGAAATACAGCTATATTGGCAATTTGCCGAGCAGAGCGCAGGAGTTGCTGGAAATAAAGCCTATTCGGCCATTTCGGAAGCGGTAGATCAGATCCGATCCTCGATGACCGGTCGTATTTTTGGACTCTTGGGGCTTGTTTATGAATCCAAAACCGTTCAAGCGGTTTACGCTAACTGGTCTGAGGGAGAAGCAAGGCAGCAAGCGAATGCGGCAGAGGTTATGGATCAAATGCTGCTCGGGAATCTTCGAATGGAAATAATTAAGATCATGTCGTCTCCACAAAAAGTAACAGGTGCCCTGAAGAAGGAAGCTTTGGAGGACGAAAAGCTGATTTGGCTCTATGAGCATGGGGATGAGTGGCTGCGGCAAATGATACAGTTGGACGTTATGCAGGAGAACAGGCTAGTGGAGCACGCAGCGCTTAAACTCCGATTGGATGCATCCAAGAACATTTCATTAGATTGGCTGGCCGATCAGATGAAGCGGGTTCTTTTGCTGAAGAAGGTGTCTTTGTTTCAGGGATTGACGAGCAGGGATTTGTTTTTTATTGCGGCACAATTGAAAAGGGTAAGTGAAACAAGTGGGGCTACTGTATTTAAAGAGCGTGATCCAGGGGATTCCTTGTATTTAATACAAAGCGGTAGAGCTGGCGTATACCGTAATCAAGAGAAGATAAGTGAATTGAGAGTTGGAGATTGCTTTGGCCAAACAGCCATTTTAACCAAAAAATTAAGAACGGCGACAGTCCGAGTCGAAGAGGATATTCAATTGTGGAGGCTTGATTCCACTGCGTTATATGAGTTGATGTTTGACCGCACGGGGATTGCATTGGAAATGATGAAATTGCTATCACGCCGCTTGCGGACTATGCTTGATCGCAGTGCGCAACCTAGGGAGGAGTCGGTTCAACAAGATCTGACTTCTAAACAGGAAGCTTTCTCTTCATTGGCGGAAGTGGCCACTGCTTCTTTGGCTGAGTTGAGACAGGCTGACTCACTAGCTGATTCGACGCATAACAACAAGATTCTACGTAGAGTACTGATTCTACAAAAGATTGACCTGTTTTCCCATTTGACTCAAGATGATTTCATTCGTTTGGCCCAAATGGTGGATGAAGTTGAATACGAAGCAGGAGAAGCTATATGCGGTGTAGGTGATTTCGGCGACTCCATGTTTGGAATTATTGAAGGAAACGTTCGTGTGCATAGGGGGAGTGAAACCTTCGCCTTTTTAGGCGAAGGAGAATATTTTGGCGAGATGGCCATCATTGATAGCGGCCCTCGTTCTGCTGATTGCACAGCGATAGGTCAGACTGTACTGCTTCAGCTTCAAAAAGATCAGGTATTCTCCTTCTGCTTCCAAAATATTGACTTGCTCCGCAGTATGATGCAGGTACTCGCTGACCGGGTTAAAGGTATGCTCCATGAAGATGGAATTCGCTAAACATACTGCATAAAAAAAACAACGGTCATCCTTCAGGGATGGCCGTTGTTTCCTTTTGTTCATCTACTCAATTGTAGAAATCGCGATAGAGTAGTACTCTTAATCCATTTGCTTCACTGGGCTTAGCTTACGATAGGTCAGCAGCTCCGAAATGGTTACAAAACGGTAGCCGCGGTTTTTGAGCTCAGGCAAAATTTGCTTTAGAGCATCAATCGTTTGTGTCTTGCCTTCAACCCAATCATGAAGTAGCACGATATCGCCGTTTTTCGCATTATTCAATACGGTGCTCGTAATCTTGGCAACACCTGGCGTAGCCCAGTCTCTTGTGTTAATATGCCAGGACCACATTACTACCGTGTAACCGGCTTTTCTTGCTGCAAGGACAAGGGCTTCATTATAATATCCGCCCGGCGGCCGGAATAAATGGGGCTTTTGACCGGATGTTCTGTAAATGATCTTCTCCGCACGACTTATTTCCTCGGAAATTTTATTCTCGGGAAAGGACCGATTGAAGTAGGTATGATGGTATGTATGATTGGCTAGCTCATGACCTTCGGCAACCTCGCGGCTAACAAGCTCAGGGTGTAGCTCCGCTTTATTTCCTACAATGAAAAAGGTCGCTTTGGCCTCATACTGCTTCAAAAGCTCTAAGATTTGCGGCGTATCCTCCGGATCGGGACCGTCATCGAAGGTCAATGCTATTACTTTCTCTTCGGTCGGCACCTCCCATACCACTTCGCCCCGCTTCTCGTAGTAGAAGCGATTTTTCTTAGGTGTTTGTGCAGCGCTCAAATTACCGCTTAAACCAATTAATAGACAGCACATCAGCAGTAATATTTTTGCAAAAAATTTCCACATTATGTTGGATTCTCCTTCCCAGATCAAGCCCTTGGCAAAACGGCGTATGCTGGAATTAGCTCCTCGAAAGTGAGTGCATTATAGTTTTCCCGCTTTCTACCTTATTAACCAAGCAAAGATGAAGAAATAGAGGAGCTCTCATGTGAGGGGAACAAGAAAGTCTTGCACAACAGAACGATAAGATTTTTTGCGACATAAAAAACGCTCCTTTTATTAGGGAAATTGGTGGTTTAGAATCCATTTTCCCGAAAAGGAGCGTTCTTTAATTATAGTAAGAGGCAAGGGGGATTGGTTTGCTTACCAGCCTCTTTGATATTGTTTGGGTGCAGCAAGCTCTGCGTTTAATTGTTTAGCTGCGGTTCGCGGCCAATAAGGATCGCGCAGCAGTTCTCTACCTAACAGTACAAGATCGGCACGATCATTGGATATTATTTCCTCCGCTTGCTCTGGCGTTGTGATCATCCCGACAGCCCCTGTGGCGATGCCAGCAGATGCTTTAATAGTGTGAGCGAGAGGGACTTGGTAACCAGGATAAGCATGGATGCTGGCGGGTACAACGCTACCTGAACTGCAATCGATCAGATCGATTCCTTGCGATTTCATTTGTTCAGCAAAATAAATGAAATCCTCGATCTGATTACCTTCAGGATGATATTCATTGGCTGAGATGCGGACAAACAAAGGACCTGTCCAAGAGGCACGGATTCCATCAATTATTTCTCTAAGGAAGCGGTATCGGTTATCCCGATCTCCGCCATATACATCTGTACGGTGATTGGTTAACGGAGATAGAAACTCGTTAATTAAATAGCCATGCGCCCCATGGAGTTCCAAGGCATCAAATCCGGCCGCTTTTGCTCTTTGTGCTGCTTGGACGAAAGCCTGTTGGGTGGCTCTCACCTGCTCCAGACTCATGGCTTCGGGTGTTTTCGAGCTGTCATTGAAGGGGATCGCTGAAGGTGCGATGATTGGGCCTTCAAGGACTGCTTTACGGCCTGCATGAGCCAATTGGATGGCGATTTTGGAGCCTTGGCCATGCACCAGTCCAACCAGCTCCTTCAAGCCTGTTATATGTTCATCACTCCAAATACCAAGATCTTGAGGCGAGATACGACCCTGCGCTGTTACTGCTGATGCTTCTACGATAATAAGTCCAACTTGACCAACTGCTCTTGCTGGATAGTGGATTTTGTGCCAATCCTGTACCTTGCCGGATTGGTCCACGCACGAATACATGCACATAGGCGACATAACAATGCGGTTTTTGAGGGTCATCCCATTTATCGTAATTGGTGAAAATAATTTCATAGCTTCTCTGCCTCCATCCTATTTGTACAATTAGGGATACTTTTAAACATTAAGTAAATAACTCTATAATAGTAAGCTGCTTTATAGCTAAAATTATACATGATTTTTTGGAGGGAAATCCAATTTTGATGTGTTTTTATTTTCGTATTACATCTGAGTCTGGTTTGTGCTGTGTTATCTTAATGATACTGTTCACTTTTTTTTCTGCATTATTCTCCTTTAGCCAATAAATATTACTCGAATCGTGTTGCAATAACATGAAATATGTGGTAATTTATAGTGAATATTGGTAAATAGAGCGGAAGAACCGTCTCTCCCATGCTTAACGGCATGGTGAGGGGCGGTTTTTTTTGCATATTCACCAAAGGTTCAACTAAATAGAATGGGGGGATGAACATGACTAATCAGCTGCTTGGTAAGGGTACCGGCGATGTATTGGGGGATCGCTACAGGATTGTGTCCATATTGGGAAGTGGTGGGATGAGTACGGTTTATTTGGCTGAGGACTTACGCCTCGCTGGAAAGCGTTGGGCGGTGAAGGAAACAAGGCCGACGAAAGAGGAGGCTCATACTTGTTTGGCTGAGGCGGATATGCTGATTCGGCTGAATCATCCGAATTTACCGAAAATTGTCGACTTTTACCCAGCTGATAGCCAGGGTTTTAGCTATCTGGTAATGGATTACATTGAAGGGGAGACGTTGCTTCAACGGTTTGAGCGGCAGGCGAGACGGATGACGGAAGGTCAAGTTATCGGATATGCTTTGCAACTGTGCGATTTGTTTCACTATCTGCATACACGTAGGCCGGATCCGATTATTTATCGCGACTTGAAGCCGGCTAACTTGATGATCGATGTGGAGGAACGGGTAAGACTCATTGACTTCGGCATAGCTCGCAGCTTCAAAGCGGGGCAGGCCGGCGATACGGTGAGCATCGGTACAATAGGCTTTGCCGCCCCAGAGCAGTTCGAGGGGCGGCAGACGGATTCGCGCACCGATTTATACGGGCTTGGTGCGCTGTTGTACTTTTTGCTGAGCGGCGGTCAATATTACTGCGCCGCTTATAAGCGGCTCCGCGAGCATGATGCTGGACTCTCCGCGAGCCTCACAGCGCTCGTAGAGAAGCTGCTGCGAGCGGAACCCGGCGAGCGATGCCAGAGCGCGGCGGAGGTACGCAGCGAGCTTCAGCGCGCGCTGGCCGAGCAGCGTGCGCACGACGGCACAGCCGCAGGCGCGGAGCGCCAGGCGCCGGGAAGCGGAGCAACAGCCCGCGGATACGCGCGGGCGGAAGCAGCGGCTGCCGCTGGCGCAGCGGGCATGGCGCAGCCGCCACGCATAGTCGCGGTAGGCGCGCTGTACGCCGGCGCGGGCGCGACGTTCGCGGCGCTGGCGATAGCCCGCGCGCTGCACGAGCTCGGCGTGCCGCACGCGCTGCTCGAGCCGCCGGGGCGGCAGCCGGAGCTGTACGCGCTGCTGTACGGCGAGAGGCACGCGCCCGCGGGTTATCGCTGCTACAACGAAGCGGGCCGCGAAGAGCCGCTGTCGGCAGCCTCGGCGTGGGAGCACGGCTGCACGCTTTGGCTGCCAGCCAAAGCGCTTCCGTACGCACAGCAGCGCGCCGACTCAGCCGATCCTCCGAACACCGAGCCTGGAGGTCGTGGCACTGACCTCACGGGAGTAGGTGCATCGCTTGCCCATAGAGCAGGAAGGGTTGCGGACGCCCCGGCCTCGCCTGCTTACTATTTGCAAACCTATGGAGGGCCCATCATGGGTGATGGTCTTTATGCTCCTAGCGTAGGTCCTGGCTTGCATAACCATGACAATGCCAGTTCAGGAAGCGGTCTTCGCGGAGCCCGTGATTACTGGATGGCCATGTTTGAGGACTTGGAACGCCCTATCATTCTGATCGATATTGGCTCCGACTGGCATGAGCCTGCTGCGAGAGAACTGTTAGGGATAGCTACTGACTTGGTTTATGTAGCCGATCCGCTGCTGCATAAGCTGGAGTTGGCATCTGCACGGCGTAATCTGCGGCTGCTGGGTGAGCTGCGGCAATCGGGTAAGCCTGTTTACGGCATCGCCAACAAAGCCGTTGCATCGAGCCATACCGCACACTGGCTGCGCGTTCTGCCGGAGCAGCCAGTGTGCTTGATGCCTGCCATTAATCAGGCCAAGCTTGCCGAAGCAAGCTGGCTGGGTGTCTTGGTGCAGGAGCGGCCCGGCGTCAAACAGCCGCTAAACAGGGCTCTGCACCCGTGGCTGCGGAGCTGGCTGCCGCAGATCGGAGGGCAGGCTAGGCCCATCACTAAACGGATGCTAAATAAATTTCTGAACAATGGATAGAGCAGGAGGAAGGGCGCAATGAGCATTGGGTATAGATTCCTTTATTACATTTTAGTTATTGGGTTGTGCTTATCAGGTCCTGCTTTATTAATTGGTTGGAAATGGGTGATAGAGCCGAATTGGGGAACTGTTGATGTTATAAAGGCGGCACGTTCAGTCGAGCGCGGGGTTCGTTTATCGGAAGCAGATTTGAAGATGGTGAAAGTAAAAAAAGATCAGCTTGTCGAAGGTGCAGTCGTTAGGCTGCCTTCCGCACTTAAACAAGAGACGGCACGTGCGATTCGGCCTAATGAGCAAATAACCGATGCGATGCTCAATACGGGTCATTTGCTCCCTGCACCGAATGAGTGGAATATGCCGCTTCCTACGGAGTGGGTGTTTGGTAAGCCTCCCGGGAGTCTGCTGCGGGGCGATCGAATTTCCCTCTTGCCTGTACAGAAGGAGGACGCCAAGCGTGCGGGAGATCAAACGGCAGAGCAGTCGCTCTCCAGAGAGAAGCTTCTGCAATTAGATGTGCCGTTCTAGGAGGAGAGGAAGCTGCAGGAAATTGTTGTGAGCTTTGCCAAAGGAACGAATAATCAGGAAATTGCTGCTTCGGATGACCGTAAAAAGCCTACTGGAGCTGTAAGTACTATAGAGCTGATAGTGAATGACGAACAAAAGGAGCTGATTCGTAAATACGGTACCAAGGGATATCGATTTCTGGTTGTTTATCGTTGATAGCATAAAGGAGGCAAGTAATATTTGAAAATATATGTTGTGTCAGCAGATCGAAGGCTCCTTGAAGCACTGCGTTTGTCTAGGGAATATGAGGCTGTGACCTCTGTTACTAAAGAAATGGTGACCGTCCTGCTGATGGATGCAAATGCAGATTACCAACAAGGATGGGGTGTGGGAGAGCTAAGCAGTGAAACTATTATCGTACATGGAGATGTATGGCTAGTAAGTGATACCCGGTTGGATATCCACGAGGCCGTAGCCTTGCGCAGACGGTACCCTGACAATAAGTTCATCTACATGCTGAGCAATGGCGATGATCCACCCGCGCTAAAAGCTGTGCAAACCCTTTGTGCTGCACACGGCATGAAGTATGTGCTTCCGTATCGGACACCTGAGCAGGTGGCAGATGAAACTGCCGAGATATGCTCGGGTAAGGAAAGAACAGTTAGCAAAGTGATAACGGTCATCGGAGCGCTACCTCAGATAGGATTAACGTCAAGCCTGATTGGCTTGGGCGTTATGCTCTCGCGCATGAGCGAAGTACGTATCGGCATATTGGGGATGAATGGCTGGAATCCTGGAGATAGCGGCTTACGCTACACGGCCAAATATTTAGATGAGCTGTGGGGGAGCTTGCAGGGAAAGCAGCTTCAAGCTGAAGAGCTTCGCGGCAAGATGCAGCAGTTAGCACCGAAAGTTCATTACCTTGCAGGCAATAGGGATTTAAAGAAGCTTTACTACTACCAGACTGACGGAGTGTCCTGGCTCATCGAGAAGGCACGGGAATGCTTCGATGTTGTCCTGATTGACGCAGGCAGCTATGTGGATCATGCTCTGGCAGCGCAAAGCATCCATGTCTCCGATCTGCTGTTGGTCCAGATGCATCAAGGCCAGCAAGCGAAGGCGCAATGGTGCCGAATGCATGAGCATATTTTGCAGCCTGTGTTTCGGTGGAATGAGAGGCAGAAGATGCTGCTTTTTAACAAAATGCATCACTCCCCTAATTTCGAGAATGAAAAGCAGCTTTCACGTCAGATGGATATGCCTTATATAGGGAGTCTTCCTTATGTAGCATCGTTTCATCGGAGTGAGCTGGAGAGCAGTCTGCTAAACCTGCACTGGCCGGATTATGATAAGGAGCTGCAGAAGGTAGCCCGGGCGATTATGCATTATTACGGTCTACCGCTAGCAGCTAGTGAAAAGGAAGTGAACTGTGGCTATTCGCAAAAGTTGCAGGGTATGCAGGTCAGAGACCGAAAAGCATCATGGTTTAGCTGGATGAAGTCGGCAAGGGAGGCATAATTAGATGGACGGCGAGCCTTTACCCAAAAGGGTATCCTCAACACGTTTTCAAATTGGTCAGTAACGCCCGGATATGGCAAGTGATCCTACATCCGAATTTGCATCTGCGCCCTCTGCAGTTCAGCAACCGCCGGAGATTGGCGCTGCCGCGTCCAGGAAAGCGGCCTTTGAGCTGGCTTGTCTGGCGTTTAAAGAAATGGCCGGAGTCCGTTTTAGCAGTGCGGTTAAGCGGGGAGATGCGGCTAGAATGCAATCAGACCGTAGATCGGTTGATGAAGCGGAAGCCTTTGTTGAGTTGGAAAATAAAGCTATTATCGGAGTTCCCGAAACGGTAACCACGATTATGGAACAGATTCAGTCTTATGTCGATCAGCATGGCTTGCATCCAATGGAACTGCCTGACTATTACCGTGGCCTTAGAGCGTTCGCTCGCGCGGAACAGCAATGCTACTCCGAAATCACACATGCGATGTTTCATGAGATTTACGGATTCAAGGCTCTGGCTTGCTGGCAAAAGTACCCGGACAGCTATGCGGCACAAGTGATTGGAACTGCAATTTGGATTCATCATAATGGTCGGCATGAGAGGATGCCGTTTCAATTTGCTTCTACCCAAGAGGTGGAGAAGATTGTCCGAGCCCTAACACGCCAAAAAGAGGATGCTATCGTTAATTTGTACAATACGACGCTGGAGATCGATTTGTATACGGGTGAACGTGTCACACTCACGGTCAAGCCGGATGTTCGACACGATATCATCACCTTTCGTCGTTTTCTGATCGGACGTGTGACCGTCGATGATTTAGCGGATGAACACCGCAGAACGATTCCTCCGGAAGCGGCTATGCTGCTGAAGGGAATTTCCAAGACGCATTGCAATTTCATAGTCGTAGGACCGCCAGGCACTGGCAAGTCTACAACACTGAAGGCGCTGCTGGCAGAAAGGGCCGATCATTACACAGGTGCAATCATTGAAAAGCATTATGAGCTAGCAGCGGGACGTGATTTTCCGGAAAAAAAGCTGATCGAACGCATAACACATGAAGGTACTTTTCATCATGCGATGGATCAAGTGCTCCGCTTTGACGTCGATTATGCAATCATCGGTGAGGTTCGGCGTGTGGAGGCGGAGGGAGCGATGCTCGCCTGCGAAAGATTGCTCAAGGGCTTTGGCAGCACCTATCATACCTGGAAGCCGGAGACGGTGCCCTCACAGTTTGCAAGGCTGCTGTGCAGCTTAAATCCAGGCGTGAGGTTTGTGGAGGAGGAAAAGCGTGTAGCTGAAAATATTGACCTATTAATTGTTCAGACTCAGGACGCAAGCCGTACACGCAAAAGAATCAAGAGCATCATGGAGCTTCGATACGATCGTTACAATGGTGAAATCAGTACACATGAATGGATGCGTTGGGATGAATCTAATGACACGTGGAGCTATTGTGATGATATTAGTGAACGGCTGATTAAGGAGATGCGCGAAGTCCATCCCGAGTGGGCCGACCTAACGGTCGAACTGCTTCACCGATTGTCCATAGCTTCGCCGATCCCGGCAGAGGAGGGCATCGTTATCTATAACCCTTCAGCGGCCAATCCACTTTCCCGAATAGACAGTTCATTGCAACGGATGGCTGCCGCCTCCTTCATGGGGCAGAGGGTATCCGTTGTGGAAGAATGAGCCACTACCTTGGCTACCTTTCAGAAGCCTGTGATCGGTTAACTGTTATACATCGATTGTTCTGATGCTACAACGAACAGTAAGGGAGGCAGGCTTATTGCCACCAGCGTATTCCGTAATCTATATCACTTTACTTGGAGCAGCAGCCCTTCTTTTTACGTGGGGGCTCTACCTGCTGCTGTATCCTCTGCTCCGTTACATGAGCGCGCTGCTTCGCACGGAGCGCAGACATAGCTCAAGAATGAAGCTGCTGCATGAACAACGTCATCGTCAAGTGAAGCTGGTTGGGCTTATCGTGTTTTACAGAAGGCTAATTCGAGAGCTGGAGCTGCTCTTAAAAGTCACGCAAAAAGAACGGTTTAACGATTCGTCTGTTCAAGGTTTTTTATTACGCACCATTTCCTGTGCATTATCTGCAGGGCTCATCAGCTATTTCACAGCTTATGATATCAGGTTTAGCCTATTTACAATGGTGATAACAATTGCCCTGCCTGTGGTGTACTATCGCTTAAAGCTTCGCAGCATGCAGATTCAAAGCGGTTATGATCTCGCTGAGGTTGTCGGTATTTTAACAAGTAAATATAAGGTTACGCGAGGTAATATGCGCACAGCTCTTCAGCTTTCATGTCTCGAAATCGAGTCAGGACCCATCCGTCGTCATTTTATGAATTTACTAAGGGAGGAATTAAATTATGTGGAATCGAGTGAAATGGAGAAGGCGGTTGAAGAATTTATTTACAGCATTCAGACATCCTTTGCCAAACAACTGGGCTTAACAGTGCTGAAGGGGCTGCTGCGCAGTGAGAATGTAGAAAGCACCCTTATGGCGATTGATAAAAACATTCATAAGCAGATCGATATGCTGTGCGACGAAGGCGATTCCAGCTCTGAAGTGATACAGCTAAGCTGGCTCCATGTTCTTTTGTTTCCGCTGCTTTTGCTAATGATGGTTGTGTTTATGGGTTATAACAGTACGGTTTATTATCAACTGGGAACGGAGCAAGGGAGGTTTTGGCTGACAGTGACCGTTTGTTTTATAGTGGGGTCGCTGCTGCTTGCAGTATGGTTCCGTCGGCCGCCTAATGATTATTGAATTTTATTGAATCGATGATGACTAGGAAGGCTTTATCAATGAACATATCGTAACGCTAACGAAGGAGGCTTTACTTTCCTACAGAAAGTGGAGGTGAACCAACTCTTATGGAATTGCGGCTGAATCTGTACATGATCTCCAACGTGGGATTAAACGTAATCATCTGTTTGCTGTATGTAGGGGCTGCTTATTTGGTACATCGCAGGCTTCGAACACCGGTATCAATCAAATATATGTCGCGTCTCCAATATATGCGCCTTAAAAACTGGCTGCATCACTCCGAGCTGGAGCGCCGATTGGAGCATATAGGATATCCCTTAAAGCTCAACGCATTGAAAATCCAGGCGATTCGTTATGGTATGGCCCTACTATGGCTGCTAAACAGCTTGTATGATATGTCAGTCCGCTGGGAGACACAATCTGTGCCAACGATTCTAATGCAAGTATGGGGGCCGATTGTATTACTTTTGCTCACCAATACGAAGGCTTCCTTACTCACTTATTTTTTGAGCAAATGGAAGGAGGTCGATGACGGCGAAAAAAACCGCGAGCTCTTCATGATCTACAGTATGATTGCCGACGAGCTCAAAGGGATTGGAAGGCGCAGACTTAACTTGCATACTTTGCTGACCAAGCTGCGTGATTATACGCTACGAATTAAGCCATCGCTGAACAAAGGATTGCGTTTGTTTGATGAGGGGGCGCAGGTTGCTTTGCATGTGATAGCAGAGGATATAGGTACGAGGGAAGCCAAGGAGCTGTGCAAGCTGCTGGCCGATTTGGAGCTTACTCCTCCTGAGGAGATTTCCGCATTGGTAGAGGCAAGGGAGGAGAGCTATACACAGATGCTGAGGGAGAATCGCCGCCGCAGGCGCAAATTTTTCGGGAATATTGCTTACGCCGTTGCCTTCAGTCCGCTGCTAATCTATTTGTGGAATGCACTTAATATTGCTCAGCAATATGTTACGGATTTGGCTAAAAGCACGAATCATTTTGGATGATAAATAGAAGGAGCGAATGAATCATGAAACCGGCATTGGAAAAATTTCTGTTAATTGCAGCTACTTTGGCTGCTATTGGTCTGTTTGTTTTTATTGCGATGTGGAGCTCTATTAAGGAAAAGAAGACGCAAATGGATGATCTTTTTAATAATACAAATGTTCCTTCAAGTTTTTATTATGAGCCTTTGGAGACATTTGATCCTCAAGTCGCGCTATCGTTATCTATATATTCTCCAAGCCAGGGGGCTGAAGAAATTAATTCTTCCAGACAGCCTGCTCACAGTTTAGTTGTATGAAAACCGCTTTGGTGGAGATGCTGACCGTTTACATTTTACTGCTGCTGCTCTTTCAACCGGTCCTGCATGATATTTATTCGACAAGAGCGAGTGCGGTGGAAATGGTACTGGACAGTGCAATCCAGAAAGCGGCCAATGCCGACAACGGTCATTTCACACCAGAAATTATTGATGAAATGCGCAGTACGCTGGAGCATACTTTTTTATTGGACGGCACGGATATCCACTTCACTGGAACTACAGTGCTAACGCCAAGGGGCGAATATATTGAAGGAACCTTGTCTGTCAAAAGCACTCCAAGATGGCTGCTGCGTACTATGTTTGGCAGTGCTGACAGGGAACCACCTGAAATTATTCGTTATGCCAAGCAGATGAGCGAGGCGATGGTGCGGTGAATGAATTGTGAATCGTACACTGCTGTTGATGTTTGTTGTGCTTCTATTTTTGTATACGACAGGATTTGAAGCTGACCGGTATATAACCGTCACTACGCACAATCGACTCAAGTTTGCATTAAATCGTGGAGGGCATGACGCTTCGCTGCAAATTAATAAAGAGCTGCTTGCGGAAGGGGAGATCGTCTTTACAAAGGTGTCTGCCAGGCGGGCTTTTGAGATGGCGTTACAAAATAATTTGCAGCTTGGGTCGGACGGAACCCCGTTAGCAGGAAGCTTGCTGAGCGGTGCTCCTGTCGTCGTATTTGAGGATTACATTGATGACAGCACTCCTGGTGTAAGCTTTCCGTTTAGTTATGTCCATGAAAGCGAGCAGATCCTAAAGGTGTTAAAAGGGCCGGCCGTCATTTATAAGGTGAAAGTAAAGCTCCCGCGCCATCATGCACTTTCTTACGAAGGTGACGTGTACAAGACAGTTATCTATGAATACCGATTCGATTAATGGAGGGTGATCAAAAGGTTCGCTTTTGATCACTCGCGCTTAAGATACAGGTATGGAAACTTAAAAGGAGGTGCTCAGTTGGGATTAAGCTCGTTCTCCAAATTCTATAACTATTGCAGTAGCTATTATGGCTTGAGAATATTGAGTGTTTTTTGCCTCGTCTGGTTGGCATTCCCTGAAACGGCGGCTTTGGCAGCTGCTTCGGCCCCACCCTCACCCGGAATGATACGGGTAGAAAACCGATTGACGGGGACACAGGATGTCGTCACTGTTACCGGCCTATCTGTCGGGGACATAGTTAAAGTGTATGCCGATGCAGGCGCGTCTTCTCCACTTGGCAGTGCAGCTGTGAGCAATGGTTCAACAGGAGCAAGTGTGACTGTTGGCCAGCTGGGAGTAACAGCCGGACATATTTATGTCACAGTAACGCAGCCTCCTTATTCGGAGAGTAGACGTATCGTTAAATTATATGCTGCCGAGCCATTATCGGTTGCACCGTCAGCATCTTCGATCCGCGTAATCAATGCGAGCGGAACATCGGATCAGGTCATAGTGAGGGGACTGCATGTTGGTGATATCGTTAAAGTTTATCGCGATGCGCAGAGAACCCAACTGCTCGGAAGTGTCACTTCAGCAGCAGGAACTACGGATGAAACTACTGTTTTGGTAGGGCAGCTTGGGGCTAATGAGGGAGTTATTTTTGTTACCGTTACGATGCCCTCTCAAGGAGAGAGCAGGGTCGTAGAGAAAGGTTATTCAGGAGAACTGCTGACAGCTAAACCGGCTTTGGGAGATATCCGTGTTATCAATGAGTATGGTGGTGCGGGAGATCGTGTTGAGGTTATTCGAATAAACGCCGGAGATGTGGTAAAGGTATATGCATCTGATAGGGCTGCTACTCCAATAGCTCAAGCAACTGTGGCTTCAGGAGCAGACAGAGTGAATGTTTTTTTGCCACAACTAGGAGCAGGAGAGGGTGCTGTTTATATTTCGGTGACTCGAGCCCCCCTACAGGAAAGTCCACGTGTATCCAAGCGGTATCATCAAGAACCTATCACAGCTGCTCCTGCACCAGGCATGATAGTTGTTACTAATGAGAAAGAAAATACAGATGATAGGGTAGAAGTATACGGCTTGTCAGCTGGCGACATAGTTAAAGTGTATCCAGACGCGACTACAACTACTGTTCTGGGCACATCAGCAGCTGTATCGAATTCGGTGAGAGCTGTTGTAGCAATACCCCAGTTAGGCAGGCAAGGGGGTACTGTTTATCTTACAGTGACTTCGACTTCAAAAGGAGAGAGCCCACGTGTAGTCAAAACATTTGCCGCGGAAGATGCCAGCAAAGCACTGGATAGATCGGATATAAAAATTCAAAATGCTGTTGGTCCTAACGATGTAGTCACGATAAATGGACTTCAGTCAGGAGATGTAGTAAAGCTGTATTCAGAAGAGGCATCTAGGGTCCCCATAAGCAGTGCGACAGTAACGGCTGGCGAATCTTCAGTCGTTTTACAAACAACTCTTCCTCTTACAGGTTATGGCGTATTGTATATTACAGTAACCCATTCATACGAGGAAGAAAGCGTTCGGATATCTAAGATTTACCCCGCTGAACCCGTCACGATTCCTGTCTCCCCCAACCAAATCCGCGTCATTAACAACATGCTGGGTTCTGCTGGTGATGAAGTAAGCGTCTTGGGGCTTAAAGAGGGAGATAGGGTGCGATTGTACGCCGATGCGGCAGCAACCTTGCCTATTCAGATGGATGACACAGGCATAGCTGAGGGTACGGTTGGATATGGGGAGTCGTCAGTAACGATAAACCGATTGAAGCTTGAGCCTAAGGGAGGCGCAATTTATGTCAGTCTCACCTCAAGTGGAAAACGTGAGAGCAGTCGAACAATGAAGCTATACGAAGCTGAGTAAAAATATAATCAAAGGGACGGACGATGAATATGAGTAAATCCAAAATTCGAATGCAGAGAAATCGGCTGAAGCTGCTGTTTGCTGCTTCTTCCATTGTTTTAATGCGTAGAATTATCTTTTTAACAACTATGCTTTCTCTACCGGTTGTTTTGTTGCCCGCAGGAAGTCCAGTATGGGCTGCTGCTAAGCACGATGAAATACATTTTAGCGATGTAGAGGGGCACTGGGCTGAGGAGTCCATTGTAGAAGCGGTATTTAGCGGTATTGCATCGGGGTACGAGGATGGGACTTTTAAGCCGGATCGGGCAGTGAGCCGTCGGGAATTTACTGCTATGCTTGCGTCCAGCCTGCAGATTCCACTTGTTATTGCATCAAATATGGAAAAGGTGGCAGATGATGATCCTTATCCGCAGTCTCTTAAGGATGCAGGCATAATACAGGAAGGCGATTTACCTGCAGAAGGGATAGATCAAGGGTTGCTGCGTTCGGAAATGATGAAGCTAGGCGTAAGTGCTTTGGAGCCGGAAGCGGCTCCTGGGCAACCGGAGGAGATTAAGAAAAAAGCTCAAGCCGCAGGGCTGCTTGAAAACGATCAAGAAGGACAGGCTTCAGATTCACTGGAATCAACAGCAACACGGGCTGAGGCCGTTATTATGCTTCAGAGACTGCAGAATTTGCTTGGACTCAGGGAGTCTAGTCATTATTAAATTAAGGTAATGTTGAAAGCGTGTATTAGATGGGTTACTCTTATTTTAAATAAATTGAATAAGAGGAGGCTAGCGCATGGCTTTTTTCGATTGCCACTTTTTCTCAGAGTCCCTTGGTGTCTCAGCATCCATGCATGTAATTCTGCCACAACCAACGACCGGGCAGATCGGCATGGAGTCCCGGGCTGTCAAGGAGAAGCACCCTACCTTATATTTGTTGCATGGTTTATCAGACGACCATACGATCTGGATGCGTAGAACCTCGATTGAACGGTATGCTTCGGAATATGGATTGGCGGTAGTTATGCCTGCGGTGAATAGGAGCTTTTATACCGACATGGCTCATGGATACAAATACTGGACTTTTATAAGCGAAGAGCTGCCTGCTTTGGCCAGATCCTTCTTTCCATTGTCGGAAGAGCGGGAGGATACGTTCGCTGCAGGTCTGTCTATGGGCGGATATGGAGCTATCAAGCTGGCTTTATCTTGTCCGGACCAGTTTGCAGCAGGCGCTAGCCTATCCGGTGCAGTAGATGTGGTAAGCTTAGTTTATAAGCGGGATGCAGTTGAGTTTGGCAATATGTTTGGGGACCTGGACCAAATCAAAGGCAGTCGGAATGACTTGTTCCATTTGGCCGAAGAGCTGGTGCGGTTGGAAGGACCCCGTCCTAAGCTGTACCAGTGCTGCGGCACAGAGGACTTTCTGTATGAGGACAATGTGCGGTTTCGAGAACATTGCCGCGCTAAGAACTTGGAATTGACCTACGAGGAGGAGCCAGGCACTCATGAATGGGGCTATTGGGACCGGAAAATTCAATCTGTACTGAATTGGCTGCCGATTCGTTAATAGACAGGCATCAGGAGGGACTTTGCATGATGAACGAATTTGCTAAGCGTATTCAGCGGCTGCAAGATCGGCTGCAGGAGAAGCGGATCGATGGCTGTATGATTACGCAAAATGTTGATATTTATTATTTTACAGGCTCCATGCAGACAGGATACTTATTTGTTCCGTCTGCGGGGGAAGCGTTGTTTTTTGTGCGTCGCAGTGTCGTGAGGGCGCAAGGAGAGGCTGCGGTGAGGGTAGAGCCGTTAGGCTCGTTCCGCAGCTTCGGTGATCGGCTGGCGGAGGTTTACCGCGCTCTATTCGAGGATGCGGCCTCATCATCGCGCAGGCTTCGGCTCGCCGCTGAGTTTGACGTGCTGCCGGTGCAGCAGCTTCAGCGGCTGGAGGCGGTTCTGCCTGGAGCCGAATGGGTGGACGGCTCCATGATCATACGCGAGCTGCGGATGATTAAGTCCGCAGCAGAGCTTGCGTGCATTCGAGAAGCTGCTCGCGTAATCGATCTGGCCTTCGAGGATGCGGTGCAGACTCTTCGCCCGGGCACTACAGAGCTTGAACTGATGAGCCGCATTGAGCTGTTCATCAGGCGGCAAGGGCATCTTGGGATTATGCGCATGCGCGGATATAATCAGGAGGTCATTACCGGCATGGTGGGAGCGGGCGAAGCCGCTGCGATACCGACTTACTTCGATGGTCCGGCTGGAGGCCAAGGGCTTAGCGCTGCAAGCCCGCAAAGCGCCGGCCGTAGGCCGATCCAACCCAATGAGCCGATTCTAATCGATATCGGCTGCTGTATAGAAGGCTACGTTATCGATCAGACGCGAACGGCTGTCATCGGCAATTTGCCAGATGACCTTGTCCGAGCTTACGATACGTCGGAGCAGATCATCCGCAGCATAGAAGGACGGCTGCAGCCAGGCGTTGTCTGCGAGCAGCTGTACATGCATTCGCTCCAAATGGCTCATGAAGCAGAACTAAGCGAGCATTTCATGGGTTACGGCGATGATCAAGTTAAATTTCTTGGGCACGGCATAGGTCTAGAAATTGATGAACTGCCTGTGCTTGCCAAAGGCTTTAGCTACCCGCTTCAACCGGGTATGGTTATCGCGATAGAGCCTAAGTTCACATTTCCAGGTCGCGGCGTTGTAGGGATCGAAAACAGCTACGTGATAACAGAGAATGGTTTTGAAAAGCTTACTGTGACTCGTGAAGGTCTGATTCGTCTATAAAAGGCTGCTTTTATGAGTGATAGCGTCAGTAAAAAAAGGTTATAATTCAACTAATAGCGAGAGTTTTGCACAACATCTAAAAGGATCAGAGGTGAAAAGCAATGGCTAAGAAAAGAGTGCAACCGAGTTCCAAACCTGCAGCTGAGGACAAACCAACCACTTTGAAGGATCTGTTAAATCCTGAAATCCTGAGCAAGCTAAAGATGCAGGCTGATGAGATGAAGGCAGCTGAGGAAAAACGCAAGGAGGAAATACGTAATCAAGCTGCTGAACTTCGCAAGGCGGAACAGAAGCGTCTGGATAATGATTTCGGGCATCTGCTTGAAAAAAGTGGGATGGACTGGAAAAATTACAAATAGTCTGCGTAGAAAAAGACAAAAAGAGACCCACCAGCAACGGGCTGAGTGGGTCTTCAATATATATATATCAAAAAAGGGGTCATAATTAGTATAACCGTCTTTCATTAAGATAAGATGTGTACAACATTTCATTTATATTACAATCTTAGTTTCACGGTTAAATAATTATTTCATTTCCCAAAAACTTGAAGGTATTTGTAAGCGTTTTATCGAATTGATTTCATGAATAACATTTACGAGGGGGATGGCATGGTATGCGGAAAAAAGTAGTGGTTTCATTAGCGGTGGCATTGGCTTATCTAGGTTCGTTAACCTCATCCGCAATGGCGGCTGATGCAGTTAAATCGGACTTAAAAGTATTGCTGAGTGGTAAAGCGGCAGATTTCTCGGATCATGCATACTTGGTAGACAACAGCTTGTATGCCCCATATGAACTAATTGCAAAAGCTGTGGGAGCTGAAGCCAAATGGGATGCGATGACCAAGACACTTACCTTGAGCAAGGATGGTAATACTATTCAGCTTACGGCTGATACTGCTGAGCAGAAAGTCAATGGGCTAGCTGTGGTCACAGGAACACCACTCCAGGTCATTAATGGCAACGCCTATGTCCCAGTCCGCCTTGTATATGAAACTTTCGGCAATCAGATAAGCTATGATTCCCAAATAAGAACAGTAAGCCTAGCTACCTACGCACAGCCCGGTTTTAAAGTTTTTGGCGTTGGGGAGCAGCAATATGTGACCGGCAGCGAGCTTCGAGCTTCTGTCGTTACATTGAATCAAAGCTTAAAGGATTATACGCAGAATAAAGAACCCAAGAAAGGTGAAGGTCATATTCATGCAGCACTGGATGCAGATCCTCTTGGAGAGTCGGCGTTACAAATAACTAAGGGCGAGCCTGTTATATTTAAAAACCTGAAGCCAGGAGAGCACACCCTGAATGTCCAATTGGTAGGAAATGATCACAAGGCGATTCAGCCTGAAGTGAAGCAAGCTATCAAGTTCCGATCGGTAGGTGCGTCTATTCTGACGGACCTAGACCCTGAGAAAGGGACAGGGATGCGGATCGAAGGGGTGACGGGGGACAAGCAAGGCAGATTGTACACCATAGACATGGATTCCAAACAATTATTTCGCATCGCTCCTGAAACAGGAAAAGCGGAAGTGTTGACGGTTTTACCTCGATCGGCCACAGGTATGGTTTTCGATAGTAAAGGTAATTTATATATGGCAAGCGGTGGTGGTCAAGGTGTAGATGGTGTCGTATTGCGTGTGCCGGCAAAAGCATTAGAGGGTGGAGCTTTTGATTCAAGCTTGGTAGAAACATTCGTTAGCGGCACTAATGGCGCTAATGGTCTGGTATTTGATGCATCAGGGAATCTGTACGTCAGCGGTGGTGCAACCGGCAATGTTTATGTCGTGAAGCCTAATGGTGAAAGCAAGGTATGGGCCAGCGGCATTGCAGCAGAGCGTAAGGAGCAGCTAATTACAGTGAATGGACTAGACTTTGGTAAAGATGGACTTCTGTACATTGCCAATACTAGCTCAGGCGAGATCCACCGGGTTAAAGTAAATGCTGACGGTTCGTTCGGTAAGGTGGAGAGGGTCGCCAAGGACCCATTGTTGTATGGAGCGGATGGTATTATGTTTGGTCCGGATGGAGACCTTTATGTTTGTGCCAATGAGCGCAACGCGATTGTTAAAGTAACGATAAATGGTAAGGTAACTGAGGTAGCAGCGAATGACAATAAAGGAATACTTGAGTTTCCGGCAAGCCTGCACTTTGTAGGAAATACCCTATACATCAGCAACTTTGATGTGCAGCGGGGGGCGAATAATCCGAATGCTCCGGGAATTGGTGCTTCTATTGTTAAGCTTGAATTAGGCGGTAAATAATTTAATAAATCGAATTTGCGGGCATCGGCAGAAAAGCCGGTGCCTTGCTTCGTGTTAGGGGATTTGAAGTGCAACTGTAACTATGATTTGCCTCGTCCACAATGCTTGCCTTCTTTCCCCATCAACCTCCTTCAGGAATGATTCCTACTCTTTCAAGCAGCCACCAAAAGGCGCGGATAAAAATGAGCACGGAGCCTACTATAACAATGGTTCGGCGCCACCTTCCTCTTTGCAGCCATAACAACAAGGGAAGCACCGCAAATACCACTGCTAACTGACCGATCTCAACTCCAAGATTAAATGTCAGCAGCGAACTGACGAAATAGGATTTAGGCAGCCCGATTTCCTCCAATGCGCCGGCAAAGCCCAGTCCATGGACAAGCCCAAAAACAAATGTCAGCACCCAACGCATAGCGTATTTGCCAGATATGATATTTTCCACAGCCACATAGCAGATCGACAAGGCAATAGCAGATTCAATCCAGACCGGATTTAGGCTTACATATCCAAGGGAAGCGAGCAGAAGAGTGATACTGTGCGCCACGGTAAATGCCGTTATGATCTTCACAATATCCCGATACCCTGCGGCTACCAAAATTAGCGATAATAAAAATAATAAATGATCAAAGCCGAGTAAGATATGCTCTACGCCAAGCAGGAAATATTTCCACAGAACCGCAGCCTGCGAAGAGGGCTGTAGCGCTTCGTAGTGATACGAGCGGTGCATGCTGTCAAAGATCGTCTGGTCCACATCCTTGCCGTCCAAAATGAGGGCAAAGTTGAGATGATTCGGATCCTCATTGTCAAAAAGCATTCCATACTCAATAGTAAATCCGGAAATAGACTTTTTGCTTGTATAATTAAGCAGAAAGGTAATGCCGTTAATGGACTCCTTATCGGTTTTCTTCAAGGAACGGAAGCTGAAATCCATGGGCTCGAGATCCTGCAGGAGGCGAATTTTAGTTCTAATATCATTTTCCAGATCTGCTTTATGTAAGTCGATTTCTTCTAAAGAAAGGGAACCATCATGATTTTCATCATACTTCTGTAGGCTGAACTCAGGGATAAACAGCTCATATTCAACGCTATTTGGCATCACTGTCAGCTGTGAATAACCGTTATTTAAAGGATGAGCATAAGCGGCTTGTCTATCATTGCTTAAGGCTAAAAAAGATGCTAGAATTAGTAGAATTATAACCCATTTTATTTGAGAGCAGACTCTCATAGCTCTGTTCATTAGCCACCTCTGCATGTTGTTACTTATTGTCATTGCTAAGTTCATAATAATCAAATTCGTGCAGGAGTCAAACTCTGTGCGTTAGTATTGAGGAGGAATGGTATATGCTGCGTTTGGGACAAAAGGTATATATCGTAGCAGATAGCTTCGAGCAAAATTTGCCCGTCGGTGATTATGGTTATATAATCGCTTACGACCGCAATTCGGATAATGTATTTGATTATGTTGTTAGAGTTCCTAAGATAAATAAGCATTTTTTTGTACCTACATTGGATATTGAACTAGAGGAAGTGCTGGTTCAGCAGGAAGTAGACAGACTGGAGCGCGAGTCGTTGATAGATTTTGCGTTGGCTACTCGTAACGAGGAGTTATTCCGCCGAATTATGAATGGGGAAGAAACGGAAGCTGAGAGCGTAGAAACCGTCAAGGAAACGCAGTCCCAGGCTGATTTTATTAAGCAGGTCAATCTTAAAGCGTGGATATAATTGAAGCGAATGCTGCAGCAGCTTTAGGCGGGTGGGTAATTGAACCCCGCAGAAACGCTGTTTTTTTGTGCGTTGACCAGAAACAACGGTACGATGCCTTTATTTGTTAAATAAGCCTTTAAACCATCCTTTCTTTTTTCTGTGGCGCATTGAACGAGGTGGGTAAGCAGTGTTAAGCGGTTTTTTTGAATCGACCATATTGTCCGTGGTATCCTCATTGGAGAGAAGCATCTTAAGTTCTTCATCTGACAGAATGTTATGGTTATTTAACAAAGCCGCTCACCTCAGATATTTAGTTATTGCTTGTACTATTATACCAAAATTTGTTTATTAAAAGAATAAAGTTTAAGGCAAGGCACTGATAGTAGTTCTAATTATTTTTCAATTTTTTCCTCGTAAATATTTCGTTTATCGGTGCTCTCTCCAAATAGATGAAACAGGTTGCACCCTTGAAATCATTGAGTTCAAATTCTATCTGGTCTATAATAAGAAGATGAATTTTCGGCTATGATGTCGAAGTATGCTAAAGATAGTTATGAAGGCGGGGGGCAGTCGATGAGTATTACAATTAAGGACGTAGAGCATGTAGCCAATTTGGCCAGACTTGAACTAAGTGAACAGGAGAAGCATAAGTTCACCGAACAGATGAATGCTATTTTAAAATATGCGGAGAAACTGAACGAGCTGGACACAGACCATGTGGAGCCGACAAGTCACCCGGTGCCTCTTGTTAACGTAATGCGCGAGGATGTAACCAAACCATCCTTGTCAATTGAACAAGTAATGTTGAACGCACCGGACGAAGAGGATGGACAAATCAAGGTGCCGGCTGTTCTGGAATAAATACGTGGACTTAGCGGTACTGCACAGCACTGTACGATATTTGAAGGGAGGACGCTGTTTTGTCTTTATTTGATCTGAAATTACAAGAAATACATAACCGGCTGAAGGCCAAAGAAATTACCGTCTCCGACTTGGTGAGTGAATCCTATGGACGAATCGGTCAGGTCGACGGCAAAGTTAAAGCGTTCCTGACGCTTGATGAGGAAAATGCCCGCGCGGCAGCCAAATTGCTGGATGAGAAGCTTGGATTAAGTGATTCGAATGGGCTGCTGTTCGGTTTGCCAATCGGGATCAAGGACAACATCGTGACCGAAGGCGTTACAACAACATGCGCGAGCCAGTTTCTGCGCAACTTTAACCCCGTATACGATGCTACTGTCGTAACCAAACTGAAAGAAGCGCAAGCCGTTTCCATTGGCAAATTAAATATGGACGAGTTTGCGATGGGGGGCTCCAATGAGAACTCCAGCTTTCATACCACGTACAATCCGTGGAATTTGGAGCATGTTCCGGGAGGCTCAAGCGGAGGCTCCGCTGCAGCTGTTGCTGCGGGAGAAGTCTATTTCTCGCTTGGCTCTGACACTGGTGGTTCCATTCGTCAACCTGCAGCCTATTGCGGCATCGTGGGCTTGAAGCCGACGTACGGCCTTGTATCACGCTTTGGCTTGGTTGCTTTTGCTTCCTCCTTGGATCAAATCGGTCCATTGACCAAGAATGTCGAGGATAGCGCTTATTTGCTGCAAGCTATAGCTGGTTACGATCCTAAAGATTCCACCTCGGCTAAAGTGGACATTCCAGACTACCTAAGCGCGTTAAGCGGCGATGTCAAAGGCTTGCGGATCGCTTTGCCTAAGGAATACATGGGCGAAGGTATCGATCCTCAGGTCCGTGAGGCGGTACAGTCTGCACTCAAAGTGTTTGAAGGTCTGGGAGCAGTGGTTGAAGAGGTGTCCCTGCCGCATTCTGAGTATGCGGTTGCCACCTATTATTTGCTTGCATCCTCGGAGGCTTCCTCCAATTTGGCTCGCTTTGACGGCGTCCGTTATGGTGTCCGCGCAGAGAACCCGAGAAACCTTTTGGAGTTGTATCACAAGTCACGCAGTGAAGGCTTTGGTCCGGAAGTGAAGCGCCGTATTATGCTTGGAACTTATGCGTTAAGCTCGGGCTATTACGATGCATACTATTTGAAAGCACAAAAGGTGCGTACCTTGATCAAGCAGGACTTTGATAACGTATTTGAAAAGTATGACGTCATCATCGGGCCAACGGCTCCTACTACTGCTTTCAAGGTAGGCTCTCAAGTGGACAATCCATTAACGATGTATTTAAACGATATTATGACCATTCCTGTGAACCTTGCAGGTGTTCCGGCTATCAGTATTCCATGCGGTTTTGTGGAAGGCTTGCCGGTCGGTTTACAAATCATAGGCAAGGCTCTTGATGAATCAACCATTTTACGTGTTGCCCATGCTTTTGAGCAGAACACGGATTTCCATAAGCAGCGCCCTGCATTAGATTAGAAGAGCTGGAAAGGAGCAAATCCCCTATGTCGGTAACAGAAACAAAATACGAAACGGTTATTGGGCTGGAGGTTCACGTTGAACTGCACACCCAATCCAAAATTTTTTGCGGCTGCTCCACACAGTTCGGAGCACCGCCTAATACCCATACATGTCCGGTTTGCCTCGGCCATCCGGGCGTACTCCCAGTGCTTAACAAGCAGGCGGTTGAATACGCGATGAAAGCGGCAATGGCGCTTAACTGCAAGATTGCAACGGACAGCAAGTTTGATCGGAAAAATTATTTTTATCCGGATTCACCGAAAGCTTATCAAATTTCCCAGTATGACAAGCCGGTTGGTGAGCATGGCTGGATTGAAATTGAAGTGAACGGCGAAACCAAACGTATCGGTGTTACTCGTGTGCATCTTGAAGAGGATGCTGGTAAGCTGACTCATGTTGATGGAGGCTATGCAACTCTTGCTGACTATAACCGTGTAGGTACTCCTCTAATTGAGATCGTTTCCGAACCGGATTTGCGCTCCCCAGAGGAAGCACGCGCATACTTGGAGAAGCTCAAGGCGATCATGCAGTATTGTGATGTATCCGATGTGAAGATGGAGGAAGGCTCGCTGCGCTGCGACGCCAACGTCAGTATCCGCCCATACGGACAGAAGGAATTCGGTACCCGTGCTGAGCTGAAGAACATGAACTCCTTCCGCGGTGTGCAAAAGGGACTTGAATATGAGGAATGGCGTCAAGCCGATGTACTGGACAACGGCGGTAAGGTCGTGCAAGAAACTCGGCGTTGGGATGAAGCCCAAGGAAAGACGATCATGATGCGTAGTAAGGAAGAGGCGCATGATTATCGTTATTTCCCGGACCCGGATCTGGTGCGTCTATACATTGACGACGAGTGGAAGGTGCGTGTGAAAGCAAGTATCCCTGAGCTTCCGGATGCGCGTAAGAAACGTTATGTAGCTGAATACAGTCTGCCAGGGTATGATGCCGAAGTCATTACGTCTTCGATCAAGTTGGCTGACTTCTTCGAGGAGAGCTTGAACTATACTAAGGATGCCAAAGCTGTATCCAACTGGATTATGGGCGATTTGCTGGGTTTCTTGAACGCTAACAACCAGGAGCTGGAGCAGGTTCAGATTACAGGAAAAGGCCTTGGCGAAATGATCGGTTTAATTGAGAAAGGTACTATCAGCAGCAAAATTGCCAAAACCGTGTTCAAAGCAATGCTCGAAACCGGTAAGGGACCGCTAACGATCGTTGAAGAGCAAGGGCTTGTACAAATTAGTGATGAGGGAGCGATTAAGGCTGTAGTTGAGCAGATTGTTGCCAATAACCCGCAGTCTGTCGTTGACTTCAAAGCTGGTAAAGACAAAGCTGTAGGCTTCTTGGTAGGCCAAGTCATGAAAGAGACTAAAGGTAAAGCCAATCCTGGATTGGTTAACAAGTTAATCATGGACTGCTTGAATCAATAGCAGCAGAGCAGCATAACAAACAGCCTTCTACCGAATACGTGGAAGGCTGTTTGTTATGCGGTTCTCCCAAAAGAAATGAACGAAATATTTCATGAAGAATCTATTTTGGGATAAATTTGAAACAGGGAGTAGATTGTGATAGAACGCTGTTGTATACTTTGGCTAATCGGCTTCTAGCTAATGCGCATGAGGGGGACCTCTATGATTCGCCAAATTGATTTAAACGATAACTCTCAAGTGCTGGACTTGCTTATGCTGCAGCAGCTGTCCTACCGCATTGAGGCTAAGCTAATAGGCTTCAAGGAAATTCCGCCATTATGGGATTCGCCCAAGACGCTGCGCGATTCTGGGGAATTGTTTTTCGGCTATTATGAGGATGACCGATTGGCTGGTAGCGTATCCGTTAAGCAATCGCCCAAGGAATTGACCATTTGCCGGATGATGGTCCACTCATCGTACTTTCGCCGCGGTGTAGCAAGCAGCTTGCTCAAATTTGCTGAAGCTCTAGCCATTCCGGGAATGCTGATTAAAGTATCGACAGGAACTAAGAACGAGCCGGCAGTTAACTTGTACCGCAAATACGGCTATCAGCCCGATCAAACCATGGATATTGCAAAAGGGATAACGCTCACGATATTTACGAAGGTAGCTCCCCAGTCTGATAATCTGTAAAGGTAATTGGCTGTCCATTAATCGTTCTTTCATAATCATTTGTCCCAAAGGTTAAGGAAAGCACGTCGTTCCTTCTTGTCTTGTAAACAACGCTTAGCTTATCCCCCGTCTCTGCCGCCGAAGGAATTACCGTATAAGCTGCTCTCTGGTTATTCATGCTTTCAGCCCAACTATTCAGACTGTCTATACCAAGAGCAGCCACCTCTTTACAAGCTACAACCTCCATAACAACCCCGTTCAAACCGTCTTCAAATGTACTTGAAATGGAAATTCGGTCTGTTTTTTCTAGGTAGGTAAAATCATTCATCAAATGAAATGCCATATATACATCGCCAATACGCCCATACCCACTCTGCTTTTCAAATCGCCACTCGCCTTTGGGTAAGCAGCCCACAAGCTCCTCCTTATTAGCTTCATTTGCATCTAAGCTAGGTAAGCTGGAAGGAAGCGCCCATAGTTGAATTAGGCTATCCATATGAAACAGCACTTCGCCGTAAGGACTGGCGTGACGATCATCTCCGCTTTTATATTTCGCCCCCGGATGGAAGAACAAAGCTTGATTGACATGGTTGCCGTCTGTAAAGGCTTGAGATGTTAAGGGAAGCGTGATATCCCATCTTTGCTGCTCATTATCAAACTCATCCCGACGTTCCCAGACACCTCCAACTGCGTAGTCAGGTGTGATATACACATACGTATGAGCCTCTTCAGTCACCTTACCATCCAAGCCTGCAAAACGGATGTTACGCTTAACCTCTTGCGGCGAGCTACGGTCCACAGCCTTTTTTACAATATCCTCAGCAACCTCATAGGTATAAAATGAGGCACCCTCCAGCCGGGTAATAGCGACCGGTTCCGGGAAATCACCGAAAGCAATGTAATCCAGCAGGGTGTTGTTGTCTAGCGGAGCATCGTGAGGCCATTGGCGTGATTGTGCTCCTACCCAAGTACCCTTCAAATAATAATCCGCGCGTAAACGCCACAACAAGTCCAGCATTTCACTAACGACCTGCTGCACATCAGGGTTGTCCACTAACTCCCATACGCAGGTAAAGGCTTGAATCCAATGCCAGTGCCATGGCAAACAACCATATTCTTTAAACCCAAATTCCCTTACATGCTGCAGCTGCTGCTTAAGAAACCCCAGTCCCTGCTCCAACAGCTCCTTATCGTCAAATTGATGTGCCAGGAGCAGCTTTAAAGCTGTATGTTTAGCCTCATGATGGTGGACGTGCTGGATCGGGTGACGGTACACATCACTTTGATAGATATGAAGTATGGCAAGGCTCATATCGCTTTTTAGTTCAATTGGCAATGTGTGTTGGTATTTGTTGTAGAATAAAATAATGAGGCAGCCCATAAGCTCAACCGGCAAAGGATGTGCCTTTGCAGCCGCTGGATTGTCTCCAAGCCCTAATGGCCAATGCCCATACATTGGATGGTCTGAATCTTGAACCTGAAGCTTCAATACATTCCCTATCATATCTACAGCTAATTGCATAGCCGCATTGTGCTGTTCCTCGGTCCTATTATCTTCCGAATTCCGTTCAACGCATGAAGCGAAGAGGTGGGTGGCGTAGTAGAAATTATCGCGAATATCGCTCTTAAACCAGAATCCACTTGGTAGTAAAGGAAGTTCAATAGCCTTATTGGCGGCCAATTTGCGAATCGCATTTCTTCGTTCAGTTGCAGTATGTGTTTGACCAATCATTACAGTTCCTCCTGATATCTTGTCCTTCTTACCTCTACATTGCAGGATTTAACCTTGCGTTCATTATATTAGTGTAACGGAGCTGAAAAGGAAGTCAACCGTTCTTTTTATCAAAAACATCTTTTAACGGATACGCGCAAGCGTGGTAAAATAAACTTCTAACTTCATATTTTTCTTAAATTATTTTGAAGGGTTTCTTCGAACGGCATCGTCTAAATGAACAGAATGAAAAAATAAAGGCGGTGAAACGATGGAACAATTGACGGATGAACAACTGGTTGACCAGATCCGTCAAGGCGATGAGGAAGCTTACCGCTACTTGATAGAGCGACATAGCCAGTACATTTATACGCTCGTCTATCGCATGGTTGAGCATCGCGAAACCGCTGAAGATTTGACTCAGGATACTTTTATTAAACTGTACAGGTCATTAGGGCAATTTCGGGGAGATGCCAAATTCACAACATGGTTGTACCGATTAACCGTTAACCTGGTTACAGACTACCGGCGATCACAGCGGCGCAAGCCGTACGAGGCTATTTTGGATAAAGTAAAGGGATGGATGGGCAAGCGGCAAGAGGAGCCTGAAGCTATGGCACTGCAAAAAGAAGAACAACAGACGGTGCAGAGGCTTCTTGCAGAGCTTCCTGATAAATATAGACTTATTTTGTATTTGTACCATTTCAAGCAGCTATCGTACCAAGAGATTGCAGAGGCGACCCAGCTTCCTTTGAAAACCATCGAGACTCGTCTATACCGCGGTAAGGCTTTGCTTAAACAAAAATGGCAGGAGGTACGCAACAATGAACAACACACATCTGAACGAACGTCAGCTGCAGCGGTATCTAAATAGAATGTGCACAGAGCTTGAATTTAATAAAATGGGAAAGCACATTCATGGATGCACTAGCTGCCGTACTCGCCTGCATTCCCTTCTCGAAATGGAGCTACTGCTTGATCAAATGCCGCTGCTTGCCGCTCCGCCAAAACTTGAAGATCGCATTATGAAGTCTATTTATGCTGACGCCGGTGCGGACATAGGTAAGCAGGCGATATCATCGGTTATTCAGAAACGGGGGGCAGGCGCTGTAAATCGCTATCGCTCCGAGCTTGTGAATGGGTTTATTGCGGTAGCTGCAACCTATCTATTTATCAATTCGGGTATAATTGGGAAAATTATTTCAATTAATGCGGATAGTTGGGGAGCAGACGTTCAAAATCGGGTTGCTGCTATCGAATCTGTCGTTACACGAATTTCTATACAATTATTATCTTAATAAACTACGCCCAAGATCGGAGGTTTATCCTACATGGAAGAGCAAAACAAAAAACCGCCTCAGATGGATGAAGACCAAGAAGACGCATTTATACGGGAAAGAATGGAACGTTGGAATTCCAATTCCTCTAAGCAGCAAGGTGCATTTGATCCGTTTGGGACTCGACCTCGAAAAAGTAAAGTGGTTTCGGGAATTCTTTCTTTCCTAGTGCCAGGTACCGGTCAGCTTTATTTAGGTTTAATGCAGCGGGGGATGACGATCATGCTGCTGCTGATCTTAAATATTTTTGCTATTGTGTTTTTTGCAACCAATGCCAGTACGAGTATTCCGTTGATTGTTTTATTCTCGCTGTTTGTCCCTGTCATTTATTTTTACAACATATTCGATGCGCTTCAGCAAACGGACAAAGTAAATGGACAGTGGAGTGGGTCATATACGGATCCTTTGGATGAAGCAGAGTCCTCGGTCAACAATTCCTTCAAGAAGCTTTCAAAAGGAAGCGGTCTTGGCTATTTACTCGTAATAGGTGGAATTGTCTTGTTTCTTGTCAGCAGTAAGCCTGCGTGGCTCAACCGTATTTTCGATTTGCTTGGATCTTCGATTGGCGCGATTATTTTAATTGTTATAGGCGTTGTTATGTTTTTAAGAGAATCGACCAAAAAATAATAAATGCGAGCAAGCTTACTCAATAAGAGAAAGGAGCGCAAAGATTATGCGCAAAGCAGGGCGCTATACAGCAGCGTTATTATTGGTGGCTGTCGGTGCTGCAGTCATGACAGACCAATATTCGGGAACTCATTGGACGAGTTTGCTTATTGACTGGTGGCCGGTCTTGTTTATTACTCTTGGCTTGGAGTATATAGCATTCAATATGAAGTATGGGGAAAGTGATAAGCAGCTGAGGCTGGATGTTGGCGGAGTAATATTTGCAGTACTTATTTCAGCAGTCGTTATAGGCAGTACGCAGTCTACCGAGACGATTCGTAGTTGGTTTGGTAATATTAATCTCGCAAATCATATCGGATCGGCCATGAGCGGAGAAGGCCACAAGTTTGAGAAAGAAACGGTCTCAATACCAATCCCTGCCGGACTTGAGCGTATATCTGTCAACAATCATAGCAATGGTAATGTAACAGTTAAATCCGGTACCTCGGACCAACTGCTGATTGATATGACGGTATATGTCACGCTTGGCGATGAGAAAGAGGCTGCTTCTATAGCTGATCAAACTAAGCTGGAGCATATCCTAGATGGTGATAAACTTAAGCTTATTGCTGAAGGCAAGGAGTTTGGCGAAGGGCTGCCGTGGATGACTCAAAGACCAGGCATAGATTTGGTAATTACGGTGCCGTCGAGAGTACAGGTCAGCATGGACTTTGATATGTCTAACGGTAAGTTTAAAGCAGAGCAGCTCACATTCCGAAATGAACTAAAGGTTCGCACAACCAATGGTGAAATTCAGGTTGCTTCCATTAATGGAAATTTGGATTTAGAGTCAACGAATGCACCCATCAAAGCGGTGAAAATAAAAGGGAATGCGCAGCTTGAAACGACAAATGGTTCGATAGAGATAGAGGATCATCAAGGGAATGCACGGATTATTTCTACGAACGGACGATTGAGGACTGCGGGTGTTACAGGTTCCATAGAAGCGGAGACGACAAACGGAGGCATAATCGTCACCGATGCTCCTCAAGGGTTGAAAGCTCATACAACGAACGGTTCCGTTGAAGTAACCAGCCGTATTGTAAATGGTGACTGGGATGTGGAAACAAGTCACGGTAAAGTTACGCTAAAGCTCCCAGCAAACGGTGATTATAAAATAAAGGGCGAAGGGCAGAATGGCGATATCCATTCAAGCTTGCCTTTCCAAATCCGCAAAAATAAGATTGATGGAACCATAGGAAACGGAAGACATGGCATACGTATCGAAACGAATGGCTCCCTTTCCATCCAAACCGCAGATTAATTTTCAAGCGGATTTGGGAAACGGGCTGCAACTTGATTGACAAATGGAAACAATGCCGCTTACAATTAATCAAACCCTTTTTTATGAATATTAGGCGGTGAGGCAGCATGGATTCCAGGATGGAGCAAGCGTTAACCAAACTAAAGATGACAGGCGTGCGCATGACACCGCAAAGACATGCGATCCTTGCCTATTTATTAAAGACGATGACACATCCTACTGCAGATGAGATATATAAGGCCTTGGCACCCCGCTTTCCTAGTATGAGTGTGGCTACGGTTTATAATAATCTCAAGGTTTTTATTGAAGTCCATCTTGTCAGGGAAATGACCTATGGCGATCATTCCAGCCGCTTTGATGCCGACATGTCGGACCATTATCATGCTCTTTGCGAGGAGTGTGGAAAGCTGGTTGATTTTGCTTATAAGCCACTTGATGATTTAGAAAGAACAGCTGGTATTGAAACAGGTTTTTTAGTTAAAAGCCACCGCGTTGAAGTGTACGGCCTTTGTGCTGAATGCTCATCTGTACGGCTGACTCGTTAAAAGTAAGATCAATAACCGTTTAATAAAGTTGCCAAACGTGCTTGGGATCCTTGTAGACAAGGTCTCAAGCATGTTTTGTTCAGAGGCAGTTCGGGTGCTTTAGGTCAAAAGTAATCAGTGCGCAGCAGAGACTTGCGACAACATTCGAGGGGATTCTTGCAAGTTCTTGCAAGTTCTTGCAACTTATCCGCAGGAATTAACGTATAATGTTAAGATCTAAAAACCATCATCATGGGAGTGAAAAGATGGAGCCGGAATATCCGATGAAATTACCAGTAAGAAAGAAATCGAGAAAGTGGTTTTACCTTTTATCGCTAGTTGCTATTATTTTCGGGGCTGGAGCTGTACTTTATTTCAGCCAATTTATCCCGTCCAACGATCATGAGGCGCCAACATTTAATGGCAATGTTAAACCGGTCTTTTATAAGGGAGCAATGCTCGATAAGCCTGCTGAAGGTAAAGAGGAAGGATTAAAGCTACCCTTTGCAACCGTTAAGGAACTGCTCGATCCGACCATGATTTATGAGGAAGCAAGCGAATCGACTATTATTACAACACAGGATAAAGTCATCCGTTTACGGACAAGTCAATTGACTGGCATGCTTAATGAGAAGCCTTTTAATCTAAAATTCCCGCTTGAGAAAGTGGAAGGCGCTTTATATTTACCGATGGAGCCGCTTAAGCAGCTGTATTCCTTTGAGCTTAGAGAATCGAAGGATACAGGGGCCGTTATTTTGGTTAAAGAAGGTGATTCGATAGAGTGGGCAAAGACGGCGGTGTATACGGATAAACCGACAAAGACTATTCCAATGCGTACCGGTCCGACAATTAAGTCTCCAATCTTGGTTGATGTAAGCCAGGAAGAAGAGGTGATGATCTGGTCTGAGGAGCAGGAATGGTACAAGGTTCAGTTAACGAATGGTTACCAAGGATATATGAAGAAGGACCATCTACAGCAGGAACATCGCAAAGAAATAATTCCTGAGCAGCAAACTCCTCCTCCTTTTGTCCCGGTAAAGCCAATTAATGGGAAAATAAACCTGACATGGGAGCAAGTTGTAACTAAGACACCAGATGCTACAAAATTTGTGCCCATGCCTGGGTTGAATGTAGTTAGCCCCACCTGGTTTCATCTTGAAGATGGGCAGGGTAATTTGAAAAATATTGCAGATCCCGCTTATGTTAAATGGGCTCATAGTCAAAATATTCAAGTTTGGGGATTATTCAGTAATGGCTTTGAACCCAAAAGAACGACAGAAGCACTGGCTACCTACGATAAACGCATGAAGATGATCAAGCAGCTTCTTAGCTTTGCCCAATTATATTCACTTCAGGGTATCAATATCGATTTTGAGAATGTAAATGTCAAGGACAAGGAAGAGCTTGTGCAGTTCGTACGCGAAATGGTTCCACTTATGCATGAACAAGGACTTGTTGTATCGATAGATGTTACGCCAAAATCAACCAATGAAAACTGGTCCTTATTCTATGATCGCAAAGCCTTAATTGAATCTGTGGATTATATGATGCTTATGGCGTACGACGAACATTGGGCGAGCAGCCCGGTCGCAGGCTCTGTTGCCTCTCTGCCGTGGGTGGAGAGCAGTCTGACCCGAATGATGAAGGAAGACCGTATACCCGCGTCCAAGCTAATTCTGTCCATTCCCTTTTACACTAGGATATGGACGGAAGAAACCGTTGACGATAAAGTCAAGGTGAGCTCCAGAGCAGTCTTTATGGAAAATCCTCAGAAAGTTATCAAGGAGAAGAAGTTGACACCTGTTTTTAAGTCGGATGTAGGACAAAACTATGTTGAGTACAAAGAGGGTAACAAGCTCAACAAGATTTGGATTGAGGACGAAGTCTCAATAAAGGCGAGAATGGATCTAGTCAAGAAGTATGGACTAGCGGGAGTCGCGTCTTGGAGAAGAGGATATGAAACTCCACAAGTTTGGAGCCTCATAGATGATGCACTCAAATAATATGGGAAAAGAGCTCCTCTCGCTGCTGCATAGTGCAGTAGCGAGAGAAGCTCTTTTCTGTTGAATAGTACAAGCGCCCGGTGGAGCTTAACGGAAGGAAGAGTTCCGCTACTCCATTTGTCGCCACTTGCTTAAGGTGATAGCGGAAGCAGAAGTTCCGTTAATTTGAGCGAATTGCAGTATTACATACAAAAACAGAGAGATAGCGGAACTAGCAGTTCCGTTATCTCTCTGTTTTTTGCGCTTTCCAGGCGATAAAGGAACAAGTCCTTCCGCTATTGGCCTCGACTTCCGTGGATGCAGCCCTTAAACGTTGGCGTTAGGGTCATGCTTGGGATCCAGGGATAGAATCGTTTTGCAGAACATACAGCGGTCTGTTTTGCCTAGCAGCTTAGTTGGTTTGCCGCATTCTGGGCATTCGATCACGGTTGTGCTTGTGGACATCATGCCGGCCCAGAAGTAGACTGCCATGCTTGCTAGCATAGCTATTGCTCCCAAGACCATGAAGATACCGGCCATTATTTTACCCGCGGCTCCCCAGTTAAACACAATTCCAGCCAGCCCAACTATCATGAGCAGCATCCCACCCATTGTTAACAAAAGGCCCCATAACCGGAACTCGTTGACTTTACTTGATTTGAATTTCATGGCTGTCACTTCTTTCTTCCAAAATAAATTGTGATAGTTGTCACGTAATTAATGCAGGAAACCGACCAACTGTGTAGAAATAAGATGTATCAAGAAAAGTGAGTTTTGGAGGCTGCAGGCGATGAATGCCATAAAGGAACAGCTGGTTGCCAGGCTCCGTGAAGATGAAGCAGTTATCAGTATATTGGCGGTGGATAATCCATCATTGGTTTCCGCTATCACGGACGGATTTGATCTGCTTATGCTGGTCATTTCAAATGAAGACCTGAAAACCGATCAACAGTATCATTATATAAAAGACAACTGCCGTATACAAGAAAGATGGATAAGTCCATCTTATCTTGAGCAATTGATTTTGCACGGGGAGCATCGAAACCTCATCTACTGGATCTTAAAAGGAGAGATTCTTCTGGATCGAGAAACGTATTTAGAAGGCTTGAGGCACCGTACGTTGGAGTTTCCGGCAGAATTGCGTGAACACAAGTTGATCATTGAATTTTCTAAGTTTTTGAGAAGATATTTGGTGAGTAAGGAATACATAGTGGAAGATCACGTCCTGGATGCCTACAATAACATCTTGGATGCGCTGCACCATTGGGCTAGGATTGTTATCATTGAAGCGGGGATTCATCCTGAAGTAACGGTTTGGCGTCAGATCAAGTCGATCAATCCAGGGGTTTACAAGCTGTATGAGGAACTGACATTAAGTACAGAAACATTGAAGCAGCGTGTACAACTGGTACTGCTTGCTTGCGAGTTCTCAGTCATGAATAAAATGGAACGTTGCTGCAAAATGCTACTGGATGTTCTCTCAAGCCGTGAGCAAGCCTGGAGCTTATATGAGCTACAACAGCATGAGAAATTGGCCGATGTGCGGATGGAGCTTCCTTTACTGCTCAATAGATTGGTGAAAAAGTCATTGGCTAAAGAAATTATCTACACTTCGGATAAACATGTTTCTGAATTGGAAATTCGTTATATGAATATGTAGGTCAGCTTGATAAAAGTTTCACAATAAAGCGACATGCCTACTATTTTCTGATATAATCGTGTTAATTGAATACCACTAGGGGAGCCCTTTCAAAAGCGGGGCTGAGAGAAGGAAGCTTATTCCTGGACCCTTGGAACCTGATTGGCATGCGGTCTGCATGTTTCTGGATGATACCAGCGTAGGGAAGTGGACGAAAGTAAAACAAGCTGATTTCCAGTCTGATTTACAGAGTCAACCCTTACAAGGGTTGGCTTTTTTTGTTGAATTAATAGTAGAAGAGGTTATGAAAGCGGGGTGTGCGAGGTGCAATTGACCATTAATGGTGAGATCCGAGAAATATCGGAGGTTTCAACGATTACGGATTTGTTGGTTTTGTTTAAGCTGGAGCAAAAAATTCTGGTAGTTGAGCTTAATCGTGAGATCGTAGAACGGACGCAATATGACGCAATGGCGCTGAAAGAAGGAGACCGACTCGAGATTGTTCATTTTGTAGGCGGAGGCTAAAGAGCTGTAACCCTATTTATTATTCTATATTATTTTATTGGAGGCTTCAGGCTATGAGTGATATTTTAAAGATCGGTCCTTATGAATTTAAATCTAGGCTGCTGTTAGGAACTGGAAAATTTACATCCCTCGATATTCAAAATCAAGCGGTACAGGCTTCGGAGGCTGATGTACTGACCTTCGCGATTCGTCGTTTGCCTATCGATAACCCGGAAGCACCTAACTTTTTGGAGACCTTGGACTTGAAAAAGTTTACTTTGCTTCCAAATACAGCTGGAGCTTATTCCGTAGAAGAGGCTGTACGGATAGCCAAGCTCGCGAAAGCTACCGGCTTATGCGATATGATTAAAGTGGAGGTTATTGGTGATCCAAGAACCTTGCTACCTGACCCGATAGGTACTTTAGAGGCTACTAAGATCCTGGTAGATCTCGGGTTTATTGTACTCCCATACACATCGGATGACCCGATTCTTGCCCGTAAGCTTCAAGAGGCAGGTGCAGCTGCTGTAATGCCGGGAGCGTCTCCGATTGGTTCAGGTCAGGGTATAGCTAATCCGAATCAGCTGCGTTTTATTATTGAAGAGGCCAAAGTGCCTGTAATTGTGGATGCTGGGATTGGTGGGCCTGCTGATGCTGCTTTGGCTATGGAGCTTGGTGCTGACGGAGTATTGTTGAATACGGCAGTTGCAGGAGCGGGGAATCCTATATTAATGGCTGAAGCGTTTAAGCTTGCTGTTATCGCAGGTCGTAAAGGTTTCTTAGCTGGTCGTATTGCAAAAAAACGCTATGCGTCTGCAAGTAGCCCAGAGGAAGGTATGATCGAATAAAGGGGCATAAAGACGAGGTTTACTTGCCATAATAAGGGGAGGATCGAGGAGAGAGCTGAAGCCTTGTTGAAGAGGCGGTTCTCTTTTTTCTTCTTTCAAAAAGTAAATTTACTTTTATGCTTGACTTTATATATAAGGCCATGATATATTACTCCTCGCCGCTAAAAAGGCAAGTTGATTTGGAAAGATCAAACAAGTGTGGTTTTGAAATAAATAAAAAAATAACACTTGCAATCAACTAGGTGAATGTGTTATATTAAGAAAGTCGCCGCTAAAAAAAGCGACAACAAATGACAAAGAAGATATGGATTCAAAATATCG
>NZ_WHOD01000018.1 GCF_013141765.1 Paenibacillus foliorum
AATACAAATGCTCCTGCGGTCATCAACGGACTCACTGATGTTTTAGCGATTACCGGAGGTGGAGGAAACACGACGATCGCCCTAAAGGTGGATGGTACGGTATGGACATGGGGCGATGGCAACAACGGCATGCTTGGCGACGGCAGTAATGGGAGTCGGTCAACGCCAGGTATGGTAGCTGATTTCAACTTATTTCCTGGCATACCGGTAATCAGTATAGATGGATCTCTGTCCAACTATATGCCGATTATTTCTATTAATAATGTTATGGCAGGACAACAAGTGACGGTGTCTGATAGCGTCTATGATGCTGTATATGGTACAAGTAAAAAAGTGATAGCCACCATTACGGCAACGAGTTCGAAGATTACGCTGCCATTGGATGCTTTGAGTGCAGGAGATCATACCTTAACAGTGAAAGTAACTGATAGTACGGGGCAATTTGATCCTGTTGTAAAAGAGCTTAACTATAAAGTTAACGCTATCGCCATAGCTCCAGTCAATCAATTGTCTGAGGGAGCAGGGCATATGGTGGTGTTGGCGAACGACGGACAAGTCTATACATGGGGAGCAAACTGGAATGGAGGGATAGGAGACGGGACGACTACAACGCATCCTCAGCGAT
>NZ_WHOD01000003.1 GCF_013141765.1 Paenibacillus foliorum
AAAAAGACGGCGTATACTCCCGGAATGTGGGAGTATACGCCGTCTTTTTCTGTAAAGCATTAAGTTGATTTAGAAGGATGCATGTTTTTCAGTGCCCTCCTAGGAACAACGGATTTTTTCGAGTGAATGAAATTAAGTATTTCTGTGATCTATCTACCTTTTTATTTCCGAACATGCAAGGCAGTCTTAGCAAATAGCTGTTGACGAATAAATTGCCAGGCCTCATCAAGCAAGCTTTGAATTTGATATATTTTATGACCCACTACAGACAAGACAAGCCCATATTTGTAGGTTCTGCTGACGCCGTAATAGAGTGGAACCGCCGGTTCTATAGGTCCTTCCTGCGTCAGAGCGGCTGTACTCTGCCACTGATCTATATAATCTCTCAGCGATTCTACAAATGAAGCATCCACCCGATCACTAAAAACGCTGAGCGATCCCATATGGGTATAACCAGCCCAACTGCCCAAAGCATTAAGCTTCTGTTCGGCAGGTAATACACGCTGTCTGGAACAATAAATCATTTCACCGCCATAAAGAACAGTTAACTGATTTTGATACTTTTCGTAATGGAATAGCTCGCCTCTGTGCGTTCTTCCAGGACAAACCATATCTGAATAAATCAGAACGGAGCTTGGCTCCATATGAACCTCTGTGCTGGTATATAGGATTGCATCCTTATACAGCATTAATGGCTCAGGCATATATTCCACATAGCTGCCGCTTTGAAGTATAAGCTTCTGCTGCTGCCTGCTCGGCTGAGCAGCTGAGGCTTCCATACCCTCGCCTCTAGCAGGATGTACCTTTGTATAGGACTGGTTGGTAATATATACATTCGTATTTTCACCAAACCTCCAATCCAACACATATTCGTCTCCCCCCATAATACCTGGAGAGGAGTCCATGATATAAACACCAAGCTGACCGTGATCGAACGGGAATGCTTTGGCGATTTTGAGTGGATATGCGTGGTACCTATCGCTTAGCCGAGTCTGCCCTCCCGCCTCCGTAAAGGTGGCGGTAATGCATCCGGTGACTTTAGGCATGATCGAATTCCCGCTCAACCCATTCAACTATATCATCCAAGCCTTGGCCGTTAAACAAATTAGAGAATATAAAAGGACGTTCGCCACGCATTTTCCGAGTATCTTCTTCCATTACCGTTAAGCTGGCCCCCACATGCGGTGCCAAGTCAATTTTATTAATCACTAACATATCAGAACGAATAATGCCAGGACCGCCTTTACGTGGAATTTTCTCACCCTGCGCCACATCAATGATATAGATGAAGCGATCCACCAATTCTGGACTAAAAGCAGCTGCCAAATTATCCCCACCGCTTTCGATAAAGATAATGTCCAGATGCTCAAATCGGCTTTCCAGCTCCTCAATCGCTTCAAAGTTCATAGAAGCATCTTCTCTAATAGCTGTATGAGGGCAGCCCCCCGTCTCAACACCGATAATTCGATCCGCAGACAACGCTTCCGAACGAATAAGGATGTTAGCATCTTCCTTTGTATAAATATCGTTAGTTATAACAGCGATGCTGTACCTATCGTTCAACCTGCGGGCCAACCGTTCCACCAATGCGGTTTTGCCAGAGCCTACAGGTCCACCAATACCAATTCGCATAGGGCGTTCCAAATGCTGTTTCTCCGGTGTTTCCCATTGATGATGATGATGCGTTCCTCCTTGACACATAGAAATGCGCCTCCTTTTAAATTTTTGATTTATGACATAAACAACCGTGAATAAAGTGCTTCATGACGCATCATTGCGATATCTGTTTGAGGCGTGTTGCCGAAGCCATCTTCCAGCGGATCCAAATGTTCAGCACTTTGCCAAGCTTGCGCGATCACTGGAGTAAGTTCCGCGAGCAGTCGCTGCCCTTCGGTTTGACCTATGGACATCAGTCTAAGTCCACTATTAATGCAGGTCATTGTGCAAGCGTATAAATAGCCCTCAGCCGCCATAGCCAGCGGCACTTGTATTTGATAGCTGATCCAGCCATGAATCAGCGGATGGGTGCCATGACATCGGCGCTCCTGTAGCGCAGCTTGCAGCGGCTCCCAAGTCATGTCCGGGTAGATGGACCTAGCCAGCTGGAACAGCCTTCGGCCCATCTTGACTACCCCTTCCCTCGTCTCTGCAGCCGCTCTCTGCACATGCTGTGTCTGATCCACGCGCCAAAGCGAATCCCATTGCTGCTCAGGCCCGTAAAGATAAACAGCTTTTACCGCGAGCGCATCTATGGGTGCCCAGCTTTGGAACAGCATGGTTTCTATATATTCCCTTAAATGTTCAGGCCGCTGTATATGTCCCGACTGAACCAAGGTTTCCAGCCCAAAGGAGTGGGAGAAGCCTCCGATTGGCAGCGCAGAATCTAACAGTTGAACGTAGGAGAGCCACAAGTGTGTGGATGGTTGCTGCATTGCCGGTTACTCCCCCCTTCTGTATTTCTTCTATATATAGAAGAAACACATTAAAACAAGAAATATCGTTGAGCCATCGGCAATTCCAGGGCCGGTTCGCATGTGATAACTGCTCCATCTACTTTTACCTCATAGGTTTCAGGATTCACATCTATGCGAGGAGTCTCTCCATTATGAATCATGTCCTTTTTAGTTATGCTTCGGCAATTTTTAATCGGCTCAATCCGCTTTTGCAGCCCCAACTCGGTGTGTACACCTAAATCGAAAGCAGCCTGCGAAACGAATGTGATGCAATGATTCAATGCATTACCGAAGGAGCCGAACATAGGCCTTCCGAATACTGGCTGCGGTGTTGGAATGGAAGCGTTCGGATCGCCCATTTGCGCATAAGCAATTAGTCCGCCCTTGAGTACCATTTCCGGCTTGATGCCAAAAAACATGGGGCTCCACAGTACCAGATCCGCAAGCTTGCCTATCTCTACTGATCCAACAAGATGAGACACACCATGTGTGATCGCCGGATTAATGGTATATTTCGCAACATACCGCTTAATGCGGAAGTTATCAGCTTCACTGGATGTCGCTGCATACTCCTCGTTGGGCGCCGGTAAATAGCCGCGCTGCTTCTTCATTTTATCAGCTGTCTGCCAAGTTCGGATAATCACCTCTCCCACTCGCCCCATTGCCTGTGAATCGGAACTAAGCATGCTGAACACGCCCAAGTCGTGCAAAATATCCTCCGCCGCAATAGTCTCTGGTCGAATCCGCGAATCTGCAAAAGCTACATCCTCGGGAATCCGACTATCGAGATGATGGCAAACCATCAGCATATCGAGATGTTCTTCAATCGTATTTACAGTATAAGGACGCGTTGGATTAGTAGACGACGGAAGTACATTAAGCTCAGCAGCAATCTTAATAATGTCCGGCGCATGACCTCCTCCGGCTCCCTCTGTATGATAAGTATGGATAGTCCGACCGCCTATAGCAGCTATCGTATCCTCCACAAACCCGGATTCGTTCAACGTATCCGAATGAATAGCAACCTGTATATCATATTTGTCAGCCACCCGCAGACATGTATCGATTGCAGCAGGCGTTGTGCCCCAATCCTCATGCAGCTTCAAACCGATAGCTCCCGCCTCCACCTGCTCGATGAGCGGCTCCGTGAACGATGCGTTGCCCTTGCCCGTGAACCCAAGGTTCATTGGAAAAGCTTCCGCCGCTTCGAGCATACGGTACATATGCCACTTGCCTGGCGTGCATGTCGTAGCACTCGTACCCGCAGCGGGTCCTGTACCGCCTCCGATCATTGTCGTCACACCGGATGCTAGCGCCGTCTCGATCTGCTGCGGGCATATATAATGAATATGCGTATCGATACCACCCGCAGTAATAATACGACCCTCGCCTGCGATGACCTCGGTTCCGGCTCCAACAATCATGTTTGGCTGCACTCCATCCATCAAATCAGGATTGCCAGCCTTGCCGATACCTACAATGATTCCATCTTTAATGCCAATATCCGCCTTGACTATACCCCAGTGATCAATAATCACTGCATTGGTTATCAGGGTGTCAAGAACACCTTGATCCCGAGTATGGCGGCTCGATTGCCCCATTCCATCACGGATAACCTTACCTCCGCCGAACTTGCATTCCTCGCCGTAAAAAGTATAATCCTGCTCAATTTCAGCCCATAATTCCGTATCAGCGAGCCTGACAGCATCTCCGACCGTGGGCCCGAACATCTGAGCGTAAGCTTTACGATCCATCTTTGCCATCTTTAGCAGCGCCCTCCTTATTGCTTTTCGGAGAAGAGTTAACCTCGTAACCATCTGCAGAGTTTTTCGGAGAAGAGCTTGCATCGTCAGCTTCAATAGCGCTTTGCTTCGTATGCATAAGCTCCCATGCCTCCAAGCGAAGCCTTACTTCTTCAGGCATATTGCCGTATTGCGCTTCTCCCTGCGACAGGTTGTTTAATCCATATGAAAGCTTCGCACCGCCAAGCTCTACTAATTGAACAGGCTTTTCTTCGCCGGGTTCGAACCTCACAGCCGTACCGGAAGCTATGTTAAGACGCATACCGAACGCTGCAGCCCTATCAAACTTCAAAGCCCGGTTCACTTCAAAGAAATGAAAATGAGAACCAACCTGAATAGGTCGGTCACCGATGTTAACTACAACCATTGCCGATGTTTTTTTTCCTTTGTTTAACTCAATTTCTCCAGCTTTAATTCGATACTCACCCGGAATCATCGTTGAAGCTCCTTTCAATTAAATTCAATCGATACATGACTTCTTAAATAACCCCTATCGGTTGATGCACAGTAACTAGCTTGGTTCCGTCCGGGAAGGTCGCCTCAACTTGCACCTCATGAATCATCTCAGGTACACCTTCCAGTACTTGCTCTGCTTTCAATATGGTTGTGCCGTACTGCATCAGTTGGGCTACCGTCAAACCATCCCGCGCCCCTTCCATAATTTCAGAAGTAATTAATGCAATGCTTTCAGGATAATTTAATTTCACACCGCGCTGAAGACGTCGTCGAGCCAAATCTGCCGCTACTGTAATTAATAGCTTTTCTTTTTCGCGTTCTGTTAAATGCATTTGATTAAAACCTCCTCAGCCCAATCATTCAATTGTTATAAAACATGACACAATAAACACGAATGATTAGTTTCTAACACGTCTATTATATTCGCATTTTCACTAATTGTAAATTGTTTATGTCAGATATATGTAGGTATTACGAATCATATTTTCCGTTTTTTCTCATATCGTAAAGATGAAACATTAATATGTAACATTTTCAAGAACAAAAATTACATAAAATCATTCATAACAGAAATTTATGTCACGTATATTGACATTAACGTAACGCTAAATTATGATATCTCATGTAAGGAAACCTCCCCACAAGCTTAACGCTATAAAATATAAATCGGAATTGCCTTTCCGAGACTCATCACGATGATAAGCTGCTTAACCTTTGAGCAACTGACCGGTACTATATAGAAAACATACACAGGGTCCGGTACAGATGTTTACAGGTGCACACAATTTTTCGAAGGAGTGGATGAGAGATGTTGGTAAAAAGAAAAGGGATCCAGGTATTAATGGCGGTCTGCATGTCTCTGACAGCACTTCTGGCAGGCTGCGCAACGCAAACGACGCCAGCCGCAACACCAGCGGCTCCGGCAGCAACCAAAACCGACGTGAAGCCGGAAGCAGGCAAGGATGAAGCTATTCCAGTTGGAATTCTGCATTCATTGACCGGCACCATGTCCATCAGCGAGGTCTCTGTAAAAGACGCCGAGATCATGGCCATTGAAGAAATTAACAAAGCAGGGGGCGTACTTGGCAAGCAGTTAAAACCCATTATTGAAGACGGGGCATCTGATTGGCCAACTTTTGCAGAAAAAACGAAGAAGTTACTACAAAAAGACAAAACAGCCGTTATCTTCGGCGGATGGACTTCTTCAAGCCGTAAAGCAGTGCTTCCAGTTGTAGAGCAAAACAAAGGACTCTTTTTCTATCCCGTGCAATATGAAGGTCTTGAATCATCCCCTTACATCTTCTACACAGGCGCAACAACGAATCAACAAATCGTACCTGCGGTAACCTGGCTGCTGCAAAACAAAGGAAAGAAATTTTTCCTACTCGGCTCTGATTATGTTTTCCCAAGAACCGCCAATAAAATCATTAAAGAACAGCTGAAGGCTGAAGGCGGCGAATTAATTGCAGAAGAATATACTCCGCTTGGCCATACCGATTACAACACAATCATCAGTAAAATCAAGAAAGATAAGCCTGACGTTATTTTTAACACTTTGAATGGTGACAGTAACGTCGCTTTCTTCAAACAGTTGAAGGACGCAGGTATCAGCGCCAAAGATTTGACCACACTTTCCGTAAGTATTGCTGAGGAAGAAATTCGCGGTATCGGCGCTTCCGTCTTGGAAGGACATTATGCTGCTTGGAACTATTACCAAACAACAGACACTCCAGAGAACAAAAAGTTCGTAGAAGCCTACAAAGCCAAATACGGTAAAGACCGCGTAACCGATGATCCAATCGAGGCAGGTTACTTTGGCGTATATCTATGGGCTGAGGCAGTGAAAAAAGCAGGCTCCTTTGATGTAGAAAAAGTGAAAGCAGCTGCAAAAGGTCTCGAATTTAACGCTCCAGGCGGTAAAGTCATGATCGATGGCGATAACCAGCACGTTTACAAAACAGTTAGGATCGGTCAAGTACAGGCCGACGGACAATTTAAAGAAGTATGGAACTCTGGCAAGCCAGTGAAGCCGGATCCGTTCCTCAAAACGTACCCATGGGGTGCCGAGGTTACTAAGAAATAATTGTCGCTTCATCGCTGCAATAGACAAACAAACTTTCGGGGCTGCTCCAACGTGGGCAGTCCCGCCTCTTTTCATAAGGGGCTTGGAGTCTAAGCTATTCATATCAGGAGGTTGTTGCCCATGGGCTTGCTGCTGCTTCAATTATTTAACGGCGTATCGCTTAGCTCCATTCTGCTCTTAATCGCCTTAGGGCTGGCCATCACGTTTGGTTTGATGAATGTGATCAACATGGCGCATGGTGAGTTTATTATGATAGGCGCTTATATGGCTTATACGATCCAACAGTTATTTCAAAAGTTCCTGCCGGCTTCAGCTTTTGGCTGGTACTTTATTCTTTCTCTAGGCGTAGCATTCGCCATGGCATTTGCTATCGGTTGGCTGCTAGAAGCAACGCTGATCCGGTTTCTTTACGGCAGGCCACTCGACAGCTTGCTTGCCACTTGGGGTGTAAGCCTTGTGCTGCAGCAGCTGGCACGGCAAATTTTCGGAGCGCCGAACGTGGCGGTTAAGGCACCGGAATGGCTTGAAGGCGGCCTTGCGCTTAGCGCCGACCTCATGCTACCTTACAAGCGGCTGTTCATCATCGGGCTCGTAATCGTGTGCATCACGATTATTTACCTGTACCAGTATCACAGCCGTGGCGGGCGCAACATGCAGGCGGTTATGCAAAACCGCAGCATGGCCTCGTGCCTTGGCATTTCTACGCGACGCGTCGATTCGCAAGCGTTCGCTTTCGGCTCGGGCATGGCTGGCATCGCCGGCTGCGCGTTGACGCTAGTCGGTCCGATCGGACCATCGATCGGCACCTACTACATTGTCGATGCGTTCATGGTCGTTGTACTCGGCGGCATCGGCAAAATTATCGGCACCGTTGCCGGTGCTCTAGGCATCGGTGTGCTGAACACCGCCTTCGAATACACAACAAGCGCAACAATAGGCAAAGTCATAGTATTCACGCTTATTATCGCGTTCCTGCAGTGGAAGCCTTCCGGTCTGGTAACTATTAAATCGCGAGCGCTTGATTAACCATTATGCTTTCGAAGAAAGTTTTGCACCAGCAAAACTCAGCCTATGCTTTCGAAGAAAGTTTTGCACTAGCAAAACTCTAAGGAGTTGATAAAATGACCATCACAAATACCAAAATAAAAATCGTGATCACACTCATTCTATTTGCAGCAATGCTGATAGCCCCCTTATTTTTATCAGAATTTCGGCTCTCCTTACTTGGCAAGTTTCTAACTTATGCGATTGTTGCTATGGGACTTGATCTAATCTGGGGTTATACAGGTATTCTCAGCCTAGGCCATGGCGTTTATTTCGGACTTGGCGCCTATTGTATGGCCATGCATCTCAAGCTTATAAGCTCGCATGGCGAATTGCCTGATTTCATGTCATGGAGCGGTGTTGAGAAGCTGCCTTGGTTCTGGCTCCCCTTCCAGTCGGCTGGAGCCTCCATCCTTCTCGCGATGCTGGTGCCAGTGGCAGTCGCCTTTGTTCTTGGATATCTCACCTTCCGCAATCGGATCAAGGGAACCTTTTTCTCGATTCTTTCACAAGCATTAGTCATTATTACGGTTACGTTGTTTGTCGGACAACAAGGCTATACCGGAGGGACCAACGGACTCACAAATTTCGATACGTTCCTCGGGTTTCCGGTAGGCGAACAGTCAACTAAGCTCATGTTCTACTATGTGACCACCTTTGTAGTAATCGGTACTTTGGTACTTTGCTTTTGGATCTCTAAAAGCAGGCTTGGCAAAATTCTCGTTGCCATACGCGATGCTGAAAATCGTGTCCGCTTCATCGGTTACAACCCAGTTACCTACAAAGTATTTATTTATTGCTTTTCCGCCGCACTATCGGGATTAGCAGGCATTTTATTCGTTCTGCAGGAAGGGATTATTTCCCCCGCTCAAATGGGTATTGTTCCATCCATCGAAATGGTTCTATGGGTTGCCATCGGCGGCCGTGGAACTGTATTTGGTGCCATCATTGGGGCAATCGTCACCAACTCAGCAAAAACCACCTTCAGTGAAGCCTATCCGGAATGGTGGCCGATTATTATGGGTGCCATGTTTATCGTTGTCGTATTGTTCCTTCCCAAAGGCATCATCGGAACTATTAAAGCGATGGTTGAGAAAAGGGGCTGGTATCCGATCAAAAAATCCAAGCGTTTGCTTCCTTCCCCCCCTTCATTAGTAGGGTATTCAGATTTGCATAACGACACAAGTCCAGCGAGTACGAAGTAAGTTTTCATACGAAAATTCTAAGGAGGTTGTTCCTAAATGGAGACATCACCAAAGAAAGAATTTACCGCCGATTTAGTCCGCATTGAACAGCTAGAGGTAGACTTCGATGGTTTCAAAGCGATTCGAGGACTGGACTTCTCCCTCCAACGAGGGGAGCTTCGATTTCTGATAGGCCCTAACGGCGCCGGTAAAACAACCCTATTAGACGTGCTCTGCGGTAAAGTCAAGCCGTCTAAAGGAAATGTTCGGTTTAAAAGCACCATAGATTTAACCAAACACCAGGAACATCAAATAGCCCAGCTTGGTATAGGACGTAAATTCCAAGCACCTTCTATCTTCATTACACTGACCGTTTTGGAAAACCTGCTTTTATCCATGCGCCAGAAACGCGGGCTATTAAGCTCCTTAGTCGCCAAGACGACTTCCAGCCAACGCGAGCGTATCAAATATTATTTACAAATGATCGGCCTAGAGCATAAATCTCAAGATAAAGCAGGCTCCCTATCACATGGGGAGAAGCAATGGCTTGAAATAGGAATGCTGCTGATTCAAGAGCCAGAATTGCTTTTGCTTGATGAGCCAGCGGCAGGGATGACTGACAGCGAAACAGAAAAGACCGGTGAGCTGCTGCACAAAATCAGTGACAATCAGACTATTATTGTAGTCGAGCACGATATGGAATTTGTCCGTCAGTTTGCTAAAACCGTCACCGTGATGCATGAAGGATCCGTGCTCTGCGAAGGAACTATGGAGGACATCCAGAACGATGACAAGGTTGCCGAGGTTTATTTAGGAAGACGAGGTGTGCGCGATGCTGAACATTAATGACTTGGAGTCCGGTTACGGGGAAAGCATGATTCTGCGAAGTGTTAATCTAAAGGTAAAACCAGGTCAGGTCGTCTGCTTGATGGGGCGTAACGGCGTCGGCAAAACAACGCTGATGAAAACTATCATGGGGTTAATCAAGCCTAAGAAAGGCACCCTTACCTATGATGGTCGGGACGTTACTAACGCATCTCCCGATCGACGGGCCAAGGGCGGAGTAGGTTATGTTCCACAAGGCCGCGATATTTTCCCTCAGCTCACAGTGGAGGAAAATTTACTGCTAGGACTTGAAGCCAGCAGCAACCGCAAAACCAACATACCAGACACCGTCTATGAGATGTTTCCGGTGCTAAAGGAAATGATCCGCCGCAAAGGCGGTGATTTAAGCGGCGGGCAGCAGCAGCAGCTATCCATCGCCCGCGCTCTAGTTGCGGAGCCAAAGCTGCTATTGCTCGACGAGCCTATGGAAGGGATTCAACCGTCCATTGTTATGGAAATCGAGCAAGTCATTGAAAACATTAAAGCCAGCAAGAAGATGTCCGTCCTGCTTATTGAGCAAAGCCTTACCTTCGCAACTCGTATAGCCGACTATTACTACGTGCTCGACAAGGGTACCATAGTTGCAGAAGGCAACTCCTCCTCGTTAAGCGAGGATCAAGTGAAAAAACATCTGGCCGTCTAATCGGTCAGCAGACAAGTATACGCAGACAGCCAGTCAGGGCTGTTTTTCTTTTTGTTTAGCCCCGCCGAGGGCCCCTTATTTTATTTCGCTGATAGTAAGTGGTATGATAAATGGGCGGGCGGGTAAATATCCCAAAGTTTTGCTAAGCAAAACTCTTAAGGAGGAAAAAAAGATGACTCAACAAGTATCTGACTGCACAACGCTGCATAACGGTGTCAAAATGCCATGGTTAGGATTAGGTGTTTGGAAAACGAAAGACGGCGACGAAGTAATCCAGGCTGTCAAGTCTGCTATCCAAGCCGGTTACCGTAGTATAGATACAGCGGCCGCCTATGGCAATGAAGAAGGTGTTGGTGTTGGAATCAAACAAGCTGGCGTATCGCGCGATGAACTGTTCATCACTACGAAGGTCTGGAATGCCGATCAAGGCTATGATTCTACATTAAAAGCTTTTGAAGAGAGCCGCAAGAAGCTCGGTCTTGAAGTCATCGACCTCTATTTGATTCATTGGCCGGTAAAAGGTAAATATAAGGACACCTGGCGCGCTATGGAGAAGCTCTATAAGGATGGAGCGGTTCGTGCCATCGGGGTCAGCAATTTCCATACTCATCATCTGAAGGATGTCATCTCTGAAAGCGATACGGTTCCTATGGTTAATCAGATTGAATACCATCCTTTGTTGAGCCAGCAGGAGCTGCGCACCTTCTGTAATTCCAATCAAATTCAACTGGAAGCCTGGAGCCCCTTAATGCAAGGCAATCTGGATAACCCGCTTATTAGCGAGCTAGCCACCCAATACGGCAAATCTCCGGCGCAAATAATTCTTCGCTGGGATATTCAGAACGGTGTCGTCACCATCCCGAAATCCATCAACGAGAATCGGATTCGCGAGAACAGCGAAATTTTCGATTTCAATTTATCTGAGGATGATGTAGCCAGAATCAATGCATTAAATAAAAATCAACGTTTCGGTCCTGACCCGGATAACTTTAATTTCTAATTCCAGCATAAATAATCCGGCTGTCATGCTTTCATGGCAGCCGGCTTTGTTATAGTTCATCCCTGCTTCTTGTTTATAACCTGGTTAAATGCTTCAAGTACTGTCGGCGCGTGATAAAAAAGTATACGCCTTGCATCATAATATAAATGGCAATAACAACAAACCCGTATAGCATGGAATTAATGGACAGTACGTTCCCTAAGGCACGAAAGGCAAACAATGCATGAACCACCCCGACCAAACATGGAATAAAAAAGATCATTCCAATCTGCAGAGTCGTAATTCTTGTAATCTCCTTAATAGATACCCCGATTCGTATCAGCGACTTATATAAGGCCTGATCCTCCTGCAGCTCTGTAAAAAGCCTGAAGTAAATCATACTGCCTGACGCCACAAAGAATAGAAAGCTGACAAACAATCCGATAAACAGAGTAAGCGAGCTGACTTGCTTAAGTTCCAGATATGATTCTACACGTGATACAAAATAAGACTGTTGCTCCTTCGGAATAAGCTGCTCGATTTTGTTAACGGTAGGCCCCGCGTTCTCCCAATTGTGTAGTTCATAGCCATACAGAATGTAAGTATCATTTGCCGGCACATTTCGAAGGATTTCTTCAAACTCCGCTTGATCGGCGACCAGGAACCCTGTGTAATTCAACGTGGAAGACACCAAATTTCCTTCATAATGTTCATCCACCAGCAGTTTTATTTGTTGATCCCCCATTCGGGAAACAAATGTGTCCCCTTGCGACATATGATTCTTCACGTCATTTAAGGGATTAGGTGTAACCGTAACGGCATGGCCTCGTTCGACATTTACCGCTTTGAGGTTACCATATCTTGCAGCCTCCCTGTTAAAAGCATCCTCAGATACGAGCAGCGGCATATTTCTATAATCATCTATAGTCGCGGAAGCTGCTGATGGCACAGTACTTGTAGACAATGGTACCGTTAGAAGCTTCATTTCATGCTCGATCCTCACTCCGTCCTGCTGAAGCACCCCATTCAGTTTATCCAGATCAATGACCCGGTGCACATTAGCGCCCTTTTCTGCAAAAGCCACGGTATGAGGAAAGGCCTCCACCATCTTTCCTTTATTGCCCTGATAAATGACATAGAAGGTTCCTGAAGCGCTCAATATAACCGCACTCAAAATAGCCACAATAAACAACACGCGGGCGTTGTCTTTCATTTTAAATACCAGCTGGGAAATTGTGATCAGATTCGTTCTATTATAATAAATAGGAAGCGTACGCTGAAGTCTGTGGAAAATAGCTACACTGCATTGAGTAAACAAGAAATACGTTCCCAATGTAACTAGAAAAATTACGGGGAGCACGAAAAAAAGTACCGTACGCACTGTTGTAAAATAAGCCATAGTATAGCCTGTGCCTAAGCATATGACCGATAACAGCACCAGCCATATGGAGAAGGCCGGCGGTGTTTTTGGTTTCTTGGCAGCACGAATCAGATCAATAATCTGGCTATTTCTTATTTGAAAAAGTGTAACCAAGGTGATCATCTGAAACAACAAGAAAAAGCCAGCAGCCGTTGTAATCAGTGCTTTTGGTGCAAGATAAAAGGAAATCGGATTCCCCACCTGAAGCAGCTCAGACATCGCCATAAAAAACAGCTTGGAAAAAAGCGCTCCGAAGCCAATCCCCACCGCTATCGCAATGACAGAAATAAAGATGTTCTCATAGACGACCATTTTGTATATTTGCCGGGTTGTCATCCCAAACAGAGACAGCAGGCCGAATTCTTTTTTACGTGACTTTAGGAAAGCCGAGTTAGAATAGAGTACAAAGAAGAATGAAAAAATCATAATAATATATTCGCAGGCGAGCATGCCCATACGAACACCACTCGCTCCCTGAATATGTCCATTAATGACATCGGGATGAAAGATAAAGGCCGCATAGATGAAAAAGATCATAACTGAAAATACACTGCTTAGAAAAAAAGCTCTGTACTGATGCCAGTTGCCCCGAACATTCTTAACGGCGAATTGACGAAAATTCATCAAAATCCCCCCCTAGAATACTAAGCCCATCCAAGATTTGCTGGAAAAAAGCTTGCCTATTCGTTCCGCGGCGAATTTCTGAGAACAATCGACCGTCTTTGATAAATACAATCCGCTGGCAAAAGCTAGCCGCAAAAGGATCATGCGTCACCATTAAAATAGTGGCATGCTTCACCTCATTGATCTCCTTCAGCGCATTCATAACATCCTTGGCGGATTTGGAATCAAGGTTGCCTGTCAGCTCATCGGCCAGTAATATCGCCGGACGGTGGATCATAGCACGCGCAATTGCTGCCCTCTGCTGCTGCCCCCCCGATACCTCATAGGTTCGCTTATTTAAGATAGGCTCGATAGCAAGGAGCTTGGCAAGTTCCTGAAGTCTGACCTCCATATCCCGAATTGGCGCATTTTCAAGCACAAGCGGCAGCAGAATGTTTTCCTTAATAGATAAGGTGTCCAGCAAATTGAAATCTTGAAACACAAACCCCAGCTCGCGGCGGCGAAACAACGCCAAATCCTTGTTTTTTAAGCTCAAGGGATTCTTTCCATTAATTTCTACGGTTCCCGAGGTCGGTGTATCAATCGTAGATAAAATGTTTAGTAGGGTCGTTTTGCCGCTGCCCGAAGGACCCATGACCCCGACAAATTCGCCCTCCTCAATGACAAGATCAATATCCTCTAATGCTTTGTAAGTAACAGTTGCTTTAGGTGAGCCGTATATTTTAGTTAACGCTTGTGTTTTCAAAACACTCATTATTGAAGCCTCCATCCTCTAATTTCTTTCGAACTGGCTTTAGTATAATGGAAGCCCGTGTTTCGTCCCACTGAATTACCTTTCAATATGGACTCCTAATCTTACAATATTGTCACCTTCAACTATTGCCAAACATCCCGGTGAAGCGACTCGCTTGTATATGAAACGGTGAATATTGAACCTTTACCGTAATCAGAACGAACGGTAAGACGATGACCCAGTCTCCCGCAAACCTGCTTCGCCAAAAACAGCCCCATACCGGTAGAAGCAGCCGTCAAACGTCCGTTTTCCCCCGTAAAAAAGGCATCGAAAACTCGTGGTATATCCTGCGGCTGAATACCGATTCCTTCATCTTCAACATGGACGGAAATCCCCTGCGGCGTTCGTTCCACATTAAATAACAGCTGCTTGGACTCCATGTCCTCCGCTGCATTGCCTAACTTGGAATATTTAATTGCATTGCCCATCAACTGATTGAATACAAACCGCATCCATTTCTCATCCGTTTCGACAATTATTTGCGGCTCGCTGCTCACGAGCTTGGGATAGATCGCTTGGCGTATGCACGATTTTTTATTATCATTGATTACGCTGCGGATAAGCCCGTTCAGATCTACCCGCTTCACATGAACATCAAGCTCAAATTGATCCAGCCGCGCCATTTGCAGAACCATCTCAAGACCATAGGCCAGCTTCTCGTTTTCTTCCTCAATACTTTGAAGAAGCTTTTTGGCTTGCCCTGTTGTTACGATATCACGTGATTGCTGTGTGAGCAGGCCGATGACCGAAACCGGTGTTTTCATATGGTGTACCCATTGATTCATGAAATGGTGATGATGCTCCTGCCGCTGCCGGTGCTGCGTTAACTGATCCGAATAAAGCCTATGTCGAGCATGCATTAAGTCTTGAACCTGCTGCTGCTCACGGTTTGCTGCCCCACTCAGAACAACAGATGCTTCCACGTCCTCCCCTTCCTGGTTAAGTCGGGTAAGCTGGTTAAAATAAGCTTTTTTCGAAGCATAGTCAATCATTAAAAACAAGGAAAGCCCCACCAACGACAGCACAAAAATATAGATGATATTTCCTTTTTCAATTAGAATTGCCGATTGCAGGAGATCGAGACTAATGACAAGGAGAATCAGCACAACATTAACAAGGAAGATAACGATATATAAGAGTCTGTCCATTATAAAATCATTAAATTTCATCACACATTTCTCCATGTCACTAACATACGGTAGCCTTGACCCCGGACCGTCTCAATTACTTTGCTCAGCCCCAGCTCTTCCAGCTTTTTGCGTACCCGGGTGACATTAACCGAAAGGGTATTATCATCAACAAAATGCGTATCATCCCACAGCGCTTCCAGCAATTGTTCACGTGTAACGACCTGATCCACAGCAGAAAGGAGGCAATCCAGAAGTAAAAATTCATTATGACTAAGCTCGACCTTACTGCCCTTCCACATGGCTTCATTACGGGTACGGTCTAAGTAAAATCCATCTACCTCTATGACATCCCGACTAACGCTTCCTGCACTTGAGTATTCCCCGTAGGTCCTTCGCAGCACACCTTTTACCTTGGCTATGACTAAATCGAGATGAAACGGCTTAGTCAAATAATCATCTCCACCGTTCTCGATAGCCATTACTTGATCCATTTCCCCTGTTCGCGCAGACAAAAACACTATGGGTACATTAGACACAGTACGAATTTGACGGCACCAATAATACCCATCATAGTGGGGTAAGTTAATATCCAGTAATACAAGGTCGGGGGTATGCTCTAGAAATTCGCTCTTGATTTCACGAAAGCGTGTCGCCCGAAACGCATCATATCCGTATTTGTCCAGATATTCCTTGACAATACCGGCGATTTTATCGTCGTCCTCGACAACCATGATTTTGTACATAAGAAGCTCCCCCTTCATTTCCAAACCTGCCTTATTTCGTATTATACCTTATTCATACAAGCCCTAATAAAAAGCAGTGCTAATTGTCCAAGCGTTCATAATACTTATTAATGTAGAAGCATTTCCACTATCTTAAGGAGGAATCCGAAAATATGATGAACAACCCTTACAGACCAGGGGCACCCTACGGCGGCTACCCAGGGTATCCACCTCATCAGGGAGGCATGCAGCAGTTTGGCGGACATGTACCACCGGCAAGCGGTCAATTCATTTCTCCTACAGGTCAGGTCGCGACAACACCGATGTTGCCTATGGAGCAATCCTTCATCGAGAATATTTTGCGGCTCAATTTAGGCAAAATGGCCACACTCTACATGACATACGAAAACAACAGCGAGTGGAATGCCAAAATATTCAAAGGCAGACTCGAGGCGGCAGGAAGAGATCACATCATTATTAGTGATCCGACTACAGGTATGCGTTATCTTCTACTTATGGTAAACCTGGATTACATCACCTTTACTGAAGAACTAAAATATGCTTATCCATATGGGCAGCAGCCTCCACTAGCCACACGTTAAGCTGGTAGAGTAAGAACAACTCTACTCTGCGGCTTTACTTGGCAAACCAAAAAGCCGTCATACTGTGGCGGCTTTTTGGCTTGAACTTATCTTGATTGCGCAGGACAACCTCCATGGTTTCCGGGTTGTCCATCTGACATGTTATAATCGGCAAGAGAATCTGCGAAGTTGTTGAATCGATTCCAGAAAAGGAGCAGTCATCCATGCACACTTACGGCGCCATCCGATATTACCAGTTCGGAAATCCTGCTGATGTGCTTCAGCTTGTATACAGACGTATCCCGAAGCCGGATGCAGGCGAGGTGCTTGTCCGTATGACAGCACGCCCCATTAATCCATCAGACTTGATTCCCATTCGCGGCGCCTACTCACACCGTATTCCACTGCCTTCCATACCCGGATATGAAGGAGTTGGGATCATAGAAGCTATTGGTCCGTCGGTTGATCCTTCACTTCTCGGCAAGCGTGTATTACCGCTGCGAAGCGAGGGTACATGGCAGGAACGATTGATCGCTTCCGCTGAGCTGGTCATTCCGGTTCCGAATGATTTGAATGATGAAATAGCGAGCCAATTATATATAAATCCGGTAACCGCATGGGTCATTTGTACAGAAGCCCTACGGCTGTACCCTGGCGATTTTATGGTAGTCAATGCTGGCGGTTCATCGATAGGCCGTATTTTCGCACAGTTATCTGTCATTCTCGGATATAGATTAATCGCTATAACACGCAGCTCAAGCCACACCCAAGAGCTGCTGTCACTCGGCGCATCCCATGTTATTGATACATCAAAGCCGAACATGCCTTCTGTGCGTGAAGCTGTTCTTACTATTACTGAGGGCCGTGGGGCAGCGGCTGCCATTGATAGTGTCGGCGGTGCCGAAGGCGAGGAGCTGGCTTACAGCACCTGCACTGGGGGGACCCTTATCAGCATCGGACTTTTATCAGGCATTCCCGTTCATTGGGGTGAAGTGTCGCGAGCCAGCCAGACAGCTGTTCAATTATTTTGGCTAAGAAATTGGGTCCGTGAAGCTTCTGTAGGCAAATGGCATGAAACATTCGGGCAGTTGATAGATTGGGTTCAACAAAATCGTCTTCGCTTATCGGGCATAAGCCAACGGTACGAGCTTGCTCAGGTTAAGCAAGCTGTGTTCGCAGCTGAGACGCCTGCCAGGCAGGGAAAAGTCCTATTAGTCGATGCTTGCAACTTGACCAAGCAATAATTTAAAAGAGGTTAATTTCAGGATTAACCAGATGCAAGGGTCTTGTCCCTGAAACGCCAAGAATCAGATTTTCTGCCGCTAGCATAGCCATTCGGGTTCGAGTCTTAATACTCGCGCTGCCGATATGTGGCATGGCAACGACATTGGGCAGCTTGAGGAGCCGATGACTTGGCTGCAAAGGCTCTGTTTCGAATACATCCAAGCCTGCCGCCCAGATCCGGCCGCCTGTTAAAGCATCGTACAAGGCATCCTCGTTGACAATGCCTCCTCGGGCTGTATTAATAAGGACTGCGGTATGCTTCATTCTTGCGAATTGCTCACGGTCGATCAAATTAACCGTTTCTGGCGAATAAGGAGTCAACACAACAATAAAGTCGGATTGGCTAAGAAGGGTGTCCATATCGGCATAGGTCATGCCATAGGTCTTTTCAGCTTCAAGCTTTCTGGAACGGTTATAGTAAAGAAGCTCCATATCAAATCCCTTCGCTCTTTTGGCGACAGACTCCCCGATTCTTCCCATACCGATTATCCCTAAGGTTGCCCCATAAATATCCTGGCCTGTCAATTGCATGGGCGACCATGTTTTCCATTGGCCTTGTCTCAAATAATCGGAGGCTTCAATCAATCTTCGCGAGGTGGCGAGCATCAAGGCAAAGGTTAAATCTGCCGTCGTTTCTGTCAAAACCCCAGGCGTGTTCGTAACCGCAATGCCCCTCTTCGTTGCAGCTTCCACATCGATATTGTTGTAGCCTACTGCCATGTTGCTGATAACCTTCAGATTAGGCGCCGCCTCAAGCAATTGTTCATCAATCCGCTCCGTTAAGAGGCATAGCAAACCATCTGCATCCTTGAGCTGCTCCTGAAGCACTTCCCTCGGTACAGCTGTATCCTCTTCATCCCAAATACTTACATCACAGTGCTGCTTGATTTTAGCCAGAGCGGCTTCGGGAAGCTTGCGGGTAATGTAGATCTTATTCAAATGTTCTCATCCCTTCAGTTAGGAGATTGTTTAGATTGGAATCGTTTACACTCAATGTATGTACTTTACCTATGCTTGTCAAGAGTTCCCCTCATAATCAGCAGGCCCTCGACAAAAAGAAACCGGACTCCTTCAATTGAAGGAAATCCGGTCTGCTTTTGTGACTCAAATATGATTTACGCCTTGGTTTGTGCTGTACGATCCTGCAGCTGATGCACAGAAATACTGCCCCAGCTCAAGTCAGGCACTCTATATTTCTCGATCAAATCCCAATCCAGCTCCATTCCGAAGCCAGGCTTGTCGCGTTCTGGTACGAGTAAATAGCCGTTCTCGTATTTCACCGGATTTTTTACGATATCGCTGACATACAGCTCTGGTCCTGTTGGATCGGAGGTAAAATTCAAATTCGTTAGCGAAGCTCCCAAATGAGCCATTGCAGCTGTACCGATGGACAGCTCCTGCGTAGTGCCAAGCAAGCAGCCTTTGCCTGCAACTTCGGCAGCAGCAGCCGCTTTGCGCGCTGCGGTAAGTCCGCCGATAAATATCGGTGAAATGTTGAAAATATCAACCGAATCATGGCAGATCATTTGATTCAGCTGACGGAAGCTCCACACATGCTCACTGATAGGGTGATCCACCTTTAAGCGGAAATGGTGCAAGCCTTCAAAATCATTTTGAGGCGCTGGACTTTCAATAAGCTCAAAATCATATTTGGACAAACGCTTAGTTGCCTGCCATGCTTGCTTCCAGTCCAACAAATGGCTGAAATCCAGCGATTTAATGGTTACTTTGGAGCCGAATTCACTTTTGACCCCATCAAGGAAAGCCTCGTCTGCATCCAAATTTTTTCCAACATATAGACGGAATGTATCGAAGCCTTGCTTAAAGCGAGTGCGAACAACCTCAAGGTTCTCTTCAACTTCCTCCATAAACCGATGTCTAAAAATTGGGTAACACACCTTGATTTTGTCCTTCACCCGACCACCGATAAAATCAGCAACCGAAGTGTTCAATAGCTTACCTGCAAGATCATGAAGCGCAGCGTCCACACCATTACGCACGAAATTACCTTTTTCATAGTAGAACATCATTTCTGGAAAATTACTCAACAGCTCTTTGTTGATCAACGATATATCGAACGGATTTTTTCCGACTAGAATCGTTTTTAATACGGTTGTCAGGTCGTTAACATCCAATGAGTACTGCGGAAGGTGGGAAAAGTCAGACATTTCTCCGATACCGGTAACGCCTTCATCCGTCATAATTTCAACGATAACATGTTTGCTTACGAAGCCTGTATGTCTTGGAATGCCCACTACCGTTAATTTCAGGTCTGATATTTTCACTTTTTTTGTCGCTCCTTTAAAGTCATATATGATAGGGTCACTCAAACAAAACTTAATATAATCCCCAGTCCTTCAACAAGTTGGTCACTTGCTTCACTTCATTATCATTCAAGAGGCTGATTGGCGGTCTAACGGCCTTCGAGGGCAACAGTCCAAGCTGATACATTGCTTCCTTCACAACAGTTACATTATTACCCGTGTTGTACTTGGCTCTCAGATCTTCAAACGGAGCAACTTCCTCCCAGATCGACATCGCCTCTGAATAATTGCCTTCCCGCAAAGCATCCAGCATTTTGAACGGACGAATGGTTTCTACATTAACTAATCCAGATGTGAAGCCGACAGCTCCTGCCGCGAAAAAGTAAGGCGCCCACATTTCAGCTGTACCGCAAATCCATACGAGATCCTCTTTAACTCCCTGAACAGCTTTGGTGAAGGAAGGCAGATGGTTTACCGCATATTTAACACCGATAACATTAGGCAGCTTGGCCGTTTCCTGAAGCACTTCTAGTGAAATTTGCTCACTGCGCACATAAAGAATAATCGGAAGCTTGGTGGAAGCAGCAATTTGTTTATAATATTCGATAAGTCCGTCAGCTAACAGATAAGGATGAATTGGTTGGTGCACCATAAGCCCGTCTGCTCCGCATGCTTCCGCGTTCTGCGCTAGATCGCAGGCCGTTTTCACATCATAGCCGACGCCAGCAATTACTAAGCTTCTTTTAGCTACAAGGTCCGTTACATAACGGGTAACCTCTTTCGCTTCATCTATGGTTAGTGCATAAAATTCGCCTGTATTGCCGCAAGGGTATATAGCTTCTAGCCCTCTGTTCAGCAAAAAAGTAATGTTAGCCTTCAATGCAGTCCAATCGATCTCCAAGCTGGAATCAAAAGGGGTTACGTTGATTGCGTTGATCCCTTTAATTTTTTCAATAACGTTGCTGTACACTATATTCGCCGCCTCTCCGGGTATTAAAATAGTAAAATCCTTCATGCACATCCATAACCGTTCTCGCGAATCGGCAATCTTATTGCTTCACAAATACTGTTTTGATCGAGGTAAAAAACTCAATAGCCGCCTGCCCTTGCTCGCGAGAATGGGAGCTGGATTGCTTCATCCCGCCGAACGGAGCTTGCAGTTCAACTCCTGCGCTTTCCGCGTTAACTCTCACCAGACCTGCTTCCATATCATTAACGAATGTAAGCATGTTGCTAATATTTCTCGTGAAGATAGAGGCGCTTAATCCGAATTCGCTGTCATTGGCTGTCTGTATGGCTTCTTCAAATGTATCTACCTTGATCAGAGCCAGTACCGGACCGAAAATTTCCTCTTTGGCAATGGTCATCTCCGGCTTCACATCATCGAAAACAGCTGGTTCTACATAGAAGCCGTCTCCTGTTCCGTTAGGTACTTTTCCTCCGAACAGAAGCGTAGCCCCTTCACTTATTCCCTTTTCTACATAGGAAAGCACCGTTTGCTGCTGGCTTTCACTGGCGCAAGGTCCCATCCACGTTTGCGAATCCATGCCGTCTCCGACCTTTAATTGCTTAACCCGCTCTACCAGCTTCTGCTTAAATGTTTCATAAACAGCGCTTTGTACAATAACTCTGCTCGTTGCTGTACATTTCTGCCCTGTAGAACGCAATCCACCGCTTATCGTTGCTTCAACAGCCAAGTCCAGATCAGCGTCTGCTGCAACGATCACTGGATTTTTCCCGCCCATTTCCAGCTGATACTTCGCTCCGCGAGCAATTGCTCCCATCGCAATACGTTTCCCTGTCTCATTAGAGCCGGTGAATGTAATTCCGTTGATGCCTTTATGCTCAATGATGCCTTGGCCGATTTCACTGCCTCTGCCTACAACCATGTTGATTACCCCTGCCGGCAAACTCGCCTCATGGAAGCATTCCATGATTTTAGCCGCTGTAACCGCTGTCTCGCTGGCTGGTTTAAGAATAACGGTGTTCCCGTATATAAGCGCCGGTGCGATTTTCCAAATGGGAATGGCAACAGGGAAATTCCATGGAGTGATAACGCCAACAACACCTAACGGTACGCGTGTCGTAAACATCAAGGCTTCGCTATCAGTTGAAGGAATGACATCTCCGACTTTGCGCATCCCCTCACCTGCATAATATCTAAGAATCGCGACTCCGCGGGCTGTTTCGCCCTTGGCTTCCGGGAATGTTTTGCCCATCTCGCGAGTCATTGTCTCAGCGACTTCATCCAAGCGCTTCTCCAATGCATTGGCTACTTTGTACAAATATTCGCCTCTAGCTGCGCCAGACAGCTTGCGCCACGCAATCGAAGCCTGCTTCGCAGCAGCCGCTGCATGATCCAAATCTTCTCTGGAGGAGCGCTGAATATAGCCAACGATCTGGCTTTTGTTAGACGGATTAATGCTGGAATCGACCTCTCCGGTTAGTGAAGGCGTCCATTCACCGTTGATGTAGTTCAAAAAAGTTTCTCCTGCTTGGAAGGCCATTCTAGTACACATCCCTTTCCTGACTTCAGTTTAAGAAATATAATATCTGATATATCAGATATTGCCATAAGATGCCTTTATCGTCAACACATAGTTTTGGCTGCACCCTAGTTACCTGACATCTAAAGCTCCCAGTTATCCCCGTCATGTTGTAAAAAACACAGTCAGAGTGCAGCACCAAACCATCTGCTACTTCTTACTTTCCATAACAAAAGAGGCCGTCCTGCGAATATGATTCCGCATAGCTTCTTCCGCACCGTCCGGGTCCCGCTGAATAATTTTTTCCAAAACCAAAGAATGCTCCTTGTAAGCACGATCCAGCTCCTGAGAATCAGACAAAGCCTGCTTGCGAACAGCCCGGTCAAAAGCTCTAACCGCTGTGATTTGTTGAACAATATAATCATTCTGAGCAATATCCAAAATTTTATTGTGAAACGCCTCATTCAGCTCATACAAAAGAGCCCCATCATCCTCTTGAGTCGCCTTCTTTATCTTCAACATATGTTCTTCCAGTTCAATTATTTCCTGATCGGAAATTTTGATCGCAGCGAGCCTGGCAGCCACACCTTCAAGTGCTGATCTTGCCCAGCTGATCTCCTCGATGGAGCTCATTATTTTATTAGATACGAAGGTTCCAATTCTCGGCTTAGTTATGACAAGTCCTTCCTGATCCAAACGGCGTAAAGCCTCTTTGACAGGAGTTGTACTCACACTGAAGCTTTGAGCGATATCCCGCTCCTTGAGATGAGAGCCCTGAGCAATAGTCCCCGATAATATAGCTTCCTTCAAAGCTTCGTAAACCATATCCCGGATGGATAATACTTTTGAACTTATATCTACACGGTATTGCATTGTACTTCTCTCCTCTAATGTTTATGGCCGCGATACTAACACATACGAGTCTGTGATATATCAGATATCTACGCAAATCATATCAACCCGATTATTAGATGTCAATCCAGAATTCAATAGATGGTGGCGCTAGTCAGTTGCATTCATTTTGCTCTTAAAAAAGTTCAAAAAAAAGCGCGACTCTCAACTGAGAGCCGCTCCACAAACCCTTTTCTATTCAATACCGGCAAGCGTTACATTGTAGAAGGCTCCATCAGTCTCCACGCTGGAACCACTGGCGTTTCTATTATAAGTTTGGATTTCTAGAATCTCAACCCCGCGAACGTCCACACTCACCTGAATCGGATCATCCCCTGCAGTGGTTTTAAACGATTTAATAAGCGTCTTATTTCCCTTCTTGTCCACATTATAGAAGCTAACTCCGCCTTTATTTGTATTACCGAGGTTTTTATAAGGAACCACAAGCTGGCCATTAATTTGGCTATAGTTGGAATGGAGCATATAGGTGAAGTTGTAGGCGTTACTGAAGCGATTGAATGCTGTTATCTTTTTGTCAAGTATCTCAAAAACCGCTTTCTCTTCTTTATTAACATAATAATCCATCTCGTTGTAGGTCTTCACTTCTTTAATATCTGTTTGGGCCGCTACAGGTGCTTGTCCCACATAGATCGATGAAGTGTCGCCATCCCATTTTACTTCCTTCTGATTATTTGTTAATGCATTCGACAGCGCTCTTAATGGAAGATAAGTCGTGCCGTCATAGATGAACGGTTCTACGATTTTGCCATCACTATCGGTCGGTTTAATTAATTTACCTTCAACAAATAGCTTGATGCCGCCTTGTACTACATTAATATCGGTAAGCTTTCCATCTGCAAAAGCAGTACCTACCGATGCAAGCAGCGCAAACGTGCAAGCCCCCATTACGAATCCTTTAAGCTTATCTCGATTTAATTTTAACATTTAGCATAACTCCCTTTTATAATAATTTTGTGAATACTCGGATAACAACCAATCGTCTGCATAACCAGCCTTTATCTGCCCAGAAATCCTTAGTTTACATCGGCGACACGGAAGCTAATTCATATTTTTTGGCTTTCAGGTAGCTTAACCCTCCGCCCTCCGACGTAAATTTAACAACCTTATTGGGACTAATCTTCCCAGCGATCTTGGAGTAGGCCTTGCCCACCTGCTTATTATTTTCATCATAGAGGTTAAGGGTAATCTCCACATAGTTCCAATCTTTTTTCGTATAATTCTTGATCTCACCGTAAATTTCATCCACGTTATTGTTAAAGTATTTGGCATTCAGACTCACCATGACAGGGTTGAACACAGCCTCCCACTTATTGGGTGCGGACTTGGATGAAATCTCCTGTTTATCTGGTGATGGCGGAGCGGTTGGAGATTTTGATGCTGATGCTGATGCTGGTGCTGGTGCTAGTGCTGGTGCTGGATGTTGGCTGGATGAAGAAATGGTACAGTTTGGCAAAGCCTTACTAAGCGCTTCAATGTCCGTTGAGCGAATCTTGTTATTCGTTAGCTCAAGCTTGGTTAAATTCTTTAAGCTCTGCAAAGCACTGATATCGGCAATTTTATTGCTGGATAGCCTGAGTGTTTTTAGCTGGGTTAAGCCTTTCAACGCACGGATATCGCTTATGTCATTATCATATAAATCAAGCGAGGTTAAATTAGTTAAGCCTGCCAATGCGTCAATGTCGTTTATTTTATTGCCCGATAAATTAAGCTCCGTTAACTGAGTTAGCCCTTGCAGAGCAGAAATATCGCTTATTTCGTTCCAAAATAATGAAAGCTTCTTCAAATTCGTTAAATCCTTTAGGGGAGTTAAATCCTTGAGGCTGCTATTGATCTCTAGAACTGTAAGATGATTTAACTTAGCAAGCGGTGTCAGATCACTAAATTCATTCCTGTTCTTAGCATCCATTAATGCAAATCGGGTCAAATAAAGCTCCTCTAGATTAGCTAAATCTGCTAATGGTTTTATGTCTTTTATTGGATTATCGTTTAAATTGATTTTTTTCAAATTAGTTAGATCTTCTACCCCCGACAGATCTGTAATATTTCTTTTGGATGCAATTAATTCTGTGAGTGTTTTCAAGTCCTTCTTATGTATTTCTCCTGTTGGACGTTTAATTGCTTCTCTTATTTGAGCATCTAAACCCTGATCCTTGAAAATCACCGTTTTGTCTGCCTGTACACTACTGGTCTCAGCTTGTTTAGGAACGGCTGCCGAACAGCCAGAAGCGGTTGCTAGTATACTGCTTAAAAGTATGATTACTGCCTTCTTCAACGGAATCCCCCTTAACCTATGAACAAAAAACTAAGTCATTAGTCTGCTGCAGGTCGTTACCTTTGAAATTCATAATAGGTGAAAGCTGACCAAATGTCTGTCGACTTTACGTCACATTCGCGTAAAAACGACATATTCCGCAACTTTATACCTACCACTCTGACAATAAATAGATTAAAATGTATATGTTTGGAGGAGATGCACAAGTGTGGGACATACGGTCAGAATTTGGTACGCGCGTTAAAGAGCTGAGATCGCGAAGCGGCATGTCACAGGAGCTGCTGGCCCATCGCTCTGAATTGGATCGTACCTACATAAGCGGAGTAGAACAAGGGCAACGAAATGTCAGTCTGGTCAATATCCAGCGTATTGCTGAAGCTTTGAATGTATCGATAGAATATTTATTCTCAGGCGAGCGTTTTTCAACAAGCCCCGCTTATCAGAAGAAGGACTTTGCTTTGCCTTTTTTAGAGCGTTTCAAATATGAGATTGATTCCGAAAAAAGGATTTTGTCCTTTCAAGTGTACGGACTGCTTACCGGAGAAAATGTGGACTATATGGCAGCTACCTTGCTGGGGATTTGCTCAGCTTTTGGGAAAGGTGAATTGAACGTATTTGTAGACCATCGTGAAATGAAAACTGCAGACGGGGAGCCGGCTGTTTACTCTCTAGAAGTAGCAGAAAGAGCCGTAATATTTCAACAAGGTTTAACTAATTACAGTAATAAAGTTGTTCTTTTATGCAATTCAGAGTTTATGGTTCAACAGATGAATCATGTCACAACAGCTAGTGGTATAAGCGATAAATCCATCCATCTCTACGGTCAGGATCAGGACATGATTAATAAAGCCTACCAGTTGTTGGACATTAATGGGAGCAGCTTAATTAAAACTATATAACGAAACCGCCAGCAAAATTTGTTGGCGGTTTCGTTGTTTCTATAGATAAATCTACAACAGGTACTGATTAAAGTTAAGGTAACAGGCGAAGCAGATTCGCTATAGCTTGAGCCGTTTCTGCTCTGTTCGTCCATTGTGTCGGTTGAAATTCACCACTTTCCATACCGTTCATCAAGCCAGCATTCTTAGCCGCATTGACGGAGCCTACAGCCCAGCTTGATACTTTGCTTTCGTCGGTGAAGCTGCTGCTGGAAGTAGCTTGCAGCTTCGTTCCCTTAGCAGCCACTTCATAGGCTCTTACAAGCATGACCGCCATTTCTTCTCGGCTTAGCTTATCGTCGGGATAGAACGTTGCAGCTGTGCGGCCTCCAATCAGCTTCGCCTCATAAGCAGCAGCTATAGCTTCCGCATACCAGGCTTGAGACGATACATCGTTGAATGGTAAGGCTATAGCTTTGGGAGCCGATAGTCCGAGGGAACGGACCAACAGAGCTGCAAATTCAGCACGGGTTGTCAAGGCTGTAGGTGCGAAATGCTCAGCATCAATGCCGTTGACAATGTGTTTGGCCGAAAGGATATTTACCGCATCAAAAGCCCAATGTCCAGAAGGTAGATCTTTATAGGTTTTATTGTATTCCAGCACCGTATATACACTGAAATGGTTGAGCTTCACTGTAATTTGTTTGTTCACGGTATCAATAAGCCCACCTACATATTCCCATTCCTTAGTTTGCTCGTTAAGGTAATAGACACCAAGCAGTTGTTCATTAAGACCTGAGCTACCATCAAAAGGAATCTTAATCTCGATGGGCTCGTTGAAAAAAGCTAATTTCTTCTCCACGCCGTCTTTAGTAATAATAGACAACTCAAACTGAAGCACTTGGCTCGCTGATTTTACTAGAGCATCCTTAGTTTTCGATGCAGAGCCAGCTAAGCTCTCAGCTTCCTGTCTATCCACAGCGCTTATTTTCAATGAAATTTGTGCATCCTTAGCCACCGCTTCACTTCCAAGCAGTGCTGTTAATGACTTTAAGACCTGAAGCGGAATGCTCACAGTCCCTTTCTCTGATTGAACTTCAAGCTTACCGTTTGGCGACTTCAAAGCAATAACAGCCTCAGCAGGCAACAGAAGCTGCTTCTTGCCAGTTCCCAGCACTAGAACAAGCTTACCGTTAGTATCCGGCTGAAGATCGCCGATTTTCAGGCTTTGCTTATCTCCAGAAACAGCTTCTAGTGGAACGTTCCCGCCACCACCCTTGGAAGGATTCGTAGTATACACTGAAGTAAGTACGCTAATCGCTGCTCCTTCCGATAAGTTTTCTGCTGCATCGGCCGCTTTTACAGTAAAGTTATAGGATGTTCTCGGCTGAAGGCCTGTGAGCGTATAGGTCAGTCCTGTTACTGTCGCTGCTGCTGTTGGATCATTATTCATATAAAGCTTATAGCCCACTACACCCACGTTATCCGTTGCCGCTGTCCAGCTCAAGCTAACGCTGGTTTGAGTCTTGCCGCTTACGCTTACGACAGGTGCGCTTGGCGGGGTGGTGTCTGTTCCTGCAGGCGGCAGGTCTGAGTCAAAGGTTGCCGTAACACCTGTTAAAGGGGCTTTAACTATGCTATTGCCAGCCAAAGCTGATGCTGCTGTACCGCTAATTCGCAGCTGTGTATCTCCGCTTGCATTCAGAACTTTGAAGTTCAGCGTAGCATAAGGCTTCGCACCACTAGCGGCATCCGTACCCATACGGGTGGCGACATACGCAATGTGGCCTCCTTGAATAGTTACATTTTCAAACCCTGTAAGCTTACCATCAACTTTTCTAACGAAACTGTTTGCGCCAATTTCTTCCCTGCTTCCTGCAAAAAGCTCAGTTACCACTTCTTCCAACTTGAGCACAGCAGGATCAAAATCAAAGCTGGATTGAATTCCATACAGAGGATCGGCCCCCACGGCCCATAAATGAACCTGAAGACTGCTTTTACCTGTGGCTGGAAGAGTCACTTGAGAACTATAGCCGAGTTGGCTCACAGTTACATTAGCTACAGCACGGCTCTGTCCATATACGGCTGTTATTACCGTCGAACCGTCCTGCTTACCCGTTACTTTACCTGCTCCATCTACCTCCGCAACTGCTGGATTGGAGGAGCTGAAGCTGGCTAATCCGGAAACATTCAGCTCGGACCCGTTGGAGGTCTGAAGAAGAACCGTTGTTTGACGGCTTGTGCCCAGCTGCAGCACGTATCCTTCTGAATCCAGTTTAACCGAACTCACAGCCACATTAGAGGATACTGATTTACCGGCGTAGGTTGCTGTGATAACGGTGGTTCCTGCGGATAATCCGGTTACCGTACCTGCTCGATCCACCCAGGCAACAGATGAATTGGTGCTCATATAAGTTGAGGATAAAGACACATCCCTTACGCTTTGATCTGAATAAATGGCTGAAACAACCGTTTTATGTGACTCACCAGCTTGTAAGCTGTATGCTCCTGTATCCAATTGCAGATCCGTGAGCACAGGATATACCGTCACTGTAGCCGCAGCTGATTTACTGCCATAGATGGCTGTAATTACAGTAGTCCCCGGACTATTGCCGGTAACAAGCCCTGCTCCATTAACCGAAGCAACAGATGAGTTATTCGACGAATATTTAGCCGCAGCTGTGACATTTCTTAAACCATTGGAATAAACAGCTGTCACTACAGTCGCGCGCTCCGCCCCCTGCTGAATACTGTAAGCTGCTGCATCCAGCTGCAGGCCGTTAAGCACAACATCACTAGCAACATCAATAGTTGTTGATGCCGTTTTACCGGCATAGTGGGCAGTGATGACCGCAGATCCGATGCCTTTGGCTGTTACAACTCCTTTGGCATCCACTTGCGCTATCGCCGTATTTGAGGAATCATACCAAGCTGCCTTCGTAACATCACCAATCGTTCCATCCGGATAGTTGGACGTCACCTTGGATGTGTGTGTGTGGCCGATTACAAATCCATAGGGGGCTTCCAGCTGAATGGAAGCAGGTACTTCTGTTACTCTCAGGTCATCGAAGGAGACCGTTCCAACCTGATTGGAGCCAATGGCAAAGCGAATATAGGTCAGTGGACTGGTGGTCTCGGACCGAAAAGAAAACTGCGCCCCCACCAACTTGCCGTCAACATATACATCATACTTCCTTGAAGCCGTGTCCAGCACAATATGAATTTGATACCAGGTACCTGCTGTGAAAGTCTGCAGCTTGGTATTGGTCCCACCATTGTAAGCCTTTATGCTGTTACCTTCGAGCGATATATTGATGCCTGTTTGATTAGTGCTATTAGAGTTATTAATATAGGGAGCCGACTTAATTCCCTCAATTTCATCACTCTTAACACGGTAATCGACAACAAGTTGGCCGCTCAAGCTAATATTTTTCCGATCTGCATTTACTGTACCGTTCGTATTGATTTTTGTAATTTTTACATTTTTATTACTAACATCGCCCGCATCCTCCTCAACCATCACCGAGCCTGAGGCCACTGTAGTGCCCCAGTTCGATCCACTCAAAGCAGCTGTAGGATAATTATCGAAACGCTCATCCACGTATACAGAAGCAGGTGCAGCTCCAAACGCCACCGAAGGTGCACCAGATATCACTAACAGCATGAACGCGGTCATTAGCAGCGCAGCAGCAGCCATTGGGTATTTTATTGTCAAATGTCTCATTGAAGCAAGCCTCCTTCCTTATTGTTTATTGATATACAAGCCGAGCAGAGACAGGTCCACAATCGAAATGATTCCATCTCCGTTCAAATCGTACAAGTATGGGAAGTTCACTCTATCGCTAGCTACCGTTCGCCCCTGCTCCTTCCACAGATTAGTCAGCTCAGAGACCGCAGCCTGATCACCATTGACCCGAATCATCCCAGCTTGCTTATCGATAAATGTATCATTGCCGCCGCTAAGTACTAATTTCATCCCCTCATCTTCAACCGTAATAGCCTGCAAAACATCGCTGCGCGTAGAATAAGTCTGCACAGGAGTTACGGAAAAGCTGCCCGTCTCGCTATCAGGAGCATATTTGGCCACAAAATAAACCCATTCTCCAGCCCTATAGGCAGCAGGAGCCGCCGAATCGGTCAGCTTGACCATAAGCTTATCCGAGTTAGCAAATTGAACAGTAACCCCATTATTATCAGAGACTCTAACATTTGTCGGATCCCACAGCGCTTTCGTGTAAAGATCATCCATAACCTTGCCATTCGTTGTGGTGAATCCCGCGTTCAGCTGATTAATATCAGCACTTGATAGCCATGTCGGTTTAGCCGTGCCGCCTGCTGGGGCATTAACCGCCTTCAAGCCGGGCCAACCGCTTATTTTTGCCGTGCCTGCACGAATTTCACTAGCGGAAGCTTCTCCCGAATCCTGTGTTAAATCTAGCAACGGAGAGCCATCTGCTGCATAAATACCATTTATCCGTACCATGTTAGGATCTATGCTTCCAGGCACATAGGGATAATCGGGAACCGACATGTACGGCAGACCGATCAGCTGATTCAATGATTTATAGCTTTGATCGGAGCTGAATTGAACGGCTAACACGTTATAAAGCGATTTTCCATTCGTAATGTAATACTGCTTCGTAATATTCGAATTAGCCGTAGTGACACCTGTATCTTTCCGAACATAATAGTTAGTCGTCGCCATATTCGAAGTAGAAGCCTTCACATCATCGTATATCCACTTGTCGTTAGCGTCTTTAAAATACATGCCCATAACTCGATCAATTTTGGGTCCTTCTGAGGTTACAGTTCCAGAATCTATCAGATTTTCTGTAAAATCAGTTCCGGATACCGAGATTGTCAGGGGCTGTCGGTTATCATTTTTGAAATACGCCGACACTTTACCTTTACGAAATGTATATTCCTCCAGCTTCTGCTGCTCGATAGGTACCCATGCATATTTCTGCAGCATATGGTGCAGCGCAACAGGACCATGTACCGCAATATGGCCCAAATTGGCCGTTTCTCCATAGGATGGAATTAAGGAGCTAGGTCCTTTAATCAAAAAGCGTCCCAAATCCGAATTCAACTCTTGAGCCCAATAAGACAAGCCTGAAAAATTACCCATATTAAAGCTGGAGCCACCGCCTTCATTGTGCCGTGAGCCCGCAAAAATCCAGCCATCGGCAGAAAGGCGTGAGTTGAAATATTCGGCCATTTCCATGCCATCCGCATGAATGATGCTTTTGAAATCTCTAAATGCAGCATTATCATCTGGGATCTCATTGATAATTTCAGCTAGATCGCTCAGCGATACGCCTGCGTAGCTAACGTCAAATCCGTTCACCTCATAAAAAATTTGTTTGCCGTCGACCTCCTGCCTTGCCTCTTTCCGAAATCCTCCTTCCTTCGGCAGATTCGTTCCAGGAATTCCTTTTGTATAATAATCGTAAATTTCATTTTTCAGTGCCTGATCATCATACAGTACCGCCAGCTCAATACCTCCCAGCAGCGCTACAAGCGCCTGGTTCTGAGATTTCTGCGTGCTAAATTTGGTTACCCGAGTCAGCCATGTCCACATAGAATAAGCCGTCTCCTTACCCTCATCCAGCTGCTCTGGTGTGAAGAGTTCTTGACCATACTTCAAAGTGCTCGCCAAATTATGAAGACCAAATGCGGTTGTCGGATAGTCAGCACCTGTAGTGCTTCCACTGACATAATAAGGCACATAGGCTGCACCGCTATTCTTAGCACCATCCAAAAGCTTATCCGAATTAGCCGGATTATCGATCGTTTGAACACGATTATGCAAGTAGAAATCAAGAGCTTTTCTCGCCTGCTTAGCTAGCAGCTCATCCTGTTTACCCGACAGCTTCCACATATAAGCAAATAGGCCTGCGGCTCCAAAGCCCGCTTCCGTGCTGCTGTTTTGTTGATCCATACCGATAAACGACGCATTGTCAAAAATTACGGTTCCCACAGCCTGATCCAGCATCAGCTCGAAAGTCATCGTGTAAGCCGGGTATTCCGCATCAAAGATACCGCTTAGCTCCTTCCAGCTCCCATCTGTCGGACTACCATAAAATATTTTGCTGCCCACTAGCAGACCATTTTTATCGTTATAACTGATTTTTGCTGCCACTCCGCGCCCATCTGCTGCTATAAATCCAGGCAATGTTCGGTACTTGACGGAAAACACCCGATAATCGCCTCCAAATTGCCGTGTTCCGTTCGACGAAGCATTGGCCAGCATGCTGACCGAAGCAACTGTATCTGTTGAAGTGGAAACGATCTGTGCTCCCTTACCGCTCAAACCGTTAGAGCTCTTTTGATCTATGGTCACCGCAGTTCCGTTTGGTTTATTTTCTTTCCAGGCAGGCGTCGCATCGAAATTTGCATTTGGAATTGCTGCCGCTCCTTTATTTCCGACCTGAACTCCAGCTGATCCGGCTGCTGTGGAAATCGATGTATCCAACCGCATCAGTCGAATGCCGTCCCAGTAGACCGTTCCCGACGCGCCATCCAGACCTGCTTCCACAACAATACTGTCGGGCTGCACCGAAGGTACTGTCACCAGACCGCGGATTTCCGTCCAATCCTGTGTGCCTTTGCCACCGCCGCCTTCATTAAATACATAAGGGACTTCAAGTACTGCACCATTGGCATTCTTGAAGGAAACCTTCGCGTACACCCCTTGGCCTGAACCGGTTACCTGCTCCTTTTTTACATACGCGCTAAACAGCATTAAACTGTTAGGCTTTAAGGTTACAGTCGCTGGATTCACATGATCAACCAGCACGTTGAGCGGGTTCGTAATGGTTTGTGTAAGAACACCACCGCTCTCTGACAACGCTTCCATTTTTATCATTCTTGCAGCTTCATAAGCAGCTTGCACATCATTTACCCAAGTCAATTGCGCAGCTCCTGTATAGCTCCAGTTATCCGGTGCACCTGCATAAGAAGTACCCGCCTCAAAGCCCATATTCGAAACGATGTTACCCGTTAACAGGTTTCCGTTGCTTACAGTCACCTTCTGCGGAAAGTTATCTGTTCTGCCGTCAGGCTGTTGATTAGCAAGCAGATTGTTTTTGAAAAATTGCAACTGTTTCTCCGCCACGCTTATATCTGGATACACCCGGTCTACCCTATCCAAAAAAAGATTCGCATCTGGCGTAATCGCAGCAGCAGCAGCAGCCGTTGGCACAGATACAGAGACACTCGTAAAAGCCGACACCGACACAGCTAGTGCGAGCATCGCCGCTCCCCAAGATTTGTGCTTTCCCACATTTTGTCCTTGTTTCATCTTGTTTTCCCTCCTGTATTCATGTTTTTGGGTACAACAAATCAAGGGGAAGTAACCAACTGCTCCCCCTGATTGTAAGTATTAATAAAGGCACTTCACCAAAATAATTTTGTGCCTTTAGTGCGAAACGAAAGCCGATCAAGTTCTATGACAACTAGAACTGGAAAACCTACCTCTAGTTTGACTAATACTCATTTCCGTTGGAATAATCACCCAATTATCGCCAGAAAATCCAGTTAGATCAATCTCAATTCAGAAATTGGGCAAATCATATGCAGCTTTTCCTGTTCAACGAGTTTCAAATGTTTGAACCTGAAATCAGCGGTCGATCCTCTTAGCTTTCAGGATTTATTCCAATGCGTATGTGCCTCTTACGTTGATTGCAGAGCTGAGCATGGAGTCTGTCAAATCACATCACTCCACTTAATCAGCTATTGCTGCTGAAGCAGCTCGCTGATCAGCAGCAGCGCCAATGCTTGCCCATACGGAGTCGGCGTAATCTTCACTTCGTTGTACGCCTCCACCGTAGGCATAACCGGCGTGCCGCCGGACACCCCATGCACCGCGCCGTATACATCGACGTGGATCATGACCGCGTCGGCCGCCTTGCGCACCGCTTCGCGAAGCTCAGCTTGCAACCCTGCATCGGCGATCAAGCCGCTGCGCAGCGCTACCGCAAAGCCGTAGGCGATGCCCGCCGTCGCCGACGTCTCCAAGTAAAAGTCCGGCCGGTCCATAACGGTATGCCACATACCGTTCGCTGTCTGAAGCCGGACCAAGCCTTGCACCAGCGCCGTATACCGCTCGCCCACCTCAGGCGGGATATCGGCCAAATGCTTCACTTCGGCGATGATCTCCGGCACGCCGAAGGCCACCCATGCGTTCGCGCGGCCCCAGCGCGCAGCCGACATGTGGCTGCGATGCAGCCCGTCGAAGCCGTGGAACAGCACGCCCGTCGCCTCATCCTGCAGAATCTGCAGATGAACGACGACCTGCTTCACGGCTTCCTGCGCCATCGCCTTGTCGCCGGTCAGCGACGCGAGCCGCGCCAGGAACAAGGCGCCGACAACTAGCGTGTCGGCCCACAGCTGCTCCGGGAAGTCGACGCCTTCCGTCACCGTGTGCTCGAAGCCGCCTTCCTTCGTACGCGGCGCTTCGTGCATCAGCCACTCGCCGTGCTCACGCACGAGCGGCATCCACTCCGCCGCAGCGAACGGCTCGCTGCGCAGCATTTCCGTCAGCGCGGCAAACGGTGCTGTCGAGTTAATAACGCGCTGCGCTGCCGCCTTATGGCGATTGTCGCGCATCCAGCGCCACAAATAATCGCGAACCGCCTCTGAGCCGCCGATCGCTTCGCCATATTTCACTGCGGCGATTAATCCTACGCCCGGCTTCCAGTCCCAATTGTACATGTTGCGCTGCCAATCGCTCTCCGGTGCGGTTACCATGTACTCATATACCTGCTGCGCCTTGCTCAGCAGCTTTTCTCTATCCATCCTCATCGCAACCTCCTCTTAATGTTTTGTTTATCTATGCTTCTCACTTCTCACTTCTCGTTTCTCACTTCTCACTTCTCACTGCTCACTTCTCGCCTACCCCTTCACCGAACCGATCATCGCACCTTTAGCAAAATACTTTTGCAGGAACGGATAGATCAATAAAATCGGCACTGTCGCGATAATGATCATCGCCATTTTGACCGTCACGCCTATTTTTGGCGTATCCCCTGACATCGCCGCATCAACGGCATCGCTGGTCATCTGCACCAAAATTTGCCGCAATAGCACCTGCATCGTCATTTTACTAACATCGCTGTTGTACATAACCGCTTGGAAAAATATATTCCACTTCGAGACCGCATAAAACAGCGTCAACGTAGCGATAACCGGTAGTGAAATAGGAACAATGATACGCAGCAATACTCCGATATCGTTACAGCCGTCCATCTTAGCCGACTCCTCCAGCTCGGACGGAAGTGACCGGAAAAAGCTGACCATAATCATCAGGTTAAACACGCTCAGCGCACTTGGAATAATTAAGGACCAGAGTGAATTGAGCATACCTAGCTGCTTTACCAGTAAATAGGAAGGGATAATTCCTCCATTAAACAGCATCGTGAAAAAAGCGATAAACAGCATTACACTTGCACCCTTAACCGACCGTTTGGAAAGCGGATAGGCCAGAGTCGTTGTCAGCACCATACTTATCGCCGTGCCTACAACGGTAATAAACACCGTATTTTGCAATGTTTGAATGAACTGACGATTTTGGAACACCACGCTGTATGCTGCCGTCGACCACTGCTTAGGCCAAAACAACAGCTGTCCTTCATATACCAAATGCGACGCGGAGAACGACATTACCAATACATTCCAGAACGGGAATATCATCATTAACGCCAGTAAACCTAGGAGCGAATAGTTAATTATTTCGAATCCTGTACTTTTTTGCCTTTTCATCGATTATCTCCTCCCTCGAGGTTTGGTGTACTACATGGCTAGAATAAGGAATTATCACTAGTCTTTTTAGCCAAATAATTGGAGCCAAGTATTAGAACAAGCCCAACTGCCGATTTAAACAGCCCTACCGCTGCCGCAAAGCTGAAGTTGCCTTGAAGCACACCGGCCTTAAACACATAGGTATCAAATACCTCCGCCACATCACTAACCATAGGGTTACCCATCATATACAGCTGGTCGAACGAAAGGCTCATAATATGTCCAATCCGCAATAGAAGCAGCACAACCACTGTGCTCATCAATGCGGGAATCGTAATCGATTTCATTTGATGCCAACGGTTTGCTCCATCCACTCGTGCCGCCTCATACAGCTCAGGATTAATACCCGCCAGCGCCGCCAGGAAAATAATGGTCCCCCATCCTGCTTCCTTCCAAATGCTTTGCAGCGTAATCATACCCCAGAACAGCTGTTTATCGAGCAGCAGCTGCACATTCGGGAAGCCCAATGCACGGACAATCTGTGTAACCAGCCCTTCCGAGTTCATCAAGGTTATCGTTAATGAGCAAATGACAACCCACGACACGAAATGGGGTAAATAAATAATCGTTTGAATCGACCGCTGGAACCATTTTAACCGTATCTCATTAAGCAGCAGCGCCAATACAATCGGAGTCGGGAAAAATAACACTAAATTCAACAAACTGATTACCATCGTATTGCGCAGTACCAACCAAAAATCCGGATGTTTAAAAAGCCGTTCAAAGTGGGCGAGGCCGACCCAATCGCTATGCAAAATACCAGCAAATGGGTTGTAATCCTGAAAGGCAAGAACAATTCCGTACATCGGTACGTAGTCAAAAAGCAGAATAAAAGCCATGCCAGGCAATGCCAGCAAATATAAGTAACGGTCCGTCCATAGCTTCTTCCAAAGCTTACCGCTCTCCGTACGGGCAGCAGCTGCCGGTCTTCTTCCTGGGTATGCGGCTTCCGTTCTTGTTGTCATTATCCATCACTCCCTATAGAAAGCTTGGGTACGTGCCGATAATCTGACACGCACCCTTTTGCCGCTCCATTTTATTTACCTGCTGTAGCCGCAATTTCCTCGATCCATTTAGCGCCTTCAAAACGGTCGTACCATTGCTTCACAACACTATCCCAATCCTTCACTTCCGTATTGCCCATAATGACTTTTACAATGTTGGTGTTGATAAAAGCATCAGCCTCTGCTCTATATTTCGAACCGACAGGGGAGAATGCAAAATCCATAGGTGTTGGGATTTTCAAGAACTTTTCAAGCATTTTATTGCCATCTATAACAATCTTTTGCGCTTCCGCAGAGTTTTTCTTGCTCACGAACATTTCCTCTGTAGGCTGCATAGGCAGTGTTCTGAGGAACGTACCTGGCATATCACGGGAAATCAGCTCGCTTTTCACTTCATTCTTGCCATCTTTTTTCGTAAAATGAATACCTTCTGCACCATACAGGTTGAACGTTTGGCCTTCAGGACTTGCTCCAAAATCTAACCATTCCATCAGCTTTTGCATTTTTGCCGGATCTTGAGCTGCTTTTTTAGAAACGAACAAGCCTCCATATTCCACGCGACCTGTAGCCCCTTGCAGCCCCGCAGGACCTTTTACGGGTTCAAAAGGCAATAGCTTAGCATTAGGATTCGCTTTCTTAAAGTTATCCTCAAAATCATTTACACGAGACATATAATGGAAGAATACCCCTGACTGCCCTTTACTAACTACCTTGGATTCAGCTGTTTTGCCATCGGTTACCGCAAAATCCGGATCAATCAAGCCATCCTTGAAGGCTTTGTTCATCCAAGTCAAGTACTCCTTGAAAGCAGGTGTAGCGAAGTAGGGAACGTACTTTCCATCGGATTGCTTCACCCATTTATCTTGAATACCGAAGGGCTCCTGTAAACCGCTAACTCCAATAAATGCATTGGCTCCATAACCAATCTGGATACCGTACGTATCCTTCTTGCCGTTTTTATCCGGATCGTTGAAGGAAAGTGCCTTGGCTACATTGTACAGTTCATCCATAGTTTTCGGCGCTTGCAAGCCGAGAGCATCGAGCCAATCCTGACGGATCAATGGAGCATCACCAGAGGCAACCGGGTTACGTACGTTGGCAATCGCATACGTCTTATTTTGATATTTGGTAAGGTAAAGATCCTTTTGCTTCTTCAGATTCGGATACTTATCGATGTATTCATCTAAAGGTACAATTTCTCCAGCCTTGATCATCCCTACAATAAAATCATCCATCGTTCTCCACGCGAACGCATCTGGAACATCGCCTGACGCAATTTGTACACGGATTTTCTCTTTATAAATCTCATAGGCATTCACTGTGATATCGAATTGTACACCCAGCTTATCCTGCAAATATTTCATAGCTTCATTACTGTCAGCTGAGGTGCTTGGAATCGTGTTACCGGAATCATAGGCCAGCTTCAGCTTCACTGGACCTGTAGGTGCTTTGGCAGCCCCTCCTGGTTGAGGCTTATCGGAAGTGCTTCCGCAGGCTGCTGTAACTCCTACTAATGCAGTGACCAGCAATGCGCTTGCAGTGCGTTTCCAGAGATTCGTGCTATGAACTGTCATTGTTTGTATTCCCCTTTTCATTTGTATTCGATTGTACAGATGCTCTCTTGTCTCCGTCATCAATGTACCTTTCTCCAAGCAGCTTCGGCAACGATCAATTCCGTAAAATGGCTGTAAATGACCGAAATGACCATATAATTAAACGCAAAAGCGGGCGTTCTTCGCCTATCTATTCTCTGTATCATTATCGCCAAATGACTCATTTGCACAAAATGACACTATCCATGCTATAATCTTACCGTTATATTTTTAAATAGAAAGGGGGGCGCTCTGTGCGTCTGCAACATTCCAAAAAAGCGCAAACACTCATCGTCATGCTGCTTCTGACCTCCCTCTGCATCACAGCCATGGGCTACGCGGTTTACCGGATAGCTACGGATACTTTGGCACAGGAGGTGCAAAGCGCCTACCATGTGTCTTTGCAGCGTACTCAGGATCGAGTCCAAAACTACTTCAAGCAAATCGACCAATCCGTGCTTCAATTCGAAAAGCTTCCTGCCCTCGAATCGCTCATCATGCCAGGAGCAGAAGAAAATAATCTTGAAATTCTAACGCTGCTCGAAACCATGCTGCGCATGCAAACATCGATCGATGATGTCGATAATATAGCTCTGTATCGTATTAGCAACAAAAGGCTGTACAGCACCAACCATCAGGTCACTGCTTTTCAAGAGGATTACGGAGCTGCCATTGCCAAATTCGAGCAAACGGATAAAAACTACTCCTTTTTTAATCTGACAGTTAAGCAGGCTCCTACTACCGTCTATATCCGCAAGCTGCCGATATTTCAAGGCTCTAAAGCCCTCTATATTATTATTCATTTGAACCAACAGTTCTTCGATCATATACTTGGCTCTTCTAATGAAGCAAAAGGTAATTATTTCATCTTGGATGAAGACCATCAATTGCTGCAAAACCGCGGGATTATGGACACGTCTCGACTGATGGCCGATGTGGTTCCGGAAATTTTACAAGAGCGCCCCGCTTCCGACAAGCTGTTCACCGCCTATTTGCCGCCTTCCTATAATGGCTGGATATTCGGCTTCGCGATTCCTAGTGAGGAGCTTTTCACGAAAATAAATGGCATTCGCAATGTGACCTTTATTTTGGCTGCTATTTTGTTGGCTCTAGCCGTGTTAGTCACTATCTTATCCACGAACCGACTATGGCGGGGCTGGAAAGATATCGTTTCCCTTCTGGATGAACCGGCGGCAGACACCGGCACGATACATTCAGCCAAAAAAGCTGCCCATCGCGACAATGAATTTCATCATATTTACGATAAAATGCAGCGTATTAAAGAAACGAGGGACGAGCTGAAGGAGCAAGTAAAAGAGCTGACACCGGAAATCCGAGAAGCTTTCATCCGCAATATGCTGCAAAAGGGTCTGCGCTCCCAGGAGGATCTGGATAAATGCGAACGGTATCAGATTGAGCTTCTATCGGGGGGCTACAGCTGCTATTGTGTAGAAATTGACCAATATAAAAGTATGTCCGGTATATACTCGGAGATTGACCTGTACTATTTTCGCTATGGACTGTCATTGGTTATTCAAGAAGTTATGGATGGGAAAGGCAAAGGGGTCATTACCAGACACGGAGAAGGGCGTTTTCTGGCCTTGATTTCTTTAGAAGATACAGCAGGTTCTCTGGACGCATCCAAAGCTGCCATTCATGAGGCTGCTACAACGATCCGCGACTTTATTGAGCAATACTTTCCCTTCACCGTATCTATCGGAATCAGTCTGATGAGGAAAGACTATGCGTATATAAGCTTGTCGTCCCAAGAAGCAGAGGATGCGCTGAAGCATAAGCTCGTAACTGGGACTAATGAGATTATCCCTATTGAAGAATTCCGGAGAGAATCAGACGGAGCGGCATCTGCTCTGCCAATATCATTCCGCGAGCTAGAAAATGATGTTATTTACGCTATCCGCTCACTGGATCCGGAGTTGGCCTACCGTTATATTGATAGGCTTGGAGAGCTGCAGGGATTACGGACTATTAGCTATCAATGGCTGCAAAGCCAGCTGACCGAGATGGTATTCTCGATCTACCGTACCGTGGGCAGCACGCTTCGGAAGCCTTCTGCTGAGCCCCTGATGAGCGACCTTATGCAGCTCGCAACATTGGAGGAATGGATCGCTTGGCTTAAATCGCAGGTTGTCGATCTACTATCCTCTGAATTGCAGCAGGAGCATCGGAAGCACATGCTCAAGGTATCCCAGCAGCTCACTGCCTACATTCATGAGCACAATGAAGAGGATTTGCGGCTGGAGGTTTGCTGCAAATCGCTTAATGTTCCGACCTCCATCGGCAAGCAAGCGCTCAAGGAGGTCCAGGATACAACCTTCTCGGACTTCCTGCTGCAAAGCCGCATTGAGAAGGCGCAGAGCTGGCTCATTCACAGTGAAATGAGCATAGAAGAGATGTCTTCCCGCCTTCAGTACAGCAATGCACAGAATTTCTCTCGCACCTTCAAGAAGGTCATAGGCCTACCGCCCGGCCAATACCGCAAGGATGCGAGAGAGCAGCTAAGAACCTAACCTGCGGGTTAGGTTCTTCTTTACTGGAAGTATGAGTATTAACGAGTATTAACACCACTACGCACTTATTTGCCTATCACTCTGCTTTTTTCAAGGATTGGAGCCGTAGGCGTAAGAGCTTTGCCTTCACCTAAAATTTTGGCTATAAGCACTCCGCAGATAAGCGACCAGACCGGCGCAGCAACACCAAGAATAGTTACATTGGATACGGCAATTGCAAAAGCAAACAAGGTGGAATACCGGTAGGAAGTCTCTGAAAAGGCAGATTGCAAGCTGTTCAGCAGCACACCAACCAAGGTGAAGCCTGCAATAATCGTAATAAAATGCAGCGGAAGAACTTCGATTAGCAGTACGGTGCCCCATGCAAATAGCCCGAACAAAAGCACAATGCTGCCAGAAACGACCCCTGCCATATACCTTTTATGTCGTGGACCCGCTTCTTCCTGACTGCACACGGCGCTCATCATCCCTCCGACAGTTGCTGCATGCCCTCCAAAAAATCCGACTATTACCGTCGCCAAGCCTGAGATGACCAGAATCTTATTAACTGGCAGCTCATAGCCATTTTTCCTCAGAGCAGCAAGAGCTACAGCAATATCATTACTTAAAATCAGGATAGCCACTGGTATTGTAATGGACACAAACGCATGTACAGTAAAGGTAGGCATGATAGCTTCCGGCCAAACGAAAACAGCCTCATTCAATGGCGGAAACGATGAACTGAGTGAAAGCCCGATAATTCCGAAAACGAGCACACCGATAATCGGGGGAATCTTCTGCGAAATTTTGGGCATGATCAGAAAACCCGCGAGAGCAAATAAGCCTATTACCGGAGCTTGCTTGAAAGCCGGAACCATTTTGACAATGTAGTTCAATACCAATCCTGCCAGCATGGCATCCAGCATCGGCCTAGGTATGTAACGAAGCCATTTAACGAAGAGTCCTGATACGCCAACGATAGCGATAAGTGCCCCAGCAAGCATATAGCTGCCTGCCAGCTCGGATAATGAATATCCCGCAGCGGCTGTGCTCAAAAAAGCAGCAGCCGTTATCGAGTGAGCACCGGCAATTGGAATTTTATAAATCAAAGGGAGAACAATGCTTAATAAGCCACCAAAAAAATAAACGACAAATATCCATGAGATCAATTGAGGACGGCTGAAGCCTGCAGCATTGGCTGTATCAATCACAAGAATAGCTCCTCCCGTGCAAGCCATTAACGCAGATAAAATTCCATTAGAAATATTTTGTGTGTTCAAGTTTGCTACCTCCAGCAGGTGTCATACCATTTCATCTATAATACCTTAGTTGCAGGAGAAGCGGCAAAAGCTTTTTATCGGTAATAACAGCAAAAAAAGCAGACCGAATGAGATTCTGATTGTTTTAGATCGCGAGGATGTTATTACGATTTTATCAAATGTCTTTGTAAACAGGGTAGTACCAACAAAAAGCGTATTTACCTATCATGCAAAAAGCACACCCGGAAGGTGTGCTTTTTGCGATACAACGTGCTTTTGCTTGTGAAGCGAAAGGTTCATTTTCATAATAGTTTAATACAAAAAGCAGGCCACCTGATGGTCAGGCAGAACTTCTTTAAGCACCGGCCGCTCAAGAGAGCAGCGATCAAACGCTTTAGGACAGCGTGTATGGAACGGACAACCAAGCGGCGGATTAGCAGGGCTCGGTACATCACCCTCTAATATTATTCGCTCGCGCTGAACGTTTCGCTTCGGCTCAGGAGCCGCCGATAGCAGCGCTTCCGTGTAAGGATGCAGCGGCTTTTGGAACAGGCTCTGCTTGGAAGCAATCTCCACCATGTTCCCTAAATACATCACGCCCACCCTATCGCTTATGTGTTTGACGACCGCGAGATTATGCGAAATAAAAATATACGATAAATTAAATTGATGTTTTAATTCGACCATAAGATTAAGAATCTGCGATTGAATCGACACATCAAGCGCGGAAACCGCTTCGTCCGCGACAATCAGCTTCGGATTGAGCGCCAACGCGCGGGCAATCCCGATCCGTTGACGTTGGCCACCTGAAAATTCATGCGGATGCCGGAACCGATCTCCTGATCGGAGGCCGACTGTCTCCAGAAGCTTAATCACATCCTGATCGACATCCGATTTGGACGTCTGGCCGTGGATATGGAACGGTTCTGCGATTAAATCGCGGATCGTCATTTTCTGATTGAGCGACGAAGAAGGATCTTGAAATATCATTTGAAAATCCTTGCGCAGCTTCCGCAGGTTGGCTGGGCTCATTTGCGCGATATTCTGGCCGTTGAACAAGATACTGCCCTCCGTCGGTTCCAAAACCCGCATCAGCATGCGTCCCATAGTCGATTTTCCGCAGCCCGATTCTCCTACGATTCCGAGAGTTTCACCGGCATTCACTGTGAACGAAACCCCATCGACTGCTTTAACATGGCCAACCGTTTTGCGAAAAAATCCCGACTTGATCGGAAAATATTTTTTGAGATCTTTCACTTCAAGCAGCAGTTCGCTCATAGCTTGCCTCCGTTCTTGACTAGATCGCAGCGAACGAAACGCCCCGGTTCAATTTCCCTCAATTCGGGCAATTTTTGGGCACATGAAGGCTGTGCCACTGCACAGCGTTCAGCAAACCGGCAGCCGGGAGGAAATGCCGCTGCGCTTGGGACCGTACCCGGAATCGAATACAGCACGTCCTTCTCATCTTTCAATGAGGGGATGGAGGCGAGCAGTGCCTGGGTGTATGGATGCAGTGGCGTATCGAAAATCGTATCCGCATGTGCGCTCTCAACAACCTGCCCGGCGTACATGACCACAACGTGATCGGCCATCTCAGCGACGACGCCAAGATCGTGAGTAATTAAGATGATGGACGTGTTCAACTTGTCCCGCATTTTTTTCATCAGCTCGAGCACTTGAATTTGGATGGTCACGTCTAAAGCAGTCGTCGGCTCGTCCGCGATCAGCAGCTTGGGCTCACAGACCATCGCCATTGCAATCATGACCCGTTGGCGCATGCCTCCGGACAATTGATGAGGATATTCCTTCACAATGTGCTCCGCCCTCGGCACTCCGACGAACTTCAGCATCTCCACTGCCTTAGTATTCGCTTCGGCTGTGGAAACAGAACGGTGCCGCAGCAGCACTTCCGTGATCTGCTCACCCACCTTCATCACCGGATTAAGCGCGGTCATTGGCTCCTGAAAAATCATCGATATCCGATTGCCACGAATTTCAGTCATTTCCTTTTCCGCTAGCTTCGTCAAATCTTTTCCTTCAAACCAGACCTCTCCGTCAACGATACGTCCCGCCGGTTTTGCGATCAGTTGCATAATGGATAGAGAGGTGATGCTTTTGCCGCTGCCCGATTCTCCGACGATGCAGACGATTTGCCCTTCGTCCACATTCAGATCGATGCCGTCCACGGCGCGGATTACTGCATTTTTGGTATGAAAGTATGTTTTCAAATTGCGGATTTCTATAAGTTTATTCGCCATGACAAGCCCCTCTTTCTGGAGTCACCGCTTTAGCTTGGGATCTAGGACGTCCCGCAGACCTTCACCCAGCAAGCTGTATGCCAGTACGGTCACCAAGATGAGCACTCCGGGATAAACGGCCAGCTCGGGTGCAGTCCAAATGTAATTCTGCGAATTCTGAAGCATGTTTCCCCATGAGGCGAGCGGCGGTTGAATGCCTAGTCCCAGGTAGGACAATCCCGATTCAGCCAGTATCGCCCACCCGATTCCGAGTGTCGCTAAGACGATAATGGATGAGAACGTTTGCGGAATGACATGCCGGAACAGGATACGCCAAGGGCCGGCGCCAAGCGTTGTTTCCGCTTCGACCAAGCTGCTGCTGCGCCATTTCAGCACTTCGGCATGCACAATTCGAGCCATCTGCGGCCAGTAAGTCAGGCCAACAGCGAATATGACGACCGGTGGACTATTCCCGAAAGAAGTGATTTCGATCAGAATGAGAAAAAATGAAGGGATCGAAAGCATCATGTCCACGATGCGCATAATGATGTATTCCGCGGTGCCGCCGAAAAATCCAGCCATGGAGCCAAGCAAGCCTCCAAGCACAACTGCGAGCGCCATCGCCGCAAGTCCAACCAGCAGTGTGATTCTTCCTCCAGAAACGATCCGCGCCAGTTCATCACGGCCAAGCTCATCGGTTCCAATCCAATGTGCCGCGCTTGCAGGCTGCGTGACCGAGAGCGGATCGGTATCCGTAGGTGAATGACTTAGAACCCACGGAGCAATAAGTACAAATAAATGAATAATAAGCAAATATGCTAATGCTATTTTCCCAAGAACGGATAAGTTTCGGAGAGTCTTCTGAAAGCCCGTCATAATTCCAGGGGCGGCTACGGATGCGTCGGTCCATTGTTTATCTTGAACAGCAGCTAACTTACTCATAGCGAATTCTCGGATCTAGGACGGAATATAGGAGATCCGTCACAATATTAGTAATGATTACAATCGTCCCTACCATTAAGGTTAAGCCCATCACCACGGTATAATCACGATTGGTTGCTGCCTGTACAGCCAAACGCCCCATTCCAGGCCAGCCAAACACATTCTCCACGACCACCGAGCCGCCAAGCAAAATCGGAATGATTAGCCCGACGATAGCTGCGATCGGAATGAGTGCATTGCGCAATGCATGCTTGAAAAAGACGTTGAAGCTTTTAAGCCCCTTGGCTCTCGCTGTACGAATGTAATCAAGATCAATCACGTCGACCATAGCTGATCGGGTAAATCGGACAATATTGGGCAGCATGAGAATCGATAAAGTCAGCATGGGCATTATCATATGCTTAGCCAAGTCCGCCAATGAAAAGACGCTGCCCGCCGTGATCATGCCGGAAGGAGGAAGCATTTGATACGTCACGGCAAAAATGATGATCAGCAAAATCCCCAGCCAAAATTCAGGAATGGCCATGCCGAACGTAGACATGAATGTAATTAGCCTGTCAAGCCAGCTTCCCCGCTTCACCGCAGCGATGACACCAAGAGGAATCCCTATCAACAAAGTGAAAACCAAAGTCGCTGCGGACAATAATACCGTATTCGGAAACCGCTCAGCCAGTAAAGTTGCAACAGGCTGTTGGGAATCGAGCGATCTCCCCAAATCGCCTTTAACTACACCACCCAACCATTCGAAATAACGTTGAACAACTGGCTTGTCGAGGCCGAGCTGCTTTGTTAGCGCTTCCCTTTGCTGCGCAGTCGATTCGAAATTCATGATGGCCGAAGGCCCGCCGGGAGCCAGGTTGATGAGGAAGAAGGTCAGGATCGACACGAGTAAAAGCGTGATAATTCCTTGACCGATCCGTAAAGTAATAAATCGGGACACCAGGCAGCTCCTCCCTTTACTTCCAAGGCACAAGGCACGCAGGATCTGTTACCCCCACCTTGGAAAGAAAGCATTGTTATTTTTGAATCGTCCATTCCGTAATGTGGTCCTCAGCTACAATGAAGGTCGTTTTCGGCACCGTCAGGCTTTTTTGTGTGGCCACAGCCATAGTAGGATACCAGAGGTACAGGTAAGGCAGCTCTTCTGCGGTTAACGTCTGCACATCATTGTAAATTTTAACTCGTTCTTCTGTCGTTTTGGCTTTACGTCCATCCTCAAGCAATTTATCAAGTGCAGCATTTTTGTAGCCTGGGATATTGTTGCCTTTACCTGCAGAGCTGCTGTGATAGTAAGCTAGAACATCCGGATCGACCGGTGCGCGCCACCAACAAAGCGTTGCGTCATATTGGCGGTTTCCGACTACCTTCTGCACGTAAGTGTTCCAGTCGATGACTTGAAGGTTAACTTTCACGCCAACTTTTTGCCAATATTGTTGAACCAGCTGGGAAGCTTGAACTAACACGCCGTATTGTCCGGCTGGCATATTCACTTCGAGCACCTGGCCGTTCTTTTGCATAAACCCGTCCGTACCCGGCGTGTATCCTGCTTCTTTGAGCAACGATTTGGCTTTCTCCGGATCATACGAATAACTCTTCACGTTCTTGTTGTAATATTTCTCCTGGATCGGTGCGAGTGGTCCGGTCGCTACTGAGCCGTAGCCTTTCAACACTCCCTTGATAATGGACTCGCGGTCGATGGCGTACAACAGAGCTTGTCGAACTTTGACATCACGGAAACGTTCCTGGGATTGATCCAGCGCGATCCAGAAGTAATTGTTATCCAACACTTCGTTGACATTCAGATTCGGATTCGACTTCAATTTCTCCAACAGGTTCGGATCCTGTACGTTGATCATGGAAAGCGTACCGGATAGCAGCTGTGCGATTTGTGTGTTGTTGTCCGGAATGATGTTGAAGACGATCTTGTTGAATTTGGCCCCGCCGCCGTAATAATTGGGATTACGTTCCAATTCTACGAATTGGCCTGCTGAATATTTGGTGAGGATAAAAGGGCCTGTGCCAACCGGTTTCTCTTTGTTGAAAGTAGTCAGCTTCCAAGGGTCTTGTCCCTCGAAGATATGCTTGGGCAAAATTTTGGCGTACCATGCCAAGTAGTTTGGTAAGGATGACCAAGGCTTTTTCAGCACAAACTGCACTTGAGTTGGACTGACTGCGACAACCTTATCCACATCCACGAAGTTAGAGGAGTTGCTGGCACCCAGTTCTTTCTTAAGTACGATTTCATTAAAGGTGAAGACGACGTCCTCGGCCGTGAACGGTTTTCCATCACTCCAATTGACATCTTTCTTGAGATTGAACGTCCAGCTCATGCCATCGTCAGCCGGCTTCCAATCCGTCGCAAGCGCCGAGACCGGTTGGTAATCCGTGCCCCATTTCGTTAACCCGTCAAACAAAATTTCCGTAACAGGCTGGGATTCGGCGAAGCCGGTAGGGAACCAGGGATTGAAGTTGGGCTCCGCGTTGATGGCCATGTTTACCGTAGCATTCGAAACTGTGGCCGTAGGCGCAGGAGCAGGCGCAGGCGCAGCCGAATTATTCGGCGCCGGACTAGAAGCACCTGAGCCGGCGTTCGGGTTGATGCTGCAGCCAGAGATGGCCAGCACCCCAGCCAGAAGAAAAGCGGTTGTAGCGGTCAATAATGGTTTGCGTTTATGCATGTGTACATTATTCCCCCTTATAATGATAAATGGATTCCATTGTGGTTCATCGGACCGGAAAATAACCGAGAATCCTGGAAATCTTGTTGGCTGCTTCGACTGTTATCTGACCCAAAATGGGTATGTCGTCCTGGCTTACTCTAATAGTCGGACCACCGGCGCTAATGGCTGCAATTAATTTACCGTTCTTACCAAAGATCGGAGCTCCCACTCCAATGGCTCCTGCTTCATAATCTTCATCGCTAATGCTGTAGCCCCTCTTGCGAATTTGATCCAATTCGATACGTAGGAGGTTTGGATCCGACACCGTTTTTTCGGTCATTTTCTGATAGTGTGGAACCATGTTTAATACTTTCTCCTGTTCTTCTACTGGCAAGTGTGCAAGCATCGCCTTCGGACAAGCCCCCGCATGCAGAGGCATCCGTTCGCCCAGACGGGACATTAAACGCAACCCTTGCTTGCTGTGACGCCGGGCGATGATGGTCGCTTGCCCCTCAAGCAGGCAGCACAGATTGACGGTTTCACCAGTGGTTTGCTGCAATTGTTCCATAATCGGCTGCGCCAGCTCCTCAAGCGGAGCGTCATGCTCAACTGCCATGGCCAAGTTATACACCATCGCAGTGACCAGGTATTGTCCCCCGGCTTCCATCCGCAGAAGGCCAAACTCCTCTAGAGATTTCAAGCTGCGAAACACCTGGTTTTTGGACAATCCCGTCAAGCTTTCCAACTCCCCAATGGTGAAACGGTAAGGCGGCTCGCAAAACGAAAACAACACCTGCAGCGTTTTCATAACTGACTCGATGGCGTATCGGGATTCGCCAGCTTTACGTTCAGTAGCGGCAGGCAGATTCTCTTCCAAAATTCAAACCCTCCTTAATCTCAAACCTTATGTTTTGATTTATTTTAAACGTTTTCGTTTGATTTAGTCAAACAGTTTTTATTCAATAAAATAATATTTTGCAGGAATTTAGAAAATAACGTAGAATTGAACTGTAATGACTGGTGATTTTCACCATAATTTCAGTTTTTTCGTTCATAAAATCAAACTTGTTTTATTTTTAAAAAAAGAAAGCAGGACGATTTCTAACGGAAAGGAAGTAGGTACATGCTTAAAAGGATGAACATAAACGGCGTCACCCTTCATGTCGAGGATCAAGGCGAAGGTCCGGCGATTATTACTCTGCACGGAGGTCCGGGACTCGGCTCCAGACATGGAGACGCCGCCGTCTATGGAACGTTTGCTTCCGAGGGATATCGTACGATTTCCTATGATCAACGGGGAAACGGCCAATCGGAGGGTGCTGAGCCATACAGCCACGAGCAGTTCAATGCCGATACGGAAGCACTGCGCACGGAGCTGGGATTAGGAAAAATCATCATAGCCGGAGGTTCTTATGGCGGGTATTTGGCCCTTGAATATGCACTTCGGTATTCACAGAACGTAGCCGGCATTGTGCTTCGCGATACGGCGGCTTCCAATGCTTATCGGTATACGGCTCATGAACGTGCGATGAAAAGCGGCCTTCCGGGCATTACACAAGAACTGCTGGACAGACTGTTCAACGGACAAGCCAAAGACAACGACGATTTCCGGTCGATGTATGCAGCCATTCTACCATTGTATTGGGTCAAGTTTACGCAAGCCGATTTGGACAACCATTTAAATTCGATCATTTTTCGTTACGAAACCCACAACTGGGCATTTTCCCACAACCAGCCCAATTTCAATATCGTCGACCGGTTGAAAACGATCCAAGCTCCGACTCTCGTCCTCTGTGGACGTCATGACTGGATTACACCGCTTGAAGCATCCGAAGAAATCGCCCGTGAAATTCCGAACAGCCGCTTGGTTGTGTTCGAGAACAGCGGTCATTCCCCACAGAATGAAGAACGCGAGAAGTTCCAGGCGGAAGTCCGCCGATTTTTGAACGAAGTTGTACCTACTTCAAAATAATGAGAGGCGTGATTACATCATGAATAAGAAAAATTACCGTGGTTACCAGTCGTATCAATATCTCGAGTCAGGCGTTGATTTTAAGAACTTTGAACTTGTCCAGGAAACGACGCTGTTTCCGGAATATATTGTTCCAATAACTGAAGATCAAGAAGCACGGGTACAGAATATTCTTGCCGAAAACATCGTCATCTCGCTGCATGAACATACGTTCAAAGCGCCAGTCAACCTGAATGAATTTCTGGAATTCCGCCGTTGGGGCCGTGATTTCACCGGATATGAAGGGTTATCCCGCTCCGGGCTGGACTGCGTGTTCGATAATTTGATGAACGGCACCGCTATGATCACCTCCCGAGGAGGATGGAAGTGGGACGATATTCTTTACGATCTTGGCATGCGTTTGAGCGATATCGCCCATCAGGATATGGTCATCATGGGCTTGACCACGGATGATATCCGCCGTGCCAAACAAAACGGTCAAATCGCGTTCGTTGCGTCTATCGAAGGGGCCAGCATGATCGAGAATGAACTCGACCGCCTCGACATTCTTTACGGCTTCGGTGTGCGCTGCATGGGGATCGCCTACAGCGAAGGCAACGCCCTAGGCATGGGCTTGAAGGAAAAAAGCGGCGGGTTAACCGAATTCGGCAAACAAGCCGTACGCCGTATGAACAAACTCGGCATGGCTATCGATGTGTCTCACTCCAATGACCAAACTTCTCTCGATACCATTGAGGTGAGCGATAAGCCGATCTTCATCACACACGCTGGAGCTCGTGCTTTATGGAATACGAACCGCCTCAAGCCAGACGATGTCATCAAAGCTTGTGCGGCAAAAGGCGGAGTTATCGCGATCGAAGCAGCGCCGCACACGACAATCACCCAAAACCATCCAAAGCATAACATCGAATCCTTCATGGAGCATTTCGAATACTGCGTCCAACTGGTAGGTATTGATCATGTTTCGTTCGGTCCAGACACTTTGTTCGGCGACCATGTTGCTATACACAAAGCGCTTTCCGAAGCGCTGTCACTTTCTGCGTCCAAAGGCAACATGCCATATGAGAAGGTGGAATATGTCGAAGGTCTGGAAAATCCCGGCGACTGCTTCCCGAATATCGTCCGTTGGCTCGTTAAGCATGGCTACTCCGATCAAGATATCGCCAAGGTAATCGGCGGCAATACGATGCGTGTATTGGAAGAAGTATGGTGCGACCCGAAGAAGCAAGGCCACGGACCGAATCACAAGTAAAAAATGGATTGTGGATTCCTTACTAATAAAAGACCTCCGAACCCACTGAAATAATGGGGTTGGAGGTCTTATCATTTATTATTTATGAACTAAATTTCCCCGATTTCGTAATCCGAATCACACTGCCACCGTTGACTTTTAGCGGAAGATGCAGCGTATCCTGACAAGTTACCGTCTCCTTGCGCACCGTGATTTCTGTTGAGTGCTTGAACCGGTAATGGTCTAGCGGACCAAATACCTCCTCATAGATCTCTGCTTCATAGGCAATTCCACTTTCTAAGAAATCCAAGGATATGTGAGCCTTTCTTCCTCCAGCCGCACATATGGCGCCTACGAACCAATCTTCTCCGCTTCTTCTGGCCATAGACACGAAACGCCCTGGGTAGCCTTCAAGCAGAACGGTTTGATCCCATGCAGCCGGAACCTGCTTCAAGAACGGCTTCCCGATGCTTTCCTCATAGGCTTCAATCGAATCGGCAAAATTTTGTACGGCAGATTCGAAAATAACCGCCAAAGCCATCTGATGGCAATGTCCTGTACGAGTCACTCTTGAAAAAGTAACCGGCGTATAATCCATCGCCCCCACGACGTTGCGGGTGAACGGAACCGTACAATTGTGCGCTGCGTTAGGCCCTTCGTTCAGATCATTTTTCCAATACTCCGCCCCCAGAATACCTTCTCTGGTCATTACATGCGGCCAACGGCGTTCCTCACCGGACGGTTTGGTCGAACCATGGTAATTGATCATTAGCTTGTATTCCATAGCGACGCGAGCAATCATGTCGTACACCTGGATACGCTCTTGAGCATCGCTGTCAAAGAAATCAACCTTAATCCCTTTCACTCCCCAACCAGCCCATAGCGCGAGCTTGCGTCTGCACTCATCCTCCTCTTTCAAATTTTTGAAATGGGACCACAGCCAAATGCCCACGCCTTTGGGTTCTGCATAGCGGATTAATTCAGGGACATCTGTTGTGCTTTCCTCACGATCCCAACCGCCGTCAACAAGCGAATATTCCCAGCCCATCTCAGCTGCAAAATCAACGAAACGCTTTTGTTTCTCCTGATCTCTCGGGGACATGCTGTCAGGATGCCACGACCAAGCGGAACGACCGGGCTTGATCCAAGCTAGATCATCGATCTCCGAAGGCGGGTTCAAATGGAATACCAAAGTGGATTCCACAATTGCAGCCAGATCGCCACCGATGATCGCAGTTCTCCAAGGAGTGGCACAAGGATTGTTCGTCACATTCGGCACTGTCTGGTCCGGAGCAAAGGCAAGCTCTAAAGTTCGCTCCTTATCTCTCCTTACCTTCACATGAGATGCACAGTATTCGCCGTATACGGCTGCTTCCGTCAGCAGCATCCAATTGTCATTTCCCACTTGGAACAGCATAGGGAAGGCATAGTCCTCTTCATCCATAAGCTCGAGCATATTGTGATCATACGTTCGCTCATAGCATTCCATGAACTTTTGGGACCATACATTAACAAGTGTCTCCTCAGGCAAAACAAACCCAGTAGGCTCAGAGGTGATCTGGATCTCTCCTTCTTCGGATAGTTCATAACGGAACGCAATGCCATCATTATAAGCACGACACACCAACAGCAGCTCATGTTCATTTTTATCCAAACAAAGTGTCAACTCATTGGCTTGATTTATATAATGACTTGTTTTACCATGCGGCAGCGTATAGGCTTCATCAATGGTAGCGCTAACAGCACTATTGAACGAGAGCCCCTCTGTATAGCTTTCCCGGCCAGTTACAATTCCAAGGGGAGACTGAGCCAGTATAGTCTGGCCAGCTCTGTTAACCGAATATCCGAGCCTCCCGAGTCCATCCAGTACTACATGAAATTGAATGGAACCATCCGGTGATTGTAGTGACCAACTTTGTTCTACTAGTTTCATATTAGAGTAACCCTCCCAAGCTCTATTGATGTTCACAGCATTTATCCTTTCAAAGAACCAATCATTACACCTTTAACAAAATGCTTTTGTACGAAAGGATACATAATAATCAGTGGTAAGCTTGCAAAAATGATTAATGAATATTTCAGTAGCTCATTCAAATAAAGCCTTTGATTCTGATCCGCTACATCCAATGTCAAATTATCCGATGTATTTAACAGCAATATCTCTCTCAGGAAAATTTGCAGTGGATATTTGTTTTTGTCCGATAAATACAACAAAGCATCAAAGAAGCTGTTCCAGTGATCTACGGCATAGAATAAGCTAATAACGGCAATAATTGCACCCGATACAGGCAGTACAATACTCGTCATAAAGCGGAAATTGCTGCAACCATCGATTTTCGCTGACTCGAGCAATTCATCAGGAATATTACTGCGAAAGAAACTCATCGCCACAATTACATTAAAAACGCTAAGAGCATTCGGTATAAGCAGCGCCCATCTTGTGTTGAGTAGCCCTAGATCCTTTACCAGCAAATAAGTCGGAATCATACCGCCGGAAAAAATCATCGTAAAGGTAAATAGTAGTAGGATAACCTTACGTCCAGACAAATCTTTCCTTGATAACGGGTACGCTGCTGCTATTGTCAGGACAACATTAATGCAAGTTCCTATTATCGTATAGAATAAACTGTTAGCGTATCCCGTCCACACATTTTTGTACGCAATGACCGCTTTATAGCCTTCCAAGCTAGGTTCTACAGGCAGAAGCCACACTCTCCCTGACATCAAAGCACCAGGCGAACTGAAAGAAGCGCTGATAACATAAATGAGCGGATACGAGACGGCAAGCAATATGATCCCTGATAGAATACTAATTAGAACTGTAAACACCTTGTCACTGCCCGTTTCTTTCCTGATTCCTTGTTCTTTCATCCTCTTCCCTCCTTGTAGAGCTTTCCGCAAGGAAAGCGTGCATGACAGGCATTAGTCTCTGCTTTACCATAAGCTGGTATCATTCACCTTCCGAGCGATACGGTTGACCGCTATGATCAGAATGACTCCAATGATAGATTTGAACAAACCAATGGCAGCAGCATAAGAAAAGTTGGGCATACCGGAAATGATGCCTACTTTATATACATATGTATCAATAACTTCCGATGTGGATACATTTAGAGGGTTTTGCAGCAGTAGCACCTTTTGAAACCCGATATTCATGATACGTCCGACATCCATGATAAGCAGGATAACGATAGTCGGTAAAATCCCTGGAATGTCGATATGCCAAATCCGTCTCAGCTTGTTGGCCCCGTCCATTCGGGCAGCCTCATGGAGCTGCGGGTCAATCCCTGATAAAGCCGCCAAATAAATGATCGAGCCCCACCCTGCCTGCTGCCACACACCAGAGAATACATAAATGGATTTAAAAAACTCAGGAGTTCCTAGAAAGTTGATTCTTTCTCCACCTAAAGCCACAAGCATATTGTTGACAAGACCTTCGCGTGACAGCAGCTGCACGATAATTCCCGCAATAACTACGATAGAAATAAAATGAGGCGCGTAAGTCGTCATTTGCAGCAGCTTCTTGAACCGTTTACTAGGTAAATAGTTAATACACAATGCCAATATGATAGGAGCAGGAAATCCGACAACAAGATTATAAACACTCAACGTCAATGTATTTTTCAGGACATTCCAGAAATCATAGGAATTGAAAAATCGTTCGAAATGAGCGAGTCCCACCCACTTGCTGTTAAAGACACCTTGGACCACATTATAGTTTTTGAAGGCGATGACAAGACCCGTCATTGGAATATAGTGAAATACAATGACATATACAAACGGGATCAAAAGCAGTGAATAGAGCTGCCAGTTTTCCCCCATTTTTTTCAACTTTTTGAACCTGCTCTTGGCTGAAACAGGGACATTGGCAGAGGGATGTAATTGGGCTTTTGCTTGGTTCAACATTCGGAATCCTCTCCTTCTCATAATATCTCCAGAGATCGCAAAGTATGATATACGATGCAATCCCCAGAGTCGGAGGCCCTGCTCATTCATTGTGAGGAAGCCGTGTTACTTTTTGATTTTCGAGTAATTTTCACGTACGATTTTTAAATATTGCTGCAATCCTGCATTATCCAATTCTTGGGTATATTTACCCCAATCCTTTTCAATATCCAGAGAACCTGTGACGAATTTCAGCATAAAATCTTGTACGACTGTGGTGATGTTCTTTTGGATATCCCCGAACTTGGCGAGATCCTCTTCTTTGAAGAACATATGTGGAACCTGCATTTCAGCCTTGGAAAAAGGTTTGTACAGCTCCTTGGTGTTGGCCTGCAGCCTGACTTCCGTTTCCGCTTCCGGCGTAGCAGCCAAGGACATCCGGAAAGCTTCATCCTGGTATCGAGGAGCCGTTTGTGTCCAGCGGTTATTATTTTTGGTGCCGAACGGCATGATCATATGATAGGTGGCCGGTCTTCCGTCGATTCCTTTCATGCCGGACTCCGGCTTCTTCCAACCAACGCCTTCCTGCCCCAAATAATCGCTCCAGCCTTCATTAAGCTTGGCATGCTCATCGAAGAACCAATCGATCCAACGCATGCTTGCTTCCGGATTTTTATTATTTCTTGTTATTACGAACGCTCCTGCACTTGGAACATGTCCTCTGTCAAATCCGAAGAATTGACCGTTCGGACCTTTTAATACCGGAACGGCAACGTAATCCTTATACCGGCCGCTTGGTCCATTATCAATGGTCATGTTGCCCCAATACAGTGCAGTTCCCGCTCCAAGTCTCGAACCTGCTGGATCCTCTGCAAGTGCAGTTAACGCTTTGCGGTCTTGAATGAATGCATCCGGCTGCAGCAAACCATCCTGCACCAGCCTCCGCACATATTTCAGCCCTTCTTTGTAGCCAGGCTTATCAGCAGCAAATTCAACCTGCCCTTTGTCCACCATCAAGTAACTCGTCTTGTCATAATATACAAAAGACTGCATGATGAAGCTTTCCGGCTCATTGTTCGAATTGGTCGTTCCGTTCGCCCCTGATAACGGAATTTCGTCTGCCTTCCCATTGCCATTCGGATCCTTAGTCTTAAATGCCAAGAGCACATTATATAGTTCCTCTGTTGTCGTTGGAATTTGTAAGCCAAGCTTGTCCAGCCAAGGCTTATAAATAAACAGCTTTTTGGGCATGGTGGCATGAAACGTTTCGCCTACGTTCGGGATCGAGTAAATCTTTCCATCCGGCGTGTACATATATTGGTCCAGCCAAGGCGAATTTTTCATCATTTTCTTCACGTTAGGCGCGTACTTATCGATCAAATCATTGAGTGGCATAAACAATCCTTGGCTTCCGTACGCGACCAGTTGGCTATCCGTAATGCCTGCAGACATAAACACCTCGGGCAGATCCCCTCCGGCGAGCTTCACTTGAAGCTTCTCCGCAGCAGCAGACTTCGGCACAACCTCCCATTCTACATGAACATTTGTTTTGCTTTCATACCATTTCGTAAAATCATTGGTTTCCAAGTTCTCAACGTTAACATCCTGCTGGGTGAAGACTTTCAGGTTGATCTTCTCATCTGCAATCGGATATTTCCCAACCGGATTAATTTTCGCTCCGGTGTTCTCTTTTTCACCGCTGTTAGCGCCATCCTTTGTTCCGCTGCAAGCGCTTAACACCATGGACATACTAAGTACCAAACAGAAAGACGATGCAAGTACTTTTTTCCTTTTCATCGGTAATACCCCCTCTTGAAATCATTATCTTGGTTTGATATCTATTATTATCAGCGAATGCCGACTAGCTCACAACAAGGCAATAGGATTAAAACCATAGTGATTTTTAGATGATTCCCTTCTTAACCGAAACTAAAAAATCGGGAGTACTCCCGATTTATCAAGTGTTCCCTGCGAGTATGTTTATTCCACATTCAGCTCGACTAAGCGCCTGTACTCTTTAGGTGTAACTCCAAAATATTCTTTGAACAGCTTAGAGAAATGCTCGCTATTTTCATAACCGACGAGATTGGCAACTTGGTAAATTTTAAGCTGTTGGTCGAGCAGCATAAGCTTGGCTTGGTTCATCCTAACCTCAACCAGATAACTCCATATCGTTATCCCTGTGCTTTGCTTAAATAATACGGTCAAGTAAGATCTGCTCATTGGAATCAGATCCGCGAGCTCCTCCAAATTGATTTTTCTGCATAATGCTCATTAATATATTGTTTAACGGAGCCTACAACCTTTGCATTCTCTTGAACGGAGCTACCCTTAACCATTTCGAACAAATCCAATATGCCTCGCTCCAAACACATGACCGCACTCAACCGAAAATAAAATCGGGCATTCTCATGATGAAGCACCTTCGAATCGAAGCCAAGCTCGCTGTCCTTGATGGCTGTCAAGCCCGGCTGCCCCAGCTTCACTTCCGTTGCCACCATCTGAATCCATGTGAAAGACAGAGCTTCCAACAAATACATGGCTCCTCCGCTCCACTCCTCCATACTATGGAGCGTATCAGCTACAAGCAATGGGTATTTATTAAACTGGCGCGTTAAGATCAAATCTTTCCAACGGCTCATGAGAGCTTGTGATTCGTGAATTCGCTTAGCCATCACATGGTAAGCTCTATCCTTACGCCGTTGATCAACCTGTTGGCACGCGTGAACCAGCGATTGGCTCAGAGCCTCACGTTCAATCGGCTTTAGGATATAATCAGTGACTCCCAGTTGGATAGCTCGTTGAGCATATTGAAAATCGTCATAGCTGGAAATAATAATACATTGCATCCACGGGTATTTTTGCTCGAGCACCGGAATCATCGTCAAGCCGTCCATAATGGGCATACGAATGTCCGTTATGCAAATATCCGCATAGTTACTTTCCAGCCACTTAAGCCCTTCCGTCCCATTGGGGGCCTCACCGCAAACCAGCATAGTTTCATCCCCCAGCTGCTCTACCTTTGCAATAATGCCAGCGCGAATATGCTGCTCATCGTCAATAACTAATATACGCTTCATAGATGATCTCCCTTACTTCTGATGATCGCTTTTAATATATGGAAATACGATTTGTACATAAGCTCCACCCGAACTGTTATTACCTATCGTCAGCCCTGAATCTGCTGGATCATACAGGGTCGATAAGCGGTATTGAATATTCAGCAGACCTATTCTTTGAAAATCACTTAATTGAAAATTTTTTCTCCGCAGTTCTCCGGTTAAAGCCTCTAATCGATCCTCATCAAATCCTTTGCCATTATCGGATACGACCACTTCAACATAGCGATTTTCCACGTTACGAATTGAAATGGAAAGGCTAAGCGGCTGGCCTGTTGTTTCAAGCCCATGCTTAAGAGCATTTTCTGCCAAGGGTTGAAGAATTACCTTCAGGCATTCCGCATCTCGACAGGATTCATCCATCTCCAGATCATAAGTAAATTGTCCCCGGTAGCGGATGCGTATAATATGGAGGTACCGCCGCAAATGCCCGACCTCGTCACTTAGGGTAATCCCCACTTGCTTATTGTTGGCAATATATCGGAACATATGGGCAAGTGAAACGGTGATTTCCTCGATATCGTGGTGCTGGATCTGGGAAGCCATCGAGTTAATGATTTCAAGCGTGTTGTACAAGAAATGAGCATCTATCTGTGACTGCAGGGAAAATAAGACAGATTGCTGCTCGGCTAGTTTTGATTCCGCAAGACGTTTGATCTGATATTGCAAATCCTCCAGCATCGTATTATACGATTGCGCCAAATGGGTAATTTCGTCCTGCCCCTCAACAGGTACCGGTACATTAAACTTACCTAGACTGGTTTGTTTCATCGTCTGCTTTATTTTGGTCAGCCTGCGTGTGATAGAGAACGAGGCGATGACGATTAGAGTTACGGAGAGAATTAAACAGATAATCGTCGTAACCAGCATCATATTGCGAATCTTAAAGATACTTTGAGCAATCTCGTCATAATGTAAAATAATAACCGATTTCCAATCCGTATTGGCAACCGGATCATAGATAACAATTTCCTTGGTGTCGTCCAACACAAAAGCACCTTCAGAAGAATCCTTTATTTGCTCCGTCATATCCTGCTTGAGCGTTGATAAGAACAGGTCTCTGTTCGGATGAGCGACAATGGTTCCATTCGAATCCACGATAAGTCCCGTTCCGTTATCGCCCAAATGCATTTCATTCAATATGCTTTGGAGCAAATCGGGACGAATATCGATTTTTACATAGGTGGCACCTTTAAACCCAAACCGTTTAACGAGTGAAACGACCGGAATCGTAATAGGATTAAGTCTGGAATCCATGTAGCTTTGGCTTTCTTCTACACGATAGCTTGTATTTCCGACACTTGGAATTTCCTCAAACCATGGTTCGTTTTTCATTGAATAACCGATACGCTGTGCCCATTCAGGAGAAAAAAACGTTTGATTTTCATTTATATTATAGAGACTGATCGATACGATCTCCGGATGGACATTGGCGAAGGGCTGGAGGTGATCCTTCTGAATGATAGAGTAAGGCACGAGTGACTCCACTTTCTTGTTAATGCTTAGGTTCGTCCAAGTAGTCATCTCCTGGCTTGTTCCCAGCGTCATAAGGAATCGCTCATATTCTTGCAGGTAGCGGCCCAAATTCAAGTTAGCCTGCTTCAACACAAGCCCGCTCAGCCGGACTTCATCCCGTTCGATAACTGTCGTCACCTCTTTATTGACGAAGAAGCCTATCACTGCCGAATTGCACAGAATGATGGCAGCGAACACAGAAACCAGCTTCCATTTCAAGCTAGACCTCCAATTAGCTGTCCATCGTTGATATAACTGCAAGACATCTACCTCCTCCTGTCCAACGAATAGTTTAAATTATCATCGTTTCTTAGAAGTTTAGCAATAGCCGGCCTTGCAAAAGCTTGTCCTTTAAGCGTTCTCATGAGACAATTAGAAGAAGTCATCAGGTGTCGATTAGGAGGGGTATTATGGTACATGGTTATCAAGAGAAACGAGATCTGGAGCGTACGGCGGTAAAAATTTTCATCCAGATATATAACCAAAACCATGATAAAAAGCTTAGATTGCTATACCAGCGCGAGCGTCCGGATGCCGTGCTACAGGACTCCTACCACAGAAAAATGGGTGTGGAGATCACCCATTTATTTTATGATTCGGAAGAAGCCAAGATGCTGCTAGGCCGATCCAAGGAACGCGTCCACAGCCTTGAGGTCATTGAAATGTTAATCGAGGAATTAAACAAAAGGATCCAAACGAAGGAAATCAAAATAGATAAGTACTCCACCACTTACCCGATTGCGCTAATCATCCGAAATGCTTCCCGAGCCTTTGGAATGTCTGATATATTGCGTGCCAAGGAATTGATCTATAAACCGCAAGGAAAGTTCACCCATATATGGTTTATTTCTCGGGATGGAACGGATGAATGGTTGATGAAGGATTTGCATGAGCTTTAAGAGTTGGAGCGAATTTATTTTTGACTACGTAAATAAGCTCGTAAATAATGGGCACGATTACCAACGTGAGAAGTGTGGAGGTCGTAAGCCCTCCAATGACCACCACTGCCAGTCCTTTGGAAATTAACGTCCCTTTGGAAAAACCAAGCGCAAGCGGCATCAACGCTAAAACGGTCGCACCTGCCGTCATAATAATCGGCCTTAGTCTCGTTATTCCTGCTTCCACCAACGAATCATGAACATTATGCCCCTGCTCTATAAGCTGCTGAACACGGTCGATTAGCACAATGGCATTGGTAACGACGATACCAATCAACATTAGGAACCCTATCATCGATGTCACATTGAGTGATTCTCCAGTGACGAGAAGGCCTAACAAGCCCCCGATTGCTGCCAGTGGCAGGGAAAATAATATAGCAAACGGCGCGCTGGCATTGCCGAAAGCAAGCACCATAACCAGGTAGACAATAAAGATAGATGCTGCCATGGCTGCATACATTTGTGAGAAGCTGTTGTCGATATCATCGGCGACCCCCTTCACCTCGCGTCCTACACCAGGGGGAAGCTCCAGCTTGCCTAGCTCGACGGAAACTTTATTGCTTACGCCGCCTTTATCCTTGCTGTCGATTTTGGCAGTTACCTTCAACACCTGCTTTTGCGCTTCGCGACTTATCACAACCGGAGCATCGATTAGTTTGACCTTGGCGATTTCATTCAGTTGAATGGTTTGGCCTGTCTGTGATTTCATTAGCAGCGTTCCCAGCTTATCGACGGAATTTTTATACCTCGGGTCAAGCATGACCTTTGTCGTATAGGTTACATTATCAAATTTCAAGTCCCCCAGCTTTTCTTCATTGATCCAGTTATGCACATTTTCCAGCACTCCGGCGGTTGTAAATCCATAGATTCCGGCTTTGTTTTCATCGACTGTAACCTCTACTTCAGATTTGGACTTACTTAGACTGTCTGTAATATCATAAAGCTCAGGAAACTCTTTCATTTTCTCTCTGACCATTAACACGGCTTGCTGCAGGTAAAGCTGATCCTCTCCTTGCAGAGAGTAGGAGAAATCGACTCCACCGCCGCTACTGCCCCCGCTTAATAATTTACCTTTGACAGTAGCTCCTTTCGGAAGCAAATTGAGAATTTCGGCTTCGTATTTTTTAACGGCTTCATTAGCATTGGTTGTCTTGGCAACCTTGGTAAACATCGAAGTTCTATAAGCCGTTCGTTCACTGCTGAAGCTGTAGCCGACAAGCGCCTCATTGTAGATGAATAGAGGGCTGCCCTCTGCGTCCTTGGCCTCTCTGAGCATCGCTTCGATTTCCTTCGATTTGGCATTCATCGTCTCAATCGATGTTTCTCTCGGCATCTCAATTTGATAAAAAATTTGCCCGTCCGACTCGCCTTCCGGCATAAAGTCCATAGCAAGCTGCGGAACGATCAACACCATGGAAAGAACAAATACAAGAGCAGCCATGAGTAAAGTTTTGATTCGGTGCTTCAGCGACCAAATCAATGCTTTTTTGTATCGGCTCCCCATCCAGTCAGTCTTACTCTCATCATGCTGCGGTATTGCTCGGCTGTTCATTACCATGAGCTTCGCCAGCATCGGTATAACCGTCAATGCAACCAAGAGTGAGGACATCAAAGCACAAGCAAGCGTCAGCGCGAAGGGGCGAAATACTTCTCCGATCTCCCCACTGACGAAAGCGATCGGAGCGAAAACCCCGACTGTGGTTATGGTTGAAGAGGTAATGGCCGCAGAAACCTGCTGAGTTGCCAGCTTGATCACAGATTCATTGCGTTCATGTGCTTTTTGCAATTGGCTGTATATGTTTTCAATAACTACGATACTATCATCGACAACACGTCCGACCGCTATAGCTAAACCGCCTAATGTCATAATGTTAAGTGAAATACCCAACGGGTTCATGAACAACAAGGTGATGAGGATAGAGAGCGGAATCGAAACCAATACAATCAAGGTCATCCGCACATTTCGTAGAAACAGGAAAATCATGAGTGAGGCTAACAAGGCTCCCAGAATTCCTTCCTGGACCATGCCATGAACCGACTCTTTAATTAAGGTTGCACCATTGAGAACGATATGAAATTCCACTCCGGGCAGCTTCTGCTCCCATTCAGCGATCATACGGTCTACGGTGTTGGCGAACTCAACTTCATTCGCTCCTTTGGTTTTGTATAAAATCACGCCAATGGCCGGCTGGTCATTCACCCGGGCGATGAAGGTTGACTCGCTGATCGCTTCCACCTTGGCGAGCTGCTTGAGTAAAAGCGTCCCCCCTTGAGGTATCGATATTTTGAGATTATCGAGATTATACAGGGAGTTGAGCTGCCCTCGAACCCGGACCATATGCGTATTGCCATTAAAATCAACCAAGCCTGCAGGGGTGGAAACTAGAGCTGACTGAATCAAGCCTGTAACCTGAGACAGTGTGAGCCCGTAATTGTTGATGGCCCCAGCATCCAATTTGATAGTTAGCACGCTTTCTTGATTGCCAGCAGAATCCACATGATCCATCCCGTTAATGGATTCAAAGCCGGGAAGGATGATATCCTTATACATCTTATCCAGCTCATTCTGATTCATCCCATCGTTTCCGTATACGGCCATGTAATATACAGGGCTGGAGGCGAAGCCATCCGTGAGCACCTTAGGCTTTTCTGCGCTTTGAGGAAGACGGACGTTAGCAACAATGCTTTCCGCTTCTCTTTTAGCATCCTCCACTTTCTTACCTTGCTCAAATTCCAAAACAATGGTTGAGCTATTGTCCTGCGAGGTCGATGTCAGGCTTTTCAGACCTTGCAAGCCTGAAACAGCTTTCTCAATTGGCTTGGTGATTTGCTCCATAATATCCTTAGGCGGAGCCGTATATTGGGCAGTGATGTAAACTCGCGTAGATGAAATATCCGGCATCATCTCAACCTTCAATGTTGTTGCAGAATAACTGCCTCCCGCAAGCAGCAGCAGCATAATGATGATTATGCCTGCAATGTTTTTCATCGAAAAATTAGTTAACTTGCTCATCCTTTTTACTCCTCCGCAACCTGCTTTTTACTCCAGACACATGATGCAACTTATCATATCTGAAAAATCTGAGGATAAAGTGATGGAACCTCTTAATTTTTTCTGAAGATATGGCTACTTTTTTTTGTGCAGAAACATGAAGATGCCTATACCTATCAACACAAAGGCTCCTAGATAGGAATTCATTAAATGAAGTAGCTCGGAAAACCACTGCGGCTTTATGCTGAAAAGAAAGATCATTATGCCTCCGGCAATGAGCAGCAGCCCCGTTTTTTTCGAAGTGAATATTTGGCCCACTGGCTCGTCAAACCCATTATGGATATGCCCGTTATACGAGTCCCCTTGATAAAGGAACGCATTTCTGGCGTTAACTTTCTCCGTTGAATGCATGGTGTCAAAAAGGTTATAGAAATAAATAACGGGAAGCATCAATCCAAAAAAAGTTTGCACCGGATTCTCCGTATTTCTCTCGGAATTGAATGCAATAATCAAGCAAATATCTATAACAATAAGCATCATGATCTGCAGCCCTTTTTGCATCATACCCAAATACAAATGACCTGTACCAGGGATGAAAAATGCCAACAACCCGGCCATCAGCTTGCTTTTATACGCATAGGGAACAAAGGGTGGCGGGGGTAACGGGATGTTCATCTGGTTGAGGCGTTCTTCAATAAAAGGATCTGTATCGTGTATTTCTTGTCTTGTACTGGAATTGGGGTTACTAGTCTGGTGTTCATCCATGGCGATTTCCTCCTAAGGTTGGATTCATGATAAATAACTAAGTAATGAAGATAAATGAGCAAGCAGCTTACTGCTGATGGTCATTGACTTGATTACCGTTTCCTGCACACTAAAGCTAAATTGTCCAGCCCACTGACTGACGATCCGATGCAAGGTTCCGGAAGCAAAGATCATGTAGGTACCCGCGAATGCGATCATCCCGTGCATAATCTCCACCTTCCATGTGGAATAGCCTTTATGTTCTGTTGAAGTGGCTGGTGAAGACTGAATCGGTTCCATGCCGGCTGCTGCTGAGGAGATCGAGTGCATAACACGATCGGTGAAATCATCGGCGGGCTGCAGAATAGGCAGAATACCCAACAGTTCGTTGATCGTCCGTTCCAGCTCAAGCTTCTCAAGGCAAGCTGCACAGCAAGCCAAATGAGAATCCATCCATTGAAGCTCAAGCACCGTACAGCTGTTATTAAGGTAGCTAGTCAGCATCTCTTGGCTTGGGTGTTTTTTACGATTACTCATCTCTGTTCACCTCCAACCATTTTTCCTTTAGCATAATTTTTCCACGGTACAGCCGATTCTCCACTGCTTTTAGCGACAAGTTTGTAACCGTGGCGATTTCCTGATAAGACATTTGCTTATAGTGATACAGATACAGAATCAATCGATATTTCTCCGGCATACTCGAGAGCAAAGATTGTACAAGATACCTCTTCTCTTTCAATTCTGCCTGCTCTTCTGGCCCCTCCGAACGTTTGGCAAACCAACCCTTGACTTTATCCAGTACCGTTTCATTGATTTTCTGTCCCTTTGACCGCTGATAATCTTTCACCAGATTCACAGTTAGGCGATATAGCCACGTAGTAAATTTGGCATTGCCCTGGTAGCCGTCCAGAAATCGGTACAGCTTAATAAAAGCCTCCTGAGATAGATCCTCTGAGGTTTCGCGATGCTTCAACATGCGGTATATCAATGAAAAAATATAATTTTTATGCCGGTTCACAAGTATTCGATATGCATCCTGATTGCCTTGACGGACTTGTTCAACCAGCTGCTCATCCGTCCATTGCTCCATCGCTTCACCACCCAAATAATATCCAGGAAAACCGTACATACGCAAGCCTGAATGGTATAAATAAAGGGTCCCGTTTCCATACGAAGATCAGTCCGCTGCACCAGTTCCGCTTTTCTTAAAAGCAAGTTTTTTCCTACATGTTATATAAGACGAGAAACGGCGCTGGCCCCCTCAGAAAATGTAAAAGCATTTTTGGCTCAACCTCAAAATCGTTGCTTGACCCTCCTCCGAACATCAGCTTGCACAAAATCCTGCGAGCATGCAGTTATTTTCTACTGAAATTGCTGCTAAGAGGAAAAAAATGCGAAAGTACAGCAATTTTCATGCGAAACGATCCGCTTTCAACTAAGAATGAAAAAAAGATGCACATTAGCATGAATTCACGAAGACTGCGATAAAACGGTCAAAAGCCTGTATAGATGCAGGTTTTGGGAGCTGATCATGACTTTGAATCATGTCTTTTGCTCTGCCATTATCGTTCGTAAGGTCTTGTCAGCGCTGAGCTGATTACGAAGCCGAAATCGAATGACGACATGACCTCTTCAAGGGCAGATTTCAGTTTTAGCCACATCTTTAAGAAAAAAGTGTGCTCCATATCCCGGGAAACACGAAAAACCCGGCCAATGGCCAGGTCCTGGAATTTATATATTAAGCTTCAACCTCAACTCGATGGAGAACGTCCTTCCGTTATCCGTCTCATCCCACTGGGAAATTCTGAGTCAAATCAAGTTCAAAGGACTGATTACGATCACATTGCAATACTCCGTACCTCACCTCTAATTGAGCAACCTGGATAGAGGAACGGCGATCGGCATAGGTGCGAGACTGATCATTGTGATGTACCCGATCCGGATGAGTGAAGTAGAAAATGTAGGCGTTATCTCCCTGAACAACTACATCCGCATGCAGACCAATCGTTCGGTCATCCTCGCGGGTACCCGCTTCGCTTAAGATAGAGCCATTGCGCTCCCACTTCTCACCATCCTGCGAACGATAAACACCTTGCCCTCTCCACTCGTCGATGATCATCCAGTAGCTTCCCTTGAATTCAAACACATTCGGTCCTTCATGGGGATGGCTCGTTATGATGGGCCCAACCACACTCCATTCGTACAAATCATCGCTATCCGCAGCATAGGTGTGCGACTGATTATCCTCATCCTTGTACCACATCCGAAATCGTCCGTCAGGCAGCTTGTGAATACAAGCGTCAATCACCCGCTCCGAGCTTAGTCGGATCTCCGATTGGAAGGTCCACTGCAGCAAATCTGGACTCGTATAATGAAGCATCCGGCGCTTATGTCCATCCCAATCATAAGGAACTCCCTGTATATAGCTCACATACATGTGATACGTGCCAGCTTCGCAAATGATTTCCGGCGCCCAGAATGTATTGCGTCCCCATTCTATGTCCAGACCGGAAAGTGTCCCTCGGTACACCCAATTTCGGCCTCCGTCTGACGAAGAAGCTACACCCAAATCAGTCCCATGAACCCATGCGAACTTGGGGCCTTCTGCTGTTGCTCTACGATTGGTATAAATCATCCACCACTCTTGGGCCTGATGGTTCCATATTACAACAGGATCAGCGGCCCCATCGTATACAGGATCTCTAAATAATGGCGCATTCATTGGTTACACTCTCCTTGTTAACATCATCGTCTACCGTATAATGCCTTGTCGTCAGAATATGTAAGGCTCAATTCGTCCTCATTGTACATGTATTGCTCAAACGTCCGCAAGTATCTAATTCATCCCCGTTAGAGTCATGCCTCTTTCAGTATTTGGAGCTCCACCCAACAACAAAAAGTCCCCCACCCAGGAATCTCCCAGGTGAAGGACTTTGCTGATTCAACTCCTAGCTTCTTTAGTCGTTACTTTCCGTTGTCCCCCAAAACGGGCTGGCGCAGGCTCAATAATTGGAGCTTTCTCCCCCGTCTCCTGCATGCGTCGGATAAGACGCTGCTTCATAATATCAGCTGCCTCGCGATGCGAATCCAGGCCAATGAGATTCGTCAGCTCATAGGGATCGGACTTCAGATCATACAGATAAGTCTCCTGATAGCTGTCCGACCCTGCATCGGTGAAGCCGTCCTTCTCCGGTGCTGTTACGCCGTATTTCCACCGCTTCGTCCTAACCGCACGTCCTACCTGTGACTCGCTAATCTGCACGAATACCTCCTCCGGCCAAGGAGGCTTGTCCACGGTTAACAGCGATCGTCCCTGCATATCCGTAGGCACTGGAATTCCCGCCGCGTCCAGCAAAGTCGGCGGCAAATCAATCAAGCTCACGAGATTCTGCAGCTGGCGGCCTCCCTCGAAGCCGGGACCTGTAATCGCGGTCGGCACACGAATAGAAGCATCATGGCCCGAACGTTTATATTCCTCGTTCCTCGTCTTAAAGTGGCAGCCATGATCAGAGGTGAACAGCACGATTGTGTTTTCATCCAAATCGAGTGACTTCAAAGCATCCATCAATCGTCCCAATGCTTCATCCAGTCGCTTCACCATGCCGTAGTAGCCTGCTATGTGCTGATGGACCGTTCCTCCAAGAGCTGCCAAATCAGGAGGAAGCCAAGCTCCGGTATATTTTTCCCTATAGCCGTCAGGCGCAGGGTAGTCATCAAGATGGTTCTGATGATGCGGCTCCAAATAAGAAAGAAACAAATAAAACGGTTCTTCCTGATGCCCATCGATATATCGGATCGCAGCATCTGTAATTGCATCCACCCGGTATCCGGGGAGCTTCACAGGCTCATTGTCATTGTTATACATGACCGTACGATATGAATCGGAAGTGAACTCCAATACATCGGACGCCAGCCAATACTGATAGCCTCCGCGTTTCCCCTCAGGAACAGGCTCTTCCCCTGCCAAATGCCATTTGCCGATATAGCCGGTGCTGTAACCCTCTTCGTTAAAATAGTCCGCTATCGTCTTCGACTCTGCCGGAAGCGGAATTCCATTGACAAAACAACCCGTCGTTGTCGCATATTTGCCTGTCTGCAAGCAAGATCTCGCAGGCCCACACACGGGCTGGCATGTAAAGGAATGCGTAATATGCGTTCCATTAAGCGCCATTCGCTCAAAGTTAGGCATTAATTGCATTGGATTTCCGTGCAGACTGGATGTGTCCCAGCGCTGCTGATCCGTAAAAAATACAATCACATTAGGCCGTTTCTGCTGTTGCTGTTGAGTCTCCATAATCTAATATTGCTCCTCTCATCATCGCTTTTCTATACTATTTCTTCTAAACTTCTATAATCATCCTTCTAATCTTCTATAATCATGCTGCTATTCCTTAACGCCTCCAGCCGTCAGCCCCTCAACCATATACCGCTGCAAAAACATAAAAGCAATTAATAGCGGAAGGGTTGCGGTTACCGCAGCTGCAGTTGCACCGGACCAATTGTACGAATATTCACCTAAGTAGGTAAGCGATAATCCCGGACTCAATGTTCTTTTATCAATATCGCTAACCAAGGTCAGGCCGAATAAAAAGTCATCCCAAGCAATTAGAAACGTGTAGATGGCAACCGCCATAATGCCCGGCTTCGCTAGGGGCACGATAATCATAAAAAGCGTCTTAAAGCGCGATGCTCCATCAATCTCCGCAGCCTCCTCAAGCTCCTTCGAGATACCGTTGAAGAACGTTCGCATCAGCATGATGCAGAAGGGCAGCGCCGTCATGGTCGAAGCCAATACAAGCACGAACAAGGTGTTCAATAAATGCAGCGCTTGATATTGTGAATACAAGCCTATTACTAATGTGACTGTCGGAAACATCTGGGCGGACAAAAAGATCAGTGTAATCAAATTGCTCCCCCGAAATCGAAACCGCGATAAAGCATAACCTGCGAAAATCGCAACAAAGATGCATAAAACAGTTGCTCCTGACGCAACAATGAACGTATTTTTATAAAAGGTCAGAAACACGGAAGACTGTAAAATTTCCATATAACTGGACAAATTAAGATGAACAGGTACCCATTTAGGCGGAAGCTGCATCAAATCGCTGTTATTTTGCACAGAAGTAACAACAACCCAATAGATGGGGAATAAGAAAAAGAACAGTAGGACGAGAAGCAGAAGGTAGGTTAATCCTTCTCTTTTGAACAATAGATGTTTAACCGAATTCATTATGCGTTCCCTCCTAGTGGTCCGTGTTTCTATTCATAAAACGGGTATAAACAATGGAGAAGGTAAAGAGCATGATGAGCCAAATGACACCAATTGCCGAACCTTTTCCCAGCTCATATCTGGAGAATGCAGTTTCATAGGTGAGAATGGCTAAGGAAGAAGTGGCTCCTGCCGGTCCCCCTCCAGTCAGAGTAAAAAACAAAGTAAACATTTGGAAATTATTTACAATCATGATTAATGAAACACTTGTAATCACCGGCTTCAACAGCGGAAGCGTTACATGGAGAAACAGCTTCCATCCGCCTGCTCCATCGATTCTCGCTGCTTCATATAAGCTCGCCGAAATACTCTGTAAACCAGCCAGCAGCATGACAGCAACCAGCGGCATTTGTCGGAATACGGCCACTATAATGATGGAGGTTAAGGCCCAATCCATACTGCGCAGCCAGTTAATATTTTCATGAATAATCCCAAGCTTCGTGAGGCTATAGTTCAAAACCCCATAGTCTGACTGATAAATCCACATGAATATTAAAGCGGTTACGATCGTAGGTATAGCCCAAGGAATCATAACAATACTGCGGAAAAAAGCTCGCATTCGGATGTTTCTATTCAACAGCAGCGCCATAACAAGGCCTAACAGCAAATCAGAAATAACGGCTATAACCACATAGCTTAAAGTAATTTTGAGCGAGTGATAGAATTCAGCGGATTTCAGTACCGTTAAATAATTCCCAAAATCATTCCATTTCGGATCACTGCTAAGTAAGGAATAATCCGTAAAGCTCATATAGATGGATTTAACAAGCGGGCTGATAATCGTCAAGCCCAATAGAAGAATTGCAGGTAATAGCAGCAAAAAAGCAAATACAAGGTTTCGCTGTTCACGAGTAAGTCTAGCGTTCAAGTTCCTCACCCCATCTGTCGGATAGTGTAATGTCTCGGTATGAATAAGGAAAGGGACAGCAGACTGTCACTGTCCCTACGATTACAATGTTCATTTGTTGTCTCGGAGACGGTTACTTGTAAAGATCCTTGATTTTAGACATAACCGTAGTAATCGCTTCCTCTGGGCTCTTATTTCCCTCAGTTACAAGCACAATCATATCCGACGATTCTTTCATTGCATTATCAAATTTAGGATTTGCAGCTGGAAGCGGCGATGCTGTTTTCATCTGTTCATTAAATACTTTGGCATAATCATCCTCGTTCATTTCCGGTAAAGCGGCAATCGACTTGCGTGAAGACATGACGCCATTCGTTTTATGATAGATCTGCATAGCGTCTTTCGAAACGAGGTACTTAACCAATTCAGCCGCGGCTGTCTTCTGCTTACCTGCTTTAGTTATAATTAATTGATGCTCGGTAAATACCGTTTCACTGCGACCTGTCTTACCGATCGGTACAATTGAAACTCCCCATTCTTTATCAAAAGCTTCACCTTTTCCACTCATCGTGCGGAAGCTGCTGCGGCCGAAGTCCCCATCAATCAGGATTCCAAGCGTACCGTTCGCGAACATGCCGCGAAGATCCTTCATAGCCGCACCTTTGGGAGACACCTTGTTATTGATCATGTCTTTATAATAGGCCAGCGTATCCTTCAATGCCGAGCCTTGGTCATACACAACGGCTCCTTTATCATCAACAAACTTGCCGCCATAGGAAAGCGTCGTTCTTAGCAGCATGTTGCCTGTATAAGACTCTGTAGATGAGTTCTCGCCAATTCCATAAATCGGATTGCCCTTCTCATCCTTGCCTAATGCTGCGATTTTCTTGGCGTAGCTAATCAACTCATCATAGGTTTTGGGTGGCTTCTCAGGGTCCAAGCCGGCTTTCTTAAATAACGTTTTATTCCAAAACAAGGCATTCGGATGCGGCGCCCACGGCATTGCCATTACTTTACCGCTGTAAGTAACGCCTGCTTTACTTCCCGCTACAATGTCATCGACATACTCTTTGCCCAGCGCTTCCTCAAGCGATTCTGTAATATTCGCTCCTGCGAAGGCAGCCGTGAAATTCTGATTCGCCATAGTCACATCGGGCGGGGTACCACCTGCTGAATTTACGAGGACCTGGTCCTTGAATTGGGCAAAAGGAATTCCCAGCGACTTGACCTTAATCGTAGGATGCTTTTGTTCGAAATCAGCGATCAGCTTCGTATAAGCATCCTTGGTCGCATCCTCTACTGAGATCCAGTTCGCGAACGTAATCTCGACCGGTTTACCGTCTTTACTGCCTCCAGCATCTTTAACCGGTGCCGTATTCCCGCCTGTGCTGCAGCCTGTCATTGTAGCCATTAAGCTAACGGCCGCAGTCCCGATTATAATCTTGTTCATTTTTTTCATGTATCAACCCGCCTTTTCGTATCATATCTTCGGCAATTTTCTTTGCCCTTGGTTTTATTATAAAATCAATGAAAAACTATTTTTGGTCATTTGTTCAGATGTTTTGGTCTTTTATTCGTGAGAAAAACGCCTTGCGGCGTCCTTGGTGTACCATTTACGTTTGTGCGTTGTAGAGGGCATGGATGTGGGATTCCGGCCGCTGTTGAAATCGTGTTCCTTTGTCGAAAATTTATCCTTTTAATCCACCACCAGATTGCTTGAACTCCATCGGCGTCATTCCTGTAACCTTCTTGAAGACTTTGGTGAAATAGCTTCCGTCCGGATAACCTACCTGCTCAGCCATAGCCCCCATCTTAACCTCTCCTGCCCGAATAAGCTCCTTGGCTTTTTCTATACGGACTTGCGTCAGGAAGTCGTTAAAGCTGGTGCCCGTTTCCTTCTTAAACAATTCGCTTAAATAGGTCTTATTCAGATGGACCAGATCAGCCATATGCTGGAGTGAAAGCTCCTCAGAGAATGAGGCATAGATATAATCACAGGTTTTGCGAATCGCTTCGCTATATGTATGACGGTAAGCGCCTGCTTCCTCCAGCAGCTTCCCAATGCGCAGCAATAACCATTCTTTAACCTCATGGAAAGAAATCAGCTGGCTAATTTCCTGATGGGGTAAGCCGGTATCGAATGCAGCTTGTGCTTCATTCATCCCTTGGCTAAGCTTCCGCCGCAAATTTTGAAGCAGCAGAAACACGACTTCCAGGCAAAACATTTTTAATTCCTGCTCGGGAACATGCTTTTGGCGCCCCGTTTCTTCCATAAAGCCTTGCATGAATCGTTTGGCCAGCTCATAATCGCCTCTATCCAAGTAATGCGACCATTCCGAGAGCGCAGCGTTCAGCTCCTTATTATCCTTCTTGGTCGGCCTATCCTCTACATCTTCGTACCAAACAACACTTCTTCTTCCATAAAATTGCTTCCTGCTCAGTGCCTCATAAGCTTCTGAGTATTGTCTGCCCAGCAGCGCAAGATCATTATAGGTAAGGCTGATGCCAATAGAGACTGGCACGCCAATAAAATCATACAAATGATTGGATATCCGATGGGCATATCGAAGTGTCGCTTCCCGTGCGGATTTCCCGCCATGCCCCTGTGTATTTACCAATACGACGTATACTCCTTGCTCGAACAGCAAGCTGCAGCCGCCGTTAGCTTCATTCTGCAAGGTTTCATCCATTATGTTAAGCATCGCCATATCCAGCAGCTCTCTGCTTTTAATTCTAGCGGTTTGCAGCGTGTTCTTGTAATCATCAATACAGACGGCCATCAATGTAATATGCCTTTTGTTCAATGAGATCCTGAAGATGGACATTTTATTATCAAATTCTTGGATTGCTGTGGGTACACCTCTTAACAGCTCGGTAAAATACAAAGAACGCAGAGCATTTTGGTTTTCATTCAAGGTGCTTTTTAAAGAATCCACTTCCTGGTTTCGCTTTTTTTCGGTATCGATATCTCCCATTACTTTTACAACAGCTTCCTTCAAGCTTTCCACCGTAACCTCGGCTTTCAAAATGTACTCACTCGCACCAGCCTTCAATGCTTCCGATGCATAGTGAAATTCTCCGTAGGCACTTAAGATCAGTACTCGTATAGCGGGAAACTCGGATTTGAGCTGCTTAATCAATTCGATTCCGTCCATAATCGGCATTTTAATGTCCGTTATGACCAGATCTACCTGAGAAGCCCGGCACAGCTCCAAAGCTTCTTTGCCATTGCCACAAGCACCTGCGATATGCAGCGGTAATCCCGTTTTGAGCAGCAGGATATGAAACCATTTGCGGATCTGCACCTCATCGTCTACTACTACAACATTCATAAGGATATCAGCTCCTCAGTCTTTACAAATTTGGGAAGCTTAAGGATGACCTTCGTGCCTTCCCCTTCCTGCGAAAATACCTTTAATCCATATTCCTCACCAAAATGCAGCACTATCCGGTGGTTTACGTTACGCAACCCCATCCCGCTCCCCCTAGAGAGAATAGCTTCTGTTATATCCGCTGCTCCCCCCGTTTCTAGCTTCGTAATCCCAACCCCGTTATCTGTAATTTCAAACATCAAGCTCTCTTGCTCCTCCCAGCCCTTCACACTTATACAGCCTGTCCCTTCTTTAGGCTCGATTCCATGAAATATAGCATTCTCCACAATAGGCTGCAGAAGCAGCTTCAAGGTTTGGGCATGTGTAATCCTATCATCAATTTGGAATTCGACTTCAAGCTTCCCATCCTGCCTTGCTTTTTGAATATAGACGTAATTTCTCAGGTTATCGATTTCCTCACCGACAGATATATATTCATTCTCATCCGTTAACGTTCTCTTGAGCAGCTTTACAAGCGCTACGATAACCGAATCCACCTTTTCAGCCGTTTGGGTCAATAACATGTAACGAATTGAAGCCAATGTATTATATAAAAAATGCGTGTTGATTTGCGATTGCAGAGCCTGCAGCTCACTTCTCCGCTTCATTTCCTGCTCCGCTACAACCCGGTCGTGCAACTGCTCGATCCTCGAAACCATCCGGTTAAATTTGCGTCCCAGTTCCCCTATTTCATCGGTTCCCAGCACATCAGTCCGTTCCGACAAGTCTCCCATTTCTACCTTTTGCATGCTTCTATATAAACGTTTTATCGGAACTGAAAGACGGTTGGCAATAAAATAAGAGACAAGAATAGAAAGAAATAGAACAATTACAAATACAATGATAATTAATAGCTCGGCTCTATAAATATTGGCAAACAGCTTATCAAAAGGTGTATAGGCAATAATCGACCAGCCTGTGTTTTTAACATTATGGTAGGTTACGAGCATTCTTTTTCCATCAATCTCATCCTTAAAGCTACCCCGATCTCCATTCTTGGCTTGGTTATAATATTTGGTGTCCTTGATGTTCTGGTGCAGCAAAGACTTTTGAGTGGTCGAAATAATCGTTCCATTGGCATCTAACAGCATAAGCTGATCGTAGTCCTTCATAGCTTCCGCATACTGCTGGAATAAAAAGCTCTCATTAACATTGATCATAAGCAATCCTAGGGGAGCGCCGCTTTCAAAATCCTTCAGCACCCGAACAGCGGAAACAAAATGCTCTTCACTAACCGTTCGAGCCAGCTTAGGAGAAGGATCTGACACCCAGATGATACTGCCGTTTTGACGAAATGCCTCCTGATACCAATCTTCCTTCTTCAATTCATCTATCTCGACCCGCCCATCATAAAACGTGTGCAGCTCAAAGCCGTTCAAGCCTAGAATCGAGGTATAGTATTCCAACCAAGTGTAAGCGTATTTAAAATTAATAATCATTTTGGTTAAAAATTCTTTTTTGGCTCGTTCCTCATACGTTTTCTCAACTGAAGGCTGCATCAAAATTTTACGCAAATCCTCATTAGAAAAATAAATATTCGATATGGCTGTAAGATCCGACGCCATAATATCTAATTTCTCGGAAATGAGCCCTAACGTTTTGAGATTAGAGGTAATGGTCTGCTCCTCAATGGTTTGCTTGGAGATACTTAAGGATATATATCCAAATACCCCTAGAGGAATGACAATCAAGCACAGGAAAGAGATCAGCATTTTTTGTTGAAGGCTGCTCTTTTTTATAAACATCTCATATTCCATTCCGAAGCCAGCAGCCCCATAATATAAGTATCATAGTACTGCCCATCGCTAAAAGCATGCTTTCTTAGTTGTCCCTCTATACTAAAGCCTATTTTTTTATATAAGCCTATGGCTTGTTCATTAACTATGGAAACCGGATCATTTAACCATCGGTGTAGCTCCCTGATATCCTCATTCTCAAACGCTCGAAGAATTACTTGGTATTGATCCACGTCCATTCAGTCCTTTACCGTCATTTTCAATAACGATACCATTGTAACAAACTTATCCCATTTATGGGTACATAGCGTGAACTCTAACAAAGCTCACCGGATGGTTCTTTGCAATGGATTCCCCTACGTTTGTGCGTAATGGAGGGCGCTAATCATCCAAGAACTACAGAAAGCAGAAAAAGACCCACATCAACAGGATGTGGGTCTTAATTGAGTGCTCGTGAAGATACTCTTCTTTTTAATAAGTAGTATAAATTCCCCACAAGTAATCCTATATATAAATACATCAAACCTCCATATAATCCATAAATAACCACCCCCACGACCGCGCTAAGGATGCCGAAAATAACTTGATCCTTATATTTTGCAGGTGAAGTAGGCGGGTCTGTAAGCATAAAAAGTGCAAAGAAAAGAGACGCATTAATAAAAGGGGGCCGAAGTGCGTCAGTTGCGTCTCCGACATTAATCAACCCCATGATCAATAATAAGATGAAATACATTCCAAGAAATGAAAAAACCTGAGGGAATTTGTTCACACGGTTAGTTACTATATATCCCCCAATTAAAAGAAACACAATTGTCCATGCAGGGATATCCCCGAATGCGCCCCACCAGCTTTGTCCAGTTCGAAAAAAAAGGATGGACAGAAGCAGTCCGAAAGCCGCTGGATTGAAGATAGGTTTTTTCTTATAGACAAGTAAATGTTTGGATAAAATAGCTATAATGGAAGTGGCCGCAACCATATACCATGAGGTAGTTGTGCTTAAGATCAAAGCTATGATTAACCCTGTTATAATCGCACCATCCGGCAAAGTTCGCTTCCTTTTGGCAATACGGGAACAGAGGATATCAACGACTGTAGAAACCCCGACGGCAATGATGCCATTATTAATGCCGCTGATGTTCAGTGACCAAATCGTTGCTATTAATAGAAAGGCAACCATGGAAATTATGACATATCCCTTTGGTGTTTTGGTCCATTGGTTTACTCTCAATTTATATGCTCCCTACTCTATATATTTGCAAATCAGATGTAATCAGAATTCCCCTGAGATCCAGTTGTTCTATTATCGTTCTCCCGCGGTCCAAACCCAATAGGAAAGATGCCGTCGAGAAGGCGTCTGCCATCATGGCGTAAGGGGCTATGACGCTGCAACTGATCCATTCGTTAGGTGATTGCTTGCTTCTAGGGTCGATGATGTGATGCACGCCGTTTTTTAATGCGGACTTGCGCTCATAGCTGCCTGAGGTACATACGGCCTCATTCGAAATTTCAACCGTTTGTATAATTTGTTCTTTGTGCTCTGGATGCTGAATGCCAATACTCCACTTGCCACCTTTTTCATCTACTCCTCCAGCATATAGATCCCCGCCGGCATTGACGACGAAGCCTTCAAATTCTCTCAGCTCGTGTGCGGCCAAATCGATGGCAAATCCCTTAGCCACGCCTCCTAAATCAATCACCAGCGGCTTTTGCAAAAATAACGTACGCTCCTGTTCATTTAAGACGATATCTTGATAGGTAGCGGAAATAGACGAAGAACTTTGGATAGCTTTCCCAGTTAAATAATGCTGATTGAATCCGTGATCTTCCATCGCTTTCCCCACGGTAGGATCAAATATCCCATTCGTCCATTTGGCCACCTCCAAAGCAAACTTCAAAGGCTCAAATAAAAACGGACTAACCGGTATCGTAGTCTGTATTTGCCCGCATGCCTCCATCAGCTCACTGTCCAGACTGAAACGACTGCAGGCATGTTCGACTTTCCGAAATGCCTCAAAAGCACGATCGATAGCCGCTTCTGACTCATTCTTTGATTTCCGAGTGACAACCTGTATACTTACAACGGTATCCATAAATAATTTCGTTTTTTCCATGATTGCGGCCATCATGAGGTTTGTGCCTGGGATAGCGCATCTTGTATGGCATCTTTAAATGCTTGTGTACTATACGTTGCACCTGATACATTCTGAACTTGCGCACTTTGTTTTTGTACTACTTCTTGCGGCAACCCGACTACATCCTTTTTTGAATAGTGCATGGCAAAATTACTGAATTCAACATCCGTTATTTTATCGTTCTTAATGCTAACTGCTACCTGAATGGAGCCGCGCCGATTTTTTCCAGTTCCATAGAAAGTCCCATTTTTATATTGAGTTTTGGGTTGAATGCTGCCTGTCTGAATATTAGTTTGGCTATATTGCGGAGGTTGCTGATAAGATGCCTGAGTTTCAGTTGAGAATAATCCGGCGGCGTATATCGCTCCAATGGCTGTTGAACAAAGGACGACCCACTTTTTGTTCATCTTTGCCATATAAATCCCTCCAATGTTCGATAAATTTGTTCCCTGCAAGACATTTAAATTGTTATACCTACTTTACAACATGTAAGTGAAAACAAAATGAAATAGGCTATGCTTCAAAAGCAATTTCAAATACGCTACCTTTACCTTCTTCACTTGTTACATGAATAAATGCTTGATGACTGCGTAATATGTCTGCCGCGATCGATAGTCCCAATCCGGCTCCACCAAATTCACGTGACCTCGCTTTATCCACTCTATAGAACCTTTCGAAGATACGCGAAAGCTCATCCTTAGGTATCCCTATCCCGGTATCGGTAACCTGTAGGGTCGTTCTCGAATGAGTATCAACTCGATATTTAATAGTCACTTTTCCCCCTGGTGGCGTGTATTTGATCGCATTATCTAACAAAATATAAATCAATTGCCGTAATTGATCTGTATTCCCTTGAATTACTGATGTATTGGCATCGATAGTCGGCGGATCTATCTGTATATCAACTCCTTTTTTTAGAGCCAGCGGCAGCATGGCCTGATAGGTTTCATACGATATTTGACCTAAATCCACAGCTTCCAATTTGAAATTCCATTGTTTCGAGTCGCTGCGAGCCAAAGTCAATAATGACTCGACAAGACGAATCATACGTGTGACTTCATCCTTTAAACCATCCAACACATGCTGTTCGAACTCGGGCAGCGCTTCTTTGCACTCCTCCAACAGCTCTACGGAAGAATGAATTACGCTGAGTGGCGTCCTTAGCTCGTGGGAAGCATTGGTTGTGAACTCCACTTGTTGATGATACGATTTTTTTAGGGGGACCATAACTTTCCCTGCAAACAAATAAGCTAATCCGATAGCAATGGATAACAATATAATAGTGAAGAAAAACAGCATCAGCTTAATACTCCGCAACAACTCGATATCCCTTGTAATGTCGATAGCCATCCAATAAGTTCCGCCGGAGTTATTTAATTTGTTTGAGCTCACCAAATATACCTCAGTTTTTACTCCGTTCGTGATTTCGAAGCGTTCTCCCTGCTCTCCCTTCACTTCATTGTTTTGTGCCCATTTCAGAAGTTGATTGGACATTGCTGTATAAGCAGTTGGAGATGTGTAAGTCTTCCCATCCGGGTTAACCAATGCGATTAACTCATCCGATAGCAAAAAGACCCACTCCATTGTCTTCATTTCACGATCCGACGCTCTCTCTCGTCGTTCTCTTTTCATCTCCTCTACCCGATGCTCCCATTGGTGATTCATTTTATCTTTGACATTCACCAATCTCTCTAATTCATTTTTTTGCAACGTTTGCTGAAGAATCAGATAATAAATTACCGTAATTAGAATTATAATGACAGCAAGGATGCTACCAAAAAATATCGTCAGCTGTTTTCTTGTTCTCTCGAACATACTTCTCCCCCTTTTACATCCAAACGGTAGCCAAGCCCACGTACATTTTGAATGATTTTCTCTGGGAAAGGATCGTCCAATTTCTTTCGAAGCAATCTGATCGTGGCATCGACGGCGTTAAGTGTAATCTCTGCATCCAATCCCCATACCCGATCCATAAGTTGTTCCCTGCTCAATATTTGTCTTGGATGATTCGACATTAAAGCCAGTAATTGAAATTCGCGTCGGGAAAGTACAACAGGAACCCCGCTTCTAATAACCTCATAAGTGCTGTGGTCAATGACAAGCGTATCGCCGAATGATTTGGTATCCGCCTCCCAGTTAGTCTCTTTCCTACGATATAAGGCATTCAGACGTGCGATCAGCTCTTCGAAGGCAAAAGGCTTAACCAGGTAATCGTCTGCTCCTGCATTCAAGCCCTGTACTCTGTCGATTATTGAATCACGTGCGGTCAGCATTAGAATGGGAGTCCGATTCTTCTTCACTCGGATCTCTTTACACAGTTCAATTCCCGTTTTTCGAGGAATCATCCAATCCAAAATATAAATGTCAAAGGAAGATCTTTCTATGAAATCCAGTGCATCATCCGCATCTTGTGCCCATTCCACATGGTACATCTGTTTTTTTAACTTATATTGAATTAATTCCCCAAGCTTCTTGTCATCCTCAACTAACAATATATTCATGCTCCATCCGCCTCTTTTCATACCAACTATGAATTTTAGTCTGCCTCTGTAATCACACTGATTAGAAATTAAAAAAAGCAAGCTTGCTGGGCAAGGTCAGCTAGCCTGCTTTTTTACTATAAAAAAGCGTGAATCAAAAATAAAACACCAAATGCCAGTCCAAATCGCAAATGCCACTTTCGGTCCAGCCGCCTATATCTAAGCAAGCCCGAAACCGGTACTGGTAACAAAACTAACAGTGCAAGCACCCCGCTTATATTGTTGAAATCTAATTTAAAACCATACATAAAGACTGCAACCGTATGAAGCAAAATTAGAGCAATAGCGATAATAGCAATAGGTGTATGCCAACTTCTGGCGAATCGAAGTAAACCAACTATCCACTTTTTTAGAATACCTAATCGTCCCCATACACTCTGTTTGATTATTAATGCAAGAATATAATTAGCTAACACAAAGAACAAGGCTATTCGTGCATTCGATCCATAATTCTTAATGGTATGCTCGAAACTGCGGCTGTGTAGAGTCGCTGACGGAAGATGTATAAGACTCCAAAGTTGCCATAGCACGATTAGAGTAGAAACAATAATTGCGCCAATTACCCAAATTCGTTCTTTCTGAGGGATCCATGTTTGTTTTGTTATATTATCTTTCTGAATACGCATTTTTATTTCCCCTTCATTATTATAGGTATAATATACTCTATTTTTCTGAAAACTAAATGAAAATTAACAGATTACCAACAGAAAAAGTAGCCCCCATCCCCTTAACCTGTAACCGCACCATAGTACAGCTGCAAGCGGCTAAGCACATTCGATAAAGCATACGAAGTCCTGGTTCCGCTCTCCTCAGAAATCCCTTCTCCTGCTCAACGGAAATATAAATGTACCCGCCATCCTCCATCTGTTTAAACCCATGCAAAATACTATTCGCCATCAAAGGCCCATTAACACCTGCATAGACGCTATAAGCCAATTATTTCCTCATTCTCGAATTCTATTTTTTACCTTTTTGCAGGAATAGTCGAATAATTAACGAAACTTACATTAAAGTGCGTGTTCAATAGGGGGCTATTTGAACAACCTCTTAAAGAGGAGTCTAACCACAAAGAAAAAGGAATGTAGGGTGACTATGTTTAAAAATCGTTGGTTTAATCGAATGCTGCTCTCTTACCTTCCGATATTCCTAATTATGACCGTCTTATTAATGACACTATCCTTCTTATCCTTGAGCATGGTTTCCAAACGAATGACTTTGACAATAAATGAAGCATACACCAATTACGCTATGGATGTTGTTGATCAATCACTTCGGTCTATCGATCAGCTATTGTACAAAGAAATTGAAACCAATTCCAAGCTCAAACAATTTTTCTTCAATTCATTATGGGACAATACGTATTATACGATTCGCGAGCCTTCGCAAAAAATGGTTGAAATCATTACTACGATGCCTATGATTGACTCGATGTATTTATTTCGCATCCATGACCGTCGAATTTTGAGCCAGAACATGGAATCTCCTTTGGAAGAATTCGGGGACAAGGAATTTATTCAAAGCATGATCAACGAGAACTTTCCTGAGCGTTGGACATCAATAAGAACCTTCAAGGAGTTTGAAGGAGAGCAGAAAAGTAAATCTGTCGTTTCGCTCGTCAAACGAGTACCGCAAATATCAGGCGGCCAAGGAATGATTGTCGTTAATATAAACTTGGATGAGATTGAAAAGTTAATTAGCGGTATATCCAACTCGGAAACGGTATATTTTCAGTTATTTGATCAATTAGGGAAACCCCTGACCGGCGGCAGTACAGATCATACGCTGATGACAGAGCTGGACGAGGGTAAAGAATTAGCAAGAGTAAAGTCGTCTTACACGGGCTGGGAAGTCGGCAGTGGATTGAGGAATAGTGGGCCATTCGATTTCGTTAACAGTTTGTCCTATGTTGCGGTTTTAGCAGGTATTGGCGTGCTTCTTGCTGGAATCGGATGGATTATCATAGTGACGAGAAGGAATTATAAACCTATTGAATCGATTATGAACCGGGTTCAAGTTTATTCTAACCAAAAGCAGAAGAATGGCGGGACGGTTCATAAGAAAGCTAACGACGAATTTAAAATCATTGAATCAGCCATGGATCAAATGATAGAGCAATTTAACGAATACTCATTACAACAAGAGAAATTTCTAACAGTCAAAAGGCAGGATGATTTCCGTTATTTACTTCAACAATCACAAGCTTCGACAGTCAAAGATGGACGTCGCACACTAATCATTGAGCCCTATCAAGCCTGGAGAGGCGCTGCGGTAGTCATTATTGAGATCGATAAAGAGTTCAGGTTTAATCAAGCTTATTCCCATCAAGACAAATCGCTATTAAAATTTTCTTTGTTGAAGGCCACAAAGGAAATCGCAGAGGACCGCTCGTGTACCGTATGGGTGGAATGGCTTTCTGATAACAGGCTGGGATCTGTTTATTTCAGTAATGATGAAGAACAAGCGTTTCTTGAACAATGTGAACAAATGCAGAAGACACTGCGGGGCTGGGTATCAGATAACTTAAGCTTTACCGTTACCATAGCGCTAGGCCCATACGTAGCGGATGTCACCAACATCCAAGGCTCTTATGCTGCTGCCCATGAGGCATTAAATTATAAGGCAACACTTGGCTGTAACCGCATGATTAATCAAAATGAGATTTACGTGGAACACCAAGAAGAAGTTTACGATCATTTGCAGATGATCCGTTCCATTATTCAACTGTTTCGGCTAGGAGAAGAGGAATGGACAGAGAGGTTTTTAAGCCTGTTTGCTAAACTGCGCTTGGGGATGTTTTCGAATGACGAATTTAGAAGCTTAGCGGATTATGTGCACTATCAATTGCACAAAGAAATGTTAAAGCTGCCCGATGATTTCCGAGCGGTCTGGGAAGATGTTTATTTACCGGAATTAAAGGATCTGCTAGAAAGGTGCGAAACGTTCGATGAGCTTCAGACGGATCTTTATCGATTTCTGCAGATGGTTCAGACAGAGCTGAGCAGTTCGCGGGAGAGCGGCAGCAAGTATGCATTAATTCCCAAAGTTAGAGCATATATTGATCAACATTATGCTGACCCGGATTTATCGCTTGAACAGTTGGGTGAAATGTTTGGGGTAACTGCTAAGTATATAAGTCAAATTTTCAAAGAAGGCTCTGGTCAAAAGTTCGTCGATTATTTAGCTGACGTTCGAATAGAAAAGGCCAAGCTCCTATTGGAGCAAACGGATAAGACCCTACAGGAAATTGGGAATGAAGTCAGCTATGTCCATCTGTATTCATTCACCCGCGTGTTTAAAAAGGTTGTAGGTATGACACCGGGGGAGTACAGAAAGAACGCAGCAGGAAAAAGGTGCGTACAGAAAAAGGTGTGATTCGGGAGGCTATAGCCTCCTTTTTTTGTTGGTTGCAGAACAGGAAATATGCGCAGCAAATTTCTGCTGATAATCGAGGGCTTCCCCAAAAGTATTCGGAATTCACTTCAACGCTTCACGTCACATTTGGGGGACTATTTGGTTCATAAGACTTAAGCGGAAAAAGGTGCGGTCGGGAAATCATGTGGATTGACCATGTAAATCGGACTCGTGTACATTGATTAGCAAGCAGGAGAATTAACAAATATAAAATGGGAGGTGGCGATTAATCATTGGATAGAACTGAGCAACTTCAAACGACCCCGCTTATTAACAAACCGCTCAGGCCGGAAAAAGCAAGGGGTCGAAGGCTCCGTCAGAACATGCCGTTGTTGTTGATGTTTATACCGGTAGCTGCCTACTTTCTCATCTTTAAATATTTCCCTATGGCCGGCCTGGTGATCGCTTTTAAAAATTATAATTTTGCCGATGGCATATGGGGAAGCCCTTGGGTAGGGCTGTATCATTTCGACATGATGCTTAGCAGTCCTAAGACAGTTAATGTCATTAAGAACACACTGCTTCTTAGCTTACTAAACATTTTTGTCGGTTTTCCGTTCCCGATTATTTTGGCTATTATGCTCAATGAAATCCGAAAAGTGTGGTTCAAAAAAACCGTACAAACGCTTGTATATCTCCCCCATTTCTTGTCATGGGTCATCCTCGGGGGAATGGTCGTGACGATCTTTTCCCAACAGTCCGGTTTTTTAAACCATTGGATTGAACAGTGGACAGGAAGTCCTTATCCGTTTTTATATAAGGAATTATCTTGGTTATCCATTTTCTTAGGGTCCGGGGTATGGAAGGAAGCGGGTTGGAGCGCCATCATTTATTTGGCGGCCTTAACTTCCATCGATCCGTCTCTTTATGAGTCAGCCAGCTTAGACGGTGCCGGTAAATTTCGCAAAATTTGGCATATTACCCTCCCAGGCATCAGTAGCATCATAGTTCTCATGTTTATTCTATCGATAGGCAAGGTTATGGAAGTTGGATTCGATCATGTTTTTGTACTGCAAAATAAAGGTGTAATGAATATCTCCGATGTAATCAGCACTTATATATACCGCAACGGTTTATTAGGAGCGAAGTTCAGTGAAACGACCGCACTGGGATTGTTTGAATCCGTTGTTGGTCTGATTTTGGTGCTTGCTGCCAATCGAATCGCCAGAATATTCGGTCGTGGACTTTGGTAGTACAGGATGTGGGAGGACAGAAAGATGAAGGATTCAGCAGGAGAAAAACTGTTTTACATGTTCAACTACTGCGTGTTATTTGTTGTAGGATTAAGCTGTTTAATTCCCATCGTTTATACGTTATCTGTTTCCTTCAGCAATGCGGACGCGATTAGATCCGGTTTGGTTTCGCTATGGCCGATAGGCTTTTCCTTGGAATCCTACAAATCGCTTATTAGCGGAACTCCAGTAATTAGAGCTTTTGGAAACAGTATGATCATTACGGTTATTGGAGTCAGTTTGAGTATGGTATTTACTATTCTGGCTGCCTATCCGTTATCGAAAAAATATTTTTACTATACCCGTTTTTTCACGCTGGCGATTGTTTTTACAATGCTTTTTTCTGGAGGCATTATACCAACCTTTCTTCTAATGAAGGGCTTAGGGCTTATCAATTCCTATGGGTCTATCTGGCTGGTCGGTTTGGTGAGTGCCTACAATATGCTTGTACTGAAAAGCTTTCTGGAAAACATCCCGGCAGAAATTGAAGAAGCGGCCAAAATAGACGGTTGTGGGGAATTCGCGCTGTTAATACGGATTATTCTCCCCCTCTCGCTTCCGGTTATTGCGGCGTTAACCTTGTTCTACGGGGTGCATTACTGGAACCTGTTTATGACGGTATTAATTTATATTCAAAATGTGGAAATGCATAATTTAACAGTTATGGTGCAGCAGATGGTTAATAGCCAGTCACTGTTGATTGAAATGAATAAGCTGGACTCCAACGAAATGACGGATGTGACTCCTGAAGGAATTAAATCCGCGGGGATCATGGTAATGATTTTACCGATGATCTTGATTTACCCCTTGTTACAAAAATATTTTGTTAAAGGGGTTATGATAGGAGCAATAAAAGGTTAGCCCAATAACTAAGGAGGTTTTTCCATGAGTAAACGTACTGTAAATAATTGGCCGGTGTTGCTCACTTGCGGGCTTGCTCTCAGCGTTGTTGTAGCCGGATGCTCCCAAGGTAGTCCCGGTAACCAAAAGGAAGCTGAAGCGACAGGGACCAAAGCAGATAAGAAACGCGGGAAAATTACGGTATCCATCTATGACCAAGGTCAAATACCGGCTGAAGCAGGGAACTCGCAAAAAAACAGCTGGGCAACCTGGGTTAATGAGAAAGGACCTGTAGATGTTCAATACGTACCTATTACACGCAGAGAATCTACACAAATTTACAACACGTTGTTTGCTTCCGGAAGTGCTCCAGACTTAATTACTGAATATGACGATGCCTACCGCAACAGCTTGTATACGCAAAAGCAGCTGATGCCGCTTGATGATGTGATCGAGAAGTACAGTACGGAATATAAAAAGCTCATGCAGCAATACCCAATGCTGAAGAAGCTTGGAACAAAGCCGGACGGAAAGATATATGAGATCGGCCGAGTGCAGAAAATGGTCACAAACCATGTTATGTTCATCCGTACAGATTGGCTGAAAAAGCTGAATCTGGAAGTACCAAAGACGACGGAGGATTTGTACAAGGTGGCTAAAGCATTTGCAGAGCAAGACCCGGATGGGAACGGTAAAAAGGATACATTCGGAACGAGCCTTAGCTTCATGAGCGGTGATAATATTAGGGAAATGTTTGGCGATGTAGGTTGGGTAGTCAGCGATGGTCAAATCGTCCGTGACTGGGATCGTATTAAGGAGCATACCGTGTTCCGTAAAAAGTTATATGACGAAGGTCTCGTAGATAAAGATTTTCTGGCCGATAAGAACGGTGCTAAGGCGGAAAAAGATTGGGTGAACGGTAAGTTAGGCATTTTTGGTATTCAAAACGGCGTCAAAAGCACAGGCTACAAAGTGTTTACTACGTTCAAAAAGAACAATCCGGATGCAACCATTCTGCCGATAGAGCTGCCAAAAAGTCCCTTTGGCCAATTCAGCCCTTATCTTGAGCCTCCTGTCCGTATGGTTTCAGTAGTAAATGCCAAAGCGAAAGACCCTGAGGCTGTCATGAAATATGTTGATTTTATGATCACTCCATCAACGATGAATACGATTAAGTATGGTTTTGAGGGTGTTCATTCGAAGAAAGACAGCAGTGGCTGTTATCAGGCTATGGATGAAGAAAAAAGCAAGAAAGAAGTAACATGGAACCAATATTTCCAAGGGTTCTTCTCTACAATCATGGAAGGCGATTGTGCATCCTTCGAAAAAAGCCTCGACCTGAGCAAACCGGTGAACAAAGAGTTTGCAAGTTTGGTTCCCCTTGCAGAGAAGGCTTATTTATCCAAGGAACGGCCGATTCCTGATGTGACTTCCAAGTTTTACTGGCCATCGCTTCCCCAAGAAGTTAGTTCCGTTGAAACGAACTTAAGCGAAGCCATCAATGAACTGATGGTTAAGGCGATTGTCAGCGGCTCCTCCTACACCGTAGATCAAGCTATTCAGGAGGCGAAGTCGAATTGGGATAAAGGCGGCGGTAAGAAGGTCGAAGAATGGTATAAAAAGTGGTACGCAGACAATAAGAATTCTGCACTGCTAACCAAAGATCTGTACGAATAGTACGATTGGATAAGAATAAGGAGACATCAGTCGATGTCTCCTTCCATATCTCTAAGAATCATAATTTTATATAGGATATCCTCAACAAGGGGCAGTGATATATGCGCAATTCATTTACATTTACAGCTACAGGACAAGCGCTTATCAAACGTGATTTAAGGCCGTATATGGGCAATGACAGACTTGCCGAAGTGATTCAAAAAATCAAAAAGGCAGATTTCTCGTTCACCAATTTTGAAGGAACGATTAAAGGCAGCTTTGGTGGATGGCCGACCAAGAACAAAGCGATTGCCGCATCCGCCCCCCATGTTCTCGATTCATTGTCGGAAATGGGTTTCAATATGCTGTCTCTGTGTAATAATCATGCCTTTGATCTGGGACCTGGTGGTATTTTATCGACATTGGAACAGTCATCCAGCAAAGAGTTTCTGCATGCAGGTATAGGCACAAACCGCAGCGATGCGGCTAAGCCAAAATATAAGGAAACGAGCCTCGGCCGAGTCGCCCTTATAGCAGCCGATTGTGGACCTCAGCCTGATTACGCATACGCTTTGGATGGAAATGAACTGATTTCTTCGCGCCCAGGCAACAACCGCTTACTGGTGCAGCGTAATGGGGTCGGCCAGCTTGAAGCCCATCCGGAAGATACCGCACATCATCTCGCTATGATTGCCGAAGCGGCAGGTGAAGCGGATTTCGTAGTGGTCTATCTCCATAGTCACCATTGGGAACCAGTTATGGAGGAAACTCCAACGTGGATTCAACCCTACGCTAAAGCTTGTATCGATGCCGGCGCGAATTCGATCGTTTGTCACGGGACACCTCTATTACAAGGGGTGGAGATATATAAACAACGCCCAATTTTTTATGGTCTTGGCAATTTTGTTTTTCATACTTATCAACCTGCCCGTTGGATGGGACAGATCGGCATAAAAGCATGGCAAAGCGTTATTGCGACATGCAGCTTCGGCGAAGATGGGAATTTAACGGAAATGCAGTTCGAACCGATCCTTGTTGGAGGCAATCCCGATGAACTGACGAATGGGCGATATACACATCTGGATGCCCCCAGTCTGGCTGATGCGAAGCAGGGTGAAGAAATCCTTGGTCATTTGGCCCAACTGTCCCTACCCTTCCAGACGTCCATCTATATGGAACAAGGTGTAGGCAAAGCCGTTATTCATAACGGCTAGCCCTATTTATTCGGCAAGAAGCTCTGCATACCATTCCCATTCTTCCTCAGCTGCTCCAGCTTTTTTCACATCTTCTTTAAAATAGGCTGGATACGAAGCTCGAACTCAAACTCTTGCTCATCTAATCGGTACTGCTCCAATAGCTCCGGCCCGCAGGAGTTTGAGCCTATTCCGCTACCTTCCCGATTATGACAAACTCGCTCTTAGAAATTGTGGCTGACATCGAAGTCATCCATCTACCGAAAGTCAGTGAATGCGTTGAGTATGCGGGACCGGAAAGCTACCCAATACCCGAGAAACCAGCTTAATTTGAACGTTCTTGGCAATCAGAGAGGTACCACACCATCGGCTATTCAGTCTTTTATCGATTGTATGTTGGACGACCCGACCAGGAACCCTATGTTACTTTAGAAAGCTCTCACCATATTACGCAATATTGGATGCTGCTCATAGATCCATTGAGACAGGACTTCCTAGTAAAGTAACTGAATAATATTTTCAAATAGAGCTTTCAATGACCGCTGGTGAGTGGTTCCTGGAAGCTCTTTTATTTGGGGTGAGGAATTACGCTTATGAGCCAAAACCAGTGGTTGATGGTAGGGTACGTACGTAGGTTCCAGGAGCTAACTCGGCCTTCACTTCCTCGGTAAGAAAACTAACTGGAAAAGCTCCATCTATTATTGCATTCTTTGAGGAATATAGGCTAAGGGAAGGAATTAGATGGAGGATTTCAAGTTATTAGTGGAGATGAACCCACATCGCGTATCATTACATGGAGTTTTCCCGCTATTCATATGAAAGTTCATCTAAAAGGTTTGGCTAAGTTCATCCATCTATTCTATCAACAAGGCTTGCAATAACCGGAGCTTTTGACTAGAATCGAAGAAAACGCACTCAAAATAAAATCCATGCTTACGATGCAAGTTTCGCTAAAGTGAAACTCTTAGGAGGAAATATATGAAAACGTGGATTAAGCTTGTGCTTCAACTTGCTGTTCCGGTAGTGATCCTTATCATCTTATTTAAATTGGGATTATGGTATGGATTGGCTGGGGTCGCCGTGGTTGCAGGAATTATCATTTACTGGCTGCGAGGCAATTATTATGTGCTTCAAGCCAACATCCGTTACGGTAAAAAGGATTTAAGAGGCGCTCTTGACTATTACGGTCGAGCTTACAAAGCGAACCGCAATTCAGGCTTCGCTATCTCTCAAGCCTTTGTCCTGCTGAAGCTGGGAGAAATCGAGCAAGCAGAAAAGCTTCTTTCGCAAATCATGCAGCGCAAGATGTCCCGTAACAATGAAATGACTGCTAAGATTAACTACTCCATAGCCTTGTGGAAGCTGGGAAAGCACGCTGAAGCCGTTGCCATGCTGGAAGAAATCCTTCCCACCTTCAAGAATTCGATCGTTTACGGTAATCTGGGACTCTACTATCTTATGATGAACGACTTGGATAAAGCATTGGAATTCAATCTGGAAGCTTATGAATACACGGATTCGGATAAGACCATTCTCGATAATCTGGGCTTCAACTATTATTTGCTTGGACGCTACAGCGAGGCTAAAGAAATCTATGAAAAACTGATGCTGCTTAACCCCGCCTTTCCGGAAGCTTACTATTATTATGCTTTAACATTATCAGAGCTCGGCGACCAAGCTTCCGCTTTGAAGCTGATGGAACAAGGGCTTTCCTACGAGCCCTCTATGATCACGACTCTTACTCGCGATATGATCGAGGAGAAGCTGGAGGAATGGAGAGGCATTCCTCTTCCTGAGTAAGCTTCCTATAAACTCAGGAAGCTGGTGTGCTTTCAGCTCCTTCTATCAGCCTTCTTTCAGCCTTCGCTCAGCCCCTTCTTTTCAGCTCCTTTTCCCCCTTGGCCGCCTTTGATCAGGTATTCACAACCTTGCTCCCCCTATACTCCAAGCTTCATTCAGTATAGGGGGGATCTTCTCCCGTGAGCTTGAAGCATCATGAACCCTTTCATCGGTCAAACTACTCTCTACGTTAATGCTCCCACCCGCTCCTCACTCCTCTCGCGGAACGTCGTTCCGCTATTTGGCCTGTAACCCCTCGAAAACATGAATTCACGGAAGTACGATGCGTTATTTCCTCTACAATCGGCCTGAAATGCCCCATTTCAAGCAAATAAGTGATCGTCGTTCCGTTTCACTTGAATTTCACATATGCAAAGGCAAAATAGAGGATCTCTGTTCCTCTAGCCTGCCGAATGCGATAGATAAACTGCTTGGAGCTAACATAAAACTTGCCATCCGTCCACCAGTTAACCTCTTATCAGTCATTTGGAGAATGGCAAACACACGAACTTAATTAAGGAGTAAGGCTGCTCTCAAACCACTAACCACTAACCACTAACCACTAACCACTAACCACTAACCATCGTAACAAGAAAAGCCCTCCCAATTGCAATAGGAACTGCGCAATGAGTCAGTCCCTAAATATGAACAAACAAGCCTCCAACACCACTGTCAGTGGGAATAGAGGCTTGTTTATCTGTGGAATTAACTATTGAGAAAGCCCTTTCATTCGTATTATTACGAGTGAAATCTTGGGGCAATCCATCCTCTAGCTATTTTTGCGTTCCCTTTGCTCTCGCACTTGCTCTCGCCCTCGCACTTGCCCTTGCTCTTGCTCTTGCTCTTGCTCTTGCTCTCGCACTTGCCCTTGCACTTGCACTTGCACTTGCACTTGCCCTTGCTCTTGCTCTTGCTCTTGCTCTTGCTCTCGCCCTCGCACTTGCTCTTGCTCTTGCTCTTGCTCTTGCCCTCGCTCTCGCCCTCGCTCTTGTCCTTGCTCTTGTCCTTGCACTTGTCCTTGCTCTCGTTCTCGCCCCTCGCCCTTACCGCCCCTTCAAGACCAAGCTGCTCTCAAAGTAGCTGCGAATGGCATCCTTCTCGCTTTCCTGCAGCTGCTTCAGCGGTTGCCGAATATGAGCGGCTGCGAATACTCCCTGCAAGTAGCATATATATTTCTCTCCAGCGAATACGTCAAACTGAATGAGCTTCGCAATAATTTCATTCGCCGCTGCCTGAGGTCCCGCAAGAGCGGTCCATTCCCCGCGCTGCACCTTTTCGTACATATCCACAAACAGTGGAGCCATTACGTTAAATGTGCTTCCTATCGCTCCATCTGCCCCCATCAAGGCCCCAGCTGAGTATATTTCATCGTGACCGTTGTAGATCAAGAAATCCTGACCGCACAACGCCCGGATTTGCTGCATCTCGAACAAATTCAAAGACGTGAATTTAACGCCTAGACACTGAGGATGCTCCGACATTTTCTTGTAAAAATCCATAGACAAGCTAACCCCGGTTGCACCCGGAAAATGATAGATAATCATCGGCAGCTTCGTTGCCTTCATGACCTCCAAGTAATGCTCCTCAATTTCCCTCATCGTGATTTTATAGTAAAATGGCACCACCGCAGAAATCGCATCCGCTCCCGATGACTCCGCATGCTTAGCTAAATCGATCGCCTCCAGCGTACTGATGGCCCCTACATGTGCAATGACCGTCCCCCGGCCTGCGTTCGCCCGAACAACTGTTTCCAACAGCTGCTTTCTTTCTTCCTTCGTAAGAATGAAACCCTCTCCGGTGCTCCCGCCTACATAGAAGCCATGTACCCTCTGTCCTAGCAAATGCTCAACCAGACGCTCCAATGAGTCGTGATCTACGGAATGATCCTTGTTCATTGGCGTTAGAAGCGCCGGAAAAATACCTTTGAATTTGGTTGTGCTAATGTTCATCTCTGCTCTCTCCTTAAAGTCCGGCTAAAATTCTTTTAAAATTTCCTCTCTATCCCTATCTAGCCTTCATCCCTATTTAGCCTTCATCCCTACCTATCTTTTAATCCCTATCTAGCCTTCATCCCTACCTGCCCTTTAATCCCTATCTAGCCTTCATCCCTACCTATCCTTTAACGCTTCCCGCTGTCATGCCTTCAATCAGAAACTTTTGAATAATTGCAAATATGACGATGATTGGCAAAATAATGATGACGCCACTCGCAAGAATGCCTCCCCAGTTGGTCGCCCCCATGCTCTCCATCACCTCTGCGATACCTACTTGAACGGTTTTGGAGGTCAATGAATTAGTTAGAATAAGCGAGTACTGGTAATCATTCCAGCCCAGAATAAAGGAATATAAGCTGATCGCAACCAATCCCGGAAGAGCCAATGGAATAATCACCACAAACAATGTTTTCCATCTTGACGCACCATCAATAGCAGCAGCTTCTTCCAATTCAGCCGGAATCGTCCGAAAAAATCCGCTCATTATCCAAACGCCAACAGGAATAGTCATCGTTCCGTAGATCAGTACAAGAATCGTCTTGGTGTTCAATAAGGAGAACGCTGCAGCCATTTTATACCATGGAACCATGATTAAGGGTCCTTGAATCATTTGAGCCAATACGATCAGCACGATGACCAAGCGAATTCCTGGGACCTTGTATCTGGCCAATCCATAGCCGCTTATGCAGGAGATAGTACCCGTCAGCAATGCTGTAATAGTGCAAACCCAGATGGAATTAGCAAGCAGCTTCCCCAGCTGGATGCCTTTCTCGCCAAGCGCCCACGAATAATGCTCCAGAGTAAAAGAGGAAATCCACCATGTTTGCTTTGATGAAAAAATCGTCTCATTAGTCTTAAAGGTTGTATCCAGCAGCCACAAGAAAGGGAATAACGTGAAAATCATCAAAAGAACCAAGCATGCGTATTTAAACATTGTCTGAGAATAGGCTTCCTTCATTATGATTTCACCCCTTACATGTTTTCTTTGCCGAACAGCTTGGCGTAAACTACCACGATAATCAGTACAAGTACCATAGACAAGGTCGCTATAGCAGACCCTTTCCCTAAATCAAAATAAACAAATGCGTTCGTGTACAAATACGTTGGCAAAATACCCGTGCTGTAGCCGGGTCCCCCATTGGTCAAAATCCATATCATTTCAAACTTGGTCCATGAGGCAATGATCGAAACAAGTCCCGTTACATACATGATTGGCTTTAACAGCGGTAGAATTACATAAATAAACCGCTGCCAGGCTGTCGCCCCATCGATGTGAGCAGCCTCTTTTAGATCACTGGAAATCCCCTGCAGACCCGATAGAAGCATCAGTGTCACATAAGGGAATCCCTTCCATGTAGCCGTAAGCAAAAGCGCAGGCCACACCCAAAACTCACTGCCCAGCCATACAATATTCTCCTGTATAACATGCAGCACTTTCAAATAGTCGTTCGCAAGCCCATACTGTCCGTCATATATCCACTTCCATATAATCCCGATGATTACCACTGGAGAAACCCATGGCACCATCATCAAGCCTCTCCACAGACCACGGGCGCGCAGCTTTTGGTTCATAATCAGAGCGGCAGGTACGGCAATGACGAACTGGAGCAGCGTAGAACCTAGCACCCAAACCAAGCTATTATTGAATATTTGCCAAAAATGCTCGTCATTAAAAAGCAGCTGCGTATAATTATCCAGTCCGGCGAATGTGATACCCTGCTTTTTATTCATAAGAGAGTAGTTGTAAAAGCTGAGTCGGACCGTTTCCAACAGCGGATAAAATTGAAAGATAAGGATGTAGAGTACCACCGGCATCAGCAGCATGTAGCCAAAGCCATGCTCCTTCCAAAGCCTGCGTATTCCTCCACGGCCACGGCTAACCGACTTCTCCGTGCCTGGCGTCTTCCGTTCCAATGCAATATTCATCGAATCACTTCCTTTGTTCTTCGGAAGAACAATTATTTATTTTTCGCTTTGATCTTATCGATGTTTTCCTTAATGCTCTTGTAAGCTTCTTCCGTTGTGCTTTTGCCTGTGAGCAGCTTCGCCATGTTCTCTTGAACAATCACTTCCATCTCAGTCTGCCCCGGTATTGTAGCCATTGGAACTCCGGAGGTTGCCAGAATTTGATTGAAATCTTGAGTAACTCTTTTGTGTCCTTCAATTGCTTTCGGGTATATTTTCTCTGCTTTCTTTATAATTTCATCAAAATTACTTTTGGTTAGCGCACTGATATTCACCGTCGCCGCTTGCGTCGAGTTAAATTCGTTGGAGGACCATTCCTCGATTAGCCTCCATACAACCTCCTTATTTTTACTGCCCTTGAACATGCCCACTCCAACGCTGGATACGGGTGCTTTCGCTTTCGTGCCGGATGGACCTTGTGGATAAGGAATAGCACGCGCCAATTTCATAATTTCCGGATTAATGCTGTACACATTGGCAGAGAAGTAAGTACCTGCTGCGACAATGCCTACTTCCCCGTTGCTGAACGCCCGCCACATCTCAGGATAACCCCAAGTCAACTGGGCTTTGGGCCCGTAGGCTTCCAGCTTTTTAAAATGCTCCAACGTTTCGATATACTTTTTCTTCGAAGCATCGGAAGTATCATCCAAGATCAGGTCATTACTGTAAGCAGCTGTAAACGGTACTCGGAATGCAAACCTCGGCACGCCAAGCGGATAGCCGAAGCCGAATTTACCGTCCTTGGTCATTAGCTGCGCCGCTTTCTCCACATCGGCCCATGTTTTCAGCTCGTCAAGCTTCATACCGGCTTCATTAAGCATTTTTTCATTAACTAACAGGGTGAAGGAGTTAGCCAAGCTTGGAATCGAGTATACCTTGTCCCCCTGCTTACCATATTCCAAGGTACCCGGAAGGAAATCCTCCTTCTTCAGAGCGGTCCCCTTTTTCTCCAAGTAAGGCTTTAAATCCTCCAGTCCGTCCAGCTGGGCCAGATTCGTTATATCCTGAGTCATCGTAATGTCGGGCCAGTCATTGGAATTGATCATAACCGCCAGCTTCTTCTCCATATCCTGCCAAGACAGAAACATGTATTCGATGTTGACGTTCGGATATTTCTCCTTCATCCTTGTCTTGAACTGTTCGGCCAGCTCCTTCTCTGCCTCTGATGTGCCCGGATAAACAAAACGGATATCGGCCTTAACCGTTTTCCAATCCGTCTCTTTGGCCTGGGCTGCCGGCTCTGCTGCCTTCGGATTCTCCGTTTTACTAGCACCCGAACACCCGGCTAACGTCATGCCGCCCAATAAAGCGATACTCATGATACCTGCCATACTTTTTTTGTAATGAACCATGCCAACCCCTCCTGTAATATGTGTTTTGCTTGCTGATTACATCTTAACGGCAGAGCAACCATCGAACAATATGACGGATTCAAGGTTTGGTGGACTTTATCAAGGAGTCGTTAATTAGTCCTCTATCCCTTATTGAATCCATCGCCATGTCTTGTTACATTGTATTTATAAGTTCTCATACCACACTCACTTCCAAGTAAAGCAGGTGGAGCATGTTCGCTTTTAAAAGACTGCAGACGAAGCTGTTCGTTCTCATTGTAATGCTCGTTCTCATTCCCGTTGCCGGTCTTGGAGTATATTCTTACTTTATATCAACGAAGTCTCTAGAGGAACAAACCATCCAGAATCAATCGCAAACGATACAGCTGGTCGGCAACAACATTAAATCCATGCTCGATGATGCGAGAGATATTTCTGGCTATGTGACAACGAACGAAACCATCCAAACCCTGCTAAACCAGCCATACTCACTTTCCGTAACGAATTCTCAAAAAATTATGTTCGATTATTTATCCAATTTGAAGGTTGCCAAAAAGTATATTTCCTTCATGGTGATCTATGGCGAAAACGATTACATGTTTCGTGATTTTGCCGATTATTACCGACAGGTGGTCAGCTACAATGAATTGAAGGATTCCCCCGTTTATATGGTTACAGCTGCTCGGGATGGAGAGGCGCACCTGGAATATTCCAGCTCGCCCCTGTTCATTTATTCTCATAATTACAATGAGATCATGATGGGACGCCGTATCATCAGCTCCTATGACCCGGATAAAAAGCTCGGGATGCTGTTTATGGGCATCAAAAAAGACGCGATGCGCAACGCAATCAAAGATATTCAAATCAGCAAAACGACGAATCTGCTCCTGTTCGATGACAACTATCATCTGATCGCGAGCAAGCTCGATGAGAAGGAAATGGATGCTCAGCTTAACGATAACCTTGAACGGAAAAAGCAGCTCTCCACCTCCAAAGAAACATACATCTACACCATTGGCAGCAAGCAGTATTTGGCTTCCAGCGCACCGATAGAGCCTTATAATTGGTACATCGTCAGCTTGACACCGATTGAAGACATCCAGAAGCAGCATGGCATTGTGCTGAGAATTACATTGATCCTTTCCTTGTCGCTGCTGCTCATTGTCGTGATCATTTCAGCCTTATTATCCAGAAGCATCACTTCGCCGATCAAAAATTTACTGCGGTCAATGAACAACTTCAAACGAGGGGACTTCAATCAAAATGTAGAGGTCATCTCCCAGGATGAAATCGGACTCCTCACCCAAAAGTATAACGAAATGGTCATAGAGCTGAACGATCTCATCCAAAAAGTATATGTCAGCCAAACGAACCAAAAAATCATTGAGCTGCGGACTTTACAGACGCAAATCGAGCCCCATTTCTTATACAACACGCTCGATTTTATCTTTTTTAATTCCAAAATGAATGGCGACGATCAGACCGCGCAGGTTGTTCATGCGTTAAGCGAGCTATTTAGAATCTCGTTCAACCGAGGAAATGATTATTATAAGCTGGAGCACGAAATTAAACAGATCCAAGCCTATGTTCGTATCCAGCATGCTCGTTTTCCTAACCGGTTCACAGCAGAATTTGATATCGATCCGATGATCGAATGCTTTTATACGATGAAGCTGCTCTTACAGCCTATTGTGGAAAACGCGATCCTGCATGCTTTTGATAAAAAGCTGAACCGTCCCGGAATCCTGCGTATCACTGGAGTGATAGAGACGGATCATATCCGTCTGACGGTGGAAGATAACGGCTGCGGAATGGCTCCCGACCAAATCGAGAAATTGTTAACCATCCCCAAACACAGCACCGGCGGCTACGGGATTCGTAATGTGAACGAACGGCTGCAGATGATGTTCGGACCGGACTACGCTCTGCACATTAGCAGTGCTCCGAACGAGGGCACAATCGTCTCCCTTCGTCTTCCTTTAGTAGAATCTGAACAAAAATGGAGGTTACTGTATGAAAATCATGGTCATTGATGACGAACCTATTGTTTCCCGTGGGCTGCGCGCCCTTGTTCGTTGGGAGGACCACGGCTTTGAATGGCTTCCTCCCGCCGAGAACGGAGAGGAAGCATTGGAGCTCATGCAGCACAATTTGCCCGATATGATTCTGCTCGATTGTAAAATGCCGCATATGAATGGCATCGAGCTATTGACTGAAGTCAATCGAAGAAAATGGCCTGTTAAATCGATCTTCCTGAGCGGTCATAATGAGTTTCAATACGCTCAACAGGCGATCCAGCTGGGTGCATCCGATTATTTGTTGAAGCCTCCGAATATGGATGAGCTGCTGAACGTAGTACTCCGCGTGAAGAAAGAACGAGAGGATGAACAAAGGCTGGGCCAGCAGCTGAAGGAGAACCTGCCTCTCATTCGTGACCGCTTCTTGAGGGGATTGCTGGAAGGCGCCCGAATGAACAAGGCCATTTTCGAGGAAAAAACTAGCTATTTGAAGCTCCCTATCGTCCAAGCTCCTTTCGTGCTCGGGATTATTCAGGTGGAGGAGGATCCAGAGCATGCAAAGCTCTACAGCTATGAAGATCAGCAGCTTATCAACTTCGCTATTCTGAATATCGCTGAAGAAACCCTTAACCGATGGGAGAAGAAATGCTTGTTTCATGAATCCGGTCTGCGGTTTGTTTTTATCGGCAATATTCAGCGGGAAGAAGAAGCAGCCCTGCTTCGCGGGGATTTTACACAGCTAATTGAGAACCTGAGGCTAACCTTAAAGTATCATGCCACAATTGGCCTTTCTCCCCTAAATGAAGATATGCTGCATGACGGAAAAAGAGCTTTCAATCAGGCGAAAACAGCTCTGGAATACAGATACTACACAGGTCCAAATGAGGTTATTGCGCTTGAAGATCTGGAGTGGGAGCGGGATGCCGACGCTCATTCATCTAAGCCTAAGGAGGCTGCTGCACCTTTTGAAGATGAACGGCTGTTCATGGCTCTGAAGGTAGGCAATGTAAGCGAACTGATTCAATGGATCAATAATTTCTTGATCTATCTCAAAGAAACGGACTTTCCTGTGCAGACCACCAAAACCTTAAGCCTGCAGTCCATGATCTCTGCATCCCTGGTGCTGACAGGGCTGCATCCCAAGCTGCAGATGGATCAGCTGCTGACAACCGAGGATATTCAAGCCATTATGACAGTTACCAGTCTGGATGAGCTTGGTTTACTGCTAAGGTTTTTTTTGGAAAAGCTTATCCACACCACCATTGAGCTCAGAAAAACGGGGAAAAATATCGTAGTCGAACATGCTAAACAATATATCGAAGGACATTTCCACGAGAATATTACATTGGACTCGATAGCTAAGACTGTGTATGTGTCTCCCGTCTATTTAAGCTTTCTATTCAAGCAGGTGGAAGCCATTAATTTAACCGAATACTTAACAGAGGTTCGCTTGGAAGCGGCTAAGAAGCTGTTAACCTCCTCCTCCTTGAGGACCTACGAGATTGCGAACCAAGTGGGTTATCAGGATGAGAAATATTTCAGCCGAATATTTAAAAAGAAGCTAGGGCTTTCTCCCACAGAATATCGGAATCAAGGGGGGCAGTAGCCCAGCACAGCTGATTCAGTGATCATACACGATGCCCAACAAAGCCGCACAAAAAGTAAATCATAACTTTTGTGCGGCCTGCTTCTGTTTCAAGACACCTTAACCGAAAAAACACTGTATGTTTATGGAATATATGGAACATAATAACCAAAAACATAGGGTGGTGTGTAGTTTGTGTAAATCTATTAGTATGCTTGCCGATGTATCGCAAGTTACCGAGCAATTCAAAATTGACAATGTATTAGCCTATTTATCCAACCGTTATGAAATCAGTCCTACTCAATCCGTTTCTGCCATTGTAGTTCGCGATAACTCTCGTCAGCTGGATGAGTTTCGCTGGGGGCTCATGCCCTTCTGGGGGAAAAATTCCGTCTGTATGGACAGCCGATCCATCACAGATAAGAAGATTTACAAGCTCATTCTTAAGAAACAGCGGTGTGTCATTCCATGCAGCGGTTTTTATGTAACGAAAACAGAGAAAAAGGAAACCCAGTGGATCAAATTTACTATGAATACAGGTACTTTCGGAATTGCAGGCTTATATGATGTTTGGCGTTCTTCCTTCGATGGCGAGGAGCTGCGTACCTGCACGATGCTGATGACCGAAGCTAACTCTCTTGTAGCTCCATATCAAGAGCAGATGCCTTCTATACTGGAGCCGGATGAAGTAGACCAATGGCTGCAGCCGGAGTCGAAGAACCCCTTCACTCTAAGCAAGCTGCTTCGCCCTATGGACAGCTTAAGGATGAGAGCTTACACACTCGCTTCAGCGGAGGATAAATACGAAGCGCCATCCGACTTCGATTATCCTCATCCCGAGCTGGTATAAGCTAAAGGCTAACCAACAGGATTTTTATGGCAAAGCACCAGTGATATCGAATGAGACGGCCATGTCCATGTACCCTTCCCTTAATAATCCATAGAATTAAAAAAAAGTGCTCACTTGACCCACAAGTTGAGCACATTTTTCGTTTATACAAGCGGAACCGACCAGCTTGCCTTGTCGATCCAGCTCCGATCGGAAAATTCGCGGCCGCGCACGACGACTTCCTTGCTATAGACCTGCACGTACATTCCCTGGGCAGAGTTGTTATCCTGAGTATTGCGTGTTTTCCCAACCGAAGCGTTATTAAACCAATGAAACGAATTTTGTGTATTATAGTGATCCTCTCCAATGAAGCTGCGGTGCGTATGGCCGGAGAGGACGAATACGTTCCGGTAGGGCTTGAGAATAGCCCGGAAATCTTTGGCTCTTACGAGTGAGTGTGACCCACCATCATTACCTGGGGCTGGTAGCGGCTGATGTATGAACACAAGCGCTGTCTTCCCATCCTCGTGCTGCTTCATCGTTTTTTCAAACCAAGCCATTTGCTCATCCGAATACCAAGCTCCCTCCCCATATTCCGGCTTATCGCCGACATACGCTTCCTGAGAAAGCAGAATTAAATGAACATCCCCCACCCACAAGTCCAAATACGGCTTCTCCTTATATCCAAAAAACTTCATAAACCGTTCCCGCGCCATACTATCTGTTTTGCCATTCGGCATCGTTTCCTTAGCGAAGTCACCCTTCTTATCAAGCCATATATCATAATAATCATGATTGCCCATATTTGCGTAGATCGGCGGTAATCTATACTTATTTAGTATAGAGCGCAGCAACTTGTAGTCGGTGTCTCTGCCAATGTCAGTTAAGTCCCCGCCCAATATAATCATATCGACTGGAGATTCAAAATCACTAACATCCTTTAGTGCAAAATGCAGCTTATCTGTCATCATGGAAATTCCATCCGAGATATGCAGATCGCTTAACAGGAAAAAAGAGAACAACAGCTCATTAGCGGTATCTTCAGATAAAGCGGAGGTTGGAGGCTGCTCGTTCGCCTTTGTTGGCTTTACATCTTCTAATGCATCTATCTGATTGTCGTTTTTTAAGGCATGCGCCAGAAAGGCACCGCCACCTGAGAGTACAGCAATAAATGCGACCATCTTTTTAATAAAATGTCTTCTGGATAACATGGTAAAACCAACCCCCGCCCCTATATAAACCTGCTTAACTAAACTATTTCTTATTTACTAATGATAAACGAAAGATGCGTAAACATGAACAGTTTTTTGACTGGAAAATAAAGATTGGCTCATCTCTTCTACAAATAGGCTTAAGCCTAACTGAAATTGATATTTTATTATTAATTCCTTAACCCTATTCTCCATTAATCTCCAAAAACAGTGGTTTCAGACACTGGTATTTCGACAGACTTCACCTTGCAGTTGAAGTAAACTATTGGGGTACATACTTCAGGAGGTGCATGGTTTGATTAACAACGTAATTAAAACTAAAGCGATGGGGTTCATTAATCAAGAGATTGAAAGGTTGCTTACAGAATTAGAAAGGGGACTTATCAGCAAGGATGAAGCGATTGGCGGCTTAAATACCGTATATAATATCGCCTCTGGCATAGAGGATGTTAAGTATATGCAAACCATTTGCAAAATAATCGCCTATATTAGGTCCAAAAATTATTACTTTAAAATAAAAAGCATGTATTCGAAAAATTATTTTGATGGAACGCACGAACCGAGCCTGCCTGCTCTATCTGCTTTATAAGCAAGCCAGAGTAAAAGCAGTAAAATATGCCATAGCTTATTACTTTATATTCAACGCGCAAAAAAGCTAAGTCAGTTCCGCATAGCGGATGTCTGACTTAGCTTTTTTCCTGCCTCTTATTGTGAGTACATTTTCCACACCCACTCGCTATCATTCACAAATTTCTTCTTTACCCGCGCCAGCAGCATCACATCCTGCTTCTCTGTGCTGGCCTCCATTACCCTCTGCTGCCAAGTTACCAGCATTTGAAGTCTTTTACTCCCAATGTTTATGTAATCTATTGCTTTTCCTTCATCCGCTGAAATGAATACATAGACCCAATCCCCTTCTGCCAGAGTGCCGTGATACGATGTGCCGCGATGGTCTTCAAGCCACTTGCTAACAGTCGAAGAGAGACGACTGTCACCAAGCTGCAGATGCTCATAGTGAACTGCGTATGTGGGCTCATACGGTTCATACAAGGAATCAGTCCGCTTGCTTTCCTTAACTGCGAGCTGCTCCAAAGCCTCCTTGGCTTTCTTCGTCTGATCTCCGTCCGGGTAGCGCAGCTCTACCTGCTCAAGCCATTGTTTATCTTGGGTATGAGCATATAACAGCAGCAGCGCATCGTCCGCGAGTTCAGACTCAGGAAAGCTATCGATCAGCTGTTTGGCGTAATCCGCAGCCTTCTCATTCAACCGGGATATCGGCAAATAATACGATACCTCCTCCCCATAGTGCGTCAGCTTGCTATAGCTAAGTGCTAGTGAATACAGCGTCTTGGCTGCCGTCTGTTTACTAGCCTCCTGAAGATCAATGGATTCAAACTGATCGATCGCCTGTATCAAGTGATTAAACCGACCGATATAACGATCCAATGGTTCATAATAGTCCATTTCTTTAATATGACCGAACCAAAAGAAGCTTTGACGTGTCTCCCGCCATAGATGGTTGTAATACAACAGCGGCTCCTTGTAAATCATCGCCGCCAAAGCATACTGCCGATCCGATTTCTCAACGCCTACCGCTTGCTCGGCCTCTTCCGCCAGCTTAGCAGCACGCTCCGTCAATTGAAGCTGGGCGCTAATTCGTTCCCAGAAGGGATATCGCTCCTCCGGATAAATTACCTCCGCTTTATCTGCTCGATTAACGGCGAAAGCCTCCGCAAAAATATCTTTTCCTCCATATGTATGGATAAAAGCATGCAGCGAAAGCGAAGCTTCCCGATACTTCCTCGCTCGGATGTATTCAACCGCCTGCGAATAGTCAATCCACGGCTTCATCCAAGACGGAAGCCGGTCCGTATCGACAGCCACAAGAGCATCTGGAGACATTTCTACATCAAGTACAAAGAGCAGCATCCCTCTTGCATCGTAATTAAGATCCCGATCCCCTAAATGAACAGCTTCATTCAGCCAATAAAGCGCATTTCCACCATCTCCCGCCAGCTGATAACAGCGTGCCAGACGATAAGCAGCATCATCAGCCGCCGGATGCTTGGGGTACTGCTTCAGAAACTCAAGCCACTGAGCGGCAGCTTGCACAGGCTGTGCATAATCATTTCCGTCTGAGCTGTACCACTGCTCATCCAGACCATAGAAGTAGGGTTTCCCGCGAATCATTTCGTAGAGTTGAATCCCCGCAGCTAGCTCTCCGGCAGGGTACATGTCCGCCAGCACCTTCTCCACTCTTCCGTTCAAGGGTTGCGTGAAACCGCCGCTAGTCCCGCTCTGGTAAAGCCGTTCCGCTGCAGCCCGGTCGCCATGATGAAGCACAAGCTGCTGATCGATCAATTGCTCAACAGACACATCTTCAGTTGCAGCTGCCAGCTGCTTCAACCACTCTGCGGTCTCAGCATCATAGACTGGGATACTAACCACGGAATTAAGCACCGATAGCCTCTGAGTCGGTGTAAGCTCGTGCTTATCGTAAATATGTATCAATTGGGCCCAGCTCTGGGCATAAACCATATAATCGATAATTCCGTCGTATGGTGGCTGGCCCTTATAAAAATTCAACCACGACATAAGCTGGCTATCGTCAAGCCAGCCCTTGTACTTCATTAGTCCCAGCAGCACTTGAGCACCACGACGATCCGCCAAACCTAGCCTCTGTTGCAGCATATCCCTCTGATCGTCCTGCAAAGCCTCTTGAACGAAACGAACATAAAGTTCGTTTTCATACATTTCTATCGGATAGTCCTGGGTCCAATCCAGAAGCGCATTCAGCAGCTGAGGGTCTTTCCAAGACAGCGATGCTTCAGCCCAGAACCTCCAATCAGACGACAAACGGGTAGGCTGCTCTAATCGATTAGTTTCCGCTCCTAACGGCTTCAAGGATAATTGCTTTAGAACGAGGGGGATTAGCTGTTCTTTTCCCGCTGCTAATTGTTCCAGAAGATCAGAAGGAATGGAATGATTGCTCTCGTATGCCTGCTTTGCCTCATTTACAGTTCGAGCTAATTGTTGCGACCCATTGGAAGCCTCGGTTATTTCCATCCCATAAGCACGTTCACTCAGATGAACTGCATCAGTCCAGGAAATAACGGAAACCGCTGCTGCGACCGTTACCGTCCATATCCACAAGCGGGGAGCTATCTTTATTTTCTTTATGTTCTTCATGTTTTTCATGTTCTTCACCTTCTCATCTTCATTTCCAATTCCATATTGAATAAGACGATGAGCGGCTGGTAAAAGTTTCTATTAGTCCTACAACGTTTGGCCATTGTCTACAGTAATGATCTGACCAGTCATCGATTCTTGCTCCAAAACCGAGCAGATAAGCTTAGCAATATCATCGGGAGTCGAAATACGCTGAAGCAGCAGATTATCGGTTAACCGATTCATTTGATCTTCCTTCCCTTCCCACCATCTTGTCGCTACAGCTCCAGGCGCAACGCTGCAAACCCTGATCTCCGGCGCCAAAGCACGTGCCAACGATTTTGTAAGACCATGCACGGCCGCTTTGGATACAGCATAAGGAAGTGAGGAGCCTGACCCTGATAACCCAGCTATGCTGCCGACGTTGACAATGGCCCCTTGCTTATTCTTCTTCATCCAGGGAGCAACGGCTCGGGCACAGTAAAACATACCTTTGACATTAACAGCATAAAGCTCATCCCATACCTCATCCGTTGCTGCTTCCAGGTCGTCAAGTGGAATGTGCCGGGTGATGCTGGCATTATTCACAAGCAGATCAATTGGCCCGAATTGTTCTACTATTCTATGGACCATTTCCTTCACTTCACTATCCTGAGACACATCGGCTCTTATGGCAAATGCACTTCCGCCCTCGTTAATGATCCATTCCACCGTTTCGTCGGCATCGGTCTTGGAGCGTGAATAGTTCACTGCAACGGCTGCGCCCCGTTTAGCTAGTGCGATACATGTTGCTCTGCCAATCCCTGTCCCGCCGCCAGTGACGAGAGCCACTTTATTTTTTAGATCCATGAGAGTCACTCCTTATCCGTTTGATACTTTTAGTTTATGTCACCATATCAATTCTGTATAATTGAATAAACTAATCGATTAATTCAAAAATATTGAACTATAGTTCGGAGCTGAGAGGTTAGATGGATCTTAAAACATTAAAAACATTCCAAATGATAGTGACTTACGGAAGCTTTATCCGTGCTGCCGAGGAAATGAATTATGCTCAATCCACTGTTACCATGCAAATTCAAAAGCTGGAGTCTGATCTGGGCGTTCAATTGATCGAGCGCGGGAAAAAAATTCAGCTAACAGAAGCCGGCAGACTTTTTCATGAAAGAAGCTTGCATATTGTAAAGGATTTGGAGCAACTACAAACCACGATGTCGGATATACAGCTTGGTGAAGCAGGGAATATTCGTCTAGGGGTAACGGAGCCTAACGCGAGTTTTCGATTACCTATTATTTTGGCAAGCTTTCTATCTCAGTACCCAAAAATTCGTATAGCTGTAGACATTGCTAACACCCCCGCCTTGAGTGAGCGTCTTCTTCGTGGGGAGCTTGACTTGGCTCTTTGTTCGGCACCGGAGATAGAATCGGATCTTTATTTTGAACCCTTATTTACAGAGAAATTTGTCGTTTTGATGCCTGATCAACATCCGCTGTCCTCTAAACCATATCTTCAAGCAGAGGATATTCGAGGACATCGTTTGCTCATTACAGCAGCAAGCTGTCCTTACCGTAAAAGGCTTGAGATTGTATTGCGTGAATCAGGCAAAGCCCCATTAGAGACTATGGAAATTGGCAGCATGACCGCTTTAAAATATTATGTTCAAAGTGGTCTTGGCATCGCCCTTATTCCCGAGATTAGCTTGAATCCAGCTCCCGCAGGCACTGTGATACGGACTTTGAACAGTAATGCCACTGACATGCCTTGCGGTATCCTCTGCAAATCTTCAGAATATCCATTGGGGCTAGCAGGCACAAAGCTCTATCAATTTCTCAAGCAAGAGCTGCTCGGATAGCCGCATGATGGTTCTTTCGTTTCATTCGTTTTCGTATGATACCGACTGAAGAGGAACCTGGATCCTCTATTTTTGTTTGCACACGTTACCATTCGAATTGAGCGGAACTACGATCACTTATTCGTTAGGAAATCCTTTAAATTGGCATATTTATGACCAAATAACGCATCGTCGTTCCTCTTCCCATCCAAATAAGCTGGTTTAGGCAAATTAACGCATCGTTGTTCCTCTTCCCATCCAAATTAGCTGGTTTTAGGCAACATATCGCGTTCACCCTTATAATGAGATAGCAGCTGTGATCCCAAACAATTAATTTATAAGAGGAGCTTCCCCAAAAACTCATTTTCGTAAATTTCAGTCTCCATTTCTCCGCAATATTAAGTTGAAAAAGAACCTTCAACCCCACTTTGTAGCGAGTTTGAAGATCCTTCGATGCATACAAAGGGATTCACTCTATTACGTCGTTTCCCTTTGAGGGGCAGCTCCTCATTAGTCATCAATTTAATTCGTATACCTTTACTTTTTCTTCAAGATATTTGTTGCTTCCTCACGAAAATTCTTTGCGTCTTGCTCAGGAGTCGTTTTCTCATAAAATATTTCATCCGAAATATTCTTAAATGATTACTAATAAGCTCCAATCCGTCCATCTTAGGCATTCTAATATCGGTTATGACAATATATCCGGACGTAATCGAAGAATATCTTCATAAGCCATTAGCCCATCCGGCGCAGAGCCGGTAAAATGAAGGTTCTGCTCCTCCCACGGAATCAAACCTGCAATGCCCTCTCTAATCATTCTTTCGTCATCAACCAGAAATACTTTAAACCCGCTCACGGGAACACCTCTCTTACATTTAAAATATAGATTGCAAAAACAAGAAAGTGCCCTCAGGTCTGAAGGCACTCATTCTATTTCTCTTCACTACTATACAGGCACTTTGTTAGACCCGACCGCCAGCCGGCTATCCCTTATCATTTGGAATGATGCTGGAACTATATAGGAATTGGCTATCGAGTCCAAATCCGTGACCCCTCCCCTTTGTACAGGTACAGATATTTATTCTGCTGCAGTCGCAATATAATCTATAATTTGCACAAAGGCCTTACTGGCGTCTGCCCCCTCATCTGGAACCTTACTTTTTATGAAAAATGCTTGACAGACATGATACGGTTTTGTATTATTCCGTTAAATCACATTGAATTACTATGTATTTATGCATTGTCCTATTTCTATATGGAGGTGAGCCGCTATGAAGACTGTTCTATCCAATCTGTTTCCATTTCGGACCAAAGGCACTCCCCCTGAGCAGCAGCCTGTACTAAAGGATGGGGAGTTAAACGGCATTTGGGGTGCCAACCGGGCACTTAATGACTCTTCCACAGCACTTGAGCAATTTGTTAAAGGCAATCTGCTGCACACGGAAGCCGTCTCGCTAGCCGTTCAGCACATCGTTCAAGCAACAACTACACAAACTCAACGAACCGAGGAAAGCCTTGAGCATACGGAGAAGCTAGGTATCCTCCTAGATGCCTCCTTGCAAGATGTAGCTGCTGCTAACGCATCCGTCGGGATAACTACTTTATCCTCTCGCTTAGGAGTCGAATCTATCCAAACCGTACAGCTGGAAGCAGCCAAAAGCATTGAGATCACCTCAAATTTAATAGAAGTGATGGGAGATTTACAGACGAAATCGAAGCAAATAGCCGAAGCTATCGATATGATTTCATCCGTAGCTGCCAACATTCAGCTTCTTGCTTTAAATGCTTCTATAGAAGCTGCTCATGCGGGAGAGCATGGCAAAGGATTTGCGGTAGTCGCTCAAGAAATTAGGAATTTAGCTACGGAAAGCAATGCCGGCGGGCATCAGATGAGGAAGGTGCTCGAAGAAATTCGCAAGCAAATTGAAGCATGCTCCTCCATTGTTAAGAAGACGGCTCTTTCCTCACAAACCGTTCATCAAGCAGCCGAAACAGCAGCGGAAACGTTCAGAGGCATTGATCGTGGACTTGAGGAAGTCAACGGTTACATGGGTCAAGTCAATCATTCTTTATCTCAAGCAAATGAAGCGAAGGTCAGTTTATGGAATCAAGTTGTGACGATTACGGCTTTGTCTCAAGAATCGCTTGGCTCTGCCCTAAAGGTAGCCGACTTATCGGAGAGTCAGGCATCCTCGGTACTGTCCTTGGCTGGAGCCGCGCAAGATCTTCAATCCGCTTCCAAGGAGATCGATACGAATATATCCTCCATTAGTCAGAGACTTCATCTGCAGGTGAATGCTTCATCAGCCTCTTCATTGCGAATTGGCATCATGCCGAATTTGACGCACGCTCCCGCTCTGTTAAGCAAGCATCTTCACTTTCTGGAGGAAACGTTTCACGAAGCCGTTGATACCCGTATCTTCTCAGCAGGGCCCGCGTTGACGCAAGCTCTCATTTCTGGACAGATTGATATTGGATATGTCGGTCCCGGTCCTATCCTCAACGCCTTTGTCGAGCAAAAGGGGGTCCGAATATTAGCTGGCGTATGCCAGGGCGGAGCTGCTCTCTTGGTGGGAGAACATACAGACATCCGCACCGCCGGACAGCTCCACGGAAAAACCATTGCCGTGCCCCAATTCGGAAACGGTCAGCATATTTTACTGCGCCACCTGTTCCGGGAAAACAGCCTGCGGGACGTATTCAGAGGAGGCAGCGTACGTGTTATCCAAGCGAAGCCCTCAGCCATTCAGGAGCTTCTCAAGAAGCGCGAAATCGATGGAGCTTTGGTCCCGGAACCATGGGTGAGCGTATTATTGCGCAGCGCAAATGCACGCATACTGCTCGATTGGGATCAGCTCTTTGTCAAAGGACGTTATCCCAACACCATCGTTGCCGTTAATGAAACGTTCCTTGAGCAGCATCCCGATAAGGTTCGCCAGTTTGTTAAGACTCATCGCGAGGCTGTGCAGCAAATCCGTCAAGGCAGTCCCGACGGCTACCGCGCTGTCATAGCAGAGCTTCAGCAGTTAACCGGAGTTTCCATGTCCACAGAGCTGTTGGCGTCGGCCTTCAATCGAATTATATGGAATGATCAGATCGATCCCGATTCTCTGAAACCCTTTGCCGAACTGACCGAACGCGAAGGCTTCCTCCAAGATAGCGCGCGCATTCAAGGGGTATTGGTTGGTTAATATATAGATTTTCTAAAGAATGTGAAGAAGCCTTCTCAACCACATCAATGAAGTGGGAATGAAGGCTTCTTTTCTGTCTAAAATATCGTTACATAAAATAACATTATTTTGTAAATTATATATTATCAGGTATGTATTGGTGTTTTGTATTTTTCTGATTCGAGGTGACGGTCAATGAGATTTGCGAAATGGTTCGGAAAGCCAAAGTACCAATCAACTCAGAAACAAGATAATCCGAAGCAGCAGCAAGTATCCATAAGTGAGAATTTAGCTGAGAATCTGGCCGTTATTCATAGCATCTTTACGAAAACCCCTGATCTTATTGTAAGACAAATTACAATCAAACAAACAGGGGACTCAGCTGCACTTGTTTATTTAGACGGTCTTGCAGATAAAAACTCTATTAATAACAACGTCCTTCGGCCGCTTCAATTCGATTCAGGAAGCAGCACAAGCACAAGCTTTGGCTTTGCGGTTACTGTCGGACACTTGGAAGCACTGTACGAGTGGTCGCAGATTGAGCTTGCCATTCTGCAAGCCAGCAGTATCCTATTTATCGATGGACGATCAGAAGTGTATGCCTTAAACACGGAAGGATGGCCCCAGCGGGCTATTGAAGATCCCCAGATAGAGGCTTCTTTAAAAGGAGCCCATCAAGGTTTTGTTGAAACAGGAAGCCAGAATATCGCTTTAATCCGCCGCTATATCCCGAACCGCGAATTAAAAACCTTGGAATTGAAGATCGGACGCAGGGGACAAACCAAGGCATCCATTATGTACTTGGAGGATGTTGCGAACCAAGAGGTGCTCGCAGAGCTTGAAGACCGCCTCAGCCAACTTGACGTCGACGTCATTATTAACACAGGAGAATTAGCAGAGCTTATTGAGGATAATCCCTACTCTCCTTTTCCGCAATTCATACTGACAGAACGGCCGGATACCGCTGCTTCGCAAATTATTCAGGGACGATTCGCAGTTGTTGTAGACCGTTCCCCAAGCGTATTAATTGCACCTGTAACCTTCACCTCTTTCTTTCAAAGTGTTGACGATTATAGTACGCGTTGGTCGATCGCCACTTTCATACGCTTGCTGCGTTTATTTGCGTTTTTCTCAGCTATCTTTTTACCAGCCTTCTATATTGCTGTCATTTCTTATAATTTCGAGATCATCCCTATCAAGCTACTGCTCTCGATTGGAGAGTTCAGAGGACGTGTACCGTTCCCTCCATTCGTTGAAGCGATTCTCATGGAGGTAACTCTCGAAATGATGAGGGAGGCAGGGGTTCGCTTGCCCGCTCCTGTCGGACAAACGGTAGGTATTGTTGGCGGCATTGTTATCGGACAAGCGATTGTTCAAGCGGGACTTATAAGTAATACGATGGTTATCGTCGTAGCTTTCACTGCCATTTCTTCATTCGTGCTGCCTAATTATGATATGGTAGCTGCCGTCCGTCTATTACGATTCGTCATGATGCTGGCAGCTTCACTGTTTGGAATAGTCGGTATCATCATTGGTTTGATGACTCTAATCGGTCATCTCATAGCACTTGAATCACTTGGTACGCCGTATGGAAGTCCATTCGCACCGGTACGGTACTCAGACTGGAAGGATACCTTCGTACGATTACCTCTATGGACAATGATAAAGCGTCCTTTAAGCGCAAGGGCCGTTCAATTGAAGAGACAAGGCTCAAACCGTCCAGAGGGTGATGGCAAATGAAAAAATATGCTTTTAATGAATTATCGCTTATGCAATATATTTTCCTCAATACTGGCATTCAAATTAGTGTCACCTTCTTGTCGCTGCCAAGAAAGTTGGCCGAGCATGCCGGGACTGACGGCTGGATTTCACTCATTCTGGGCTGGATCCTAAGTCTAACGGCAAGCTTAATCTTAATTCAAGTTATGAAAAGGTATCCTGATGATACTCTGCTTGATTTATTAACACATCTATCTGGCAAATGGATCGGCAGATTGGCTGCCATTCTGCTTACGCTCTACTTTTTGTTTTTCGGTTACGAGGGGATCATCAGGGCGATTCTGGTAATAAAAATTTGGGTGCTTCCGCAAACTCCAAACTATCTCATCATGATATTACTGCTGATTCCTACGTTCCTGATCGCACGTAACGGATTCACGATATTAGGCAGATATGGAGAGCTTGTCATTCTTATGTCCCTGTGGATTCCATTTATTTATTTAGCCCCAATTAAAGAAGCTCATTGGCTTTATCTGCTTCCTGTGCTTAAAGAAGGCTGGACGCCTATATTTTCAGCTCTGCCTGCAACCATTTATTCCTTTGTGGGCTTTGCGAGCACGTTTATTTTATATCCGTTTTTACGCAATAAGAGCAGAGCTTCTCTAGGAGTAGTTGTTTTTAACACATTGACTTTGTTAACCTACTTGTTCATTACTTCAGTCTGCTTCGTTTATTTCAGTCCAGACGAAATAAGCCAATACAACGAGCCGGTAATTACTTATCTGAAAGCAATTGAGTTCCGGTTCATCGAACGGTTCGAAATTTTATTTGTCACCTTCTATTTGTTTATTTTTTCTCTCTCCTGGATCCCGGCCTTCTCCATAAGCGTTTTTTGTACAAATTGGCTGGTTGGCAAAAAGGATTCTGGAAGCCCAATGCTATTGTTGTGTGGAATCCTCATTATTACAACCTATTTCTTCATGCCATCCTACCGTCAGAGCGAGTTGATGAGTTCCGTTCTCTCCAGGGCTGGATTGGGTGTCGAATATATATTTCCTGCTTGTTTGCTCGTATCTATATGGATCCATGATCGTTTTCTGAGGAGAAAGGCCTTATGAGCAAAGGACTGCTATATGTTGGGTTTATCGTCATGATTATTATCTGTTTGACTGGTTGCAGCGATCGGTTAGATATGGAAGATGCCAGCTTTCCCCTAGCGCTTGGTCTGGACATTGATGCCAATGATAAATTTCATATCTACGTAACCAATCCTGTATTCAGCAAAAACGTCAAAAAGAAAAGCCATGAAATCAGCGAGCCTGCACATACACTTCGTCAATCGCGAGTCCAGCAGGATGCCCACTCGCCAGGTGTATTCCAGGGAAGGAAATTTCAGGTCATTCTTGTCGGCAAACGCATGCTGCAGCATAAAGACTGGTTTCGAATGCTGGATGTTATTTTCCGTGATTCAAGAAATACAGTTACGGACAGAGTCATTGCCTTCGATGGGCCTGTATCGGAAATTATATACTTAAATCCCGATGATCAGCCGTATCTCCCGTTATTACTGAGAGGCATGGTTGATACGAAAAGCGAGCGCTCAGAAACAGTCAAAACAACCGCACAGGAGCTGCATCGCGACATTTATGAAAAAGGGATAACCCCTTCCATATCCGAGGTCAAATTGGATGAAAACAAAAATATCCAGCTCAATGGAGCAACCTTGCTCGATCATAGAGGGAAATATTCCGCTACACTTGAGACTCAAGAAACCGTTCTGCTAAATATATTGCAAAACAAAACTAGTAAGTCAGTCAACTTAACCTTACCCATTCCAGGCATTACTAAGAAAGGCCCCTTTGATAGAGACAAGGTCAGTTTTAACGCCGAAAAAATAAAAACGAAAATAAAAACCTCTTACAAGCAAGACAAATTTCGGTTTGACGTAAATATTCAAATGGATGTTGTTTTGACCGAGATCTTATTTCCTGTCAGTGTCCGAAATAAAGGAGTGGATCTGGAGAAAATGATTGGTGAGCAGGTACAGAAAGAAACTAATGCTCTCATACGCAAAATACAGAGCCATAAAATTGATCCTGTAGGATTCGGATTGTACGCGCGAGCTTATCAATACAAGCACTATAAGGAAGCAGAAGATCACTGGGGCCAGGAGCTCGCTAACGCAGACATTCAAGTTTCCGTGAATGTATCCATTCTAGGAATGGGTCCCGTGAAGTAACCATCCAAAGGGTGATAATAATTGAAAAAATATGCCTTTAATGAGATTACTTTCATGCAGTTTATTATCATCCAATTCGGGGTTCAAGTAAGTTTCGGATTGCTGTCCCTGCCCAAGGAACTAGCCGAAAGAGCGGGTACGGATAGCTTGATTACGATCATCATAGCCTGGGCTCTTTCTATAATAGCCAGTATAATGATTATTCAAATCATGAAGAGACATCCCGATGGCACCCTATTTGATCTGCTATCCCGATACGTCGGTAAATGGGCAGGTAAAGCAGCGGCTCTGATATTTACCGCATGGTTCCTTACGTATGGATACGTAGGAGGAGTCAGGACCATCTTGTACATAAAAAGCTGGCTGCTGCCTCAAACTCCCGTCTTCATGATCATGCTGCTGCTGCTCATCCCCACTTATCTCATAGCGCGTAATGGACTCCGTATTTTGGGGAGATACGTTGAGCTTATTTTTATCATTTCCTTGTGGATTCCATTTGCCTACTTGCTCCCGCTTAAAGATGCACATATTCTTAACCTGTTTCCCCTGGTCAAAGAAGGCTGGACGCCTATCCTAACTGCACTAAGAGTCACCTTTCTATCCTTTGGAGGTCTGGAAACCGCGTTTATCATGTATCCTTTTTTGAAAAACAAGCAGATGGCTACCACTGCGGTAATCATTTCTAACACCCTGGCCATGCTAGTGCTGTTATTCATTACCTTTGTCTGTTTCGTCTTTTTCAGCCCAGATGAAATTTTACAATATAATGAACCGGTAGTTAATGTATTGAAAACCATTGAATTCAAGTTTATAGAACGAATTGAAATCTTATTTATCGCCTTCTACTTATTTATTTTTTCATTATGCTGGATTTCCACTACCTATATGTCCGTATTTTGCACAAGCTGGTTGGTTGGAAAACAGGACCATCGCAGCCATCTGCGGGTGCTATGTCTAGGTACCGCCGTACTGACCTTTTTCTACCTGCCTACCTTTAACCAAAGCGACCAGTTTGAAAAATATTTAGGTCTGGCTGCAATCGCTATCGACTATGTATTCCCGGCTTGTTTACTGCTTTATTTATGGATGCACCATCAATTTCAGTGGAGGAAGCGCTAATGAACAAGCGGCTGCTGTGTGCTTTACTGTTCGTCTTTGTTGCTCTTACGACCTCTGGCTGCGAGGACAGGCTGGATATGGAGGATGCTGTCTTCCCGCTTGGGATTGGCATAGATTTGGATAAAGACAACGAGCTGTTGCTCTATGATGTCCACCCTGTTTTCAGTAAAAATGTCAAGAAAAAGAGCCAGGAAGTTGAAGTAAAGCCTACCACGCTTCGTCAAGCCAGAGCCAAAATAGATGCCTATTCAGCGGGTTCCTTTCAAGCCAGAAAAGTACAGATCTTGCTGATCAGCAGAAAAGTATTGCAGCAGGACGGCTGGTTCCCTATGCTGGATGTTTACTTTCGTGATCCGAGAAATCCGTTAACTCCCCGAATCATCAGCTATAACGGGCCTCTATCTGATTTGGTATTCTTAAACCCGGATAACGAGCCCATCCTTCCGCTGCTGCTGCGCGGAATGGTTGATACGAAGAGTTCACGGTCGGAAACGGTGAGCACTACCGTACAAGAGCTGCATTGGCAAATGTATGAGAGAGGCATTACTCCCTGTATTTCTGAGGTCACATTGGGGAGCAATCAGGACATCAAGCTTCACGGTACAACCTTACTTAATCATAAGGGTAAATACGCATTTTCCATTAGCTCCGAAGATAGCGTTCTGCTGGCCATCCTGCAAAAAAATTCCAAAACCATCAGCATGACGCTTGTTATCCCTTCTGAATCCAAACAAGCTCCGTTCGATACGAACCGAGTAAGCTTTAACGCAAGCAAAGTAAAAACTAAAATAAAGCCCTCCTACAAGCAGGATAAATTTCATTTCGATATTCAAATCGAGATGCCTGTTGTTTTGACTGAGCTGTTATTCCCCTTTGATTTACAAGCTAATGAATCACAGCTGGAAGAAAAAATGGCTAAACAAGCCAAGAAAAGATTTGAGCTTCTCATTAAACAAATCCAAAAACATAAGGTTGATCCATTGGGGCTTGGCCGTTACGCACGGGCTTATGAATACGACCATTTCAAGAAAGTGGAGGATCGTTGGGGAGAAGAGCTGGCCAAAGCGGAGATTAAAGTATCGGTCAAAATAAATATAGAAGCCTCAGGACCGGTGAAATGAATGGTTTATGGTGGCGGTGGCGACGCTCTCGACCGTCCGCCATGCAACGCCGCAACGCGCGCCCAGGATTCGCGCGCGTTGGAAAGCCGCCTTAACGTACATTTTCCTAACTAACCTACTGGTACTTCTAGCATTCGATGGACCTGAGGTTAGTTATGCATCAAAGCTTGTAGGACCTCGACTAGCGTATTCTGCCTGTAGCAAGGCTCTCGGCCAATACCTGCAAATCATGTCCCTTGATGGATCTTTCTACCAACTCAGGTAGCCTGTCGGGTGAGCAGCCAAAGCTAGGGATGCCGAACTGAGCCAGCTTCTGGGCAAGCTGGTTATCATAAGAAGGAACGCCATTATCGGAAAGGGCCAGCAGACAAATCACTTTGACTCCGGATTGCTGCAAAGCCTCCATTCTGCGAATGAGTGCAGATTGGTTTCCACCTTCATATAGATCTGAAATTAATATAAAAAGCGTCTTTTTCGGTTCCATTATATACTGCTCGCAATATGCGACAGACTTATTAATATCCGTGCCGCCTCCGAGCTGAATCCCGAACAGCATATCGACCGGATCATTGGCGCACTGCTCGCTCAAGTCCACTACTTCCGTGTCGAACACGACCACCCGAGTATCTAAGGAAGGTAAGCTGGCAAATATGGAGCCTACTACAGAGGCATAAATGACCGAATCGGCCATCGAGCCGCTCTGATCGATATCGAGAATGACCGTCCATTCCTTACTCCGTCTTGCTCTATCGTAAAAGTATACCCGTTCTGGAATGAGCTTACCTAACCCTTTATCATAATGCTTTAGATTTTTGCGTATCGTTGTTTTCCAATCCATACCGCTGAGTGACGGCAATGGCGAGTGCTGTCTTCGATTAAGCGCCCCTGTTACCGCACGGCGAATATCCTGCTCCAGCCGCTTGACGATATCATCAACGACAGCTTTCACCAGTTGCCGCGCCGTATCCTTGGTCTTCTCGGGAATTCGGCCCTTTAATGCCATTAGCGTTGCGACCATCCGGATATCAGGCTTGATCTGAGCGAGCGTTTCCGGCTCGAATAGCAGCTGCTTCAGCCCTTTTCGTTCGATAGCATCTGACTGAATGACCGAAACCACATCCGTTGGAAAGAAGCTGCGTATATCCACAAGCCACTTAGCAAGCTTCGGGGAGGAGCTGCCTAACCCTGCCGAGCGGCGGCCCCCGGCTGCCTCTCCCTCTAACCCCGAGCCCCCGGACGTGCCGTCATAAATGGCTGCAAGCGCTTCGTCCATAATTTTATCATCGTCATCTAACAGCCCTCCTCCAGACCCTCCAGAAGAATATTCATTCAGCTTCTGCTCCACATCGCTTCCAAGCACAAGGCGCCATCGCTTCATCTGCTCTCTATCACTCATAGTCTACAAGTCTCCAAAGTCAAAATCGTTAAGTTCATTCAGCTTCCCTCTTTCCTCTTCGCTCAGCGGCTCTTGCAGCAGCTCCCCCGTTACCTGAATAGACATTCCCCAGAATTCGCCGAGCAATTCCGTTATCGACGTCTTCTCTCTTGCTTCAAATAAGCCGAAGGCTCTACGCAGAAACACAAGTGACCGCTTAAACTGGCTGCTGTCCAGAGATTGGATATAGGCGTCGAGCTGCCGCCATAAATCCGCCCGTGATAACAGAGCATACCTGTTCCTCATCGATAGGCCTTCGAACCAGCCAGCTCCCAAATCCGCCGGTATGCCTGGTGAAAGGCGTCGCGATACCTCACGTGCGCATTGCTCCTGTGTGATTTGATTCCGCTCCAGTAGAATCGCAAATGCAAAGCCGGACAGCTTAGCGTTCCGATCATCATGAGCAGCTAGCAGTGTTAGCTGCTTAAGCCATTGCTGGTCATCCACGATCTCGAAATGTTCTTGAGACACAGCATGCATTTCATTCATGGCAGCTACGAGCTCATGAGCCGCTTCATCGTTGCATAGGGCTGCATCCACCAGCAGCAAGGAGCCCCTCAGGAACAGCTGCTGGACGAGAGGGACCAGCGTGGTTGTATCGGCCCTTCTTACATCGCCATAGCGGATGATGAGCGAAAGCTCTCTTGCCGCTGCCGCGATGTGGACGAAATTAGCGGCTTCCGTTGTTATGCGCTGCAGCATTTGCCGTGCTTCCTCCAACATCTCCGGCAGCTCGCATTCACAAGCGATATGAATGATGTGAGAAGCTTGCTTAAGATCCTTGCACTGCTCCAGCATTTCCTTCAGTACAAATGCGCTTGCCCATTCAACCGTTTCGCCCTTAAGAGTTGATTCTACCATCTGGATTTCCGCTTCAGGACTCCACTGAAGCACCCAATGCTCAGCCCAGGTGGCAGCGTCTTGGCTCAGCCGCTTCTTCTGCGCAAATCCGATTTGCAGCAGCTTCAGCCGATGCAGGAAGGTAGAACGATGCAAATCCAGGTAAGCAGCTTCAGCCGACTTGACCCTCCGATTTTCGCGCAAATCCAGCTCCAAATCCTGACTGACTAAGGATTTATACTTTTCCAGCTTCAGCTTCTTCAAGTGGCGGTTCAAGTCGTCTTGAATCGGAGTTTGACTGACTCCCTCCGGGAGCTCTCCAATAGCAATCCCGATATCAACTTGAGCAAGAGCTTCGGCAATCGGCGAGAGCTCTCCTAAGCCCAAAGTGACAACTGCTGCATCCCTCAAATCCTTCCATGTTGGCAGGCTTCCGTCCTTAAGTGAAGCAAGGGCCTCCGCCAAGCGCACCCCTTCGATTACTGAGGCGGTCGAGCGGTACGTGCCGGTGTTCCTTAACTCCTTCACTACTCGGGACAAATAAAGAGAGGGCAACCGTTCCACATCCCCCTTTTGCAAGCACTGCCATAGCAGTTCAAAATAAGCAGGAGCCGGATTCCCCGCCCCATACCCGGAATGGGTCGATAATTTATAATACGAATAGGGCATAAGCGTAAGTTTAGTTGAGGACCTCGGGAGTGCAGCTACCTCCTTATCCGTCAATCCGGGAAACGTCAGATGAAGCGCTGAAGCATGATGAGCTCCGGTTACAACGACAATTCTATCCTGAGGACCGCAAGCCTGGAGAGCCTGCAGAATGCTTCGTCGCATAAAAGCTTCACGTATCGAGTTATACGCCGCAGCCAGCGGATCTGCCGACCATTCATCCTGCTCCTGAAGCTGCCGCATTTGTTTGGAATACTCCCATATAGCGCTTCGGTAAGCGTCAGGGGTCGTATTATGCTCGAAATGTCGTTCCCAATAGCTTTCATAATCAGGCTCACCCGCTAACTCGGCAATCCGTTCATACATCCAGTGCTGCTGCCTGTAAAATTCATGGCGCTTGCCTTGCCGACTACCCTGATCTATCCGATCTTTCTCCTCTTTATCTTCTTCTGGATGATCTGGCTCTGCCCGCACTTTCTCACGTTCCTTAAACATTTGAACAGATATATCCGAAGGCAAATCGATAAACTGCGCCACCGCTCCATGCTTCGCCGCCCACAGGAAAGCCTGATACTCCGGAGAATAGGAGGCAAAAGGAAACAGGAGCGTCCTAATAGGCAGCGCATCTGTATAAGCCAATAGCGCGATTGGAGGTACGACTCCCTTCCCTGCAACCTGCCCAATAAGGGGAGTCGCATCAGCTGGTCCCTCCACCAAGACCATTTTGGGCTGAATCCGATCCAAATAGGCATTTAATTGATAAGCGCCGGTCGGGGACAAATGGCGAATGCCAAATATGTGAACCCTATCGTCCCCGCTGCTCAATCGTTCATCTCTCGGCACGCATGATACAGGCTTCTCCATTCCGATCCCCGCTTTTTCATCACGTTTTCCAAATATTCCTTCCAAACGATTTGATCCTTTTCATCATCCTTCACAATAGCCCCCTGCAATCCGGCAGCGAGATCCTCGTCTTGGATTTGGCCGCTTCCAAAGCTGGCGGCTAAAGCCATACTGTTGGTAAGCAAGGAGATCGCTTCAGCCGTTGAAATCACACTGCTTGGAGGCTTAATCTTCTCCTTGCTGTCAAGAGTCATACCGCGGCGCAGCTCTCTGAAAATGGTAACAACCTTGCGTATAGCCTCCTCTTCAGGCAACGCCGCCTTCAATTCGTAGCTCGCTGCGATTTCCTGCACCCGCTTGCGGACGATGCTTACCTCTGTCTCCAGCTCAGAAGGAGCAGGTAGCACAATGATGTTAAACCGCCGCTTTAAGGCAGCCGACATGTCATTCACCCCGCGGTCCCTCGTATTGGCAGTCGCAATAATGGAAAAGCCTTTGGCGGCAGCTACCTCTTTGCCAAGCTCTGGAATCGAGATTGTCTTCTCGGACAGGATTGAGATCAGCGCATCCTGCACCTCCGAGGCGCAGCGGGAAATTTCTTCAAAGCGGGCGATTCCTCCGCCTTCCATAGCACGATATATAGGGCTTTTCAGCAGCGCTGCATCCGAAGGCCCATTAGCCAGCAGCATCGCATAGTTCCAGGAGTAGCGGATCTGCTCCTCACTGGTTCCTGCTGTACCTTGAATCACCTTGGAGGAGTCGCCATGGATGGCAGCTGTCAAATTCTCGGACAGCCATGACTTAGCCGTTCCCGGCTCTCCTATCAAGAGCAGCGCACGGTCGGTCAGCAGCGTAGCAATCGCGATTTCCACTAATCGGGAGTTGCCTATGTATTTCGGAGTAATCGGTGTACTACCGGCTGCTCCTCCTGTGATGAACGTTAAGACGGCCCTTGGGGACAGCTGCCATCCGGCAGGCCTCGGACCCGTATCCGTTTCTTTTAAGGCATGCAGCTCACTCTCATACAATCGTTCAGCCGGAAGCCTCATAACAGTTTGCTTTTCATCCATTCGATCCATCCCACTCCTTTGTTATCTTTGGATTCATCCTGCACGTTAGCTTTAACGCTTTCCACAACCTCAATCATTTGCTGTTTCACGCTCTCATAAGTCAGCTTTTCCGCAAACTTCTCAAGCCTTTCCGTATATTGGGCAGGCAGGAGGCGCATCAGAGACAGCCAATCGCGGTCCAAGTAATAGATCTGACGAGCCACAGCCCCCTCCAGTGATTGTAAGAGCAATTCAGGCGTTTCCTTATGCCTTAATTTATACAGCGCAAAGAGAATCGAAGCAGTCCGCGGCTTCATCATTTGAGGGGCAACCTTCCATTTATCCACCAAATAAGAAGTCACCTTACGGTCCTGTTCATCAGCAAGCCGGCAAACAAGCTCCTCCTCGTTAATGTCTACGAATACATGCACCCAGCGGGAATCCCAATGTATATCTGCTGCTTCTGTATGAATCCCACCCCTTCTATGCATCAGCGGCTGTGTCCGATTATACATAACTCGCAGCAGCTCTTTGGCTGCGAAATGATCCTTATTCCGAACCTGCAGCGCATACTCCTCATACACGGCATCAGGCGGTAAATCCCTTAAAGCCGCTTGGAAGCTGTAAGCAATCAAACGTTGGTCCGGTTGATGGTGTAAATTACGCAGGAAAGCATTCGCTTCCGGTCGATCGGCATGGAGCAGCAGCTTTGCCGCATGTTCCCGAATAGCATCGGTTTCCTTTTGATTGAAGAAATGGTTGGATATTACGCTTATTAAAAAGTGTGTAACCTGCTCTGTTCTTCTACCCTCCATGCCATTTACGACGGTTGCTAAACGCTCCACCGTTTGTTCATCGAGTGAGCCTGTCGTCGCCTTGGTGACTAGCTCATCTGCATAGAGAAGCAGCCGTGCCGTAAGACGATCGTCCAGGCAAGCCTGAATAGGCTCCAAAGCAATGCTGTACTCTTTTCCTACTAATGCATTCATGAGAGCGTCTATCGCCTTATCGGATGGAAGCTTAGCCAGTGCGAACAAAGCGGCTCTCCGCACTTCTTTCTTTTTATCTCTAGAAAGCTCTACCAGCCTGCCTTCAAACTCAGGATAGCCGCTCCATATATCTATTGCAGCTAACTTGACTTCCGTAGAACCGGCTTCTATCGCGCGCAGAAAAAGCTCCCGATACTCCATACCGCCAATTCGATGAATCAGCAGCAACATTCGAGCATCCGCTTTCCCTCCGTTTAATTGGAGCTGTTTCAGCAAAATAGGCAGCGCCGGAGCACCGATATAAGGAATGACCGCTTCAGCCATATAATCAGCAATCTCTGCATAGGTGTCCTCCAGGCCTAAGACAGCCGGGATATGCGTACGCATATCGTGAAACAGCCCCTCCTCATTGGCTTGACGAACGATCTCCAGCCTCCCAGGTCCCCGTTGTGTTAACGCTTCGATTAACGGCCTAAGCTTCCTGTAAGGTACGCTCGTCATCCCAAGAGATCCGGACGGCCCAAACCGCTTCAATTCTCCTTTGATCTCAGAAGTCCCCTGCGTATACAAAATAGAATGAAGCAGCGTCCCCAGCTCAAGCAGCTTAACCGAGGAGCTTTCGGCACTTGCTTCCACGACTTGCTGAATGGCTTCTGATAAACGCCGGAAGACCGGTGCGCTCTCTCCAAGCTTCTGCAGCTGCGGCAGGAGCTTGCTTAATCGAAAATCACCTGCTGCTACACCGCTTCCGGCAATAAATAATCGCCGAACCTCCTGATGTACTTCATATAGAATAGCTATGCTCATAACCTAACTCCTCACTTCACCGACTAATAAATAAACCGTATGATTTCGCGTTTCGTAACCAAGCTGAGCGGCTGCGCAATTAGCCGTCCACTGGATAACTCATGCTCAAACAGAACCAGCATCGCTTGGTTTGCTGCCAGCTCCGGAGTTAACAATGGCAGCAGGTGCGTTGTAGCATGAGCTAAGTAAGCTGTATCCTGGAGAACGATCTGCTTCCCCTGCGCATCCAGCAGCCCATAGCTGTCATCCTCCCCTACTACTATTTCGCTATAACGAAGAAGAACTACGGGATGCTTATCTGACAACGGATTTTTCAATTGATTTTTTACGAGCTTGATCACCTCGGTAAAAGAGCTCCGGCTATAAGAGTGGATTCTCTCGAGGTCCTCGGCTTGCATAGACCGCAGCGGCCCATCATCCCAGCGCACCCGCGGATTCAGCTCACCCGGATAGATGAACAGCTCGCTGGCCTTTACAATATCAAAAACAGAATCCTCTTCCTTCATATACTTCGCAGCCTTTACAGGCCTATAATGGCGTGTGACATACAAGCTGCCGCTGCTCAGATCCATCCACAGGCCTTCGTCGACATATTCACTGCGTGCAGCGTACAGATTGGAACGAAATGCAAGCTGGGCCAATTCTACATGGGCTTGCACACGCCCATAATCACGCAGCTCGGATAGCTGCCAAGCATGCCCAATGGATTCCTCCAGCCCGGATTCAGAATCCATCGCAAGCTCAGGATTCTGCTTACGAGAAGTCAAATAATCCCTGCTCTTTCTAAGTAAGGCATGCAAATACGTTAGCTGATCCATGGCTTCCGTATACAAGCTCTCGCTGTCCTTGTTCTCCTTAATTAATAAGATCAGCTCCCGCAGCTCATTCTGAAGGCCTGGTACATAGAAATTGCCCAGCTGCTTGGCTTGATCGTCCATCATCTTCAGCACTTTACTATCGATCCCGGCAACTCCGTTTTGAACTAGCTGCCGGATTAATTTGTCCAACAGCTCAACTCCTTCGAGCTGGGCATTTATTTTTTTCGCCAATGCCGCTTTATTCGTCTTCCGCTTGGGAACTGCCGCTTCATCGCTGCCGACGCCGATGGCTTCCTTCTTTTTTTCCTCCCGCTTGTCGGCCTTATCTCTTTTCTCCGCAATCTCTTGAGGTATCGCTTCAACACTGAAGGTTTGACCTGCAGCAGAAGCATACAGCAATCCTAAAATATGCTTGCAAGGGAATTGCCGACTCGGGCAGGTGCAGCGATACACCGGGCTTTCAGGTTTCAAATAATCGACTGAGCAGCGATACGGCTCTTTACCGCTCCCTTGGCAATCTCCGAACAGCAGTGTCTTATCCTCTGTGCGGCATCGTTTCGTAATTTTATTCTTCTTAACTAAGTCACGACCGTTCTTCACGGCAGCTGCGTTCAACGCTAATGAATCTACATAAGCTTCGTTTATCGTTATCATTGGAGACCTCACATTAGGAATGAATATTAGACAACTACATTTACAGATATTTCCTTCTTTTTGAACGTGGAGTGCATGAATAAATTTATATGCAAGCTTCTCTTCGTCTATGAAAAAGCAAATTTCACTAGTCGAAAAACAAAGGAAATATGGAAAGTTTTGGCGAATAGGTTCAGGCAGATCATACTAAGGAGAGATAACATTGTTAACCAGTCTGATAAAAAAAATCATCATTTTCTGTTTGATTCTCATTTTAGTGATACCCGTTACTCCTGCTTCATCCGTTTGGGCAGAATCCATTGTGAAGGATCCTGAATTAGCAATAGCAATCTGGAAGGAGCTTAAAAAATCTGCAGCAGGCGAGGAACTGAAGCTAGAGGATTTGCAGAAGTTAAAGTCGCTGTACCCTAAAAATACAGATGTCAAAATCACCAATCTGCAAGGACTTGAGCATGCTGTCAACATGCAAAGCATGTTTCTGACCAGTCAGGCCATTACGGATATAAAACCAATAAGGGAGCTAAAGAATCTGACGTTTCTAGCAATTAGCGGTAATCAAATCACAGACCTTACTCCCTTGAGCAGCCTAAGCCGTCTGCAGAAACTAGTCATTGATAATAATCAGATTCAGAGCCTGGAACCGCTTGAGAAGCTCCCCCAGTTAACCGACCTTCTAGCCAGCGGCAATGAGATCTCCGATTTAAGTCCAGTGAACAGATTACAGGTGAAATGGCTTATATTAAGCAATAACCAAATTCAAAATTTGGAACCATTAAGAAACCATCCCACACTGGAGAATTTGTATCTGAATGATAATCAAATCCAAGACATAGAGGTTCTTGAAACTCTACCGAATTTAAAAACGATTTCTTTGAAGAATAACCCGCTGACTGAGCAAGCGGGACAAATTCTTCATAAATTGCAACAAAGAGGAGTAAATGTTGAGGATTTAGATAAGAAGAAGCAGCAACAGGTCGAGGGTATTAAGGTTTCGCTGAACGCAGAGCCTGTTGCATTCGATATTGCCCCTTTTATCAAGGATGGAAACACATTAGTGCCGTTTCGCCCTATTTTTGAAAAGCTCGGATTGAAGATCAATTGGAATGAGGACACCAAGACTATCACTGGGGAAAAAGAAGGCATCACCATCCGATTAACAATTGATCAGCCTATTGCGGAGGTTAACGGTTTGCCCATACAGCTTCCCATCGCGCCAACCCTTGTATCAGGCAGCACCTTCGTGCCTTTGCGATTCGTTGCCGAGGCTGTTGAGAGCACAGTCGAATGGGATGCTGTCCGTCAAATGGCTATCATTAGAAGTAAACAGGATTTCATTTCCTCAGATGGCACTTTTCAGGTATCCGTTTATGGAAAGTGGACTCCTTACACTTCTTCAACCCAATCTTCTGTTAAAATGGATATTCGTGAATTTAATTGGAACACTTTTGCCGTAAGCGCCATCCCTAAACAAGAACTGCCGCAAGGTATAAATTTAGATCAATTTTATAAAAATATAAAGACTCAGATACTTGCCGATTCCGAGTCGAAAACCTATCTAGTAGAAGAAAAAGAAGAGATTTTCCAAAGCTATCCAGCTAAGCGCTTTGTCTACCATAGAACCGAAGAAGGCTGGAAAAACTTCGTGTACACGATCCTTTTCTTCGAAGCCAATGGAAGCTATTTCCGGATTACCACTGGTGCTAATGAAGAAATTTTGAAAAATGCTCAAGTAGAGTTACAAGGAATCGTCGAAAGCTTCAAATTTATTAAGAATTAATAGTTTCATTAGAGAATGGTTGGATAGGATAGTCCTCTGCATATTGTAGTTTGGACTATTCTGTTACTCCCAATCGAACAACCCTCTGCCGTATTGTCTTCTAAGTGGTTGGGACAAATAGTAGCAAAGTGGATGGTTACTCTGGATCCATAGCCTGTTATATTATGATTGTGAAAAAAAGAACACCATGGGGTGAATGATAATGTCTTTGTTGATCTATTATATTTTAATTGCAACTATAATGTTTATAGCTTTGGTTTCAACCATTCTTGTTGGCGTCTCCAAAACAAATAAAGAAGGCAATCCTAACTACGATTCCAAAACAAGAAGCAATTGGTCCAGGCTCTCATGGATCTACATTATCGTTATTTTTCTAGGTTATGTAGCCTTTATTGTGTACATTACAAAATCCAATAGTTGAATAAACCACAAACAACGCTCCGCCTGAACCCAGGCAAGCGTTTTTTTCATCCATACCTCCATTTCCTCCACTTAGAGTCTCATTCACCCGTATCCCCTACCTTATATCAACCACTTTCTATTAACAGGTTAATCTCCAATACCCTTTTGGGTTCACCTTCCGTATATGGGCTAGTTCACCTATATCTCAAAAAGATGATATACTGACTAAGATTTATTCATACTAATAGTGAGTGGTGGTAGCATCCATGTGGAAGCCAGACAGATCCATCAAACAACCCATCTATCAGCAGATTACGGATTATATGGAGCACAGAATTTCTTTCGGAGAATTTCCGCCAGGAAGCGTTCTCCCTTCGGAAAGAAAATTAGCAGATCTGCTAGGAGTAAACCGCAGTACAATTGTACAAGCTTATGAGGAGCTGCGCGCATCCGGTTTAGTGGAGAGCGCCAAAGGAAGCGGAACAAGGGTCAGCATGCATAAATGGGGCATTACGCCTAAGCAAACACCGAACTGGAAGCAATATGCAGAAGGGGGCACTTTCTTACCGAATCTCCCTTTCATACGCCGTATTCGGGAAGAGCTTCGCAATCGTGAATCCATTATCGACTTTGCTAGCGGAGAGCTGTCCCCCGACTTATTTCCAAATGCAATTATTCGTGATCTGCTGCAAAACAAGCCTTTTCAAGAGCATCTCGGCTATGAGGATCCGCAGGGCTTCTCCCCTCTGAGGTCAAGCTTGGTCTCGTTTCTTGAGCAGCATCTACATATACATGCGACGGATTCTTCTATTTTGATCACTTCGGGATCTCAACAATCGTTGTTTTTAATTACGCAATGTTTGCTAAGCCCAGGAGATGCAGTCGCTATTGAAGATCCATCCTATTGTTATTCATTGCCTATGTTTCAGTCCGCGGGGCTTCGTTTATTTCGTTTACCCGTTGATGAGCACGGCATAAATCCGGAAGATATCCTTACGTTATACCGGCGGCACCGGATACGCATGATATTCGTAAACCCGAATTTTCAAAACCCAACAGGAAGCACCCTTACCTTGGAGCGCAGAGTAAGATTATTAGAGATAGCCTCTGAGCTCGGAGTTCCGATTGTAGAAGACGATCCGTTTACTTTAACAGCATTGGATGGGAATCCTCCTCCCACTTTGAAATCGCTCGATACGACCGGCAATGTCTTATATATCGGTTCTCTATCCAAAATCGCAGCCTCGGGCTTACGAATCGGTTGGCTCATTGCTCCGCAAGCTGTTGTTAGCCGATTAACGGACGCCAGACAGCAAATGGATTTTGGCTTGAGCAGCATTCCTCAATGGGTCGCAACCCAATTTATTGAAGAAGGGCATTTTGAAAATCAAATTATTAAGTTACGAGAGGCATTACTTGAAAAAAGAAATGAAATGATTCGAGGCTTACAGCAGCTAATTCAGGAGAATGTGAGCTTCACGCCTCCGCAAGGAGGATTAAATATGTGGTGTAAAATCAACGGCAGCGTGGATGACTTTAAATTGCTCGATGAGGCGATAAAGAAAGGGGTTATTTTTGTACCCGGGAGCGTATACGGATCGGATCACGGTTATATTCGCTTATGCTTTGCAAGACCACAATTGGACGAGATTATGCCGGGTCTGAACCTTCTGAAGGAAGCTTTGCAGCTCCCTTGTCTGGTTCGCAGCAGCCGAATTCCTGCAGCATTTACTTAATATAAAGTTATGCCAACACCTGATTATTTTGCAGCTCTTCGATATAGCTGTCCAAATTTACATTTCGACCCGTCAAGCGGGAATGCTCTGCAGCAAAAGCCATGATATGCCCTCTCGCCGATACCGATGCTGAGGTTTTCCCGTCAAGCTCTTTGCTTTGAACCTGTCTAATAAAATCCCTCATCGTCAGATAGTCCGCTCCACCATGGCCGCCTTCGAATCGCTCTGGACGGATGATTTCCTTGCGTCCAGAAAAATAATTGATCTCAATTTCGTTGTTCTCATGATGACCTCTAATTTCGCCAGCGGTTCCCATAAATTTAAATGTACGCGTATTTTCAGCGGTAAACGCTGACATCGTGAAGGATACCGTTACCTCATTGTCAAAATACATATTGACGACTTGATGATCGACCACATTATTATCGCAGTGAAAGACGCATCTACCGTAAGGTCCTTCTTGTATGGCTTTCATCCGAGCCTCAAGCGTAGGAATCGGGGATACCACCATCGGGAAGCTGTTCGTTTTCTCGTTATGGTAGTGCTTGATAGCCGAGTATGGACACTCATGCTCTACCGCGCAGCCGTCTGTACATCGCTCCGTCGAGCCAGCAGGTGCATTCTCCGGACGGAAGTAGCTCAGCTTGCCATAGGACGACACCTCCAAGCATTTCCCTCCGATAAACCACTGAAGCATATCCATATCGTGGCAGCTTTTTTGCAGGATCATCGAGCTGGTCTCATCCGAGTTACGCCAATTCCCCCTCACAAAGCTGTGCGCCTGATGCCAGAAGCCAACATTTTCTGTCCACTGCACGCTCATGACCTTTCCAATGACTCCTTTATCCAGCACTTCCTTCAAAGCACTATAGTAGGTATCATAACGGGAAACGTGACACACCGATAATATTTGCTGCTTCTTCTCCGCTTCCTCAGCCAACCGTATCGTTTCCAGCGGCTCCGGAGACATCGGCTTTTCAAGCAAAATATGATACCCCTGCTCCAAAGCCTTCATGGCTGGCTCGAAATGCTGTCGATCCTGTGTACAGATCAATAGTACTTCGCATAGCTGGGGCTGCTGAAGCATTTCCTCCCATGAGGTGAACTGCATTTCCGTTGGTATGCTATGCAGGCGGGCAAACAAGGCTCTTCGTTCTTCATCGGGCTCGGCAACCGCTATAAATTGGATTTCATCCGGTCTCTTTAATGCATAAGAGGCATACGCATACATACCTCTCCGTCCCGCTCCAAGCAAAGCCGCTTTAATCATCAAGAACACTCCTTTATTAAAGTAGTTGAAAAATAATCTAAATTTGATCGATTTATTTCATTTTAGTATCAAAGGGAACCCGAAATCTCGTCTTTTCTGAATTCAACCAAAATAAAATGATCAATAATTTTCAATTATGTGATTGATTTTAATCATAAATGTTTCATTTCTAATCGTCAATCTATTATTTTATTGACTTATAAGGACGGCTATGAGCTTGACATCCGACATTATATTCTTTTAAATGTAAAGAGAGTATCTATGAAAAATTTCGATCAAAGGATTGAATAAATGAGAACCAGACATGAACAAATCATGCAGCTACTTAAAACGAATTCTATGATGAAAATAAATGACCTTTGCGAGCAACTCAATGTTTCCCAAGCTACGATCCGCAGAGATCTAACGGAGCTGCGCGAGCAAGGTGTGGAACGTGTAGGAGGCGCTGCTTTTTATAAACAAGCATCTTTTGCATCAAACGATAGCTTAACCGTTGATTCCAGCAATCAAGTCGGATGTATCATTTCGGTCTCGCATAAACATATGCGTCCTTATTTTTTATCCATCCTTGAAGGGATTGAGAAGGGTCTGGCCAACCACGGCTATTCGCTCGCTTTTATGCATAACCTGGATGATATTCAGAACGAAGCTATTCTCGATAGCCTGCTTAAGGAAAGCAAAATTAAGGGAATGATCGTTGTAGAGGGAATTAAGTCTGAAATATATGCTCGAATTAAAAAACAATTCCCAACCATCGTCGGGATTGATATTTCTGACCATACAGTTCCTGTAATCGCATATGATCGGATCAATGCAGCCAAATCGGCTGTACAGCATCTTATTGACCAAGGTCATCAAGCCATCGGTTTTATTGGAGGTGCCGGACTTACTGGAGATTTGGAGCGAGAAAAAAGATACCGGGGATATAAATATGCCCTGCAGGAAGCAGGGCTTGAGCTTGATTCAGAGTGGATCATCAATGCAGGCTGGGATGTAAATGTGAGCTACAGTCGCATGCTGGAGCTGCTTGACAGCAGCAGCCATCGACCCACGGCCATATTCGCGGCCAGCGATTTGCTGGCGATCTCCGCTATGCGGGCGGTGACTGAGAAAGGGCTGCGCATCCCGGAGGATATCGCTTTTATCGGCTTGGATAATATTGAAATTTCCCAATATACCACGCCCCCGCTATCCTCCGTTCACATCCCCAAATACGAGATTGGCATGGCCGCTGCCAAAACATTAGTAGATTATTTAGAAGCAGCCTATACGCTTCCATTTAAGATGCTTATGCCTTACGAAGTTATAGTTCGGGAATCTTCTATTCATTTGAAGAAATAACTAACTTGCCCCCTTTCGTATCCCAACTGTTTAGTGCAAAATAGCACCGTGAGCCAGCAGATCATTTTGCAGCGTTGCCACTGAAAGCTCTCCGGGGGCTAGCCGAAGCTTCACAGAGAGCGCTGCCGCTGTCCCCGCAGCTTCACCCAAAGCAATAGAAATAGACATCACTCGAAGCGAGCTGAACGCCTCGTGGGTCGCGGAGATGCATCTGCCCGCAACAAGCAGGTTCGACACTTTATCCGGCAGCAAGCAGCGGTACGGAATATCGTAGGATGTCCCTTTGTTCAAGTGGACGATATGGGTTCCATTCCCCTGCGGATCATGAATATCGATCATATAATGGGCTTGAGCTACGACATCGTCGAATTGTTTCAAGCCGAGCACATCCTGCTCTGTAAGTGTATAAGCTCCTTTGATCCGGCGGCTTTCCCTAACTCCCGCTTGGCAAGCTACACGCTGCAGATAGCTGTTTTTAAAGCCCGGCATACAATCTCTGAAAAACCGCAGCGCCTCTTCGACCTGATACCTTCCTTCGATCTCGGCGCGCGTCAAATCCTCCACATTGGTCCCGTTAACCTGCTGAATACGGGCCATGTTCAAATAAACCACATCCGGCCTACCGGGAAGCGTCCAGCCGATGGCAATATCCTTGCGTGGGACATTGAATAAGTAGCCTTCCAACTTGGCCTTGGTGACCCTCTCCTCCTGACTCTCGAAGATCATATGGTTCATTCCGCTAATATGACGATTGAACGGCGCTCCCTCGATGGGCTCCACCTCCTTGACCAATTGGTCAGCGTTTACACCGCCCAAAGCGAACATTAACGATACCGGCTGCATGAGGCCATCGCGGGGTCTTCCGATTTCATATGAAACGCCCGCACGTGCACTGACATCCCCATCTCCCGTTGCATCTACGAACGCTTTGGCGCGAATGGCCTGACGGCCGGATTTGCTTTCAACAATGATAGCCTCCAGTCGGTCTCCCTGCATCACTACGTCCGTTACCAGCGTGTGCAGCCGCAGCTCGACACCTGCATCTATCAATGTTTTCATATAATAAAATGCTAATGCATCAGGGTCGAACGGCTCGTAATTATCCGTCTTCAGCAGCGCTCCCTTAAGGTACAACGCCTCCCTTAACTGCTGATAGATCCCGCCGATGATCAATCTCTCTCCGTCATGGAATCCGCTGGCAAAGCCTGCAACCAGACTATTCGTGCCAACGCCTCCAAGAAATCCATAACGTTCGATTAATAGCGTGGTGGCCCCGCTTCTTGCTGAAGCCAATGCAGCCGCAAAGCCGGAAGGCCCCCCACCTGCTACAACCACATCCACCTCACGGACAACCTCGATTTGATGCTGCGGAAATAAAATATTCATACTGTTTCTCTCCTCCTCTTGGATATTATTAGATATTTGGATATTAAATGCACTCAACCCTTTAAGCCCGTATTAGCAATCCCTTCAACAAACCATTTTTGAAAAAAAGCGACCACCGCAATTAAAGGGATCAAAGCGGAGACGGAAGCAGCCATCATCAGCGTATAATCAGTACCATTTTCATCAACGAAATTAGTAAGTCCGATAGGCAATGTGTAGAGATCCTTATCACGAAGAAATATCAGCGGATTCTCATAATCATTCCAATGCCAAGTGAAGGTTAGGATCAGCAAAGCAACCATCGCCGGTTTAGCCAAAGGCAGGCAGATCTGCCAATACATTCTCCAATATCCTGCACCGTCCACCTTGGCCGCCTCCAGAAGCTCGCCGGGAATCGTAATAAAAAACTGGCGCATCAAAAACGTTCCAAACACCGTAAACATGCCGGGCAAAATAATGGACAGATGCGTATTGACCAAGCCCAGATGATCGAAAACAATAAACCGCGGAACCAGTAATACCTGGGAAGGAATGATCATTGTAGCCAGATATAGCAAAAATAACTGATCTCGGCCTTTAAAATTCAGCTTAGCGAATGCAAAGCCCGCCAAGGAGCTGGTGATCAGCGATCCCGCCACAGTCAGGAGAGTAATCTTCGCCGTATTCCAGTAATACAAAAGAAATTGGTATTTACCGCCCCACACGGTCGTATAGTTATCCATGTTCCAGCTGCGCGGAACCCATTCAATCGGATATTTGAATATATCCGCCGGAATTTTGAAGGATGCCGATAGCATCCATAGAAAGGGCGAGACAATCCCAACAGCCAGAACCAGCATCACTATAGTGACACCGAGCTTTGTAATTTTCTGAATAACCGTCTTTTGCTTCCTAAGCACCGTCCTGTCGGGTATCCTTGCTAATTTGCCGCTTATTTCACTCATTATGCTGTGTGCTCCTTTATAAAAATTTAAAAATGCTGTTGCCATTTTTTCTGGCCTCTCCATTGAATGAGGGTGACTATAAAAATGATGATGAACAAAAGCCAGGAAAGCGCCGCCGCATACCCCATTTTGTAATACTGAAACGCTTGCAGATAAATATGGTACGAAATGACCATCGTAGAATTCAACGGCCCACCGTGGGTCATGACGTTAACAACTGCAAACACCTGAAAAGTAGAAATAATCAGCGTTATGGCAATCAAGAAGCTGGTAGGCTTAAGCATGGGAATGGTGATTTTCCAAAACTGGAGGAGTTTATTGGCACCATCGATTGCAGAAGCTTCGAACAGATCCTTGGATATTCCCTGCAAGCCGGCCATATAAAGCACCAGTGTATAACCGATATAAGTCCATGCGACTAATATAATGATAGCGATCAGCGCCCAATCCGGACTCGTCAGCCAACCAGGCGGATGCTCGATCCCGAGCGTACGCAGGAAGCCGTTAATCGGACCCTTGCTCGGATTATAAAGCACGCTCCAAACAATCGAAATGACAACCAAGCTGCTGACATACGGCAGGAAAAACAAGGTTCTCAGCAGGCTTTTCAAGTAAACGTACTGATTCAGGATGACAGCTATCGTCAAGCCAACGGCCATGGAAGCAGGGACAGTGAGCATTGTAAATAAAAAGTTATTTTTGAGCGCGGCAATAAGGTACTCATCCCCCCACATCTTCGCTATGTTGCTTGCACCAGCGAAGGATAAGCCCGCCAAGCCCTTCAAATAATCCCAGTCCGTAAAAATCAAAAAAAAGCTGAATACAAGCGGAAGCACGATAAACACAGCCACTCCCAGCAAATTGGGCAAAATAAACAAATATCCGGCCACATTCTCTCTCAGGAGCTGTTTCCCCATCTTCGATTTCACAATCTGTCACCTCTTCAAGTGTTGTTTAACCTAGATATTAACGGCTAGGCTGGCAAATAAAAACGGAGTATTTATGGCAAAGTCAGGTGTATTTATACACGGGCTTCTTCCCTTAACAAAAAAAAAACACTTAAACTCCAATTGGAATTCAAGTGTTTTCCGGCTTTATTTTTTGGCTGCTTGGATAGCTTGATCAGCCCGTGTTTTGATGGTTTGCATCGTTTTATCGATCGGCTGGACATTCATGAAATATTTTTCCGACTCTTCGGTCAAAATTTTCGTTAATTCCGCGTAAGCTGTTGATTCCACTTGGGCAGGGAATACATATTCCGTCTTCAAGATCTTCTTAAGAGATTCAACATCCATTAACGCGGCAGCATCACCTACGAACAATTCCACCACTTTATCCATATCAGCTTTCTTGTTAGTCGGGATTCTCCCACCAGCAATCATGGCCGTATTTCCTTCGCTTAGGTACCACGCAATGAATTTCATTGCATCTTCCTTATGGGCGCTCTTGCTGTTAATCGACATCAGATCGTTAAATCCGGCTATATTTACTTTTCCGCCCGATTCGAGCTGAGGATTGGATGCGAATGCAACTTTAAAATCACGCGGGAAGTTTTTGGTATCCTTCACATATCGAATCAGGTGCGTTCCGCCCAGAATCATATTTGCTTTACCCGTGAACAATTCACTGTGGGTAGCAAGCTTATTGGATACCGTTTCTGCCCAGCTCACCATGTTTCCTTTGTCGTACAGCTGCTTTTGAAGCTCCAATCCCTTTTGCAGCGATGGACTGTCGAAGTTCGATGATCCCTTGTCGTTATAATACGAGTCTTTGGGCTTGGCTAAGGTTAATGTAATCTTGGGCAAAATTTCTCCGGGAGCCTGGATAAAGCTGCCCTTGGCCTCCCCTTTGGTCAGCCTGCCTGCCAATTTGACATAATCGTCCCAAGTCCATTGATCGGGCAGCTTTTCACCTGCGGACGTTAAGGCTGTTTGATTGATCATCACCATAGAGAGCTGTTTCATAGCCGGCAAATAGAAGGTCGTATTGTTCGACTTGATGATATTGCTGCTTCCTATGATTTCATCAACCTTAAACCCATTCTTGGCAATCAGATCATCCAATGGAGCAGTCATTCCTGCATTCATTCTACGGTTGTAATAGGTTTCTCCATAGCTGATGAAGATGTCCGGGGCATCCGTCTTACTAATCAAAGCCGTATCCAGCTTGGTATTACCGCTGTCGTCATTCACATAACGAATGTATTCGACTTGAAGCTCCGGATTGGCTTTGTTCCAATTAGTGACTACATCCTTGGGCCCGCTCTCTTCAGGCACGCCCCCCCAGATCGTCAGCTTAACCGGTGTCTTCTTTGTTCCCGCTACATCTGAAGAGCTGCTCGCCTTCTCCGAACCGCTGCCGGAGCATCCGCTGAATGCAAGTAATGCAGCTAGTGCTGCGAGCGGTATTCCCTTTCTAATCTTATTCAATTTTAACCCCTCCATCTCATTTTCCTGAAGCTGTTAACATAATAACAATCAGGGGCATGTATCTAAAGAGTGGATTCCTGCATAAATCCGTCTTATTTTTATTTGTTAAAATACTTCCTTTTGTACTCCTGCGGATAAATACCTTCTACCTTTTTAAACAATTTGCCGAAATAGTTGGGATCCGTATACCCGATAGCCTCCGAAACCTCATAGATTTTCATGGCAGGATCTCTAAGCAGCTCTCTGGCCTTCTTCATCCGATGACGAATAATAAAGTCCATTAATGTCTCTCCTGTTTCTTTTTTAAACAGCACACTCAAATAAGCTTCAGTAAATCCGATCACTTTGGCTAAGTCAGACAGCTTGATGGTTGACGTATATTGCTCTTGAATGATTTTGACCACTGCCTGTATTTCAGGTCTCCATTGTTGATTCGAGCATTCCTTCATATACTGAACGTACATCGGGACCCAACCCAGAAACCATCGGTACATATCATCCAATGTTTCAACCGCTCTTACTGCATGAAAGGGATACCGTCCTTTGTAGGGCGGCATGGAGTAAATATCTCCGCCAAGCTCGTGCAGAGACTGCGAAAAAAGATGGATCAGCTTGATCCACTGCTCCTTCAAATCGTCCGGATGCCATTTTCTCTCCCGATCCATCCGTTCGTACAGCTGCTTCACAGCACCGAGCAATGCCTCTTCGTTTCGCTGCTCTATCATCCGCATCCATTCCTCGTTGGGAATGATCGTCTGAATTTCTACGCTCCGCGTATATTGAGCCTGTCGGTAATGAACAATTTGCCCAAGCCCTGTATAGAAGTAATACTGCAGAGCTTTATCGGCTTCCAGATAAGCCGCATGAATCTGATAAACATCTTCGAACGTATTGGAAACTCCGCAGCAGACCGACAGCTTTAAATATTTATAAATGCAATGCTTGATTTCATCCAGAATCGACTCGGAGTAACGATGGAGAAACAAGGTGAATTTGCCATTCTCTAGTTCAATGAGCTCTCCTTCAGCCTCATTCTTCAACAATTCCAGTATGATGTTAGCAACCGAATAGCTGAGCAGCTTTTCGCTTTTGAACTTATCCTCGTCTAAAACCTGTTCATATTGATTAATTTGAATATTTACGATGTGATAACTGCCTGGAACCCTATATCCGAATTCTTGAAAAACCTCATCGATTTCCTTATTGGAGCATTGCTTGGTTATAATCTCGCGGAATCTTTTTTCCCTCGCTTCCTTCTTAAAGACGTTCAGCTTCGTGCTGATTTGCCGGGCTTGGTCCAAACCCTTTCTTTCCTCCCCGATCTGCCGTTTCACAGTCAACAGCTTTTCTATCAACTCCTGCGGCTCCATCGTCAGCTTTAACACATAATCAAGTGCTCCGATTTGAAGCGCCTTCCGCACATAATCGAAATCGTCGTGATTGGATAAAATAAAACTGCGGATATGAGGGTATTTATCCTTCACCTGCTGAAGTAAGGTTAGACCATCCATTTCGGGCATACAAATATCCGTCAATATGATATCGCAGGTGTTATTGTCCAGCAGGTTCATGGCCTCCAGTCCGTTACTCGCCTCTCCTATTAACTCAAACCCTTGTTCCTCCCAAGAAACAAATGTCTTTAGCCCTACTCTTACCAAAAACTCGTCATCCACGATCAGTACCCGAATCATGTTGAATATCCCCCTTCAAGAAAGGTATCCGCACCGTTACAACGACACCCTCCGTCTCCCCACTTTCAATCGTTAAGCCAAAGGCTTCGCCAAAATGCATTTGTAATCGATCATTGATATTATTCAAGCCAATTCCGCTAAATTTGGACGAGGTAAGCTGCTTATCTGCAACCGATTCTGACGATGGCCTCTGATGGATGCCTAACCCATTATCCTTAACGACAATTAGTAAATCCCGGTGTTCTATATACGCTTCGATCGTAATGCTTAGAGGTGACCGATTTCCATGGATGATGCTGTTCTCCACAAGCGGCTGCAAAGTAAATTTCAGAAGCTTAGCCTCAAGCAGTACCTCGGGAACGCGGATATCCAAAGAAACTTCATTGTTAAAACGAACGTTTTGTAAATTGACATAGCTCTGCAAAAAATCCAGCTCTTCTTTCAATATGGTGACTTCTCTGTCATTGTTCATGGCATAGCTCAACAGCTTGCCTAAGGAAGTAATCATTTGGCTAACATGCTCCGCACCCGAGAGGCGGGCCGTCCATTTAATCGAATTTAACGTATTGAACAGAAAATGGGGCTTTACCTGGGCTTGAAGTGCCTGAAACCGCGCCTCTTCTTTTCTTTGCTGCTCTTCCGAAAGACGTTCAATCAGCTTGCGTAGATTAAGAACCATCGCATTAAATTTGTGGCTAAGCGTAGCAATCTCGTCGTTCCCTCTTATATCCGCTATAGAAGCGAAATCCCCGTTGCCCACCTTAACCATGGACCGGTGAAGAATCTTTATCGGCTTGATCACTTTAAACATAACCAGAATAAACAGGATACAGAAAAATAAAAACAGCAGTGTTAACCATAAAATCGATTTATTCCGCAGAGCTTGAAGCTGGCCTGTAAATTGCTTTTGCGGGGTAACGCTGACCAGCTCCCACCCCAGCTGCTTCACCATGCTTTGATTGATGAGATAGCCTGCTCTTGTAGTCGTATCAGGATTTAAAGAGTTCAGGGATAATTGATTGAACAATTCCATGCTACCTAGCATCAGATTATGGTTTTGCATAAGAAACAACTGGTTTGGAGTCATTTGAGCTGATTTATTAACATCTTCATGAGTATCAATCTCGGGCAATACCGCTTGAATAGGCACACCGATAAAAACGATGCCATAGCCTTTACCAGTATCACTTTTAATCAGTCTGGTCATTATAAACAGCTGTGTATTTTGGGGCACATAATCATTTTCAATATTATTCGTGTAGGCAAGCTGCCAAATCGGGGTACCTGTCGCCGTCTGAGTCTGCTGAAACCATGGTTCCTTTTGAAACTCCTGGTAGGATTTCGCTGCATTTCGGCTTGTCCAGGTTGAATACATATGACCTTTGAAGTCGAATACGGCAACATAAGCCTCGTTTTCCAGCAGAAAATCACGGATGTTCGTTATTTTCTTATTAACACCCAAATATTTCTGAAAGGTTGGATAGTCATTAATTTCGATATCGCGATCGTTCCTGATCAAATCCAGAATATCTGGATCATTCACGATCAAATGAGAGGCTTTAACAATACGCTCCGCCGTGGTATTCATTCTCTCTGTTGTTTTCCCAAGAACTTCCGCATTCGTCTGGTTGATCTCAGAGACCAACAGCTCCTTCGAAACTTCATAGTAAACCATAACAGTTATCAATATCGGCAGCATAATAAAAACAACAAAGGAAAGCAGCAGCTTATAGCGTATACTCGACAGAAGCAAAGGAAGCCTCCATTTCATGATTCATCATCCTTACTATTAAAAATAGCAACTGCATAACAGTCGCCATTAAAAGAGTCACAAGCAAACAGAAAATCCTCATCGATTTACCTTCGTAATCTGTATATGATACACCAAAGCACCGCATAAAAACACAGGTGGATTTCGTGCTTTTTCTGGACTAATTTGTGATATGCGAACAACCGCACAGCTTACGCAATGCGGTCAAGCAAAACTGATTTTATGGTTTTATCCGCTGATTACAGTTTAACGCCCCAGCCATCCTCCATCCACTGCCAGCAAGTGGCCATGAACGTAATTGGATGCCTCTGACGCCAGGTACACCACCGTTCCTTTAAAATCATCAGGGTTTCCCCAGCGTTCCGCCGGAATCCGATTCAGTATTTGAGTGCTGCGGACAGGATCATTGATTAGCGCCGTATTCATATCCGTAGCAATGTAGCCGGGAACAATTGCATTTACGTTCACATGATGCTTGGCCCATTCATTTGCCAGAGCTTTGGTCAGCTGGGCTACGCCACCCTTGGCGGCAGCATAGGCCGGAACGGTAATTCCACCTTGGTACGACAGTAAGGAGGCGGTATTAATGATCTTTCCTTTGCCTCTTGGAACCATATAACGCCCGGCTTCCTGGCATAAGAGCCAAACCACCTTCAAATTAATTTGCAGCACATCATCCCAATCAGATTCCAAGAAGTCAACCGAAGGTGATCGGCGTTGAATTCCGGCATTATTGACCAATATATCGATGGTTCCGAACTGATCCACCACATTCGGTATGGCGGCCTTCACTTGCGCTGTATTTTCTAAGTCACATGGAATAATCGCGCATTTTCTTCCAAGGCCTTCAATCTGCTCCTTCAGCTCCAATTGGTCGGGTGATCTTTGAAGTAAAGCAATATCTGCACCTGCTTCTGCAAGCGCCATAGCCATGGAGCGCCCGATTCCTCGCGTTGCCCCTGATATAGCAGCTACCTTGCCTTCCAGATCAAATAAATGATGTCCCATATTTCCAGTCTCCTTTTATTAGGGATGAAAGAGCATTTGCACTCGTTCCCTTAATAATACATGAACGTAGTTCAACTAGTTAATCCTTTATTTAATCCACTGACTTGGTGAACAGCCAAAATATTTTTTGAAGGCCCGTGAAAAGGAATACAGATCGGAATAGCCTACTGAGAGAGCAATCTCTGTAATGGATAAGGAGGCTTCACTTAACATGGCAGCGGCCTTGTCCATTCTCATACGTAGTACGTATTGCTGAGGTGAAGCTCCCATCTCCCTTGTGAATAACGATGTGAAATGGGAGCGGTGCACCCCGGCTGTCGCGGCTAGCTCCACGATACTTAGAGGTTCAGAGAAATGCAGCCGCAAGTAGGCCCCCGCCGTTTTCACCCAGCTTTTACGCTGCCTTTCCTTGGCATGGAGGGGCTCTTCTGGAGGCTCCATCAAGCTTGCAAAAAGCTGCAGCAGCCGAACTTGCCTTTGAATTGGCTCTGACTGATCCGTTAGCAGCAAATCGATTAAAGTCCTCAGCTGGTGTGTCGTTGAACGATTCATTCGATTTCTCGTGTAGGGTGTATTCCTATTAATGCCCATGCAGGACAGCAGCTCAGGAACCTGTCTCCCGTCCAGCGTCAGCCAAATCATTTCGAGCGATTCAGAAGCAGGCTGGATCCCATAGACATAAGAAATGCCAGGCAGCAGACAAAATATATCGTGTTTGTGCAGCAGCACCTGTCTTCCCTCGTATTCCAATTTGAGCTTGCCCTTTAGAATAAAATGAAAGCCAAAGCAATCAATCACTTTGGGGCCGATGACATAATTAGGCTTCGCTCTATTCCCGCCCGCTCGCACCAACCACAGCTCACCTGCCCGCTCCAAGGCATTAGGCACATTCAACCAAATATCAGCAAACTCATTCGCATACTCCTGCATGCCTTCCTTACCCCCGATTAAATAGGACTGCCATCAAAACACAACATAATGCCAAATACATTCCATCATTCCTGTATCCTATCAGCTCAGATATACTGGGATCATAAAAGTAATTTTATTCTACCACGACTATGATAGGAGTAAAACAATATGAGTAAACCCAACATTCTGCTGATCACTAGCGATCAACAGCACTGGAACACAATAGGCGCATTTCAGTCCGAGGTATCTACGCCAAATCTGGACCGGCTTGTAAGGGAAGGTACTACCTTCACACGAGCCTATTGCCCCAATCCAACCTGCACGCCAACCCGCGCATCCATCATTACAGGAATGTATCCGAGTCAGCATGGAGCTTGGACACTCGGTACCAAGCTTCTCGAGGATCGTCACACTATCGGCGAGGATTTCAGCAATGCCGGTTACCGTACATCACTTGTCGGCAAAGCGCATTTTCAGCCGCTGAAAAGCACGGAAGCCTACCCTTCCTTGGAATCATATCCTATACTGCAGGATTTAGAGTTCTGGAAAACACATCATGGCCCATTCTATGGCTTTGACCATGTAGAGCTGGCGCGCAACCATACTAATGAGGCTCACGTTGGGCAGCACTATGCTCTATGGATGGAGGAGAAGGGCTGTACCAATTGGCGAGATTACTATGTGGCCCCGACCGGTACAATGGATCCATCCCTGTTGCATAAATGGCCCATCCCAGAGGAGTTCCATTACAATACATGGATTGCGGAGCGTACAGGGGCGCTTCTGGAGCAGTATAAGCAAGAGGATGCCCCTTTCTTTCTGTGGTCAAGCTTTTTCGATCCGCATCCTGACTATCTGGTGCCTGAGCCGTGGGATACGATGTATGATCCTGAGCAGCTAACGATACCCGTTGTGACGCCTGGCGAGCATGATCAGAATCCCCCCCATTTTGGAATGACACAGCAGGATGATCCAGATTTTAACCATTTGAAGGAATCGGGCTTTGGTATCCATGGGTATCATTCTCACACGAAGCTTTCTGAATATGACCGTAAACAGATTGTGGCGACCTATTATGGGATGATCAGTATGATGGACAAATATATCGGCAGTATTCTGGATAAACTCGAAGATCTCGGGCTAGCCGACAATACTATCGTTGTCTTTACTACCGACCATGGCCATTTCTTCGGCCAACACGGCCTACAATATAAAGGAGGATTCCACTATGAGGATTTGATAAAAGTCCCATTTATCGTCCGCTATCCAGGACAAGTACCAGCAGGTCATCAGTCTGAGGCCATTCAGTCGCTTGTCGATCTGGCCCCTACCTTCCTTAGCTTCGCCGGATTGGATGTCCCTTACTCCATGAGCGGGATAGATCAGAGCAAGGTATGGCGAGGGCTTGATTCGCAAGCCAGAGATCATGCCCTATGCGAATTCCGGCATGAGAAGACGACCATTCACCAAAAAACCTATATCGATAAACGTTACAAAATAACCGTGTATTATAATCAAACCTATGGTGAAATTTTTGATTTACAGGAGGATCCTGGAGAAATTAATAACCTGTGGGATGCTCCAGCCTCAGCCAGCTTGAAGACAGAGCTGCTGCTGAAGTATGCATGGGCGGAGCTTGGGAAAGAGCCCTTGGCTATGCCGAGAATATGGCATGCTTGAGAATATGAAGAAGACCAGAGGACAGCTGTCCTCTGGTCTTTCTTCGTAAGTAGTTAATCGGAGCTTCAGGAAGAAATAAGTATAGTAGAATTAGGCGGTTCCCTCCATATGAAATATATGGTAATATTAATGCGAACGATTGTTCTGTATAAAAAATGGATATTAAATTATTTATTTAACCGAATAAACGGGCTCATCCTCAAAATCAGTGCTTGCCCCCTCCTCCGATCATCTGCCTGTACAATATCCTGCAATTATGCAGTTATTTTCTGCGGAATTTGCTGGTTGAGAGGAAAAAACTACGAAAGTACAGCAATTTTCACTTATAACGATCCGGGTTCAGCTAATAATGAAAAAGAGATGCACATTTGGCATGAATTCACGAAGACTGCGATAAATCGGCCCAATACCTGTATAGATGCAGGTTTTCGGGTTTGGCCATGGCTTCGAATAATGTTTTTCGCCCCCATTGCCCTTCAAAAGGTCTTGCCAAACGCTGAGCTAAGAAGGGAGCCAAAATCGAATGTCTTCGTCAAGCGCTGATATCGGTTTTGAGCCCATAAACGAGTCAGAAATGTTAAATGATGAAAGGATGGTGTAGGAACGGTGACTGAACGGTATTCAGAAATAGACGCGGTGATCGAATATATTCATCAAAGCATCTATGAACCGCTTTTGCTTGCCCGATTAGCCAGATATGCGGGCTATAGTCCGTACCATTTCAGCCGCATTTTCAAAGAAAGAATCGGTCTTTCACCTCTATATTATGTGTCTTCCCTTCGATTGCAAAAGGCAAAAGACTTGCTGCTGCGCACAAATCTCACGGTTCGCGATATCGGATTAGAGATCGGACAACAGAGTCTGGGAACCTTCACCACCCGATTTACCGAACGGGTAGGCGTGACACCATCCGACTTTCGGAACTCTACGCTGCAAGCCGACAATCACCTGCATTCTTTACAGAAGCTTAGCGATTGGCGCAAGTTGCAGCCTGCCTCGCATCAATACTCAAGAATAGAGGGAACCATCCAAGCAGAGATTCCTTTTGAGGGTGTCATTCTGATAGGCTTGTTTGCCAAGCCTATCCCTGAAGGACTTCCTCTTTACGGAACGCTGCTTTCTTCTTTGGGGGATTTTTGTTTTACAGGCGTTAAGCCTGGCACCTATTACTTGATGGGTACATCAGTCTCGTGGGGGACGCTGGCTGTGGACTTTCTGCTTCCACACACAACCCTACGCACCCGAACGAAGGAGCCCATCATAGTCGGACCCTATTCCTCAGTCCTGCATCGGCAAGTTATGCTCCACGTTCCTCGCATAGATGATCCTCCAATCCTGATTTCCCTGCCCGTGCTGATGAAGAAGTTCCTCAATGAGATTGCCCAGCATAGCAATCGATAAGAAACCATAACCAATACTGCATGCTAGAATAGGGGGGATCTTAGAATCATTCATAAAAGCGGAATCCTAGTTGACAAAGAAAGGAGAATTCGTTAAGAACCTAGCCACACCGTGCATCGATCACCAAGATCAGGATGTATAGCTTGATCGGCAATTTAACTAACAAAGGAGCCATCACTATGGGAATAGTTCTGTTAGATCTAACAATGTCATGGAGGGATTTTATCACTGGGCCGGATGATAACGTAGAGTGGCTCCAAAGCATGATACTGGGCGAAGAAACCAACGATCAGCACATGGGCGAAGCACAAGACCAAGGCGGCCAGCAAGGGCCGATGAGACAGAACGGAGGGATCAGGCGATGAGTACCGGAGGTTTGTCTCAGGAGCGGCTCGGCCGCATGCACGACGTCATGGCCGGTTATGTCGAGCGCGGCGAAGTGCCTGGCCTTGTTACGTTAGTCAGCCGAAGCGGTGAGGTTCATGTCGATGCGATCGGAATGCAGGCGATCGGCGGCAGCGACCCGATGCGCCGAGACACCATCTTCCGCATCGCTTCGATGACCAAGCCGATCACCGCTGCGGCAGCGATGATCTTGGTCGAAGAATGCAAGCTGCGGCTGGATGATCCGGTCGATCGGCTGCTTCCCGAGCTGGCCAACCGCAGGGTCTTGAAACGGCTCGATGGGCCACTCGACGACACCATGCCCGCCAATCGGCAGATCACCTTGCGCGATCTGCTGACCTTTCGCTTGGGAATCGGGGCTATAATGGCTCCCCCCGACCAGTACCCGATTCAGAAGGCGATAGCGGAAGCAGGCCTCGCCCCTGGGCCGAACCCGCCTCAGCAATCGCCTGATGAATGGATGAAGCGCCTCGGCAATCTGCCGCTGATTCATCAGCCGGGCGAGGTGTGGATGTACCATACCGGCTCCGACATTCTGGGCGTGCTGATCGCACGTGCTGCTAACCAGACGCTGGAGGAGTTCTTCAGCGAACGCATCTTCGAGCCGCTCGGAATGAAGGACACCGGGTTTCACGTACCGGCCGAGAAACTGAAAAGGCTGCCGCCAAGCTACATGACCCAGCGTGTAACCGGAGCACTCACGCTCCATGACGATCCCAATGACAGCCGATGGGGTCACCCGCCCGCCTTTCAATCCGGCGGAGGTGGGCTCGTCTCGACTCTAGACGACTATCTGGCCTTCTGTCAGATGATGCTGGGCAAAGGCCGGTACGGCCGCGAACGTATCTTGTCTAGGCCGTCGGTCGAGCTCATGACCACCGACCATCTGACACCTGAGCAGAAAGCGGAGGCAAGCATCTTCTTCGACGACAAAAGCAGCTGGGGGTTCGGCGTTGGAATCACTACGCGGCGCGACAGTCTAGCAACGGTTCCTGGACGGTTCGGCTGGGATGGCGGTGTAGGCACATCAGCGTACTCGGATCCCAAGGAAGACATGGTCGGGATTCTGATGACCCAGCGCCTTATGGATTCTCCCCTTCCTCCCAATGTCTTTGTCGATTTCTGGACCTCTGCTTACCAGTCCGTCGATGATTGAGGCATCACATATAACGATACTGCTACTTGCAAACTCACCCAAGTTTGTGCATTCGGGGATTCGAGTACTGTCCTCATGCACCATTACTGTGGCCGGAAGTAATTCGCTTGCAGGGCAAAACAGCAGTTCAAGGTATTATCCTTGAGCTGCTGTTCTAGTTTCGGCATCAGAGTTGCTGTTTAGTATCATTGCCTGCGCTTTGCTCTATACATCAGCTGCCCTTTTCTTAGGCATACCCTCTGCTCGTAAGATTACCGAGTTATCTTATCCAAGCAATATTTCTGTATCACTTCCGCAACAGCATCCTCAAGATGTGTTTTGGCTATATACTGCGCATGCGCTTTGAGCTCAGGATGTGCATTCCCGACGGCTACTCCCAACCCGGCTGTGCGTATCATTTCTAAGTCGTTTAAATTGTCACCGATCGCGATCACTTCCTGCATTTCGATTCCGAGCCGGTTAACAAGCATTTTTAAAGCCTGCCCTTTGGACACCGACCGGGGCAGCACCTCCAAATATGTCGGCTCTGAACGCACCAATTCGCAGTACACTCCCATTAAAGGTTTTAACTTTTCCATTATTTGGTAAAAATTGCAATTTTCTTTTATTATCAATATTTTATTGACATCGCTCTGCCTCAAGAAATCCGGGGTATCCCAGCTATGACATTGCACCCTATCCTTGCTCATATATTCCTCGATAGGCTGCGTAATTTCTTTGACCCATATCTTCCTGTCAGCGTAAAAAATCATATCATGCGGTTGATCCTCAATCAATTGAAGACATCTGTCAATTACATCTTGCCTAAGACTGGCTTCAAAATAACATTGCTCCGTGTCAAAATCGACGATCTTACCGCCGTTGTATAAGATGACCGGATGATGAATATCCAACTCCATCGCATATGGGTACGCAGCCTCTTCTACCCGGCCGGTTGCAAGCGTAACGATCCCACCCTGCTGTTGAAAAGCGTTGATCATTTCCTTGTTCCGCTCACTGATCTTTTGCTGCAAATCCACCAGCGTCCCGTCAATATCGGTGACGACCATGCGGTAGCGTTGTTCGGACGGCATTATTTCAATTCAATCCTTTCCAGAGCGAGCGGTAACCTAGATGCAAGATAGATTGTACCCGGCTGAGAGCCTGTAACATATAACATGCTTTCCGAGGCTTGCGCAATCCGGTTCCACTCATCCCGAAACCGTTCGTATTCCGTGTCATTATTTGTTATTAATAACCAGTCTGGCGACAGCAGCCTCAGCAGCTGCTCGTTCCATCCATCTGCCATGCCGTGATGGCCAACCTTAAAACCGCAAGGCCGCAGCTGCTCGCGATCCATAATTCGTTCCCAGTTCGACAGCAGTGCATCCCCTCCGAATAAAAACAGCTGACGGCCATCTGTCTCTTCAAACAGCCAAACGCTGCTGTCCCGGTTCGATGATGCATCAAAGGCTACCAGCAGCTCCTCTTGTAACTCCGCCTCCAAGTGAGAAGAACACAACTGTTGAAGATTACCGTAGGCTGGCAAATCACTTATATGCAAAGGATCTAGATGCCGCAGCACAAATTGACCAAACCTCCAGGAAGCAGTCTCCCCAAAAGGCTGACGCAAAGAAACCACTGTTTTTTGCAGGATAAGCAGCTCCCATAATTGATTGTAATCATTTAACATTCGAGCGGTTTGAATGGCTTGCGGATGCTGCATTTCGCTCAAATCAAGCGCTAGCTGCGGATAAGGCAGAACGGACTCCACTATAGGAATATGCTCCGCCACCTCAAGCAAGCCTGTCAGATGATCAGGATGAAGATGGGTTAGAATCATCAAGTCGATCTGCTTCCAGCCTCTTTCCTGCGCGAAACGATACGGCCTAACGGACTCATGGAAGAATTGGTCCCCTCCGTCGATAAGAACAACAGCGACTCCATCGTCCGTAGGAATTTCCAGAAAAAAAGCGTCCCCCCGCCCAACATTCAGCGCATACAATACAGGTCTCATGATTGCTCACCAATTAACATGTGTATTTTCTTTTTGTCCAGAACAAGGTCGACTTGCCCTTCCAAATATCCGCGAACGCTGGGACTGGAATCATCAATGATCCACTGCATAGAACCGGCCTCTGCCCAATATCTGATCATTCGTCCAAGAAAGCTGCTCCTTGTAATGACCCCGCTCCATACATTGTCGCTGGTTCCATGGCTGCCTTCCCCGGGTAAAACAGAAATGCATTCCGGTCTTATAACCAGTGTCACCTTATCGCCTTGTTTTGCCGAATAACCGGTTTTATCCACTCTGATCACCATATCAGCACATTTGACAATAAAATCCTGAGCCTCGACTCCAACCACTTCACCGTCCAGAAAGTTCGCCACGCCTACAAAATCGGCTACAAACTTATTATTAGGCTTGAAGTAAACTTCCCATGGAGTACCAACTTGATAGATGGTCCCTTTGTTAAACACAGCGATTCGGTCCGACAACGACAGAGCCTCATCCTGGTCATGAGTTACGAAAATAGCGGTTATACCGGCTCGCTGCTGCATCTCTCTGATATCGTTCCTTACTTCGACGCGCATTTTGGCATCCAGATTGCTTAAAGGCTCATCCATCAGCAAAATGTTTTGTCCTATGATCAACGCCCTTGCGAACGCGACCCGCTGCTGTTGTCCCCCGCTCATCTGCTTCGGATACCTGTGCTCCATCCCCTGCAATCCGAACATATCGAGCATCGTTTCGACTTTTTCCTTTATCTCATTTGGAGGCATCCTTTTCAGCTTCAAGCCGTAGGCAATATTCTCAAAAACGGTCATGTGGGGAAAAAGCGCATATTCTTGAAACACGAGCGGAGTGTTTCTTTTGTACACCGGCGTGCCGTTCACTTTATTCCCTTCGATGTAAATGGATCCCGAGTCAGGCTCGTGGAAACCGGCTATCAGCCTCATCAGCGTCGTTTTGCCACATCCGCTTGGTCCGAGCAGCGTAGTAAAGCTGCCTTTTTGTATGTCCAGTGATACATTATTGATCGCCTTGAAAGCTCCGAACTGCTTCGTTACATTTTCAATTTTGATAATCGATTTCTCTGCGCTCATCATTTGCCTCCGTTATAACCCAATGGATTTATCCTTTTCTTTCATAAAAAGCCGGGCTATGGCCAATACAGCGAATGCGATGGAAATAAGGACAACCGTAAACGCCGATGCGCTGCCCCAAGCGCCATTCTGCACAAGGCCTAGAATAGATACAGTCCCGACCGAAGTACCTGCCGAATAAATAAATATGATGACGCTTAAGCAAGTCACCGATCGTAAGAATGAAAGTACAAGTCCCGAAAGAAAAGGTCCTCTAAGCAGGGGAAGCAGGATGTTCTTGAAGGTTCTAAAATTGCCGGCACCCATATTAAGCGATGCCTCCTCCAGAGAGCTTCCAATCTGCTGCAGTCCTGCAAGACTGGCGCTATAACAGGTCGGCAAATTCCAGAACATCAATGCAAGTATCATAATGGTGGAAGTCCCCGTGAGCACAAGCGGCCCTTCGTTAAAAGCAACAGCGAAACCGAGTCCCAGAAATACCCCAGGAACAGCTCCAGGTAAAATAGCCAGAAAATCCAGAAGACGATTGATCCCGATCTGCCTTCTTTGCACGATATATGCCAACGGTAACGAAAACAACGCAGCTGCAATTGAGGAAATAAGAGCGAACTTGATGCTGTTGAACATTTCCTTTCCCTTAGCGAACACATAGTTCATATTGTTCAGAGTGAACGACCAGTCATATCCCCATGTTTTCGTAAACGCACCATAGAACAGCACCCCATAGACTGCTAAAATAACAATCGTAACGAACAAACAGAAGGAGAACAAACCCCATTTTATATATAAAGGGACAGGATACGGCTCTAAGGATGTTTCTTTACCGGTGACGGTTACATAGGAGCGTTGTCCTACCCAATTTCTGTTCAGGATAAACAGGCCAAGCGCCGGAACTAGTAAAGCCGTTGACAGCATCGCTGCCGAAGGCAAATCGAATAATCCGGCCATCTGCATATAAGCCTCTGTAGGAAGAAGCGAATAATTTCCTCCGATAATCATCGGGTTGCCGAAATCAGCCAGCACATTCATGGCGGCAATTAGTGCCCCACCTGCAATCCCTGGCCTGCATAGCGGAAAAAACACATCCTTAAACACTTGCCAGCGCGTTGCGCCCAAGTTATAGGCGGCATACTCCAGGTTCGTTGGGCCTGCTTTCAGAACCCCGTTAATAACAGCATAAGCATACGGAAAAAATGTAATCGTCTGAACAAGCCATAACCCGTGCCAGCCGTAAATATCGATATTAACATGCAGCACATGCTTGGAAATGATCCCCTGCCTGCCGAATAAAAGAATGTACGACAGTGCTACGATAAAAGGAGGAGAGACGACCGGCAAAAGGGTAATAAAGCGGAAAAGTCCTTTGAGCGGAATATTCAGCCTTGTAATGGCGTATGCAAAAAGAAAAGCGACTACAGTGCAGGAAATGGTTGAAATCAGCGTCATGAATAAGCTGTTTAACGCTGCATGATACCAACGTGAATTGCTGAACAGGTTTAAGTAATCATTCCATCGCGGGAAGCTAATCACTTTTATGATAGGCCAGCATACAAAATAAACGGTGATGATGATAATCGCTACTATAAGGATAGCCAGAAGCGGCTCATGCTTTAATCGTTTCATATCGGCCCATGCTTCTTTAACAGCACGTGAGGTCAAGGCAGGTCACACCTTTCCATTGCTAAGTTTGCCTGTGCGGTACGAGAGGTGCTTTCCCCGCACAGACAAGTCAGCAATAAGCTTTCTTTGGTGGTAGGTCTTGCTATTTTTTGCCGGTCATTTCAGTGAACTTCTTAACAACGTCCGCTTTCATTTGGGAAGCCTTATCTCTATCATATTTCACTAGCTTAACATCCTCGATTTTGATCATACCTTCTGGAGGCGCAACGTCTTTTCTAACGGAATAACGGTTCGATAATTTCGTATTCATCTCTCCGACCGGCTTGGTTAACAGCCAGTCAATGAACTTCTTCGCATTTTCAGTGTTAGCTCCACCTTTTACAATACCTGCTCCACCGATTTCAAAAGCGGTTTGCTCTGGAACGATAACTTTGATCGGATAGCCTTGTTTAGCGGATTTAACGATGTCATGCGACCAAGACATTCCAGCCACAAATTCTCCTGTAGCGGTAAGATTAATGCCATCTCCAGCAGCAGGGGTGTAATGATGAACATTGTCATTGAGCTTTTTCAAGTAATCCCAGCCTTTTTCCTCGCCCAATCTGAACAGCTGATCTGCTACAAAAATGTATCCTCCTCCAGCCGTTGCCGGATTGGACGTTATGAATAAGCCCTTATAAGCTGGATCAAGCAGATCATCCCATGTTTTCGGTTCTTTGATGCCTTTCGGTTCAAACTCTTTAGTGAATCTGTCCTTATTCAGCACGATGCCAAGCACACCCATGTACCATCCTTGCCAGAAGCCTTTCGGATCATTAAACTGGGCATCAAGCTCTTTGGCGTTCGGTGAAGAATATTTCTCAAGTAAGCCTTGGGATGCTAGGGGTTCATAAAATTCAACAGAACCGCCCACAAATACATCCGCTTTGGGAGAAGCTTTTTCAGCCTGAATTCGTGTGCTTGCCTCTCCGGCTCCGCTTAAACGTAGGTATTCGATTTCAATGCCGGTGTCTTCTTTAAACTTTTTTTGAATTTGCACAATATCATCTTCATTCAGAGCGGCGTACACGGTCAGCTTTTTGGATGCTGAGGGGGTATCTTTGGGTGCTTCTTTGCTAACCGTATCCGCTGCTTTCGGAGCAGAAGCCGTGGTCTGACTTCCCCCGTTTGTTCCACTTGTTCCGCATCCGGTCAACGCTACAATACTGACGAGCATTAAGGCAGTTACTGAACCAATCCATTTTTTTAACACGGTTTGTTCCTCCTTGTTTTTGCCCAAAGGGCTTTGGGTTGAAAATGCCGGATAGCTTAATTCATCTGGATAATGTTGTCTGCAGCGCCTTGCAAGATTGCCTTACGACCAGTCTGGCCTTGATTAATTCGGACTCTGGTGTCATTTGTTTGTCAGAGATCATTTGCAGCAGCAGTTCGGCCGCTTTAGTCCCCATTTCCGTACGAGGCTGCTCCATTGTCGTCAATTGGATCCAGTGCAGCTCCGCGTATTCCAAATTATCGAAGCCTATGACAGATATCTGTTCCGGAACAGCAATGTTCTGCTGTGCCAGCCATTCGAGAGCCCCGATGCCAAGCAAATCATTCCCAGCGAACACGGCGGTTACCTTCGGACTTCTCTCAAATAACCTGCTCATGGCCTCCCGGCCGCTATCTATATTTCTTCCTCCGCTCATAACAATGTTGCTGTCATCAGAGAGAAGGCTGTGCTTCCACATGGTATCTCTGTAACCAAGCAATCTTTGAATCCCGGTAAAAGAGCTCTCCGGCATCCCGATAAAACCGATTTGCCTGTGGCCCAGCTCGATTAAATATTTAACCGCCTCAGTTGCCGCCTCATAATGATCAACATCAACATAGGGAGCCGATATTCCCGGGGGCGTTCTTCTCCGTAAAAACACGACGGGCATATCCAGACCGGAAATCAGCTCCTTGAATGTATCGTCCAGGAAATCAGGAGTAATAATAAGCCCATCAAACTGTCGTTCAATAGCGTTGGACAGAAACTGTTTCTCCTTCACAGGGTCGCGGTTCGTATTCCCGTAAACAACTTGATACCCTTGCTTGGAAAAAGTCTCCTCCACTGCATTGGCCAGACCGGCGAAAAACGGGTCCGATATTTCCGGGATCATTAAACCGATCGTATACGTTTTTTTGTTGATCAAACCTCTCGCAATCGCATTGGGCCGATAATTTAAAGCTCGGATCGCCTCCATCACCTGCAGTTTTGTTTCTTCGCGAACATCGGGATGATTATTCATCGCCCTTGAAACTGTAGATACAGATACTCCTAAATGCTTAGCCACGTCTTTTATATTTGCCACAAGCACACCTCATTCTCAAACGTTTCCGGAAACGTTCCCTATGTTACAATACGATGTTTTAACTTTCAATCCGTTATGCGAATGTTTACACAATCTCAAGAAATCTGCCATTTTATCGTTAAAATCTTAATAATATTTTTAAAAACAACCGATTTTACGGCTCAAAAATAGAGTTCAAGTATCAAACGTTACCGGAAACGTTTGATATTTGAACTCTATTTTATACGAGTACGCGCATCTGAATACTCATATTTAAATCTGTTTCAGTTAGTTCAGAAGCTCCGCAAGCCGGATCTCTTCACCCGACTCCCTCGCGCGCGGAAGTCATTGTTCCTCTATCGCCTGGGGAGCACCAAAAAGAGTGGAGTAATGGAAGTGCTAGTTCCTTTATCTCTCTGTTTTTGTGCACAACACCCCCATTCTACCCAAATAAAGGAAGTCCGGCTTCCGCTATCGCCATGAATTGGAGGCTTCAGCTTGAATAAAGGAACTCTGTTCCGCACACCGCTCAATCCCCTCATTTATGTGCGTATCTGTTTGGCAAAACAACCAACTAATTTCAACAAAAATTTGTCGAAACTATAAACCTTTTCTCGACTCCATTCGTCAAATAATTTGGTATAATTAACGCTACCAATGAACGGTTGAAGGAAGGTTTATTAGAATGGCAACACGTATTTTGACAGACAGAAAACGGCAGTTGATCATCGGCGTGGCTTTTAGCGGCATGATCAGCATTGCACTTACTAACCTTATAGTGACAGGAAGTGTCCTTCCACTGCCTAATTTTCAACCCAAGAAGATCACATCAGAAGCACATGTAGAGCCCCCATCTGCAGCAACACCCGAACAAGCTGTGTTGACGGACGTTCATCCTTCTTCTCTCTCAGCTCAACCGAAGCTTATCTCCGAAGCCAAACCTGCTCGTGCAGATTCACCGGCTGCAGCTGCCAAACGTGTGGCGCTTACTTTTGACGACGGGCCCGATGCCAATTACACACCCAAAATTTTAGACATCCTTAAAAAAAATGACATTAAAGCCACCTTCTTTGTAGTCGGCAACCAAGTCAGCCTTCATCCAGATGTTCTCAAACGAATCAATCAAGAGGGGCATACCATCGGTAACCATACTTGGGATCATGCGGATTTGTCCAAGCTCCCTACCAAAAGAGTTATCCAAGAATTTAAAGATACAGATGATATAATCGAAAAAACGATAGGTGTTATACCCGACTTGATTCGTGCTCCCTATGGTGCTGTATCCGTTACGCAAAAGAAAGAGCTGGAGCAAGCCGGACGCCCTTTGGTCGATTGGAATGTTGATCCCCGCGATTGGGCGGGTACTTCCTCATCCAGCATTTTGGAAAATATTAAGCTGCACACGAAGCCCGGCCATATAATTCTGCTGCATAGCTTTGGCGGCAAGCGCGGAAACTTGGACAACACCGTTGAAGCTCTCCCTAACATCATCGCTTTTTTAAAGAGCGAAGGCTATCAGATGGTCACTATACCCGAACTAAACCGATCTCGTTAAATTTTTCTATATTTTACCATATAATTCACCTTATTCCTTTTCAAGTAACGCACAAGAATGTAAGCTATGTATAGAAGAGTGCAGGTCGAAATGCCTCATTAGGGAAATTGAACCTTCCTTGAGAGCAGATCGTCAAATAATTGAGGTGGCAGTGTTGGAATCCAAGGTGAATTTTGATTACTTGAAATATTTATCCAAAAGCTCAGACAAGAAAGCAATCTTGGAAGAACTAATGACAGCATATGGTAAGGATGTGTGGAATTACGCTTTCAGTATTACCCGTAAATGGGATCAGGCCGATGATATCACACAGGAAGTTTTTATTAAGGTATACCGCAATTTATATACATTTCGTAATGAATCCTCTGTGAAAACATGGATTTTAACCATTACTCGCAATATGACCTTGGACTATCGGCGCTCCGCGTTTTACCGCAAAGTGAGCTTGATGAGTTTTATTACACCCTCAGGTGAGCAAACTTCAACCGAGCAGACGGTTATCGATAAGCTGGCTGTAAACGACTTGTGGAAGATGGTGCTGCAGCTGCCTATCAAATACCGTGAGATTCTACTGCTCTACGCACATTACCAGCTTTCAATGAAAGAGATCGCACACATATTAGGCGTCACTGAAGGAACCGTAAAATCGAGATTATTTCATGCCCGCAAAAAAATTTCAAAATTAAAGGAGAATCAAAGCAATGGAGCCGACTAACGACGAGTTGCTAAAGGGCTTGGCCGATGGACCGCTTACCCAACACGGATTCTCCGATAAATTGAAGAAACGTATTGGAGCCAATGTGGAAATACAAGTCGATAAACAAAAGAAATGGATGCCTTGGATCGGTGGCATTTGCACCTCTCTTGTGTTGGCAGCCTTGTTCTTGACCGTCGATTGGCAGGGATCCGTCAGCCAAGATACGGCTGGTGTACCGGGTGGTGAAACTATTCTACGTGAGGTGCCAGCCTCGACAGTACTTTCAAATGATAATGATATATTCCGAGTTCATTCTGCGATGCTTATTGGCTTGCGCAAGGATCATCTCCCAGCAGGCGATAACCCTGAATATAGCACTTACCGAACCCTACTGCTGGCTGAGGATCAAGGGAAACTAAGCAAAGTCGCCGAGGGTGATGGGATATTGATGCCTTATAAAACGGATTTTACAAAAATCACCCCTCAAAGTCAGGTAAGCTCTAACGAGGAGTATCGAATGCTTAAGTCCTCCTTGACATCAGATGTGAATAAATCCATGGCTCTGACGCTCAAACCAGCCAAGCCCTTGAGGTTCTCAGAAAAGCTGCTCTTTGCTGGTAACCGCTACTTGTCCATATCTCAAACCAGTCGCCAAAAACAGCAAGGTAAAGAGGTACAATCTGAATATGTGTGGGTTAAGGATCTGCAGGATTTAAGCCAAACCAAGCCCCAAAGTGCGCTAGCTCCTGCGCGGGACCCGCACGTTTCCCTGAGCAAGCTGTACGCTGACCCTGTTCAATCTTCGTGGAAGACAGATAATAACATAGATACTCAAGTACTGGACTCCACTGCGCTCTCTGCGCGCCCATTGATTGAAGATGGCGAAAGCTGGGCAATTGTTCGGAATCAGGGGGAATGGGTTCCCAAGCTAGCCTCTTACAGCAGCTCTGTAGAGCAGGGTGTGAACCAGTACCAGCTTCGGGAAGTGCCGCTTAAGCTCCCTACTTCGGTAGTTTCCTATGACCGGCTTACTGTCGAATGGAAAGATATTCTGAAGGTACACCCGGATGCTAAAGATGCTTTTTCTTCGCCAAATGATGAAATGGTTGGTGTGGTATCCGATCGGGAAATTGTCGTATACCCATTGGAAGGTCAGTTAATTCCGATGCCGCTGTTGTCTGTAAGTCTGACTCCAGACGAGTCCGTCGTCATGATCCAATGGGCGGTTGACGAACCATTTATTGAAGCGTGGAAGAAAAAAGGCAGACAGCTGCTTGGGAAGTAAATCGCTCAGGAAAATATCGGCTTAAAAAACAACCTTCAATCCCATAAAACAGGGATAAAAGGTTGTTTTTCTGCACACTTTAAGTTTCGGCCTCACAGGATTACCCTACTGGATTTCGCATTTCGATAACTATCATTCCTCTGATCTTTTTTCAATAGTTAGTCCTTTTACATGCTTGCGATTCATCAATTTGCGCATTTTCCTGTTTTGTTTGGTTTCAAATATAATATCCAAATCGTAATTGTCCGGGTACAATTCCTTGCTTTCAATCTGAAGCACCAGTCGCTTTTTCTTTATTTTCATTTTCTGCTTTTGGATCATCACTCCGATGTTACCCATGGAATCCTCGGTCTCACAAACAATACCGCTGCGGCCTAAGTAGGCAGCGAACACACGGTCACCGAGCTGAAAGCTTTCAGTAACAGGCTCAGGTTTCATGGTACCAGCTTCAGCCTCCTCCTTATGCGTACGATGTCTAGGCAATATACGAGTTTCTTCTTGCTGAACCATGCTCCTGCCAGTGCTCTCAAGCGGTGCCTGCTCTGTTATCGTAATTTCCTGAGGCAGCATATACGGGATACCGCTAGCTGTAATTTCACGGGAGCGGTGAATAATTTCCGCTGGTATTCCTAGCTTCAAGGCAATCAAGAAGGCGTAGCTTTGACCCGCTTCCCCTATCCGCAGGCGGTAGAGGGGCTGGAGCGTTTGCGCATCGAATTCCATCCGTGCGTTTTCAAAGCCTGGGGCTGCCGCGGCAAAATTTTTGATCTCCGTAAAATGGGTTGTCGCCACTACAGTAGCTTCCCTTCTGTGCAGCTCTTCCAGAATGGCAACAGACAATCCAACGCCTTCCCCAGGGTCCGTCCCTGAAGCCATTTCATCAATCAGCACAAGTGTGGAGCTGTCAGCTATCTGTAAAATATCGATAACATTTCGAATATGCGCAGAAAACGTACTGAGCGCATGTTCAATGCTTTGCCCATCGCCTATATCCACAGCAACGTTGGTGTATACCGAAAACAAACTACCTTCCTGCACAGGAACAAGTAGGCCTGACTGTACCATGACGGTTAGCAAACCGACCGTTTTTAATGCCAGTGTTTTTCCTCCTGTATTCGGCCCTGTAATAATAAGCGATTTGTACTTTTTGCCGATTGCAAAATGGAGGGGAACCATTTGATTGCCAAGTAAAGGATGCTTCGCTTCCCGTAGTTCGATAATTCCTTCCTCGTTTAATTTAACATTGGAACCTCCAATAGCTAATGCATATTTAGCTTTGGCAAACAGAAAATCATAGGTACCCACGGTTTCCACATTGACTTGGAATTGTTGTGCGGATTCTTCAGCAAGAGCTGTCAAATCGCTCAGCACCTTCGTTTCTTCCCGCGCTTCCTCGGCTCTGAGACTTGAGAGTTCATACTGAAAACTCATAATTTCATCCGGCTCGATAAATACCGTTTGCCCGCTTGCCGACTCATCCAGGACCGTACCCTTTACAAGCTTTCGATGCTCTTTCTTGATTGGGAGCACATACCGCCCGCTTCGTGTACTGATTATATTCTCCTGCAGGATGGAACGATGTTTGCTCATCAGGGAATCCAGCTTACTCTTTAGCCGTTCTTCAAATACGGATATCCGCTTACGAACTTTTAGCAGCTCCTTGCTCGCTATGTCGGTCACTTGCCCGTTTCGAATGCACCGGTTGATTTCCGACTTCAGCTTATCCATTTCATACATGGAAGCTGCATAGGTGCTAATATGAGGCGCTACATCCAATTTGGCTGCCATGTATCTCATTAACTGAGCGCAGCTGGTAAGAAATTGATGGATATGCAAGAAATCTTTTTCACTGAACACATAACCTGTACCCAGAAGTGTTAGTATATTTTCGATTCCTTCTAGCGAAGGAACCGGAACACTGGCGCCATGTCGAATTAAGGATTTGGCTTCCGCCGTTTCATCCAGTTTTTTCCTCATTAATTTGCCCGAAGTCATCGGCAACATCTGTTCGATCTGCCTTTTGCCCAAGTATGAAATCGCGTACCCCATCAGAATTTCTTTGACTTTGCCGTATTCCAGTCGCTGTAGTGCTTTCTCGTTCATCTTTTATCTCTCCTTATAAAAAAATAGAAAAAGGGCGAAGAATGAACTTACGTCATTCTCCGCCCTTTTTAAATACACCTAAAAAAAGCCCCAGAAAACAAAAAAACCGCGCTGAACTCAGCACGGATCCGGGCGCAATGATAGGAATACACCTAAGGCATTGTATGATATCCGTTGTTCTTAACTAATTCCGAGGCTACCTTTAGGCCATAACAAATAAACATCGCTGAACCAGCAATTTGTCCATGGATTAGTGATACCTCAATATGGAATTTTTTAGTTAAGAACGGCCACCGACATCAAAATCTCTCCCTTAGTTAAAGATAACCTTACTATAGCTTACATGCGAATAAGATGTCAATTCTGTAATATCTGCCGACTAATTGAAATGCACATCCTTAGAGGAGCCGTATCTTGCACACAACTGGACATTTTTATTATGGCTCTAGTTTTCTATTGCACATTTATCGCGCTAAGGATTATACTTTCTCCGTCACAGGAATGTGCAATAAACCGTCCCTTGCTGCCGATCAAAGAAAAAAAGCTGCTCATTATGGGCAGCTTTTGAATGCTTGGAGAATATCTTTTCAGCTTACACATCTTCTTATAGATCTTCTTGCACTTCTACTGGAGCCTTCACTTACAAAACCACTATACCTGTTCCCTCGCTGCAGCCCAGCGGGCACTGTTAAGAACCAGCTGTCTATAGGCTTCCGGTCTGAATGATGTTGCGTTATGCCCAGGCTGTAAATAAATAACCTTGCCCAAACCATAATCTTGTTCCCAGCCTGCCGGGTACCGCTCCCCTTCATATTCAAATTCCAGGAACACGGTTTTCTTCGTAAACGGATCGAATTCGAACATGTAAGGCTCTTCATCAACGGTAAAGTCCTCAACGTTAGTTAGCAATGGATGTCCTTCAGATGCCCCGTAATAATTTAGTGACTGATATTTGGGATGATGAGTGAATTTAGCTCCAACCATCTGCAGAAGCTCATAGCTGCGTTGTATGGAAATACCGCTGTGAAGAACGATTAAGCTACCGCCCCCCGCTACGAATTTCAGCAGCCCTGCTGTTTGCCCGGAAGTCAGATCCCGTTTCCAGCAATCGGTGTAAGAAATGCACACCTTGTATTCACTTGATTCCAATTCTGCAAATGCCTGATAATCCTCCGTGCTTATAAGCTCAAACTCATCCTTTAGAATGGCTTCCAGCTCTAAACTAACCGGCTCCAGAGGATGATACATGGCCGCTTCTCCATCCCCTACCAATAGCATTTTTATTTTATCCGATATTGACAATTGAAGGTCCCCTTTCATTTGGCTTACCAAGGCAGTTCTTTCCCTGTATCGGCTTCAATATAAATCGGCTGTTCACGAATCTGATCTTTAAATTCAGCGATTCTGTGCAGAATGTTAGCAGCTGCTTCTTCAGGAGTATATGTGCCTTGGTCATTCCATACGCCCTGCATATAGGTCTTAACCCAACCCGGATGCAGCAGCAGAACCCGACCGCCCTGCTTGCGAATTTTATTATGGATGATCGATGACCCCATATTCAATGCAGCTTTAGCCATACAATACCCGAACCAAGCTTCTCTATGGCTGTTCTGAATGCTGCCTGCTTCTGAAGAGATATTCACAATCAGCTTGCCGCCGTTCATAACAGGCTGAATCAATAAGTTCGATAAACGGATGGCACCAACGGCTGTTACATTATAAACACGCTGAATGTCATCAAAATCAATAGAGTCTTCCACAGTTTGTTTCGTATCGCCAAGAATGGCTGCATTGTTGATCAAAAGATCCAGCTTATCGGTCTTGCTCTGAATGAAGTCTGCGAATTCCTTAACACTTACATCTCTGCTCACATCGAGTAGGGATGCATGAAGCTGCCCTGGAAATTGCTCCGCAAGCTGACTCAGAGATTCATTGTCCTTGGTAATGCCTCCTGCAAATACGATATATCCTTCCTGTAGAAGCCGCTTCACCAGCTCCAAGCCTATTCCTCTGTCCGTACCGGAAACGCATGCTGTCCTTTTGGCTGCCATTATTGTCACTCCTCCTCGATTAGAGCTTTGACCCCGGCGTTTCGATAGCTGCTCACCCAAGCAAGCGGTTCATCCTGATTGGTAATATTGGAACGAGCTAGGGGTTGTTTCCTCCCAATTATGCCATTTATGATGTTCATTCCCTGAAATAAGCAATACCTTAATACGGTTATCCAGCATGCCTTCCAGCCTCCTTGAATACCTGTTATTAGAGCAAGTATAACGCAAGGAAGGGCATTGCTGCCCCTCTTTTTTTCAATAAATCCCTATTTATTTGCCGGTTTTTCCATATTGCGAGCTGAATTCCTCGATTACTTTATCGCCGCCCGCTTTTCTCCACTGGTCAATCGCTTGCTTCCAGCCAGCTTCATCCAGCTTACCCAGAATAAATTTAGTTCTGGCGTCATCGATAATAGGCTTTAATTCACTGCCTTTGGTAGTTTGCGTTTCGGAAACAAGCGGATTCGTCGGGTTGCCCACAGCGATAGACTCGTTTTCCTTGATCATTTTTCCATACTTCTCCATGAGCGGTGTTTCTTTTCCTGTCGTTTTGGCTGTATACTTGGCCACCTGCAATTGGAGATAGCTGGAGCCAACCTCTGTGTCCTGCAGCTTTTGATCGATAAATACCGGCTTGCTCTCTTCTAGCTTATAATGTCTTCCCTCAATACCCCAACCCAGTAAATCCAGCATCTTCTGATCGGACAGCTTATCGTAGAATCCAAGGATTTGCTTCAGCTCCGCCTCTGTCTTCACACTTGATTTTGGGAACATAAACACACTATTATAGCCTAATCCACCTGGTGTCCGTTCTCCTTTCGGCCCTGTGATACGGCTTACCACATCTACATCCGCTCCCGGGAATGTCTTGGTAAGCGATGCCTGATAGCTAGCTCCATCAATCAAGTTCGAGATTACTGCCCCAGCTTTGCCTTGGTTAATATCATCCTTCTTCTGCTGAGTGTTCAGCACAGGGAAATCCTGCTTGATCAGCTTCTCATCGTACAGTCGTTTATAAAATTTCATGGCTTCATAGTATTCCGGCGACAAGAAATCCGGGCTCATCTTACCATCCTTCACTTCCCAGCCATTCGGAGCACCCATATAGGCTGCAATCACTCCGAAGCCATCCATCGCTTTCTCCTCCGTCAAGCCCACAGTGTCCTGCTTTCCATTCTTGTCCGGATCATTTAAAGTAAAAGCTTTAAACACATTATAAAGATCATCAATAGTTTTGGGTTGGCTAAGACCGACGTTTTTCAGCCAATCGCTGCGGAAAATAATCCCGTAGGTCGTTAAGTCGCGAGCTCGATACAAACCGTATATTTTGCCGTCCACCTTAATATTATCAAATACGGATTTATTCATCTTGGATAAGTTGGGGTAGTCGCTCAGATAGGGGCCAACCTCCCAGAACACACCCGCACGTACGGCGCTCAAAATATTGGAATCCTTATTGTTCTGAACGAGCAGCGCCTTCGGCAACTCACCGGATGCAATCGTTACGTTGACCTTTTCCTTGTAAGATGAATTCGGTACCCAGGATATATCAATCTTGCTGTTCGTATATTCTTCGATTTTCTTCTGTACATCGCTGTCCGCTTTAGGCGGCTCGGCATACATTAATGTCATGATGCTAAGCTTCAACGGTTGTTTAGTCTCTGGGGCACTACTATTTCCAGTGCCTCCTGCCGCAGGACTTTTATCGCTTCCGCAGCCAGCAAGCAGTGCAGCAGCGCCTACCATGATCCCCATCGTCGCAATTCCCGCTTTTCTCATTCCCGCTTTTCTTGTCATTGTGATATTGCCTCCCCTTATTATCATATTATATGAACGCTTCCCAGTCATAGTAGAATGAGAGCCATTTCAACCTTTTACTGAGCCGAGCATGACTCCTTTTGCAAAATGCTTCTGCAGAAAAGGGTATACAATCAGAATCGGCACTGTTGATATAACAATTACTGCCATTTTAATAATTTGTGACGGCGGAGCAATATAGTTCTGATCAAACTGGGTCGAATCGCCAATCCCGCCTTGAGATAAGATAACTATCTGCCTCAGCCAGACTTGGATAGGCCACATTTTGGAATCGTTGATATACAAGATCGCGCTGAAAAAAGTATTCCAATGCCCTACTGCATAAAACAAGGCGAACGTTGCTAATACAGGTGCTGATAAGGGCAGTACAATCCTAAAAAGCAGGCCTACATCGCTGCAGCCGTCAATTTTGGCCGCTTCCTCAAGCCCTTCCGGCAGCTGCCGGAAAAAGCTGACCACCACAATCAGATTGAAAGCACTGATGGCATTAGGGATGAGCAGCGACCAATAGCTGTTAAGCATTCCCATTGCTTTTACAACAAGAAAGGTTGGAAGAATGCCTCCATTAAACAACATAGTGAATACAATAAGCATCATAAACAGCTTTCTACCGTCAAAATCCTGCCTCGATAATGGGTAGGCCAACAATGATGTGAACAGAAGATTAATAAATGTCCCCACCACAGTAATTCCTATAGTTACGAATAAGCTGTTAACAATTGTGCTCGTAGAAAAAATGTAGTGGTACCCCTCCAACGAGAAGGAAGTTGGGAATAATATAAAGCCGCGTCTGAGCACCTCTTCGGGTTCTGCAAAGGAAACCGACACGATGTAAATAAACGGAATCAGTGTAGCCAAAGCGAATAGTGTTAAAAATGTATAATTAAAGCCATCAAAAATACGGCTGCCTAATCCTTTGTTGACCATGAATCACCCTTCCCTTCTTAATAAGGTGGTTAAAAAAGCTAAACTCACATTTAATACAGGCCGCTTTCACCGAATTTTTTGGCCATCCTGTTAGCGCCAACCACCAGCACCAATCCGATCACCGATTTGAACAATCCGACTGCCGTACTGTAGCTGAATTGGCCTTGCTGAATACCGACATTGTACACATACGTATCGAACACCTCGCCTACCTCGCGGTTCATGGAGTTCAGCATCAGGAAGATTTGCTCAAAGCCGGTATCCAGGAAGGAACCAAGCCTCAGAATAAATAGGATCACGATGACACTGCGTATGGCCGGAAGCGTGATGTGCCACAGTTGTCGAAACCGGTTGGCTCCATCAATTCTTGCCGCCTCATACAATTGCGGATCAACCCCGGCTAACGCTGCAAGGAAGATAATCGTTCCCCATCCGGTTTCCTTCCAAACTACCTGTGAGATGACCATAGTTCGTAGCCACTCGCTTGAGATCAGAAATTCCACCTTGGGAAAGCCCATAGCGGCAATCACATCGTTGACAATTCCGCCTTCGGTTGTAAAAAACATATAGGAAATACCGACCACCACCACCCAAGATACAAAATGGGGAATGTATACAATCGTTTGGATGGTTCGTTTAAATACTTCCTTACGAATTTCATTCAATAGTAAGGCTAGTATTATGGGTAGCGGGAAAAAGAATACTAAATTATAAACAGCCATTATGATTGTGTTCGTGAACAGCATCGCGAAGGAAGCGTCGAAGAAAAATCGCTCGAAATGCTTAAGCCCAACCCATTTGCTATGCAGCATGCCCAGTGCCGGCTGGTAGTCCTGAAAGGAGATCAGCAGCCCCCACATAGGAAAATATCGAAAAATTATAAAGTAAAGCATGCCCGGAATTGCCATCAGATACAGCCACCTGTTTTTCATCAGACGGTTTAACCTTCGGCGGGCATTGCTCCTTGTAACCGTATCCGTCTTTAACGGTTTAGAAGTCAGTTCCACCATTCATCGTCCTCCTTGATTATGTCGATAGCGTCAGCATACCGAAGCCAGAGGTTGCGTTCAATAATCAACAGCGTTCCACTTGCTCTTGTCGGCGATACTACAGGCGCAGCAAGCATTCATAATCACTAGCGTCCCCTGCAATAATCATTGGAAGCAGGCTGTTAGCATCCACATTTGGACATATAACTTTCACGAAAGCTCAAGAAGAATCCCGTTTAAGGAGTGTAGGGAGCTGAACAATTCAATCCCTGCTTCTGCATCCGGGGTTCAAAATAATAGCGGAAGTGATTGTTCCGTTAGCTCCCAAAAAAGCAAAAAAACGAAGAAATACAGGAACCATTCGTTCCGTTATCTCTTCGCTTTTTATGTAAGCTGCCCTCATTATCCCTTACAGCAGAACTGCAACTTCCGTTATCACCTCAAATTTGACGAGGCAGGATACCTCATCTTCAAGCTTTAGCTCAATGAGGAACTTATCTTTCTTATCGGTTAAACAGCCCCTACTGCTCTTTCTGTTTCTGCTCCCTGTATTGACCCGGAGTCATTCCCTCCAGCTTGCGGAACTGACGAATGAAATTCTGCGCATTCGTATATTGCAGGCGTTCAGCAACTTCCGTGATTTTCATTTCCGTTCCACTAAGCCAGCTCTTCGCCATGTCGTGACGGTATCCGGACAAATAATCGCTGAAATTCAGTCCGGTTTCCTTACGAAACATCCTGCGAATATAATGTGTGCTGTAATTCATCCGCAGCGCACACTGCTCAAGCGTCAGGTCGCTATCATAATGCTCATGGATCAAATCCATCACGGAGCGAGAGATGCTTTTGCCTGATGATTCATGCCGCTTACGGGTTAGCTCCATCATAGGATGAATAATCTGCGTTTTAAACCAACCTTCGATTTCTTGCGGTGTCTTTAGGCTGAACAGCTGCTCATACTCGTTGCGGCGATCCTGAGAGAACAGTTCTCCTGTATCCCCCATATCATAGATAACCCGAGCCAAATCCGTTAGCAGCATAGCAAAGGATATACGATAAAGGTTAGGGTCGGTTTCCACTCGAAGCACTTCTTGAATAAACTGCTGGAGCAGCTCACCAGCCTTGTCCTTGTCCAGAAAAGCAATCGCCTGTGTAAGCTCTGACACCAGATGATGCGGGTAATAATGACGGGACGCTTGCTGCGGCTTCAGATCATCCAAATGCAGTATCGCTTTTTCACCAAGGCGAATCCTGTATTGCAGAGCTTCTTTGGCTTCAAGAAACGCTTGAGGTGTTGTGTACATATACTCATAAGGCCGGCTGATTCCGATGCTGACTTTAAGCCCCAGAAATTCATCCGCAGCCCTCTGCACCGATTCAGCAAGAGCGCTCAATTCGCTTAACAGGTCCCTATGAATCTCCACATTACTGCCGACCAATGTCACGTGATAATTGCCGATTGGCATAGCATGAATCCGCTGTGGTGGCGGGATCAGCTCGGAAGCGATATTGTTGATGGCAAACAATAGCAGATCTTGCTCATTAGGATTGTACCGTGTTTGGTCTAAGGTATCGATTTGCAGCACCATTACGGCGTATCGATGCCAAGCAGGAATATGATATTGAGTTGTTTTTTCATTCAACTCAGCGCGATGCATCTCGCCTTGAAACAGCTTCAGCATGAAGTAATCAACGAGCTGGCCGGATTGAATTTTCATCTGACCTTCCAGCTGCTCTTTGGTTTGATGCAGGGAAGCGAACTGCGTTCCAATCCATTGCAGCTCATCCTTAACCGCTGCTCCCGTGCCGGACGGTTTACTGTGACGCATCGTAAACTCCATCAGACTGCGCACAGGAAAGGACATCCGCTTCGAGCCCCAATAAGAAAGCAACCCGGTAAACAGCAGTAAAAGCAGACATGCCGTTAAAGTAGCCCATCCAATCGATGCGGATTCCTTCTTCGCTTCCTCTAATGGAATAACCGACACATAGGTCCAATTATTGTATCGTGATTGATTGTAAATCAAGCTGTAATTTTTGCCTTGCATTGTACTGTTGAAATAGCCCTGCATATTCTCTGATTTTTGCAATTCCATCGACCAAGGCTCAGACAGGACGCTTTGACCGATCCTATTCGAATTGCTGTGGATGATGATATTCATCTTGTCATCTATAATCATCGTTTCCCGCGTCGAAAAGCCTCCCGTCAGCAGCTTGGCCAACTCCGTATTGGACACACGCACGGATAAATAGCCCTTTTGCTCGGAGGCCGCTGACGGAATTGTTTTCACCAGCTTAATGCCTGCAAAGGATTGATCCATATCCGGTAACCATCGGGAATTATAGACAGAATTCAAGGTACCGGCTTCTTTCACCTTATCCGTCCCAAAATAAAAGCCGCCGTCTCGGATATACCATTGGTTCTGAAGACTATGCAGCTCCACAGACTTAACGCCCAGCTCGTAGGTTTGTACGCCCAGAAGACCTCTTATGAGCAATTCGATGTCCTGAAAATCTTCAATTTCCATACGCTTCGCCACGGAATTCACAACAAGTGGTGTTTCGGCATAACGCGAGGACACCTGGTCTATTACTTTAAGGATTTGCTCGACCCTGTTTTGGGACTGCTGCAAGATGAAAACGTTTGCTTCGTTAACCTTGGTTTGGACCGTAGAAGTCGATTGGAAGAAGGAATAGATGCCAAGAAACAGAAGTGGAATCGTACTAACCAATGTGGTAAACATCATTAACTTAATGAAAAAAGAGTATCGCGGGGGCATAACATCCTCCATAAGGCGGGTATAGTGCTTCCCATTGTATCATATGCTTTCGCTTTTGAGGACAATTCTTTTGCGAGAAATTTCCAGTATATTCTCCAAGCCTACAAAAAAAAGAAACCCGCCAGCAGGGCGGATTTCTTGCCTTTGGCGGGTGTTTTTCCGGATATTTTGCTACCTATCTCATCGGTAAAGACGCCCAAGTGCTTTCAAGCCATTGATCAAAATCAGCACCCTTTTCACCTTCATATGAATCATACATATCGAGTCTCATCTTTTTCAGCTTCTCCTTAAACTCTTCAAACGTATGACCAACAGGCAAACTCTTCTTAATTCTAATCAAAATTTTAGTCACACCTTTAAACAGCTCGCCTTTATTCTTCGACGGTAATTGAACCTCTTCGCCAAATGCCCTGAGCTTATGAAATGCTGCTTCTTGCACTTTATACACAGTATCGTTCATCAATCTAGTCGTTAGTAAATCGATGACTTGTTTGTTTTTCCACTCGCCTAGCTCTTCAACAGCATCTAGACGCTCTCTCCAATTAGACGAACGATTAGCTGATTTTTTCAATTCCTCATAATTGGGAGGCAACTCACTATTTATTTCTTTATTATTCAAGCTATTCAATCTCCTTCTATTTCAAAATGCTTTTGACTACTCCGGATCTACTAGTAGCATAGAGAACAACCATACCATAGGAATAGCATTTACTCCAAATATTCTTTTAAAACATACGAACTTCCACTTCTCTAGAGAGGCTTGTGAACAAACGATCTGCTATATCTAGTTTCAGCTCCAAAAATCCATCAAGTAAAAGGAAATAATGCTCATTCGATCTAAAACAATGAAAGTGCTTCGCTAAAGTGATAAAATGTTTCTGTATAAACAGAAAGGCGGAGAAGCTATGGTACATGCGTTCATCATCGAGCCCAATACGTATAACGCCTTCGAGAACGAGGCTGCACAGCTTGAGCAATGCAAAGAATGGGGCTTACTTTCAGAGAAAGCAATCAAAACAAAAGCTTTTTTTTACAAGAGAAATGGTATGAATCTAGCCTGCAGCATTATTGGTTTTGTGGATAAAATAACTGCGGTCATCGAATTTGATAACAATCAACGACATTGCATCCACCCTTCGTACCTAAAGGAAATGCAGGCAGCCAATTACGGTCAGAAGCTTAATGCTGCAACCGAAGAATCAGTAGGGACGGAGAGCTCAGAGATCGTAGAGGGGATAGAGAGCCTAGAGCTTGAACCATCGCAGGAAGCCGCTCCTCCTGTAGCAGAAGTTCCGATCGAAGAGCCTAACATAGAAAAAGCTAACATCGAAGAACCTAAAGCTGAGGAGCCTAAAGCCGAAGAGCCTAAAGCCGAGGAGCCACCGAAGGGCAAAGCCAAAAAGGAAAAAGCACCCAAGCTTCAGCTTCCTGAAGAAAAGGTGAAAATGATCGCTACCGTAACCGAATTTACAACGGTACCTAACAATTTCTCTGATAATGAGGATGAAGTCGTCATCTACGAGGCAGTTTCCATCACAGACCCGGAAATGGAAATCGGTTCAGCCTGGTCCAGCCACAGTGCCACCCTTAAAAAAATGGAGCTGGAAATCGGAGATACGATCACGTTTGAAGGTAAGATAGTAGCTAAGAAGCTCACTAAACATCCAGTGCCTTACAAGATCAACAATCCATCGAAGCTGCAAAAAGAACAAGCCTGATAAGTAAAAAAACCTGAGGCTATGCCTCAGGTTTTTGTCTTATCCCATAGTTCGTGTGTTAGGAGAGACAGGTATCGGATTACGGCGGCTGTTGAAGTCGTGTTCATTTGAATGAAAAGCTTGCAGCGGTGGGAACACGCCCTTCAAAGTGGTGGACGCTATTGCTCCTCCCCCATACCCATACCCATACCCATACCCTTTTTATCGACTCTGAGATTGACGTGCATCCTTACTTCTTAACCGGTACTCAAAGCCATCCATTCACTTTACTGCAAGCTTCCGTACCGTAAGGATGCTTCGCTCTGGCATGAAGTGACGGTACATACAACGGAAGAAACAATTCCGAAATGATTTCGAATTTTATACATGAATTAGGTGCCCGCGGTTAGGAAGAGCGGTTATAAAAGGTTACTTTTCTGAAGGCACGGATATGGAGTCAGTGACTACTGTCGGGAGGGAACATCATTAACCCTTTCATCAATCGAGCTACTATTTTGGGGACCACACACTCACACTCATTCAATCTCAATCTCTCTAAATCTCACTATTTCTCACTCCCTCTCTCGCTTACCGGAACGTCATTCCGCTATTTGCCTTACCTCCCATCGGATTCATGATTTCACGGAAATACGATGCGTTATTCCACCTCAAACCTGCCCAAATGCTCCATTTTGATGCGAATAAAGCATCGTAGTTCCGTTCCACTTGAATGATCACGTGTGCATGGCAAAATAGCGTATCCACGTTCCCCTCACTCGCTCCCCTGCCCATTTAGAGGAACAGAAGAAAACGGATCACAATAGAGATACAGGGTAAGCTTCGCTCACCCCAACCGTTAAAGAAAGGGAGGGTACGCCTATGGCATACTCTCCCTTTTGTTGTGCAAAGCTTATTTCTTCTGAACAGCGCGCTGCTCTTTGAAAATTTCATAAATATCCTTGGTCAGGATAATTTTGTCCTTGTCTTTGGCGTAGAAGCTTTTATACCAATCATCGACCTGCTTGCCGCCGGCCTTCTCCCATGCTGCAAGTGCATCCTGCTTGGCTTGTTCCGCGCTGTAGTTAGGCGTTAGTATGGCCTTCACCCAAATATCACCTTCACCTACACCTACCTGCTTCGTCGTGTTGGTCAAAATAAGCTGAAGCTCCTTCGGCAGCTGAGGCATTTGTTCAGCATGGGTTGGACCTGCAACCGGAAGGTCAAAATTCACAAAGGTTGAGTTCATTTCAAACATCTTCTTCACTTGATCCTGAGCCGGATCTTGGGCATCCAGCTTTTCTGTGCCAAAATAACATTTGCCCGCTAATGTTGGCGATGCCAGCATCGCAAAATCTCCTGCACCAAAATTAAATTCGGTTTTCCATTTATCCAGATCAGTAACCAGCGGACATTTGCCTGGCTCCGACTTGCTGTGTACACCTTCGAATCCATAATACATCGTTTTCATAAATTTCTCGGATGAAGCAAAATCAACGTATTTCATGACCGCTTCCGGATCTTTAGCTTGAGCGTTTACAACCCCCGTCATTTGGACAGGATTGACAAAGATCGAATTAAATTGCCCTACGGGCGTCTTCGGATATGGAATCACCGTAATTTCGGCATTCGGAACATTTTTTTTCAAATTTAAATAATAGTCGTTATAGAAAACAAAGGGGACATTGAACTGCTCCATGTAAATTCCAATTTTACCGTTCAAGAAATCCTGCTTCGCCTTGGAGCCATTTTTATCGTTCAAATAGTCTTTATCCACTAAGCCTTCACTATAAAGCTGTTTCTTAAACTGCGTAACCGCTTTAATATTATCCCAGCCGTGTATCAGCTCGTTGTTTTGCACGATGAAGCCCGGATAGGTTACGCCGAACATTTCGTCCAGAACAGCACCTGAGCTATAAGACATAGCGATACCATAGGTATCCTTCTTGCCGTTTCCGTCCGGATCCTGCTCTGTGAAGGCTTTGGCTACCTGATACAGCTCCTCCGTTGTTTTCGGGATTTCCAGATTCAGCTTCTTTAGCCAGTCGGTACGGATGAACAAACCTCTTTGTGGAATTGTCTCATTAATACGTCCGAACTGGTACAGCTTGCCATCGGCTCCCGTCCCTGCTTTCTTCAGCGCCGGATATTTCAGCAGAAGTGCCTTATACTCGGTACTGTACTTATCAATCATATCGTCAATTGGACGAAGCTGCTTCTGGTCGATTAAAGGATTTTTAATTTGCGGGGCATATTCCAGAATCAAATCAGGCGCTCCCCCGCCGGCAAATAATGTATTGAGCTTCTGCTCCGACTGCGTCCGAGGAACAGGAATAAATTTGACATCAACCGGCCCTGCTTCATTAATCCATTTTGTAATTTTATTATTTTCAATCGTACCCTCGCTGGAAGGAATATTTCCACGATCATAGATCGTTGCTGTAAGTGCCCCCCGCTTTGCGGATTTTAGTGCCTCTGCTCCTGTTCCTGCTTTTGCTCCAGCTTCAGTGCTCGCCTCTTTGGGGGCCGAACAGCCAACTGCTGCTGTGATGAGTGCGGCTGTTGCCAGCATCGGGAATAGTACCCTTTTCATTGAGTAAGACATTGCTTTCCCCTCTCTTCTACTGTTTATCATACCATTTTTTCATTTCATTTCAGATGCTTCAAACTTCATTTCGCCGAAATAGTGATTTTCCATCACCTCCTGCTAGAATAACCTTCTACCCTTTTACAGCTCCAAGCATAACTCCCTTGACAAAAAACCTTTGCACAAATGGATACACAACTAGCATCGGAATCATCATGAGCACTATTGCCGCTGCCTTCACTCCTTCGGCAACCAGCTGGACCATGTCCTCAGGAGAACGCATTTCGTTGAGCAGTTGCTGATTCTGCACCATTTGCTGCACCAGTACTGTCATGTTGTATTTGTCCGTCGAGCTAATATACAGCAGTACACTCATGAAATAATTCCAGTAGGATACTCCATAAAATAGAGTCAGAGTCGCCAGCACAGGCATAGAAAGCGGAAGCACGATTTGCAGCAAAAGCCGCCATTCACCGCAGCCGTCCATTCGAGCAGCCTCCTCCAATTCCTCCGGTATGTTCTCAAAATAAGTGCGCATAATGAGCATATTGTAGGTGCTGACCAAAGCAGGAAGCCAGAGTGCTCCGTAAGTATCAATCAGTCCTAAGCCTTTAATCACTAAGAAGGTGGGGATGATCCCTCCGTTAAACAGCATCGTAAACACCATGGCCAATGTAAAAAAACGGCGCGCATAAAAGAATCGTTTGGCAAGCGGGTAGGCGGCTAATATCGTTGTCAGCATACTCAGCACGACCCCGACGCTCGTGATAACCACACTGTTTGAGAACGATTGAACTATTTTAGTCCCCTTGAATACCTCTACGTATGTGTCCCATGTGAAATCAACCGGCCATAACCCGACCTCGCCGGAGGCAATGGCACGAGCCCCGCTCAGGGACAGGGAACCCACATGGATTAAAGGCAGCAGACAAGATAAAGCGATAACGGACAGCACGATATAATTAATCAAGTAAAAGAGCTTTTCACTTCTCGTTGACTTCATGAATGAATCCTCCTACCAAAGTCCTTGTTGAAATTTGCGGGCAATCGCATTTGCAGACAGCACTAAAACAAACGATACTACCGATTCGAACAGCCCCATCGCCGAGGTCAAGCTGAATTGTCCTTGCTGTACACCAACGCGATACACATAGGTGCTAATAACTTCGGACACACTGCTGACTACATTATTTTGCAGGTTGAATACCGGATCGAATCCCACATCCATCACTTTTCCAATCGCCAGTATAATTAGCAGTACGATTGTAGTCTGAATACCAGGAAGCGTTACATGCCAAATCTGCTTCAGCTTGCCAGCGCCATCGATAGCAGCCGCTTCATACAAGCTTGGATCTATGGAACTGAGCGCAGCCAAGTAAATAATCGCATTGAAGCCCATTTCCTTCCACACGCCCGAGGCCACGAATACGGCAATCCATGAATTAGGATTATACAAGAACGGGTAAGGCTCCCCGAACTGTTGTTCGATCCAATGATTTATGGCGCTGGATTCCATTGAAAATATCGTCAAAACCAGACCACCTACAACAACCCAAGAAAGAAAATGCGGCAAATAGACAACGGTTTGCACGAACTTTTTGAACCATAGCCTTCGCGCCTCATTCAGCAAGATAGCCAGAACTATCGGGACCGGAAAACCGAAAACCAAGCTCAATAAACTTAACAACAGTGTATTGCGGATAATATTCAGCGTTTGCGATTGATTAAAGAGCATTTCAAAATTGCTCAGGCCCACCCAAGGACTATGTAAAATCCCGTCCGCAAAGTTGTAATCCTTAAACGCAATGAGCAAGCCAAACATGGGGAAGTATTTAAAAATAATGAAAAACAAGACGACTGGAATAAACATCACTAACAATGGAATATTTTGGTTGAACCTCTTTTTGTTGATTGAAAAAGAACCCACGCATCGCACCACCCTAACCTAGTAATTTGTTCTGTATAGCTAATTGTAAAGAAACTGGCTCAAGCCAACATCTACGATTTATGGGGAAAAGGATACAATTTTTAGAACGTGTCAGGCCTTAGACTTAAAAAAGCTTCTATTCGAAGCCCTTTCGATGATGATACATTCGTGTAGTAGCGGTAGCTTTTCTTGCAATATCAGAAAAACGCCCAAATTGTCTTATTAGACAACTTGAGCGTCACTATTAATTAACCTTGATGCAGCTTGCGGTAATCCTTGGGTGTAAGGCCTGTCGACTGCTTGAACAGCTTGGCGAAATAATTGGGCAAATCATAGCCGATCCTGCCAGAAACTTCAGTAATTTTCATATCCGTATTGGCAAGCAGCTGCTTGGCTTTCTCCATACGCAATTCGACTAAATAATCCACGAAGCTGCGCCCGGTTTCCTTTTTGAATAAATGACTGAAATAGGCTGCATTCAAATGTATCTGCGAAGCCACCTGCTGTAGAGGGAGCGATTCGGAATAATGGTCTTCCATGTAACGGACCGCCTTCGAAACCGCATTTTCACTGTATTTTTCCTGCCACACAACAAAATTGGCCATAAACCGTTCCGTTTCCGCCTGTATCCAAGCGTATACCTCATCTATACTATCGCAACCATGCAACCTACTGATTCGCTCGGCCAACAGCTGTGGCTCGTGCTCCTGTTCAAACTGTTTGCGGGCTATATCCTGAAGCGCGAAGCTAACCGATAAGCCCTCAATTTTCCCGGCTTCCATGGGCATCATCCGCACCTCTTTAATAAGCGTGTTCAAATACTGCTTCAACAGCTCAATTTGTCCAGCTACTATCAAAGCAACCATCTGCGCACTGATCAGCTGCTGACGGGCTCGGTTAATCGGAAAGGCTGTTTTCATGCCATTCTCCTTATCCGCACGTTCAAACAATTTTGCCTCCTCCATACTAGCCTCATACAGATCCGCCAGATGTGTTACGCCTGGTATTACCCCTGAGGGATGCGCAGAGACCGTTAATCCCAGCAGACGCCCCACCGTTTCGCAAACGGCAGCACAAACCGACTGTTCCCGAGCCGTATCCTTCAAGAGCAGTGCATATCGTCCGTACTCAATCAGGAGCAGCTTACCTTGAATCCCATGCATGTCTAACAATTCACTAATAATGTTCAAGACAGCAAACTGCAATAAAGGCACGTCACGTTTCGTATATTCCTTGCGGGAGGGGTAGTAGTCGGTAATTTGGAACAAAATGAGCTTGCAGCCACCCAGGCTTCTCTCCAGCTCTTCAACCGCTTCGGTAATAAAAGGAAACCTCAGAAATATCGCCCGCAGGGTATTCTCCAGCAGCAGCTGATGCTCCGTCTCCTCTTTGCGAAGCCTGGCTTGCTTCTCCGATACAAGGGCATCCGCTTTATCCAGCACATCATAAATATCCTGTTTGCTGCAAGGCTTCACAAGCAAGTCAAGTGCACCGTAACGTAGCGCCGTTTGAGCATATTGAAAGTCCTGAAAGCCTGTAATGACAATAAACTCAATATCAGGGAACCTGCTTTTCACACGCTTCAACAGCTCCAAGCCATCCATTAAAGGCATTCTAATATCGGTAATGACGAGGTCTGGCAGCCATTCCGCAATCAATGGCTCCGCCTCTTGTCCATTCTCTGCTTCCGCACATACATTCCAGTTTGTGCCTGAATCTGTTATCAGCTTCGCGAGCCCCTTGCGGAACAAAGGCTCATCCTCAACAAGAAGGATTTGATTCATCTATCGTCCCTCCCTCCTTTAATGGCATGCAGGCTTCACACGGCAGAATCAACCTTACCTTCGTTCCCTGCTGCATACGTCGGATTTCCAATCGGTATGGCTCTCCATGTACCAAATAAATACGCCTAATGACATTTCGAACACCTATGCTCTCTCTTTCTCTGCGCGCATCATAGACGGATCGATCATCTAGCAGCTTATGTATCGTATCAGGCTGTATCCCACACCCGTTGTCCTCTATATCAATATGCAGCTCCGCTTCCTTACGATAAGCTCGAATCGTCAAGCGCTTGTCGGATGTCTGATCCCGAAATGCATGAACAAACACATTCTCCACTAACGGCTGGAGCAGCAGCCTTTGCATCCGGCAGACTTTCAGCTCATCCTCCGCCTCAATACTGACGTTCAAGCCCTCTCCATGTCGCGCTTCCTGTATGGTAATGTAATTACGGACTTGAGCCAGCTCATCCTGCAGCGTACTTGGTGTAGAGACAGAGGCCAAGGAATATCGAAGCAGCTCTGACAAGCTGGTCACAAGTGAAGCCGTTTCCGCATCATCGTAGAGCAGCATGATTTTCCAATAAATAGAATTAAGGGCATTATGCAAAAAATGAGGGTTCAGCTGAGCCTGAAGCGCCTTCAACTCAGCCTCCTTCTCACTCAGCTTGCTTATATACACTTCCTGAATTAACGATTGAATATCAGCTACCATCTTATTGAAGCTCTCGGCCAGAAAAGCAAACTCATCATTGGAGGTTTTGGAAATTTCGACGCGCAAATTCCCTTCGCGCAGCCGCTGCATAGCGGTCACTAACACATGCAGCGGCCGGAGTAATCTGCCACTGATGAACGATACGCTAACCGCCATAAGAATTACACTGATCAGACCGGAAATTAGGGCTACATGATATACGCTCCGACCTTTGGCTTCAATATCAGCCAGTGAAATTCCGCTTACCAGTGTGAATGAACGAGGCTCATACAAGCTTTTGACAAACAAATAATCTTCCTCGTTGTTACGCTGTATAAAAGTCCCTTCCCGCTTTTCCCATTCCGGCACAAATCCGTTCCTTCCCTCCGGCTCCCTGCCATAGAGCAGCCGATTGTATTGATCGTATATATATGCCCCTGTAGTTCGGCCTGCCATAAGCGGATCCAACGGACTTGCCAGGTACGATTCGTCGATAATCAAGATAAGCATTCCATATATCTCTTGCTGTTTGGGAGATTTGAGCACCCGGGCAGCTACTAAGCTATTTTTCTCCCCAGATGGTTCGGAGGAATCCGGAATTTTCAACCGCTGCCACACAATTTCGCCGGAAGGAGATTTCATACCGTTCTTTACCAGCTCATAAAAATCAGGAAATATAATTTGAATTGAAGGATTCGTATGGCTGAAATAATTATTATTGCCCTGCAGATCTACGATATATAGCGCACGGATTTGTGGTGTTTCATTCTTTAAGGGAAGTAGAATATCCGCTAAATCCCTCTCCAATATAAACCTCCGGTACTCCCTGCTCTCTCCTTCTCTGGGCTCGGCATTCATACCTTTGACAATTTGCTCTACAAGAGGATGAAAAATAATAAAGTCGGTAATACGGTACATATCTTGAATTTTGAAACCAATCTGCTCTATCGTTTGTTCACTTGTCTTAAGATACTGCTTGCTGATTTCGCTTTCAAACAGGTTCAAATATATTCGGTAAGAAACATACCCGGTAACCAAAGAACAAACAATAATAATGACAGACAGAATCAGAATTAATTTCACTTTAAAATGTTGATTGATATATTGAAGAACATGCCGATGCTTCACTTTTGAGAATTCCCCCTCTGAGAGCGGCACTAACTGACTAATAGCAAATACAAATAAAGTAGAGAAGCTGCTGTCACACAACTTCCCTACAGATTAACGGAATTTATTAAAGCAAGGCTGCTCCGATTACTTGGGTAAGCATAATCGGATTAAATCGTTTACATCGGCTGTCGCCAGACATTCCACCGTATCTGCCGCCCCGTAGTATATTTTGACCTCTCCGCTGTCCTCCAATATCATTCCCCCAGGGAAAATAACATCGTTACGGAACCCTCCATCCGTCTCATAGCTAAACTCTGGTGCGAGTAAAGGCTCTTGGCACATGCCGATGATCTTATGCGGATTGTCCAAATCGAGCAGCATGATCCCAGCTGAATAACGCTTCCTCCAGAACGGCTCCCAGCCGTTTTTACCACGGGAAGAGTCAATATCAACAGCATGGAACGTTGTCAGCCAGCCGTGAGAGGTTCTTATTGGAGGCGCTCCCGGTCCAATCTTATCATTGGCGAACGGCACCTGCTCCAAGCCCATCAGCAGCTCTGTATTCCCCCAATATTTCAAATCAGGAGAATCGGAAATCCATATGTCAAAGCTGTCCTTTCCACCTTTGCCATAGACAGGAAATGGTCTCTCCAGCCGTACATATCTGCCTCCGATCCGCTCGGGGAATAATACCATGTTGCGGTTGTCCGGTGCTGAAAGACTAAGAATCTCGAAGTTCTCGAAGTCATCGGTAACCGCTACTCCCCCCCGTACCCCGTGTTTGGTATCTACAGCAAAACAAAGATAACAACGCCCATCAATGACAGTAAGACGCGGGTCGTACGTTCTAATAATCTCTTCATTCTCCATGCCGAAGCATGGCTTCTCCTGAACCTTCCAATGGATACCGTCTTTACTGTACGCAAGCCCCAGGTTCGTTGTGTTAATAGGAAGCAGCGTTTCATTCCCAATGTCGCCATAATCGTTGCGGAACATCATGACATACTGACCTTCAAACTTAGTGACGCCAGCATTGAAAACAAGGGCAGGATTATAAGGGACGTCGCTGGAAGACAGGATTGGATTATTAGGATAACGTGTAATGCAGGAACTGGATTTAAGAGCTCCAATTATAGACATAGATGACTTCCTCCGTAATATACAATATTTTAAACCTTTGCGCACGATTAATAAATGATCCAAGCCTATATCGATTAGATAACTCTAGGCTAGTGTATTACATTCGCACTGGCTCAACATCTATAAATTATTGAAAAACAGATACAATTTTTAGATTGTGCTGCGACTATGAAATTTTAACTGCTCGCATCGATCGCCACAACACAGACTGGTCGCCAAGGCGTTCAGTCCGTTTAGCTCGTAAGCTTTATACTATCTCATATCCTTCAGGAACAATCACCTCAACCTCATGCCCGGCGGGTGCGACTTATCGAACTATAGCTTCATTGAGTTCTCACTTTCGTTAATAATCCAGGAAAGGTCGCTCTTACTCTTACTCTTACTCTTACTACCTTACTCTCTCACGGAACGTCAGTTCACTATTTACTTGCATCCTATCGAATTCATGATTTCCCGGAAGTACAGTGCGTTATTTCGTCTCTAACCAGCCAAAATGCTCCGTTATTTTGCAAATAAGGGATCGTACTTCCGTTTCACTTGAATGAACACGTGTGCATTTTAAAATAGAGCATCTCAGTTCCCCTACAGCTTAAAAAGGGGCTGTCCCTCTAGGTCTACGACCTTCGGAACAGCCCCTCCAACTGCAATTGCTTCAACGGATCTGCGATCCGACTGCTCTACTCAAACTTCCCATAGATTGCTTTACGATAAAACTCCGCCTGCTCTGTTCAAACTTCCCATAGAATACTTTACGATAAAGCTCCGTCTGCTCTACTCAAACCTCCCATAGAATGCTTCACGATAAAGATCGCCTGCTCTACTCAAACTTCCCATAAAATGCTTTCCGATAAAGCTCAGCCAGCTCTGTTACCAAAGGCATCCTCGGATTTGCGGTCGTGCATTGGTCTTCGAATGCGCGGTCAGCCAGTTCGTCGACGCGGGTTTCGAGCAGCTGGGGATCAATTCCGAGCTCCGCGAAGGAAGACTGGATTCCTAGCGCCTGATTCAACTTGCGGATTGCCTCGATCAAGCTGTTCACGCCTTCCTCTGTCGTCCTCGCCGGAAGCCCCAGAATACGGGCAATTTCAGCATAGCGTAGATCTGCAATAAAGTGTCCGTATTTCGGGAACGAAGCAAACTTCGTTGGCTTTTGAGCGTTATAACGGATGACATGAGGCATTAAGATCGCATTGGTCCGACCATGTGCGGTATGAAATTCGCCTCCCCATTTATGCGCTAAGCTGTGGTTGATTCCCAAGAAAGCATTCGCGAAGGCCATACCTGCAATAGTAGAAGCATTGTGAATCTTTTCTCTCGCCAACGTATCCCCTGTAGCCCAAGACTTTTCCAAGTATTCAAATACCAATTGAATAGCTTTGATCGCCAAGCCATCGGTGTAGTCGTTGGCCATTACAGACACATACGCTTCAATCGCGTGAGTCAGCACATCCATACCAGTATCAGCTACCGCTGTTTTAGGCAAGCTGTACACATAATCCGGGTCGATGATGGCTACATCCGGCGTAAGCTCGTAATCTGCTAGCGGGTACTTGGTATTGCCTTCCCGTTTATCCGTAATAACGGCGAAGGAAGTCACTTCCGAGCCGGTCCCTGAAGTCGTCGGGATTGCAACGAATTTAGCCTTTTTCCCCAACCGCGGATATTTATAGACCCGCTTCCGTATATCCATAAATTTTTGCTTCAATGACTGGAAGCTCGTATCCGGGTATTCATAAAACAGCCACATCGCCTTTGCCGCATCCATCGGGGAGCCCCCGCCCAAAGCAATAATGCAGTCCGGCTGAAAGCTCTCCATCATTTGGGTACCGCGCTCTACCGTATCTACAGACGGGTCAGGCTCTACATCCGCAAAAACTTCGATATAAACGGGTGTTTTACGTTTCCGCAAATAATATTCAACACGTTCCACATAGCCGAGCTTTACCATCATCGGATCCGTTATGATTAGAATTCGGGAAATATCCGGCATTTTCTCAAGATATTGTGTCGAGCCTTTTTCAAAATAAACCTTAGGCGGAATCTTAAACCACTGCATATTCACGGTTCGATAGGCAACACGTTTGATGTTAAGCAGGTTGACCGCCGTTACGTTCGAGGTTGTAGAGTTATGCCCATAGGAGCCGCAGCCCAAAGTTAAGGACGGCAGGTTCGTATTGTAAATATCTCCGATAGCGCCATGGGTAGAAGGTGCGTTTACAATGACACGGCCTGTTTTGAGAGCCGCTGCAAAATCTGCAATAACTTGATCATCCTTGGAATGAATCACCGAGGAGTGCCCCATGCCGCCATATGCTGTCACTTCGGCTGCCCGGTTGATGCCTTGGGCCGCATTTTTCACTTTATAGCAAGCCAGAACCGGACTCAGCTTCTCAGCAGACAGCGGATAAGCTTCACCTACTCCAGTCAGCTCAGCTACCAGAATTTTCGTATCCGAAGGTACAGAAATACCTGCCATCTCAGCGATCTTGACAGCCGGCTGTCCTACGATAACAGCGTTAACGGCACACTTCTCAGGATTGATGACCAGCTTGGACACCGCTTCCGTTTCTTCCTTATTCAAGAAGTAGCAGCCCATCTCACTCATCAGGTGTTTGGTTTGTGCATAGACGGGCTCTTCAATGATAACCGCCTGCTCAGAAGCACAAATCATACCGTTGTCGAATGTCTTAGATAAGATCAAATCCGTAACCGATTGCTGCAAATCAGCTGTTTTCTCGATAAAGCAAGGTACATTGCCCGGTCCGACACCTAGTGCTGGTTTACCCGTGCTGTAAGCGGCTTTTACCATAGAGGAGCCTCCTGTTGCAAGTACCAGCGCCACGTCCGGATGATTCATCAACAGGCTGGTTGCCTCCAGAGATGGATGCTCGACCCACTGAATGCAGCCCTCAGGAGCACCAGCCTTTACTGCCGCCTCCATTACCGTTCGAGCAGCGGCTTCACTGCACTTCTGGGCTGAAGGATGGAAGGCAAAAATAATAGGATTACGCGTCTTTATTGCAATAAGTGCCTTGAACATCGTAGTGGAGGTAGGGTTCGTTACCGGTGTTACACCTGCCACAATACCGACGGGCTCGGCAACCTTTTGATAATTTTCATAAGCATTATCTTCAATCACGCCGACCGTTTTATCATATTTGATGCTGTGATAAATATACTCGGAGGCGAATAAATTCTTAGTAATTTTATCCTCATAAACCCCTCTGCCCGTCTCCTCAACGGCCAGCTTAGCAAGAGCCATATGCCGATCCAATCCGGCTAAAGCCATTTGCTGAACGATGGTATCCACCTGTTCCTGGTTCAGCTGCATGAAGGAATGGAGCGCCTTCTTTGCCTTTTCTACCAGCCGATTCACTTCTTCCTGCGCCGGAGTTCCACCTGTAGCTTCCAGCTTCTCTTTTACAGCCATTAGTCCCGCCTCCATGATTCGTATATTTTTCCACTCTGATACTTTGTTTCCATTTTCGAGAATATCCGCATGACACAGGTGATAGATAACTGCTTGGTTAGAATAATAACTTATCGCAGAATCAAGCTTGTGAGATATGCCCGAAAGAGCCATCTTGGCGCTTATAGACTAGCTCCGTCAGATTCGTCTCCCGATTATGGAACAGATGGAAATCATGGTCCAGCAGCTTCATGTTCAGTATCGCTTCCTGCACATCGACCGGCTTCAGAAACACATTCTTCGTACGGACCACTTCGAAATCTTCGGCTCCCGCCACCTCGACTTCAGCGATATTCGCAAGCTCAGGAATTTCAAGCCCCTGCTTGCGCAGTCTGCCTTGGACCTTTTCCTTCAGCTTCCGCATCCGGCGCTCCAGCTTATCAGCTGCCAGATCAATGGCTGCGTACATATCGTCCTGCTTCTCTTCCACTCGCAGCGTCAGTCCGTAAAACCGTATCGTTACCTCCACTGTATGCTCATGCTTATGACCCTGCACAGATAGGGTTATATGCATATCCCCTTCTACATCGTACATACCGATAGGTTTACCTAGCTTACGTTTAGCATAGTCGCCAAGAACCGAGGTAACTTCCATGTTTTTTCCATGTATGATCTGTCTCATCGTGATCCGCCCCTTACTTTTTTTGAAAATAACTTACTTTGTGAACCTTCGCTTTTTCAGGAAAATAAATAATCCAAATCCGTTAAAACCTGTTCGGTCATTGGAAAAACAAGCTGTTCTTCCTTCGCCAAATGTTCTTTAAGAATCCGGCAAGCATGAATAAGATAAGCCAAAGCCTGATGAAGCTGTCCAAGCTCCGATTCCTGCTTAACTTCATGAACGGCTCTTAAAAAATACTGTATATACTCCTCAGCCAGTTCATGATCTTTCTCCAGCGCCCAGAATGAAGGGATCATTGAAGGCGATAGTTCTTGGTGAAAATAGTTATTTAGAAAAGGAAACAGCTCCTTCTTCTCCCATTCGGAGTGCCGCTCCAATTCCTGCATAAATGCCTTCACCCAAAGTCTCAGATGCAAAAGCGATGGGAGAGCCTTGCTCATGTCTGTTTCCTGCTCTAGCTGCCTGGCCTGACTCTCCATATCCAACAGTACCTGCATGAGCTCACCGTGCTCCTGGGTCAAACGATCCAGTGCCGCGGATAATTCAGTCGAGTGTGCAGTACCTGACTCCATTGAATGATAATTATTTTTCATGCACATTCCCTCCAATATGAAGCATTTCTTCCTCTGCCTTCTGGCTACTACACGGCCCCCAAGGTGTAAAGGCAAGGCGCTTAACACTCAATGAGACTAGAGGTTAAGCATGATTTGGCGTGTGGCCGTTTTTACCCTTGACCCCATGATTACGGTGATCGAACCAATGATGCATGTAGGGGAGCAAGTAATGATCAACACCGAATTTACCCGCGTTTGCCCCGGCAAGAATGATGATCCCTCCAATCAATACCAGCCATGGATTTGTGCTCACGGTGCCAGCGAACAGAAACATGAAATTCATCAGTAGGCCGAAGAAAGCGGCAATGGTAGTTAAGCATCCTAGCAAGAGCCCAAGACCTACCAAAAATTCCCCAAAAGGTATCATGATATTGATTAATTTGACGTTAGGAACCGCAAATCCATTCAGAAAAGCCGTGAAGGTCGGATAAACAAGCTCGTTTGTGGCTTTGTCAATGACCGGCTTGGCTGCCGCGTTTTTCAGAAATCCACCGGCGTCAAACCCTGCCGTAAGCTTATGCCAGCCTGCCGTCAACCAGCTATAACCAAGGTACAAACGAGTAATCATTAGAATTACCGCAGCATATTTGTTCCCTCTAAGCCAATTAACTAACATGGATACCATCTCCTATTAGAATTTGTTTTGTTCTTTCTGACTCCAGTGTAGCTGAATTCGGCAGGTTAGTATGTGAAATTAATCACATGATTGAAAGGAAATCAAGCCTCCTTTTTTATTTAAGCTCGCCGCTTTTTCATGTAGTTACTTAATAATTAACACCGGAGCTTCAGCGTGTTGTACAACATAATGGCTGACACTTCCCAGAAACATCTCCTTCAGTCCAGTAAGCCCTCGGCTGCCCATAATAATCAGATCGGAGCCCTGCTCATTTGCGAATTGGAGAATTTCGTTCTCCGGAGTTCCTTGTATCAATGAAACTGAATGAGGATTTGCCAATGTCGACAATTCTTTCTCCAGTCTCTTCACAATCTCGTTTCCATATTTCAGATCGGATTCATAAAAATTTTCAGTAATAACGGGATAAGCACCTGCTATAAACGCATGAAATTTTACAACGATAATAACATGCAAAGCAATATCCACATTTGTTTGAGCGATTTTTACGGCCTTGTCCAACGCCTTTTCAGATAATTCCGAACCGTCAAAAGCAACCAAAATCTTAGTGCAAAACATATTGTACACCAGCTTTCCAGTAGAATTGCTTTAAGTATACGTCCTGCAAGCACGGATGGATGTGAGATAAATCACGGTAAACATTTATTGAAGTGATTTGCGATAAGCCAAACGGTATATTCCTGCAACGAACAGGCTGCCGCCAACGGCATTTCCCAGGAAAACAGGAACAAAATTGGTTACATACTGAGCCCAAGTCGCCTGCCCTGCAAAAATACTTGCCGGTATTAGAAACATATTGGCGACAACGTGTTGAAATCCTAGAGCGACAAAGGCCATAGTAGGGAACCAAACTGCAAGGATCAACCCGGAGCCTTCGTCTGAACCATTAGCCATCCAGACGGCCAAAGAGACCAACCAATTACAGCCGATCCCCGAGATAAAGGCTACGAGGAACGGTTCCTCCAGCTTAGCATGGGTCATAGCCACGGTTTGAGCTAAGTACGGCCCATGCTCCGTCATCCCTCCGAGATGACCGAACACGTAAGCAACACAGATGGCTCCAGCGAAGTTGCTTATAGTGATGATCAGCCAGTTCTTAGCTACCTGCCAATAGGAAGCCTTGCCAGCCATAGAGGCGAAGGGCAAAGCCATCATGTTGCCGGTGAGAAGCTCACCCCCTGCAACCAAACAAAGTATAAGACCTAACGGGAATACCGCAGCTCCCATAAAGCTCCTGAAGCCTTCCCATTCAGGAGGCAAGCCCGCGCTTACTCGGATGGCTAATAAAAATCCAAGTGCAATAAATGCCCCCGCAGCAAAACCAAGCGGAAGCTGGACAGAAAGCGGCATATTCGCTTTTTTCACCCCGGCCTGCAGGGTTCGCAGGGCGATTTGATCCGGTTTAACAAAGCCCATTACTACCCCTCCATATTAAAAGTTATGTTATCGAATAAGCCTCAGATATCCGATTATCGATTCGCTAATTCAAAAGCCACCATAGTTATTTGAACGATCCGTCATTGCAGTGATAATCTCTTTTTCTTTACGGAAATGATTGTTCAGTATAGCGTGAGCTTGCAGCAAATAAGATGCCATTTCTCGGGCTTCCATACCATCTACAGGTTTAACAATCCCTTCAACCGCTTCAAGATAGGCATCAATAAATAGTTCAGCCAATTCATGCTCCTGCTCCATCAAAGTGAATTGTTGGAGTTCTTCACCGAAGTACCAAGCGATCATTGGAAACATAGCTTCTTCTTCCCAGTTCATATGTCCTTCCAGATCTCTTTGAAAAGCGGCAGCGTTGTTTCTTAAATCTCGCAGCGCACCGCCCCAGTTGATCACATCCTCATTCAAGCCTATTGCTTTGGCCTTACCGTATAATTCACTAAGCTGCTCCTGCAGAAATACATGCTCCTCTTCCAGCCTTTGAACCGCTTCATTCAATTCATATAGCGGATGTCCAATTGTAGTAAATAGAGTAGTAGACATATGTTCTTTCATAGGGTATCCCTCCGTTTTGATAAGGCTGCTGCCTTTTTATAATCAAAGTATAGCTCTACGAAATCACTTTGAATGTGAAAATAATCACAATCAATAAAAAAAGAAGCAGCCTCCCCCTTGCATCTAAGGAGGATTCTGCAGGCAGGAACCGCTTACGATTCGAGCAATCAGCTGCATGATCGTGCTGCACCTTCGGCTGCGCTTCATTTCTCCGCTTTCGTATTACGTGCTACGTGCGGAACACGGATGCTTTTTCTTTCAGTAAATCCGATTGACGCTGCAGCAATTCAGAAGAGGAAGCAATTTCCTGCATGAATGCGCTTTGCTCCTGAGTAGAGGCAGCTGCTTGCCGAGCGGAATTTAATATATCTTGCGAAATGGTATCTATGATTCGTTGCTTCTGTCCAGCATCCTGGATTTTTACCGCTTGCTTATCTACCGTCTGAGCGATACGAAGTACGGCGCCTTCCGTTTCATGGGCACTGCTTCTAATCATCTGAAGAGCTTGTTCCGTCTGCTCCCCCTTAGATGCTTCCCGATGCATGGCTTCTCCTTGCTGCTTTAACCGTTCCACAACGTCATCCACTTTACTCTGAATTTGCCAAATTAGCTCATCAATCTCTTGAGCAGACTTCGAGCTTTGCTCGGCTAGCTTCCTTATCTGCAGAGCAACAACTGAGAATCCACGTCCTTCCTCGCCAGCTCTGGCTGCCTCGATGCTTGCATTCAACGCAAGGAGATGCGTTTGCGAGGCAATCTCACCTACCAGATGGGTCACGTTCCCAATTTCCTTGGCATACACTTCTAGCTGCGCTGCCACCTCGATGGTCTCTCCCCCTGACTCGGATAACCCCATTAGGGTATGCACCAACGATCTGACGACTTGACTGCTCTCCTCAATCGTTTGGACCATTTGCGAGGAGAAGGTACATGTTTGTTCCGCTTGCTCGCTCACCTCAATCGCAGCTTGCGTTACTTGCTCCATAGCTTGGAAGGATTGCATAAACTCCGCCTTCTGCCGTTCTGCTCCTGTAGCAATCTTCTCTGAAATCAGGGAGATCCGCTCCGCTTGATTTGTAGCCTGCAGGATCGCTTCACTAAGCGCCGCTGTGCTTTGGCTCGCTGCTACTGCGTTCTGTGTGATATCTTGAACGATCTTCCTAAGCTGATTGACCATAAAGCTGAAGGACCGGTTCAAAATACCAAGCTCATCCTTGGAACGATGCTCGGGAATGGTAAGCTGCAGATTTCCCGCAGCAGCTTCATTAGCGACAGCCGTGAACTGCAATAACGGCTTTACGATCCATCTCGCCATGAGCCAACCAAGAAATCCCGTCCAGAATATACCCATACCAAGGGTCAATGAAATGAACATCCAATCCGGTAGAAGTCCAGCAAACCTATCCTTTAATACAAAAATAAAAAAGGCACTGGTTCCATAAGTTACAGCAGAAACACCCGTTACGCCGATGACCATTTTTTTTATCAAACCGAGTGACATGAAGCAGCCCCCAAATCCATAGTATTGACTCTTTTGGATTATACACAATGTTGGCAGAAATTAACTATGACAAAAATCATAGGTAACCCCTAAGCAGGTTGAGGACTGCTGAATTCTAGACAAGAAAAGCCCGATATCCAGTCAAAAACCGGATACCTGACTTTTCTCGTTGATCAGATTACTGCATCCGTATCCATGAATAGCTCTTCTTCCAAAGGAAGCATGGTTTCCTCTTCTGTTTGCAGATGCTCTTTGACCAATCGGCATGCTTGCAGCAGCTGATCGGTTAAACCGGAGCATGAAGGACGCTTTTGCTGAGCTAAGCAAATATCCGCTTCATCCAAGAAATAACCGAAAAACAAGTTAGCTAGTTCATGCTCATGCTCCAGCATCCATAGTGACGTCGTTGTATGAGGACGGTCAGGCAATTGGAAATATTCCGTTAACAGGGGAAACAGCTCGTTATCCTCCCACTTCGAATGATTATCCAGCTCCGCAATCACGCTGAGCGCTTGATCACGCAGGTCTGCCAGCTTACTTACATATTCTGCTGGCCTCTCTATTTTATTAAGAAGCTTGGCCTTATTTTCTAATTGATGGATAGCGTTGTATAAACAAATATGCTCATTCTTGAGGCGTTCGAAAGCAAAGGTAAGATCAGTTGGGTTAGCTTGCTTCTGCTTTAATTCAGTCATCGATCCTCAGCTCCTGTATCAGGTAAGTTCCACTCTGTCTTCCAAATTCATTGTCCCAAGAGATGCTGCAATACCCGATTGCATAATTCCCCATGCACGTTCCACCTCGCGCTCGGACGGTGTAGGCACACCTTCTAACGGGTAAGCTTTATTTAGCTGCTGCCATTTATATATGCCCATGCGGTGATAAGGAAGCAGCTCAGTCTTTTGCACATTTCCCAAAGTTCCTATAAAAGATCCCAGAGCATATAAATCTTCAAAGCTGTCCGTAATGCCAGGAATCAGAACATGGCGGATCCATACCGGTTTCCTATGCTCCGACAGCCAGCTGGCGAAACGGTGAATCCTATCATTAGATTGGCCTGTTAGGGCTTCATGCTTCGCCTTATTCATCTGCTTCAGGTCAAGTAACACAAGATCCGTAACTTTCATAAGCTCTTCTGCATGATCCGGCTCACAAAAGCCGGAAGAGTCAAGTGCTGTATGCAACCCGTACCGCGCCTTGCACTCCTTGAACAATTGAGCCACGAAGCCTGCCTGCAGTGTTGGCTCCCCACCGGTGACTGTAATGCCTCCTCCGGACCTTCGGTAATACTCCAAGTAAGGCTCCAGCTCTTTAAGTATCTCATCTACTGTGACCTGCTTTCCTCCCTCGGTATCCCATGTATCCGGATTGTGGCAGAACTGGCATTGCAGTGCGCAGCCTTGCATGAACAGAACAAAGCGAATACCCGGCCCGTCCACCGTTCCGAAGGTTTCTATTGAATGAATTCGGCCTTTCATACAGGCCACGCTCCTCTCTTGTGCTGTAGTTCTAGATGGCTCCGTGGAACGTGCGGTTGATTACATCAAGCTGCTGCTCCCTGGTTAATTTGATAAAATTAACGGCGTAACCCGAAACGCGTATCGTCAGCTGCGGATAGTTTTCTGGATGCTCCATCGCATCGAGCAGCTGCTCACGTTCGAACACATTGACGTTCAGATGATGTCCTCCGCTAGCCGCATAGCCATCCAACAGGGATACCAAATTGTTGATCCGCACCTGTGGCTCTTTGCCAAGCGCCTTTGGAACCAGCGAGAAGGTGTTGGAAATTCCGTCTAAGCTGTGCTCATACGGAATTTTGGCCACCGATGCAAGCGAGGCGAGCGCACCTTTGCGGTCCCGCCCGTGCATCGGGTTAGCTCCGGGTGCAAATGGCTCTCCCGCTTGTCGGCCGTCCGGCGTGCTCCCGGTTTTCTTCCCATACACCACATTGGAAGTGATGGTGAGCACCGACATCGTTGGCATAGCGCCCCTGTATGCCTTGTGCTTGCGCAGCTTGTTCATGAACGACTCTGCGAGCTCGACTGCCAAGCCGTCGACTCGATCATCATTGTTGCCGTATTGAGGGTATTCCCCCTCGATCTCGAAATCGACAGCAATCCCCTTCTCATTACGAATAGGGCGGACTTTCGCGTATTTAATAGCGCTCAAGCTATCGGCGACAACGGACAGGCCGGCGATCCCGCAAGCCATCGTACGTAAAATCTCACGATCATGCAGCGCCATTTCAATACGTTCATAGCAATATTTGTCATGCATATAGTGAATAACATTCAATGTGTTCATGTATAGGCGTGCCAGCCAATCCTGTACCCTTTCAAATTTGGCCTTCACTTCAGCAAAGTCAAGAACCTCCGATGTGATAGGAGACATCTCAGGTCCGACTTGAATGCCCAGCTTCTCATCAATGCCTCCGTTAATGGCATATAACAAGGCTTTGGCCAAGTTTGCCCGGGCACCGAAAAATTGCATTTGCTTCCCTATGCGCATCGCGGATACGCAGCAGGCGATTCCGTAATCATCACCGAAATAAGGACGCATCAAATCATCGTTTTCATATTGGATGGAGCTCGTTTCAATCGAGACCTTCGCGCAGTACCTTTTGAAGTTTTCCGGTAGCGCTGTGGACCAAAGAATGGTTAAGTTCGGCTCCGGTGCCGGTCCGAGGTTATACAGCGTATGCAGAAACCGCATGGAGTTTCGAGTTACGCGTGTCTTGCCATTCAACCCCATTCCACCGACAGATTCAGTAACCCATGTGGGATCCCCACTGAACAGCTCATTATAATCCGGGGTCCGCAGAAACTTTACAATCCGCAGCTTCATCACAAAATGATCTATGATTTCCTGCGCCTCAGACTCGTTCAAAGTCCCTTCAGCCAAATCGCGCTCGATATAAATGTCAAGGAAGCTCGATACACGCCCCAAGCTCATCGCAGCACCGTTCTGCTCTTTAATAGCAGCAAGATAAGCAAAGTACAACCATTGAACCGCTTGCTGTGCATTGATGGCAGGCTCCGAAATATCGAAGCCGTACGATAGTGCCATACGCTTCAATTCCTCTAGACTGCGAATTTGTTCCGAAGTCTCCTCTCGGGCGCGAATAACCTCCTCTGTTATAGAATCCACTTCAAACTGCAGAAGGTCTTGTTTCTTCTCTGCAATTAACCGATTTATCCCATAAAGTGCAACCCGCCGATAATCCCCGATAATACGTCCACGGCCGTAAGCATCCGGAAGCCCGGTAATAATACCGGCTTTTCGAGCTGATCGCATTTCCGTCGTATAAGCATCGAACACGCCTTGGTTATGGGTCTTGCGGATTTCAGTGAATAACTGCTCTATGTCCGATGGCAGCTTGTATCCGTAAGCTTCGCAAGCATCAACTGCCATTCGGATGCCCCCGTATGGTTGGATGGAACGCTTCAGCGGAGCATCTGTTTGCAAGCCGACAATCCTTTCGTACGATGAATCAATGTATCCGGGCCCATGTGAATTAATGGTCGATATCGTGTTCACATCGATGTCAAGCACGCCGCCATTCTCCCTCTCCTGACGGAGCAATTCACCAACCTGAAGCCAAAGCGCCTTCGTTGCATCTGTAGGAATAGCCAGAAAATCCTCATTTCCCTCATAGGGTGTTATATTTCTCTCAATAAATGAATTAATGTCAATGTGCTTCTGCCAGGCACCCGGTTTAAATGCCCGCCACGCATTTGTCGCTGCTTCTTTTTTCACAATATCGGATTCTTTCATTACCATCTGACAACACCTCCGCAATTGTTTTACAAGCATATGTTATCTTTTTCACAAAGTTTCTGCTATGAGGTAAGTCACATGATTGGCCATTTTATTATTGGAGGAGAATAGCAAAAGCAATTGTTCCGCTATTCTCTTGAAAACACAACAAACAGAGAGATACCGGAACTGCTAGTTCCGGTATCTCTCTGTTTGTGTATACAATGCTCAACCCTCAATTCGACTGCGTCGAAATCTGATCCAATAACACTAAAATATCCTCTCGATTAAAAACTCCATCCAGATTCACATCTATTTGCGTGGCAGTCTTACTCATCATTTGAACTATATCATCCATGCCAATTCTGTTATCACCCGACAGGTCCAGTCTTTTGAAGGTAATGACGGGTTTAGAAAGGATCGCCGTGTTAAACTCGTTGCTGCTGATTTTAAACGCTCCGCCTTGTAAGGATAAAGTAACCGATGTTTCATTCAGTAACACAGGTGATCCGAAGGTTAATTTAATCGTTTGATGACTATTATCGGTTAAATCATAGACGGCCTTTGTGGCTGTGCTTTGAACTCCATTTGCGATGATTTGAAATTTCGACGCTTGTATACTATACGTCACATCCAAAACCGATGATAGTTTTAACGTTATCGTTTGTCCCGCTGCATCGCTAAAAGCAGATAACACCCTAACGTCCCTCACAACCGGCAGTTCTAACGCAGCTATAGCCGCTTCCGCTGCTGTTAGTCTACTGAGATTGGTGACCAAGCTTTTCTGATTCTCTGTGAGATTATTATAGACTGCACGTGCTGCTGTAATCGCTGATTTGTCCGATAATGTAACAGCGGACTGGATCGGCAGCTGTCCAATTTGCTGCATTATCGCGGCCGCTGCACTCTCATCTGCCGCTTGCGCCGCTTCCATCGTGACTATAGCTGCTTCCGCTGCTGTTAGTCTACTGAGATTAGTGACCAAGCTTTTCTGAATCATTGTCAGATTATTATAGGCCGTACGTGCTGCTGTGATCGCTGACTTGTCCGATAATGCTACAGCGGACTGGATGGGCAGCTGTTCAATCTGCATCATCATTGCGGCCGCTGCACTCTCATCTGCCGCTTGTGCCGCTTCCAACGTGCCTATCGCCACTTCCGCTGCTGTTAGTTTACTAAGATTGGTCACCAAGCTTTTCTGATTCTCTGTTAGATTATTATAAGCCGTACGTGCTGCTGTGATCGCTGACTTATCCGATAAGGCTACAGCAGACTCGATGGGCAGCTGTTCAATTTGTACCATCATTGCGGCTGCTGCGATTCCATCCTCGGTCTGATGCAATAAAACCTCCAGCTCTACAAGTCCACTGTAAGAACCGCCTTTATTTGTAAATGTGACTCTTAGCTTGGAGGAAGTAACGGTATCAAAATTCACCATATTTAGTGTAGTCTCTGGTGTTGCCTGCGAGCTTAAAGCGGCCTCTGGTACTGCAGGGGTTTTGGTTTGGTTAATTAGGCCTTTCCAATCGCTTCCATTCCAATATTCGATTAGATAACTGGCTGGAGCCTGTACACCCCCACCGTCATTAAATAGATATAATTTTACCTGATTAAAAGATTTAACCGAGCCGAAGTCGATAGCCAGCCAATCCGTTTGATTCGGGGAGCCGTAATTAGTCCATCGGTCACGAGGGCTCTCATTGTAAGAGAAAATGCCATTAACCACACTCCAAGCACTATCACAACCGCATGTGTAGGATGCTGTAGCTTGAGGGTAGCCTGTACTACCCGGATTTAAAGCAAGATTGGGTTCACCCTCTGCATGAACTCTGTTTGAAATAAAAACCAGGGATAGAATTATAGAAATCATTACAAATACCGGCATCCTACATTTCTTAAACACGATATCAATTGAAATATAAATCCCTCCCCATCTTAGGCACACTCAAGCTCTCTTAGTCCGTATTCCTAAATGTTCATGAGGATCTCCGTTCTTTCTGAGACGATCTCCAACTGTCAAAGGGGGCTTCCAACTGCTTAGGCTTGCTCTCCCACATTAAACTGATGAGCAAGCCTAAAGTCGATATTAGAAGAATGCAGCCTAGTACGTTCCATAGTATCATTAACAAATTGTACATGCCTCCCTTGAAAATCTATAATCATCTGTAGGTGCTGAACGGTCCATACACATGCACGCTTCACTCCACATATCCCCAGACCTGTAGCTAATACCTTGCAATACAGCATACCTAGGTGACAATACCTATTAAAATGACTTAATCTGACATATCCCACTCTTCTAAACCCATTATAAATGATTCTAACGACCTAATAAAGATGAAATAATTCACTATAAGAGAACTAATTATGTACTTTTTCGACATATTTCACTATTTTACATGACTTAAGTCATATTTATGGTAAACTAAATAGAGTACATATTTCATTCTGTGAGGTATAAGATGGATGCTCAGCTAAATAAAAGAATAAATCTAATCTTGACCATGATCATTATTACAGCAACTGTCACCTTATTGCTCCATACTACCGAGTTTTCTATTGGATTATGCCTGCTAACCTGCACTTTTGTTGCAGTCGTCCTAATTCGAGATTACGTCTTGAAGGTCAATCTGCACCAAAAGACAGGCATTCTATTTTTATTTTTTCAGTTAGCCTTGGCTTTGGTTATTTTGGTAATGTCGGAAGACTTTTTTGCACAGGTTTATATTTTAGTTCTTATAGGGGAATTTACCTTTCATCACTCGAGAAATCATTCTATTCTTTTTACTATAGTGAGTTACACTTGTTGTTTACTGAGCCTTTGGATTATTCAACAATTCCCACCCTTTGAAGAGATATACTATGCTTTTCCTCGAATCATCGAATACTTTGCCATTTTTGGAATAAGCTTTCTTGCCAAAATTGCTTTTCAGCAAAAGAATCAACTGGCCAAAGATAATGAACAATTGAGAGTGGCCTCAATAGAGCTGGAGCGCAAAGCCATATTACAGGAACGAACCCGAATATCTCGTGAAATTCATGACTCCGTAGGACATACGCTAACATCAGCATTAACCGGACTGCAGACAGCAGCACATGCTATCGGGAAAAACCATTATTCCCTTGCCTTAGAAATGATCGATAGAACTAAGCAAAATATTCACAGTGGTCTGGATGATGTCCGAACCTCTGTACATCTGCTGCGCGAAAACATTCCAGATCACCAATTCATACCCGAGCTTATTGAGCTAATCGATGAAACGAAAAATCAAACCCATGTAGAAATTGCCTGTGAAATAGACAGCACAATACCGAATCTGTCACCCATGATCGAGCTAACCCTATATCGTGCATTACAAGAGGGTTTAACCAATGGAATTCGGCATGGCTCCAGCACCTATTTTCAATTTACATTAACTAATCATTCGGATCATATTCGATTTAAGTTGTCCGATAATGGTAAGTCTCCGCTCCAAATTGTTTATGGCTTTGGTCTGAACGCTATGAAAGAGAGGGTGGAGGATGTTGGAGGAGAATTGTCGATTTCGAACAAAAATGCTTCCAGCGGCATGACACTCGAGATAACCATACCTTTGGAGACAAAAACTATAGGACGGGGTGAACGAATTGTCTAAAACAACCATTCTTATAGCAGATGATCAACCTTTAATCCGCGACGGTCTAGCTGCCCTTCTAAGCATGGAGGAAAAATATACGGTAGTAGCTAAAACAGGCGATGGATTGGCTGCAATAGCGCAAGTACGATTACATCTCCCTCAGCTCGTTTTGATGGATATCCATATGCCGAAGCTAAATGGCCTGGAAGCAACCAAGCAAATCAAACTGGAATTTCCCGATATCAAGGTGCTCATTTTGACTACTTTCGAGGATGAAGAATATATATGGGAAGCGATACGTCATGGAGCCAGCGGATTTTTAGTTAAGGGGGTTGAGACTGAAAAGATTCTTTCAACAATTCAAGACTGTTTGGATGGGAGAATAAATTATCCCTTCAGTGTGCAGTTACGCCTTGCCCAGGCGCTCCAGTCATCCGAACAACAGGAAAAAGGATCATTGGATGAAGCAGCTGCCCCATCTAATTCCGAAGAGCAGCTTATGGAAAAGCTGAAATGCTTGTCCTCACAGGAACGAAACATTGTAAAGAACCTGATACAAGGGAAATCCAATCAAGCAATTGCTTCTGAATTATTTTTGACAACTGGCACCGTAAAAAATTATCTGAGCACTATTTACAAAAAGCTGAATGTTTCCAGCCGATCTGAAACTATTGCTTACTTTCATAATAACGATCTTTAATACTAACTGAGGCCTCTTTGCTGCCCAAACGGATGCAGAACAAAAAGGCACCCGATCTATATCGAATGCCCCTCAATTCACCTATCGCAGATCAGTCACAGCTACATTCAAGATTAATAGCTGACTGTAGGTTCAAGCACAGTTAATGTATTATTAAATGTATTTAGATTTACCATTGCTCCTATTGGGATCGCTGCCTTGTAGGGCCCGTGTGCGGTTGCTAGGTTAGTCATAAGAGGCTTGCCGAGAGGCACTACAAATTCTTGAATTAAATCCTCGTATGACTTGCCATATGCAACTGGACAATTTGTACACTCCCCCATGATTATTCCATTACATTCCTCGAATTTTCCTGCCAGCTTCAAATGATTCAAATACCTATAAACCGTATTAACGGGTTCGTGAGTCTCTTCCAAGAGTATTATTTTCCCCCTTGTATCTATATCAAAAGGTGTTCCCAATGTATCTACAAAGGAAGTCAGATTCCCCCCCACTATCGGCCCTACTACGTTACCCGGAACTCTGCTTATCAGAGGCATGCCTGGTGGATTTTGTATTTGCCTATAAATAGATATTGTAGAAGTAGCAGAAAAGAATTGATTATAACTATAGGCAGGAGTGTTTGGTGTAAAGTCAATAAGCATGAGACTCTGGAGAGTGATTAAATTAGAATATTGATACAATACGTTCAGTAAAATCGTAATATCGCTGTAGCCTGTAACCATTTTCGGCTTTCTTTGAATCAAATTGTAATCGAGATAAGGAAGAATTCCGGCAACGCCTACTCCCCCTCTGGTAGGTAATATCATCTTAACCTGATCGTTATCAAACATCCTCATCAGATCAAATGCTCGCTCTTGGTTCGTACCTGCAATAAACCCGTTTTGGGAATAAACATACTGACCCAGTATTACATTAAAGCCCATGCTTTTCAAAGTATTTACATTTGCATCAATCACCTGTGCCTCTAATGGACTACCTAATGTAACGATTCCGATCGTATCACCTTTTTGCAATATAGTCGGTCGAATTGCCATATGTATACCTTCCTCCCGAAAATGCAAATATCAATTCAGCTTCTATAAACTATATTGACAAATTGGGTTTGACATAACTTTTTTCATCTAAGAAAAACTAATTATGACATGAGCCCATACAATACATAGTCAATTGACTATATTATATTAAACGGAGGGCAACACATATGGGCTTTCATGGAGGGTTTGGGCACGGAGGATTTGGGCACGGAGGATTTGGGCATGGAGGATTTGGACATGGCGGGTTTGGTCACTTTGGAGGGCCATTTATTAATCCTTTTTTCCCGCGGCGCCGTTTCTTTCCATTTTTCTTCCTTTCTCCTTTTTTCTTTCCGTTCTTTAGAGGGGAAGATGACCGAGATGGTACCTATTTCGCTCAACATCAATGTATAGAAGGAGATACCCTGGGGACCTTGGCTCAGCGGTACAATGTTCCCCAACCTATTCTTGAGGCAATGAATCCACATATTCAAGATCCAAATGCCTTAATGCCAAATAGTATTACTTATATTCCACGTTTGCATATGATGTATTGTCACAAGATGTATCTGGAGCAAGAAGCACCTGCAAGCAGAGGAGATCCAGCGATGTACCCGGGGCAGCAAATGACTCCTTACACTTACTCTTACCCTTCCCAACAATAATCCGTATAGTGTGGCAATGATTTTATAAGTTCATGAGTTGAATGCCATACAGGTTAAACTCCTCGCGGCGTCCTTGGCACAATTTACGTATGCACTTTTGGGGATAGATACCGGTCTCACTCTTACTCTAACGGAACGTCAATTCGCTATTTTGCTTCGCATGCCTTGAATTCATGAGTTCACGGAACTACGATTCGTTATTTCGTCTCTAAGGCATCTCAGTTCCTTAGGAGTCAGAGCCTGTCTATTTTAGAAGAACAAAGGAACGTTTCGCACTAGTAAATAGAGTAAGCTTCACTCACCTGTAGCCTTCTTTGGCTAAGAAAAGTGGCTGATCGAATCCCTCCTGAAGAAGATACATACTTATACATTCTGTATAATATAACAAAAGGAAACAGTCCAGCATAGCTGGTTCTGCTTCCTTTTGTTGTCTTCGTGCTGCTTCCTTTTGTTGTCTTCGTGCTGCTTCCCTTTGTTGTCTTCGTTCCTGCTTCCTTTGTGTTCTCGTTCTGAATATTACTGTTTCCCATTTAGTTGTCCATTTAGTTGTCCATTTAGTTTCCCAATTACTGCTGATCGCTGCTATTGGCGGTACGGTCGCCAACAGTGACGGCGATATCTTGTTTATTACCGTTTCGGATGACTGTCAACGTCAGCTTGTCTCCTACTTTCAATGCTTGTACCTTTTTGGTTAAATCCGCAGGAGCTGCAATTTTTGTGCCGTTCACCGCGGTGATAACATCGTACGGACGAATACCAGCCTCGAACGCAGGAGTTTTCCGTTGTACATCAGCTACCAATGCGCCTTCGGTATTATCAAGCTTCAAATCACTTAACATATCCTTAGTCAATTCTCCTAGGCTCACTCCGATGAAAGGTACCGGTTCCTTCGGAATCTCGACGTTATTTTTTAATTGATCCAAAACAGTGCTAATGGTGTTGGTTGGAATAGCAAAACCGATTCCTTGAGCCTGCGAGCTGACAGCCGTATTAATACCGATAACCTCACCCTTAAGATTCAGAAGCGGACCACCGGAGTTACCAGGGTTGATAGCCGCATCGGTTTGGATCAAGTGTTTGTATTCTCTCGTCCCTTTATCATCCGGAATGCTGATCGGCCGTTCTTTTGCACTTAGCAATCCAGCCGTGACCGTATAGTCAAGGTCATAGGGGTTGCCGATAGCAACGACCCAGTCGCCTACTTTCGCATTGTCCGAGTTGCCGATAGGCAAGGTTGGAAACGGATTACTATCCTCAATTTTCAGAACCGCCAAGTCCAGATCATAGCTGTTTCCTAGCAGCTTAGCTTTAAACGGCTTATCGTACCCTTGTATGGTCACATCGATTTCATCGGCACCGTCAATAACGTGCTCATTCGTCAGAATATAACCGGATGATTCAAAGATGAAGCCGGAGCCGATTCCTGCAGGTTGTAGCTCTTGGCTTTGATCCTGTTGTTGCTGCTGTGATCCGTTACCGCCTCCAAAGAACTGCCGGAAAAACGGGTCGCTATAGAGCGGGTTGTTGCTGCCTCCGCTTTTTGGCTTTACCTTCGTTTCGATTTTAACAACAGCCGGGCCTGCCTGTTGGGCAATATCAGCAATATTGTTAGGCCGCATATCGACTGAAGCAGTTGTAGCGCCTCCATTATTTGGACTAGCAGCAGAAACATTAGAAACAAGCGGGGCTTGGATGTTGCTGAATAAATTCATTTTGTCGGATGTGTACATCAAGCCTCCTACCACCAACGCACCTGCCAAAAATGCAGCTAGCATACTTTTACCTGAAGAACGTTTTCCATTACCAGAGTTGGATTGATTGTTACCAGATTGAGAGAATTCAAAGAAACGGGGCTTAATCACGGTAATGTCTCCGGATACCGCTTTTCCTGGCTGCTCCTTTTTCCCTTGATGCTCACTATTATCGTTATCGTGCTGCTTTATGAAATCGCCGTATTCTTTTTGATTATCGTCCATGATTACTACCTCCGTTTTTATAGAATAGTCAAGTGTATGAGATACTTGTGCTTCTTACATAATCCATATTGCACCTGTAATCTTAATACCAACTTAAATATTCATAAAAACAGAATTAATTTCATTTTCCTTTTTTTTCATAGATTATTTAAAAACATTAATCTGTTCGATGAATTTCCTCGTTTCTAAGTCGTATGAAACGATAAATATAGACGATGACAACTTTACAAATAGCATAGCCTGGAACCGCAAAAAGCAATCCAATAGGTCCGACTATAGTTCCTATGACAAACAGTAAAAGAATAATCGTCAATGGGTGGATGTCAAGCCCTTTTCTAATGATTAAAGGAGTAATCAAATTCCCTTCAATTTGTTGAGCAATCAGTGTTACGACTAGTACTTTTATAACCATGCCCGGAGAGATAGTTAGACCTACAAGCAGAGCTGGTACTGCAGCAAGAAAAGCACCCAAATAGGGAATCACATTGGTAACCATCGCGAAGAGCGCAAGAAGAATTGCATAATTCAATCCTATAATTTTGAAACCAATTAGCATCAAAACTCCTACGCAAACGGCCACCATGATTTGACCTCTAATATAGAGGCTAATCGTTCTATCCATCTCAGAAAATAGCTTCCGACTATCTGAGAGACTTTTATGAGGCAAAATTTTTAAAAGCCCTTCCAACATTTTGTGTCCATCCTTCAGGAAATAATATAAGATGAACGGGATCATCACCACGAGGATGAAAAGATTGGTAATAAATCCAATAAAGCTTGAGAGGTTGGATGCCACCAGATTTAGCAGCTTTATCGAATATGCAGCAGCATTTTGCGAAATTTTCTCAGGGTCTAAGTTAAAGCTATGTATAAACTGAGCGAACCAATCTCTTTTAGCTAGTTCATAGCCTTTTGCAACAGCATTTTCAATGATCATAGGCAAATCGTTTATGAGTGATGTAAACTGTACTTTAATCATAGGCCCAACGATAATTATCAATATAATGACTACAAATACGATCACAAAATATATGAGTAATATAGATAGAGATATTGGTACCTTTCGTTTAATAAGTATATTTAGCAAGGGACGAAGCAAATAGAATAGTATCCCTGCAATGAGTAGAGGCGTAAATAACGTCTGAATAATAAGGAGCAGAGGTTGAAATATAAACTCAATATTGTCTCCGACCCATATAATCAGAAAAATCAACAGTATGCCATATCCTAGACGAAACAGCTTCGAATTTGGCATGTGATCTCCCCCAACTCCCAAAGATTATAATAGTGGAACTACAATGGTAGTTACTGTTAGACTACCCTATAAATCGTCCAATTACCCTGACACTAATTATTATCCAAAAGATACCTAGTTAATAATTCCTGAGTTGATTATTTCCACTCTTATTTGACTATGAAACCGTACCTGAGTGTACTTGTCGGCCCAATTCTCCTTTACTTGGCTCCACACCTCTGGATAGTACGCCATCAGCCGGCGAGCAATACCAAATCCGTCATGATGCGAATGCTGCATCTTTTGAATGATGGTTTTGGCTTTTTTCGTTAAATCATCGGATAATAGCTGATCCAGCTTATCAACAACTTCCTTCTTATACAGCTGGTTATGAGGATCTTCAATCACCGTAACCTTCAATTTCAAATCAAGCTGTACATCAATTTGCTGATCATCCTGCACCTTCACTTTCAATGTTCGCTTCAGCTTTTGTACAGCTATAGTTACATAATCAAGCTCAGCTACTTTCCGCTGAGTTACCGCCTTCAAAGTTAATTGTGCTGTTTTCCCCATTTGGTTGGCTAATAGTAAATACAGTGTCGATTCATCCAGATTTAGATTCCCTGTCATCCGTGTTCCGTGAAACATCGCTATTCCACTAATGATAGGATAAGGCTTGGAATTCATCAAATAAGGGAGTGCAAAATCATACCCTCGATCTAAAGGATGAATCGACTGAAGATTTACTTTGGGAATCGTAGTGGAATCTTCAATACTCTCAATCAGCTTATCCACATATTGTCCAATGGTAGTGGTACCGACTATTTTCTTGTTAATCGTATCTTGAGCTTTGCCATGAACAACGGCTAACCGGGCATTCAATGGACTTCTCGGGTCACGGAAATAAACATCCAAATTAGGCAAGAAGTCATGCTGCTTCACCAGCTCCTCACCGAGCAATAGAACCCTCATTTTAGACGAGGAATAACCTCCCGATACTTGTTGATTGAGCAGTTCTCTAGCATTCTGAGTTGTTTTAGCCATAACCGAATGAATTTCGTTCGAGTCCTTGGGCCCCGCTTCTGAGGTCTTCTTGTCACGGATAGAAACAGTAGCGAGCAGCATCCCATTGGGGGCTCGATCCATCCCTCCGATACTGACATTCCTTTGGTTCTTCAGCAGCCGTTGATCCCAGCAGCCGCTTAGTAACACCAAGAATAATCCACAAGCTAGGAGTAAGCAGCACCTTTTCATGCGAGTGCCCTCCTCTTCCTAAATATTCTCATTGAATAGTGAACGATCAGAAGAAAGATAGGCAGCCCAAGTATGAAAATATAGCTTAAGTACGAAACCATTTTCAACAAAGCACCGATCATGGCCTGATTTTGAGGAACCAACGCAATCATAAAAACTACAATCGTAACATAAGGAACGACCTTGTTATGCTGTTCTTGCCCGAAGAGCCTGGATACCCCTTTAACTGCCATAAATAAATAAGCCATGACTGAAGTTGCAACTACAATAACCCATATCGACAGGAAATAAAGGTCTGGCCGCTCTATAATACTAAAGGATAGAGCTTTAATCATATAAAGTACGGGCTGGGGAATAATTTTGAGTTCCAACTGAGTAAATACTACCAGACACGTAAACACCATGAACGTATAAAGCAAGGTTGAGAAAATATGGCCAAATAATACGGCTTTTAATTTCCCCTTGCTTCCCCCTTCCACATACGGATAACAGACCAGAATCATTTCAAAGCCATATATGGAGCTCATGGTTTCATTCATTCCCTTGACGATGCTCAACAAACCGGCTTGACCAACAGGTAAAATATACAAGAAATCCGCCTGTGAATAGGCATAAGCTGCGATGAGGATTAGGACAAGAATTAATCCGCTAACAAGCACAAAAAAACGGGCAATAGTCTGCACGCTATCCTGTACCAAATACGCGCATACCATCACGATAAGACTCAGAATGACCCATTTGGGCGTTTCAGTAAACATCCAATCCCTAATAACATCCGCAAACAGAACTAAGATCAGACTGCTTTGAAAAATAAAAAATGCGGCGAAAAGGACATGAACGATCCTGCCTAACGCCTTGCCAAGCAGTAGGTGCATATAATCAAATATCGTAAGTGTAGGGAATTTTCTTGCTAAATCCCACATGACCACAATAATCAGTTGGGCAAAAAATCCGGCAAGAAGAACAGATATCCATGCATCTCCCTTAGCAATCGCTTCAACTCTGGAAGGTAAATACAATATGCCTACCCCGACTTGCGTCTGAATGATGAAAAACATTAACTGTCCGGGAGTTATTTTATTCTCTTCTACGATTGTCATGCTGCCACTCCCTCGATTCGGTTTCCTGAACAAGTTTTTGAGGTTGGGCATCCCTCGGACGCTCGTTCAGCTTCCAGAAAGGGAGACGAACCAGGGTATCCTTCCAATCTTTCCATCTAAAAGGAGATACCGGAGCAAAGTAAGGAGTCCCGAATGATTTCAACTTACACAGATGGATTAAGATCACGGTCACGCTGAGCACGATCCCAAAGAATCCTAACAGAGCAGCGGAGAACATGACAGGAAAACGCAGCAAGCGAACTGAAGCACTCATTTCATGAGCGGGGATGACGAAAGAAGCTATGGCTGTTAAGGCAACGACAATAATCATAGGGTAGGAAACCAACCCAACTTTGACTACCGCATCCCCGATAACAAGACCTCCAACAATACCAATCGTCTGACCGATAGGACCTGGCAGTCGCATGCCTGCTTCCCTTAGCAGCTCTATGGTAAGCTCCATGAATAACGTTTCCAAAATAGGTGGAAAAGGAATCTGATCGACACTCCCTTTAATCTGGTAAAACAACTCCGCAGGAATTACCTCATAATGGAAAGAGACGACCGCAATATAAAAAGCAGGAAGCCCCACAGTAATAACAAGACTTAATAAACGGAGGACTCTAATAAATGACCCTGCAAGGGTTCGGCTATAATAATCATCGGGCGACTGAAAAAAGGCAAAGAAGGTGACTGGCATGATCAAAGCGCTAGGAGTCCCTTCTGTAAAAAGCGCGGCTCTGCCTTCCAGTAGATTGTTCACCACCTTGTCTGGCCGTTCCGTATTCAACAGCTGCGGAAATGGGGAATAAGACTTCTCCTCTATATACTCTTCGATCACGTTAGTGGATACGACACTATCTGCACTTATCGCTAGCAAACGTCGATCTATCTCCTCGATCAGCTTAGGATTAGCTAGATTATTTAAATAAACAACAGCGGTTTTGGTTTGGGTGATCGTGCCTAGTTTATAGATGCGAACTACTAAATTAGTGCTTTGGATCTGTTTGCGGACGAGCTGAAGATTAACCGTTAAGCTCTCAATAAATCCTTCATGAGAACCGCGCACTGTCTTCTCATTCTGCGGCTCATTCACATCCCGATTATAGGTTGAATTCACCTGAATGACATGGCACTCCGTTCCTCCTTCGAGAAAGAGTACAGCATACCCCTGAATCAAATCATGAATGACTTGTTCAAGCTGGGTTCGTTTATCTACCCTGATCGAAACCAGAATGTCCTCTAAGCTGCCGTCAATTCCTTGCATCAGCGGCTTCAATATCATGTCGTGAATCTTCGCTTTATCACACATTGAATCCAAGAAGACGAGGCTGCCTTTTTGCAATTGATAGGTAATAGAACGCTGATTCAAGTCCTCCGTATGAAAGAGTGCCTCCTGAAGATAGTCCACATTTTCCTGAAGAGAGGGGAATAAGACAGAAGCAGGATGGAGTGGCTTGGGCTTGCTGGAACTACGTTCACTCTTGGTTTTATTGTTGTTAAACATCTGCCGAAAGAAATTCATAGTCCTACCCCTTAGTTAGTCATTCATGTATAAATTCCCCTATTTACTGTCTAATTATTCCTCTCGTTTCATCGCTCCTCCTACAGGATTGAGGAAGTCTTTATCGCAGCCATCCTTGTATAAAAGGAACCATACTGCTACGTAAGAAATAAGCCTTCGTCAAAGTCATTGATTCCGACATCGACGAAGGCTTATTAAAAAATGTGTTGCTCTATTTTTGGTTATACAATCTGTAGATGACAACCGCTGCTTCCGCTCTTGTCACTTTATTTTGCGGATAAAGATAGGAATTATCGCCTTCGATCAAACCTCTTTTAAGTAAGCTGCTGACACTATTTATTGCATAAGAAGAAACAGCAGATGAATCCTTATAGCTGTTCAACAATGCAGAGGCTGCCTTTTCATCTGCAACTTTCAACAAAGTTAAGGCTCTGTCAAGAATGACCATCATATCCTGTCTGGAAATCGTGTCATGCGGACGGAACAAGTTATCTTCCACTCCGTCAACGATACCGAGGGCCTTTGCTGTTCCTACTGCCTCATAGAAATAATCATCTTTGCTGACATCACGGAATGCTGCCGGATTGACTGCCGTTAAACCTAGCGTACGGTTCAGCAGCAATATGAAGTCGGCTCGGCTTACTTGCGCTCCCGGACTATAAGCATCGGATTGCGTACCTTCCACAATAGCTTTGGATGCCAATACTTCAATTGCTTTCTTAGCCCAGCTGTAGCTAGGGCTGGACAGATCTGCGAACGTTTTGTACACCTCAGTTACCGCATACAAGCTAAAGTGGTTTATTTTAAATGTCACAATGCTTTGTCCGGAATCGTATTTTCCAGATGTAACAGTTTGAACTTTCCCTGACGGATCAACATACCAAACAACTACATGCTCAGGGTCGGCATTATTTGAGCTTAGAATGTATGGCACCGATACTTCAACGAATGAATCAGTGCTTCTCCATTCGCTTAAGCTGTCGCCAATCTTGAGCGCAAGATCAATGATTGGTTTACCCGCCAAAGCTTTTTGCAGCTCAGCAGGAAGCTGGGCTGTGTTCGCTTTCGTAATAAGCAACGAAGCCGTTGCAGACCTTTGCGAATCCGCTGCTTTCAGCATTGTCGTTGGTAGGATTATGGAACCGAACTCGGTTTTGATCTCAAGCTTTTTGGTTGTATCATTTGAGCTCAGGAAAGATACCGGCAGAGCGATTTCATATCCTTTTGAGCCTTCGATTCTGACTACGCTTAACGTAAGTGTCTTAATCCCATCGGCACCTGGTTTTATTTTCTCAAAAGAATTGCTTAAAGTTTCCGAGGACACGGCTGTCTTTGATACATTTGTTTGGGTATCCAAAGTAGCGGTCACTTGGTTTCCATCCTGCTTAGCTCCGTTATTATCGGCAACTGACTGCCCAGATTGGCCTGATTGTCCCGTATGATTGGATTGCCGGGTATACTCTCTTGTCACAATGACATTATAGCTCTTAGTAGAACCGTCTGCTGCTGTTACCACATAGGTGACCGGTACGCTGAAATCATTTGCTGTGATCCCGCTTTCTTGCGCAGTGGATCCTATTTGCACACTTTTTCCTGTTGTGGCAAACATGGCAACCAAATTCATCACAACCGTTTGATTGGGCACTGTTACAGCAATATTGGTGCCTGAGATAATGCCATTATATGAAGCCGGCAACCCTTGGAAACTGAAAGAGGTGATATCTTTATCACTGCTTGGAGCTTGCGGAATATCCAGAGCGCCTCCCCCTACAGGTGTAGTCGCTATGTTTTGAACGGCTTGCATACCCATACGGTCCTGCAATTGCTGGATATACAGGCTCAGCGGCTGTACATGGCGACCTTCCTGCTCCCAGTAGCCTTGAGCTCGTTCGCGGGTTGGATCCTTTCCAGCTGGAAAACTGCCTGTTGCTGGAAAGTTTCCATAATCGCCTTGATAACGTGTTCCCTTGAGTCCGATGGCATAGTTTTGTGCCGTTGGCGGTGCCTGCACGGCCAACTCTCCCTCATGGTTCCACACGACATAGTTCGCTCCAGCCCAGCCGTGTCCCGTACCGTAGTTAGCCCGGTCAATGATATTAGCATTCCCCCGAATGTTGTCAAACAAGCCTCCCACAGACCATCGATGATGCGGCTCGCTTCGCGCGAAGGAATTAACCGAATCGCTATCCGTAAAAACGTTAGGTCCTGTGACTTGACTGTTAACAATAAACGAATGCCGAGCTGTTTCCGTATATACCCGCTGTGTCAAAGCAAGCTGCCCGGTATAGAAGAAAGCATATCTCCTGCTTCCCGTAATGATGCTAACCATATCATAAACCTTAGCGTCCTGGATTGTGATCCATTTCGAAGATCTTCCTGTGAAAACGAGAGAGGTTTCCAAATGATAGCCACTTACATTCCGAAGCCATCCATTCTGAACATAGCCGAACCGTGCAAAGGTATGAGCTTTATTCTCGTCCGAATAGTAGGTGACTCCATCCAATACACTTGTCACGCTTGGGTCAAATTCCACATCAACCCGAAGATTCTCTACACCTACCTGTTCGATCCGACCGCTATCGTTATATTTCCGTATATCTCCGCCGCCCCATTGACGTTCAATCGCATTCGGGATGGGCGCGTCGACGGTGATCTCATTTCCGTTTACTCTAGTCACCACTCGGTCAAAGTCAAGCGAGAACGGCTCCCATTGAACGGTTGTTTCCGTTGTACTCGGCAAAATCGTATCCATATGAATCTCATGGATCCAACTGCTGTTTCCATAACGACGAATCATTATTTTATCTCCAGCTTTATAACCGGAACCATCCTGAACATGAAAAGTATGATTGCCTGACGGTACGTATAGATCTGTAATCTTTGTAAGTGTATCTCCCAGTAATACAGGCGCAGCCGATGTATCCCCAATATTGAGGATATACCGTCTTGTTGTTCCAGTTGCGTAGAGAACGGTGTCCTCTTTCCCCTCTCCCAAGCCTCTCAATACAACCCCGCTCTGACGGATGAATAGCTCTCCATTGATATCATAGCGACCCTTCTTGAGCAGAACGGCTCCTCGGAACCCGTCCGATTGCATAGGCAGTCCCGAAACGTAATCTATGGCAGCCTGTATGCGTGCCGTATCATCCCCGTCGCCCGGCTCCACTGCCACTCTAGCCTGCACATCCGGGAGTTTTACGCCGCCCCCCATGTAACCTACGTTGGAAAAATCGAGAATGCGATTCCCACGGTAATCAGGTACATAGACCATCTTGCCGTCCGTTCCTAAGTACGCGATGTGACTTTGATTGTCTGGAATTTGATTCACATCCAGCACGGTGAAGTACAGTTTGTCAAAAACAGTGCTTCCATTCTCTAATTTTAGCTGTAATTCGATTTCGTATAGTCCAGGCGTTGCCGATCCCGGAACTTTAAAGACCGTATCAGTCCCAGCTCCCAGCTTGACTGCTTCAAAATGATGAATGGTTTCTTGACCGTCCCGTCTTACCTGCCCTGTCAGTTCGGCATCAACAAAGCCTTTGACAGTCACATCCGGATAGTTATCCCCTGGGGGAATGAATGCGGGCGTTCCAATCTTGGTCTGTATGCTTGGGTGGATTAACCCAGTATCGGCTATGCGAGGCGTATCGTCCTTTACAATAAAGAACACGGACGCCGATTTGGTTATCGGTCCATAGGTAACCGATCCCGTCAAGAGTGCGACCCCGCCTGTAAGCGCATGAACCGTTCCGTCTTGATCGATGCTCGCAACCTCAGGCAAGCTGCTGGTAAAGCTAATTTTTGCTTCACTCGGATTCAGATTCGTTTTATCAAACATCTTGCCCCCTATCGATAATTGCGCCTCGCCTCCTTTGGGAACGTTAATTTCAGCATTTTCCGGATAATTAGGGACCGTCTGGTCGTATAAATATACTGAAGTCAGCGCATTGCTGAGGGGTGGCACCGGCACTTCATTCGTTCGATAAGTCTCCAACTCGTATATGAGAGGCGATGCGGCTTTCGACGCAAATACGTTAACCAAGAGATATCTGGCAGTAACCGGTTCGAAAATCGCCGTATCTGATTTGGCAATCAGAATCCGATTTTGATAGAAGCTCTGCCAGTTTTTCTGTGAATTACTCCAGAGGATATCTTTCCCCAGGCTATCTTTCCCGAAAGTCTGAGACCAGTTTTTCTCGTCATTTGAGTAATAGAGCTCATAATTTTTGACAGAACCATTGTCTCCACTGTTCAGATTCATGACCGTTTTATTAAACTCTGTAGGTCTGCCAAAATCAACTATAAGCTGGTGCTGACCATCATCTAGAAAATCGGCGCTAAGCGCGCGCCAATACGTGCTGGCGTTGCCGTCAACCGCTCTATAGTCATAGGTTCCGTTTGCGCAGGTACTACCGCAGAAGGAGCTTGCGGCCACAGGCTTTTTAAGCGCCATATTTACTGTAGACATATCCGTCCCCGGTGGATAAGCATCTACCCAGATGCGGGTCGATTTGGTGACGCCCCCCTTGAGTACGGACACGTTAATGTAGGTGGAACCGCTACCTACTGCTGTGATCCGCCCGCTCTGGTCTATTTGGACCACCTCAGGAAAGCCGCTGTTGTAAGTGATCGCAGCATCGCTTAAGTCCGCAGCAGCTTGATTATCCGTCACGCCCCTCACCGTCAGCTGATGAGAGTCCCCGGGAGACAACTTGAGAGTACCGTTATTGGGGTATGGGTTTACACTGGCATCGTATAAGTACACCGCGCTAAGTACGGTTCCACTCTGCGGCTGAGTCACATTAACCTGTAGATTTACGGTTTTCGTTACTCCATTTAGTGTAGCGCTTCCTGTAATTGTTGCCGTACCCACTGCTTCGGCTTGAATCTGTCCGCTCCCGTTAACCGTAGCAACGGCTATAGCGGAGCTGCTATAAGTAATGGCTGAAACTATCAATTCAGCCGGTTGTCCGTTCGTTAGCACGCCTTGCATCCGAAGCGATTCGGATTGTCCCACCGCAAGAGAGAGCGATTCACCGGGAGCATAACCCGCAAAGTATACGCTGTCAAGGACGCTCATGTCCGCCGGGGGCGCGCTTGTATTATAAACCTCGACTTCTGCCATCATATCTTTTACTGTTGAATAACTCATGTCTATCGTAAGGCTAACTTTAACAAAACGCGCAGTCTGTTTTGTAAAGGTGATTGTTTCCATCTGTGCAAGACCGCCTGATTTTTGAGCCACTACCGTTTCCGTTCCCCCGTCCGGCCTGACACTCACACTGAAGGCGACAATATAGGGGGAAGTGCTAGGAGATGTGACGCTATTGTTCAGCCCTTTCAATACAACCTTATCAAAATCGATATTACCAGAAGTACCTTTCATCAAATCAATTTCTATAGATCTTTCGCGATTAGCCGTTACATGAGATGCCTGTTTTAGTTTCCAAGTTGTATTAGCATTTCCGTCTACCACATTACTAGCAAGGTTATTTGAATTTTCCGAGTCGGTAGTGACCGGTTTATTAAGGGCCAAATTCACCGGGCCTTCGGCATATACCGAAGGGATCGAATACAGTAAGGGAATGATTAATGTAAACAATATAGAAAATGTTACGGCTTGTGCAATCCTCTTGCGAATGGATTTCATTTGTACCTTCTCCTCCTGAATTGTTCTACCCTTTTATAGCTCCAAGCAAAGCGCCCTTCACGAAATATTTCTGGAGAAATGGATAAACAAACAAAATCGGCAGCGTTGCAATCATAATGGTTGCATACTTTAACGTTTCTGCCAGCATAACCATATCGCCTGATTCCGCACCAGTAACCATTCCCGCTGTTTCCCCGGAGATTAGTATCTCGCGAAGAATTAATTGCAATGGAAACAGCTCACGATTTCGAATGAAGATCATCGCATTAAACCACGAGTTCCAGTGGCTGACACCGTAATACAGAATCATTACAGCCATGATTGGCAATGAAATAGGTATAATTATGCGAAATAAAATGGTAAAGTCATTGGCGCCATCGATTTTGGCCGATTCCTCCAAACTGTCGGGAATGGCCTGAAACGTAGTTCTCATGATAATGAGGTTAAACGTATTGATGGCTTGGGGGATGATCAGCGCCCACACGGTATTCGTCAACCCAAGTCCCTTGACCGTTAGGTAGTAAGGAATCAGACCGCCGCTGAAGAACATGGTGAACACGATAAACAGTGTCAGCTGTTTCCTGTAATAGAGTCCCTTTCTAGATAGGGCGTAGGCACCGAAGGCAGTAAGTGTCAGGTTAAAAAGTAGTCCAACAATGACGATGAATATCGTGTTGCCATATCCTTTCAGGATCATTGGGTTGTCAAAGACCATAGAGTAAGCCTTGAGCGAAAAGCCTTGCGGAAGCCAGATCATACCTTTATGAGCCATTAATTCGGTTGGATTGCTTATCGATGCAATGGCAACGTAGTAAATGGGATACAACGTAACAAGCATTAGCAGCGATAATGAAATAAAGTTAAACACATCGAATATTCTCTCTCTAACAGTTGGGTACTCCCGCATGCTGTCACTTCCTTACCATAAACTTGTATCATTAGCCTTACGACTAATGTAATTCGATAGAATAACCAATCCAAAGTTAATAACTGAGTTGAACAAACCTACTGCCGCACTAAAGCTGTAATTAAATTCCTGCAGCCCAACACGATACACATAGGAAGAAATAACATCCGCGGTTTCATAGGTTGACGGATTATAGAGTAGAATGATTTTCTCGAAACCTACATTCAGCAGTCGTCCCAGATCCAGAATTAACATAATAATAATAGTTGGCACGATACCAGGTAGCGTAATGTATCTCATCTGCTTCCAGCGATCCGCACCATCGATTTTGGCGGCCTCGTATTGTTCAGAATCAATGGTAGTCAGAGCAGCAAGATAAATAATAGTGCCCCAACCGACATGCTGCCAAATACCGGATGATATAAAAATCGTTCGGAACCATTCCGGCAATAACAGCAGACTTTCTTTAGGACCGCCGAGCCAAGCAACAAGCGTGGCAATGAGACCTCCAGTTGAGGTAAAATCCTTAATCATACCGCAAATGACGATCAACGAAATAAAATGCGGCATATAAGTTATCGTTTGCACGGCGCGCTTAAACCAAGAGAGCCGAATTTCGTTTAACAACAGAGCAAGAACAATCGGGGCCGGGAAGCCGAACAGTAAATCATAAAAGCTGATCAGAAGTGTATTCTTCAACGTTCGAATGAAATACGGGCCATTGAAAAATTGGATGAAATGATCGAAACCCGTCCATGCGCTTCCCCATACTCCAAGGGTTGGCGAGTAATCCTTAAAGGCAATCACAGCTCCATACATCGGCATGTAATGAAATAAAACATAGTAAAGCAAGACGGGAGAAAGCATAATATATAAATATTTATTTTTACGAATATCCCATAAAAGATTTATTTTTCGGCTTGAAGCTAGCGTTAGAGGGGTCTCCACCTTCACTGTTTGCACTATTGCATCCCCTTTCCATCAGGGACAATTCCTTGGAATGTCCCCTTACCTATTTTAATTTATCGTTTATTATATCGATCCAATGCCGCTTGATAGATTTCAACGACCTTTGGCAACCCGAGCTGATTCATCTGGTCTACGAATTTATCGAAGTTCTCGATCGGTTCCTTGCCCATAATAAATTTGAGCTGCATCTCTTCCTTATAGCTCTTGATGGCGGTAGTAAGCTTTGCCAGCTCCTTGCTCTCACTATCGGTTGGAGTTATAAACGGAGGCAAGGTATGCTTCTTCGCATCCGTAGCCGACCACAGCTTCACCGCTTCTTCCTGCTGCGGATATTTCAAGATCAGCTTGCTATATCTCTCATCAATCATGAACGGTCCATTCTGCCTTGTATATTGCGACAGTATTTGAATCGTGGTATATTTCGGGTCCTTATTCACCTTATCCGAGAATGCAATATTGCCATTGTTTGAAACATAGCTTTCATTCGGAATCCCAAAGTTGAACAATTCGTTGCCTTCTTTGCCATATGCATAATCCAGCCATTGGACAGCAAGCTCCGGCTTCTTCATGTTAGCGGAGATGGCCACCCCCCGGCTCGGCTCGACCTTGAAGTCATATTGGCCAATAAATGGTGTCTCTCCTTTGGCTAATGTCGGATATGGAGCGCCCACCATATTAAATTTAGGGTTCTTTTCTCTCATAGCATCTGTATAAGATTGAAGTCCTCCGCTCAGCAGGTATGTCGTGGATCCGGACTGTCCGCTTAAAATTTTGTTATTGTTTGCTTTCGCATCAGTTACTGCAAAATTATTATCCAGCAATCCCTCATTGTACCACTTGCGGAATAACAGGATGGCATCCTTGTATTGCTTGTCGGAAGGTCCATATTTGACTTTACCTTCATCATTCACATAAAAACCGGCTGACGTCTTAAACGCTCCGATGAAAGTATCCTGAATATCCATGCCACCTGTATTCGAATAAATGATGCTTAGCGGAGTTGAAGCCCCTTTCTTCTCTTTAAAAGCACGTAATGCGGTTTCCCATTCATCGATTGTAGTCGGAACCGGCAGACCGAGCTCATCCAACCAATCCTTGCGAATCATGGGACCTCGATAAACTTGACTGAAGCTGTTGCGGATCATTGGGAACACGAAATATTTCCCGTCATCGGTTTGAAGCATTTTGGCCAGTTCTTTATCTTCTTCTAGTAGTTTGTTTAAATTGGGTGCATGCTTCTTAATCAAATCATTCAATGGTGTGATCACTTTATCATTGATTGCCTTCTGGGAGCCTCCCGGATAAACACCATTATTAAACCAGTTCGTTTCAATCATATCGGGAAGCTCGTTCGAAGCGACCATCAAGTTGAATTGCTCTCGGTCTTGACCTTGAGGAGGATGCGTAAAATTCACTTGGACCCCGGTTCTTTTGGCCAGTTCTTTACCAAATGGAGCTTCCCCGATGCTTGAGAAAAAGTTAGCCATATTTGTATTCCCCATTAGTCCCCAGTATGACAGGGTTTGATTGGTATTTAACGGGTACGTCACAGCAGTTGGCTGGCTGTTATTAGTTGTACTTTTGACTTCGGCCGGGCTCGACTGCTTACTGCATGCGATGGATGTGGATATCAACGTAACGGCTGTCATACATTGAAGCATCCTTTTGCTTCTTTTGTTCATGGATAGATAATCCCCCTTTGTATTGGTTACACTCTCTTTGCTCTGACCGATCATAACCCAATTTAAGTAGTGTCTATAGAGGTAAAACAGTGAAACGAATGGTAAAACTGTTAATTAAACTTCAGAAAAAGTGCAATCACCTTGCAAAAAAAAGAAAACTGAGGTGTAAACTCCTCAGCTTTGGGGTAACTCCCTATATTTCCCAGGTGTAATACCTTCATATTTTTTGAAAATACGATTGAATGTAGATATTTCATTGAAGCCAACCTGGTTTCCGATCTCGAGAACGCTTGCTGAGGTTTCCTTTAACAAGCGTTTGGCATGAGCAATCCGATTTTTTTGAAGATACTCCAATAACGATTCGCCATTATGATTCTTGAAGAGCCTGGCTAGATAGGGAGGAGTCAGGTCAAATGCATCCCCGATTAACGATACGTTCAAATTAGGGTCGCAATAATGCTGATTGACATAGACTTGTACTTTCTCCATCAGTTCATTATTTACACCTGACTGCCTCTCTGAATGACACAGAAGCTTGATTATCTTGTCCAGCTCTTCTTCCAAGTCCTTAATGCTGCGGCATTGAAGCAATTGATTATGAACTTGCTCGAAGGAGAGGCTGTCTTGCTCGGTTCTTCCTGGTAGTTCAATCATTGCCTTCATGAAGGTGCTTGCAAATTCAACTACAATGCAGCGAATGAATGGAATAGAAACCTGGCTGCGAGTCATGTTCGTTGAAATAATGTCCTTGGTTACTGCCATAGCTTTCTCAGCATCGCCTGTCTTAATGAAATTGATTAGCTGTTGCTCCGCGGCTAAAGGATAATAATAAGCAGGATGATAATCCTGTGAAGCTCCTTGAATCATCTCATCATAAACTAGGATCTCCCCTCCGCCCATCAGGAACTTGTATTCCATAGCCTCCATAGCTTCCTCATAAGCTTCCTGCAGCCCGAACAGGCTCTGCTGCACCGAGCTGATTGAGACAGTCACTACCACTTGAACGTGTGTTGACAAAAACTCTTGGGTTTGCCTCGCAATAGATTGCCATTCTTCAAGCACCCCTGAGTGATCAGGACCATTCAGAATGCAGCATAAATATTCATCGATTTCAACCATATAGGCTACATTATTCTTATTGGCCAATTCCTCTACTACATTGATCATCATAAAATGCAGCAGCTTAACCCTGTCGTAGTGAGATTCATCATCAGCAGGGGAATCTAGTTTGCCGTAGTCATCAATATACATCATTAATACGCCAAACCGCTCATGTGGAAAATACACCTCATAGGCGGCAAGTACATCGCTTAGGGGAAGGGTGCGCTTCATCCTTCCTTTAAGTAACTGACCTAATAAATGGTTGCGCATAGCAGGATGCTGCTCTTTAAGCTTATGCTTGAAATGATCCTTCTCTTGAATCAGGCTTTCTAACGCGTTCTGAATATAGTGGTATTCATTGAAGGAAATGTTGTACGGGTCAGCCTTCTGGTGATTCACCTTATTCATGAGAAGTTGAATCGGACTATAGTTCCGACGTAGAAAGAAATACGCTGCCACACTGCCTAATAATAAACTTAGGGCAACACACAGATAGATTATCCGTTTAATATAAATCAATTTCTTCAAGAAAACTTCCTGAGGAGTTATGAATATATATTGCCATCCCGATTGACTAGAGGTGACGTATGAGACAGCCAATTCACTGCCCTCATCCGACTCTTGAATGACACCGCTAACGCCCATAAACTTAGAAAGCCATGGGGTATAATTCGGGATATCAGAGCTTGTTGATGCAATGACCTCATGCTTAGCATTGAGGATCAGAATGTGACCATCATTCACAATAGGTATGTGTTTTATCGTATTCAATAGCTTAGATGAATTAAACATAAACATTACACTGACACCGGGACGGTCAGGGTAATTGGGTATTAACGTTCTTACATACATGACAGATTTCCCTTTATTATCTACTTCCTGCTCTAGGGCAAAGTGGGTGTTGATATATCGTTCTTTGAGCAGTGAAGTCCAGTCCATATGATTATCCGGTTTGAGAAGGTCGAATAAAAAATGGCTTTGCTGTGCATTAGAGTCTGAAACGATCATGTCACTGCTGTGGAAGTATACAAATACATAATCGATAAAGTCATTTCCAAACTTCGTAGTCTGCAAATCCCTCATCAATTCAAACATCTTGTATCTTTCATCATTCGTAAGTGGATTTTGGGCATTATACAGGCTATCCAGCTTTTTATTTATTGCCAAATCAACACTGAACTTGTCCATCTCCGCTAAACGGCTATCGACTCCGCTTTGAATTTGGGTGAGCAATGATTGGTTGGACCGGTTAATCTCATTACTTAGGACCTCGGTTGATTCTACATAAATTAATACACCTACAATTATGGGGATCAAAAGAATGGTTACATATGAGAGCAACCAGCCTTTCATGATTGTATTCTTTTTCATAGCTCTGACGATCATCGCATCTCTCTCCCGAGTCTAATTATTACTTATCGCTGAGGCATCTCCTCGGTTATCGTTGTACCTATCTCCTGATCGCTATCCACATTCAACTATTATTAAAGCGCTTGCACTGCAGCTCAACAGCAATCACGTCATTTGATTATGTTTGCTTATTATAGCGTTTGATTACTCCTCTTATCAACTCAAATCCGTCCAAAATTCCTTTACTCAGACTTTCAGACTTCCTCCTTCGGACTCCAACCAATAGCAAATACGAGTCTCTCCCGCTTTCATCATAACCACCCTCTTAATAGGACATCAAGTGTTTATGCTCAGTTTTCACCAAAATGCTTTTCAATTCACTAAAATGATTATCGGCATTTTTTATTATTGCCATATACAGTCTTTTTGTATATAGTGTAACTATACAGTTCAACTATATAAAGTTTGACGATATACAATTCCGTTGAATACAAGGAGGGGAAGCATGGGGAGAGATACAAATTTGCCGCTTACAGAAACCGTGTATTATATACTGTTGGCCTTGACGGAACCTGCGCACGGGTATTTGATCATGCAAAAGGTGGAGGAGTTAAGCGGCGGGCAGGTAAGAATGGCGGCTGGGACCCTTTATGGAGCGATTGAGAACCTGATGAAGCTGAAATTTATAGAGCCTGTCAGAAGTGAGGATAGTCGCCGCAAGGTTTATGTCATTACAGAAAAAGGAATGGAAATTTTGCGGCTCGACTTAGAAAGAATGAATCATATGATTCAGGTTACGAAAAGTACACTGAGATGAGAATGGGGGAACAAGAATGAGAAAATTCAAGTTCTTTACTAATTTTGACAAAGAGGAAAAATGGTTGAATGAGATGGCCAAGCAAGGTTATCAATTCAAGAAAAAATCGATTGGCTATGAATTCCAACCCTCCAAGCCCGAGAATGCAGCAATCAAAATAGATTACCGCACATTTAAAAAGAAGGCGGATTTCGAAGACTACTGTGCCCTTTTTGAAGACAGCGGTTGGAAACATATCACAGGAACGAAAAGCTCGGGGTATCAATATTTTCAGAAGGCAGATGAAAACGGAAGTGAAGATATATTTTCGGATGTCGATTCCAAAGCTGTCCGATATAAGCGGCTATCTGAAATGTGGAGCTCTTTGGCTACTTCCTTCATCCCTATTTTTGTAGTGCTAATTTCCACCGACTCTATTGATGCAGCCGCTCTGCTCAATCCGAAATTATTGTATTATACACCGGGTCTATGGGAAAAAACCGGAGAGGCTTTTTGGAGATCCTTCCTCTTTGAAACACCATTCGCATTTTTTAGAGGGTTTTTCTGGATGCTCCTGCCGATTATGATTGTTTTATACCTTATATTTGCCTTCAAAGCGAATAAGCAATATAAGCAAACACAAGAAGATAACCCTATGGAATGAATTCAATAATACTTCAATAGTGTAGTTGTTGCTTTGTTTTAATTTGGGGGCTGCTTGCAAGGCGGAATCCGAGGTCGTCGATGTAAAATGACGGGTGGCTGCGACGACGGCACGTAGCCCCACAACCCCTGGCCTCTTCAGCCCAGCTACCACCGCGAAAAATTCGATAGGAGCCGTATACTTTCTCATCATATACGTCCCAACACCACTCCCAAACATTTCCTAACATATCATACAGCCCCCATGCATTTGGTTCCTTTCTTCCTACTTCATGGATTCTGCCTCCTGAATTTTCATTATACCAAGCAATCTTATCAAGCTCTCCGTATCTATATCCTGTAGTTCCTGCCATACATGCATACTGCCATTCTGCTTCTGAAGGAAGGCGATAGCCGTCTGCTTCCCAATCACAGATGATATTTTCACCCTCATTACTTATCGAATAGAACTCTTTCAATCCAGCTTTCTGAGAAAGTAGATTACAAAAAGAAATTGCATCATTCCAAGAAATATTCACAACCGGCTTGTGATCTCCGTCAAAGGAAATCTGTGATTTTTTTGTAATAGCAAAATATAGTTCCATAGTTACAGGATATTGGGCAAGAAGGAATGGTTTTATTTCGGCCTTCCATTTACTCTTTGTTCTATCGTCTCTTAAAATTATTTCTCCGCCTGGAATTTTTACCATCGGGTAATCCATGGATCTTGGTTGCATTAGATACTCTACCTTCCTCCTAAAAAGCTCAGTTTATCAACAGCTAGCTCTTCATCGGACAAGAAAAATATATCCTTCCCTTTGTTGCATTCACCGATGAAATCATTCAAGCTCTTACTTGAATACACGGAAAAATCACCAACGATTGCAATTTTTACATGATAATTAATAAACTTTTGTAATATTTCACCGGCAAGCCTTGTTTTTAAGTTGAAAAATTCTTCGCTTATTGCTGATTTGTTCAAAATGATACGATCACAGCCTGCTTCAAAGTTTACGGTTGCTAATAAATCTAATGCCGATTGAACATCCGTTATCAGAATCTCACTGGTGCTTACAACAGCAATTTCTACATCATTTTTTATTACTTTAGTTATGTTCACAATCTTCCTCCTCCAATTAATGAATGGATATCATTCATCCTTGATAAGCCTCTTGACATAATCCTCGCAGATATATCGATTATCTTCACCATTCAAGGGCTGGATATTCGCTACTCTAAAGAAACTTAGCCCTATCACCATCGCTAGCAGTCCATAAGCGGCGCTTTTCGAATCCTCCACCTTCAGTTGCCCCAACATGTTGCCATAGTCGAAAATTTTCACAATCCCTTTAATGTCTTCCATATAAGACGCAGAAACTACTTCTTGCAAATTACGATCTAACACAGCTTTGGAGAAGAAATGAAGAAAAAGCTTTGCTTGATCTTCGTGCGGGATATACATCTTTTCAATCCCCTCAAGATCCGACACATTGATTGCCCCTTGCGTATCACTATTAGGGGGAAGGATGTGCTTCAGCGTGACATTGATCATTTTCTCAGCAGTCATTGTATGCTGAATTTCAGAATTGATCTTCAAACCATAGTAGCCTAAGAACGCCTTGAAAGCTTCGATAATCAAGTTATCCTTGTTCTTAAAGTAATAAGTTACAACGCCAACGCCACCAATCATTATCCTGTTCATCGAGTGAAACCCAGGCTACAAGTGTATTGCACTTTTTTACCCACTCACTCAAAGCGGTTGTTTTTCCATAACCAGCTTGTGAGGAGACTAGCGTCAACTTGACTTTCATTCCTTCATCAAGCTTGCTCAGGAGTCTAGGACGAGCGACCACAAAGTGTTTTACATGGGGAATATGAATTTTCGCACATATAATCATTGTAAATGCCTCCGTTATATATTTAAATGACATCTTTCTAATATTTGTATTTTTTCGTAAATATTTAATGGTATTAATCAAATTAATATACGTAGCCTATTGATTTACGTTCCCGTTTATTCCGCTTTTGCCTTCCTCGCACAATAAAAAAACCTAGCAGATCACCGCTAGGTCCTATATTGTGAAAATCTATATGTTTGTGCGTCAGCCATAATATTTCTTTAGTAACCCTTTAAGATGATACCTCATCAATATAGTCTGTTCTACAGGACTCATTCCTGCTGCTTCCTCCGCGGGACCATTCCAATATTCCATGGCTATTATTCCATCCCAACGGAGTCCTCTTAACCTTTTAATAATCGTGTCAAAATCAATTTCCCCATATTCAAATGGACATTTCGGCCAGCCAACTGCCGCCTGTCTTGCGTGCATATGTCCCGTATATTCCAACAGCTTCATGGATTCGTCTTGACTGTGACCGTTAACCTGAAAGTGTAGAAAGTCAAGGGTATACCTTAACCCAACTGCTGCTTTTGCCATCTCTACGGCCTTGGACGGTACATTCAGCAACGAGTTCTGGCTAGGTTCAACATGAAATGAAATCCCTTGATCCGAGGCGATCTGTACCATTTTCCCCAAAGTCAACGCTGCATTATCAAATGAACGTTCAAAGCCTTGTTCCTGGATTAACGTCCCTGCCGACCCCATTATACTTCGAAACCCGGCAAGACGAGCGTATTTGCAGATTTTATCGAAATTCACATACATTTTATTTCTTTTTCTAACGTCAGGCTGGCTTGTCTCTATTTTTTCAACGTCAACCCATACATTGCCCAAAAAGTATTCGGCCAGCTTAATCCCGTGTCTCCCAGACAGCTCTTTAACAAAGCTCGCCATGTTTTCCGGATTTTCAATCACATCTTCCTGACGAATCGTTCCTACGGAATCTACATCAATGAATTCAAAGCCCAATTTCTTAATAAATCCAAAAATTTCATCAGGTGTGCCGGCACCGTAATTTCTCGAATGGCAGCTGAATCCTATCATGGACTCCCCCCTCCCTAACCTTGGACATTAGTCTAACAGAATCTGTTTGCCTTTATTTTTCATGGACAGCTTAAGCGCATCCAATACCTTCATCACTACAACGCTTCTCTCGCCGTTACTGATATAGGATTCTTTACCTTCAGCAATACATTCAAAAAAATGCTTGTACATCGCTGCATGTGTTTTTCCGCATGAGATAAGCGGTCTGGTTTCCGAGAGGTGACCCGCTTCATGCTGCGTATAGATGCGTATGCAATCATCCGATTGCTCCTTATAGCATTTATTGACATCATACTTGATTAACCCCATATCTCCCTGGATGCTTACCTCATATTCTGCTGGAGCCGCTGCTGATCTCATTGCTTTATACATAAAGCTGCTGCCGTTGTCGAATTGAATCAATGCCAAAGAGCAGTCGTCTACTTCATCGGCTTCCCTTTGCTCCAACGGAATAGAGATATTGTCATATTTGTAGTAACCCACACCCGTAACAGATACCGGCTTAGGATCACCTAGAAAGAACAGCGCCCATTCCACATTGTGAGAAGCGCTTTCCATACTGATGCCGTCGCCGCCAATTGTTTTGCGTTTGGAGCTGTCTGCGCTCCTTGGATACGATCGAGTGATGCTTACGTTGAATACTTCACCCAGCTCATTATTATCGATCATCCGTTTGAACATAAGCATCTGATTTTGCAGCATGCCATTGGAGCCGACGATAAACACCTTTCCACTTTCCTTCGCAGCCTTCATTACCTCCCGCATCTCAGTTTCATTCATCGTTGCAGGCTTCTCAAGGTATACATGTTTCCCAGCCTGAAGTGCATCAATTGCAATTGTTGCATGTGTGAACGTTGGTGTACAGATAGAGACCGCATTGATCTCGTCCATCGCAAGAAGTTGTTTATAATCTTCAAACGCATACGGAATAGTTAGATCTTCAGCTATTTTAGCCGCAAGTCCCGGCTTAGCGTCAGCTACCGCTAACAGCTGTACATGAGGATTATTAATAGAAGAGATCGATGGAATATGTCTTTGTACCGTAACTTTTCCCATACCAATGATCCCAAGTCTTATCTGTTTATTACTATGCATACCTAGTCATCTCCCTTAACTTAATTTATTGTAATGTCGGAATGGAAGGGCTGCGAAGCTCAATGAGTCCGGTTCGATAGCCTCGTCTCAAGAGAAACGTTGCATTCCGCAAGCACGGCTGAAAATGCCCCCCTAACACTGCATCCGCTTCCATTTTGGACAAACGATTTAGTGATTTTAAATAGAGACCTGCATCAAAATCCTCAGCTACTGTAACTCCCAGTTTAGGTTGGCCATTTGGACCGGACATGACCGTATCTCCAGTGAATAAAATCACTTTGCCATGATTAATTAGCTTATAAATGACAGAACCACGAGAATGTCCAGGCGTATGAATAATTTCAAAAGAAAGTCCAGCGATTGTTATAACGTCTCCGTCCTTTACTTTCACATCAACAGGACATGGAACAAAATTTTGCTTATAGGAATAATATAGGGTCCTCTCATCCCCTAGCTCTATGCCCTCCGCATCACCTGCACCGGCAATTAATTGGGTACCCTTCTTGCTGAAGATATGGGCGTTGCCGCAATGGTCAAAATGGGAATGGGTAAGCAGCAGATGACTGACCGGATAATGGTCCAACCCCCATGATGCCAAATTGTGTTCGATCAGCTTATAGTCTTCATCCCCAGTCCCACAATCTATCATCACGATGGACTCTTGTCCCATGACAGCGTAAACATTAGACGACACGCCATAGGGCTGGCCACTTAATAAATAGACATCCTTCATTATCTGCATAAGAAGTCCCCCATCTTCCATTCAATTATTTACCAAGTATAACCCAGTTATTTCATCGAATACTACTATTACACCAATAAAAAAGGAGTGATTACC
>NZ_WHOD01000019.1 GCF_013141765.1 Paenibacillus foliorum
AATTCCTAGTTATTTAAAAGCCGTAATAACTGATACTGATAGTTCTTCGGTAAATACTCCTGATGAATCAATATCCATTAAAGCAGATTTCAAATCATTTTCAAATTTCTCCAGATTCTCACCAAAAAGACGTTTGGAAGCAAATGAAGTGGAATATAAATTTCCGATAATAGAGTCTACTGTCCAATGGTATGAAAAACTTGGTAAACCGTGTCTTTCCACATCCCTAAATCTAGATTTCGTAACTGTGTCCTCGAATCTCTCTTTGGGAGGCGTGTAAGTACTATTGCCAGCTCTTCTTTCATCACCTAACCAAACTTTTACTATTTCATTTACCTTATGTTTCCAATGTAATGGTTCGTACTTATCAATATCATAATCAATGATAGCAATACCACCATTATCATCAGAACTGTTATATAGAATTTCTAAAATCGATTCTCTATCCATCCAATGAAACGCTTTTGCTATTATCATGAGTTGAAAAGACCCCCAGTCACTCGAACGCTCTTCTGCCCTTCCTTGTAACCAGATAGCGTTATCAACTCTATTTACATTGGACAAATGGACTGCTTCATCTAGCATCTCTGTTTCAGTATCAATACCTATTATTTCTTGGAACCAATCATTAAGTCTTAGAGTTAATTGACCTGTTCCACATCCTAGATCAAGCAACCGACCATCACCGTTAAGTGAAAACTTGTTAACTAAGAATCGCAATAGTGACGAAGGATAAAGAGGTCTGTATCTAGAGTAATACCAGGCAGTACCTTTAAATAAATCTGCACCATAGTCCATCAATATTTCCAAACCTTCTCTCTAAAGGAATTTATAGTAGACAAAACATCATCTTACACGATTTCAAGTAGTCAGTCATTAGAGAGTGTAATTATAATAAATCTTTCCCCGCCCCGATACAGATGTAGTCACATGTTAAAAGATTCCC
>NZ_WHOD01000020.1 GCF_013141765.1 Paenibacillus foliorum
ACAAAGCCCAGAGCAAGGCAAAGACAATGGACAGAGCCAAGACAACGGAAAAGGAAAAGGGATGGAATAAATGTAATGTTTGTTCCAGAAACGCTTCGTCTCCTCAGGAGATGGAGCGTTTTTGGCTAAGAAGCATCCAATCCACAGCATCACGCGGTGGTGATTTAAGGATTTACTTAGCCGCGGCGCAATGGTAACGATAACAGGCTGAACCTAGAACCTAGCTATTCCATTGTGTTTTCAGGGGAGGATTTGACATATTCCAATAATAGCGGCAAGCAAGAGGAGGCAGCTTACAACGGAAGCACCGATAAGAAAGGCAATTTACCTACTCTTATCGGTGCTTTCGTCGTAAGAGACTGTGATATTCAGCGCTGGGATGTCGTTGTATTCGGACTAACCAATCTTTTTAGCCGCCGCTGTTCCTTGAGTAATGAAGCCATCTGCTCTTGAATAATTCCCGATTGCTCCGAGGCATAAGCGGGATGTGCGAGGTTGCGGGTTTCGAGTGGATCATCGGTCAAATTATACAGCTCATATTCATCGGGGACAGGCTGGGTTTTAACGGATGTGACGCAATTCGCAGCATATAGTGAGGATTGTATTCCTGCCGGAGGCACCCCCATTGTTTGGACGGTGACATCTTTTTTTCCCGGATGGGTCCAGAATTGATCGTTATCAAAATAACGGGAGTACTTCCACAGTTCTTTCGTGGTATTCCCTTGTATGCTGGAGATAACGGTTTCAATGTGATTTGGCTGTACAACGGAGGGGTAGGGCTCTCCCAAAGGATTGATCTGGTGCTGGCCTCGCGTAACATCATCGTCAATCATAAAATAAATCGGTTCTTCAACGGGATCGTATTTGTTCGGCCCTAAGAGGTAAGGGGAAAGGTCGCGTCCAACCAAGGGATAAACTTCACTGAATTTACTTTGTAAGCGGCTTTGAATGTCTGCTACATCGGCATTGGCGAGTCCTAGCATGGTGGGTAGCAAATCGACGTGGCTTGTAAGTGTGTTAAAATGATTTCGTTCCGGGAAAAGCTTCTTATTATGAATGAGAAAAGGAACATGCAGCATTTCCTCGTAAGCGCAGTACCATTTTTGGTGAAGATGGCCATGAGCGCCGAGCAGATCCCCATGATCCGATGTGAAAATAACAATTGTATTATCATAGAAGGAAGAGCGGGTAAGGGCTTCGAAAACCTTAAGCATTTGCTGGTCGGCATTTTTTTGCAGCTGATAGTAAAGCTTGCGGTAATGCTGCTGGTCGATGATGGGCTGCAATGCTCTGGGATATATGTGCTGATAGCTTGCTTGACAACGGGGCTTGGTATCTAAGGGTTCATTTATTGTAGGTGGGGGAGCGACCTGAAGCATAGGCTCCACATCAAAATTAAACATAGGAAGATGCGCGGTGAGCGCCCCATATAAAACAATATCATGCGGGTTCACGTCTACAACGAGCCACGGCTTCGCATCGTTGTTGATGGCTTTCTCCTGATCGAGGGCTTCGATGAGTCCAACCGCTTCTGAGGCGTAGACGACATCTCTGCCGCTTACCCCGAAAGCAGCGGAAGAAGCGGAGTTTCGCGGATTTTTTCCATGGGGCTCTGGACCAATCCAGCTGGAAAACCCGAAGCTGTCCAGCGGATCGGCGTTCAGGTACAGATCTTCTTGTTTTCTGTCAGGTACACCGGTTTGGGGATGATAGCTAAGGACGCTTTGATGCGTACCGGGAATAATAATGTCCTCATACGATATATGCCATTTCCCTATATAGTACGTTTGGTACCCGGCTTCGCGAAAATAATTCCCCATTGTAGGCACCGTACTTCTGCCTAGCCAGAACATATCGGAGTCGAAGGCTCCCTTGGCGATTCCATTCGTCTGGCTGACGCCATGGAGCGATGGGTAATGGCCCGTGAACATCGTGGCTCGACTTGGACAGCAGGCGGCACTGCCAATATAATGCCTGTGGAATTCGATGCTCGAGGATCTCAAAAGCTCCTGCGTCACGAGATTTTGTCGGCGCCATTCTTTGATTTCCTTGTTTTCATACATAGGAGGGTATCGCTCTTCATCTACCAAAATTACAAGAAAATTAGGTTTTTCACGTTGGTGCGAAAGAGGTCCGTTAGTAATCATGGTATACACATCCCAGCTTAGTGAATATTTACCCCTAGATTATGTAGCAGCTCATTAAAAGAGAAGTCTTTCAGGAAATGATACAAAAATCGCGAATTATTTCAACCAATATTTTACACCCATTATCCCACGGTTCGACGCAAGCTGATTGCTTTAGTTCGAGTCGAGGCAGCGGCTGAGGATTTAGCACAGGAAGTATTCCTGCGGTTGTAAAAAACCCGCTCATTGAGCGGGTTTTTGCCGTTTTTCCGTATCCACCTCAATAGTTTTTCCGTCCGAATGAAGTAAAATGTTACCATGCAGTCCTGTTGAATAAACCTTTACTCCTTTTTTCTCAAGCCGTTCCTTCAAGTTCGGGCTTTGAAAATTGTTTTGGCTCATGATGACGATCTGCGGTGACACGGCTTGCAGAAACGCTTCCGACGAGGATGTCGTTTCGCTGCCGTGATGGGGAATGTCCATCATATCGGATTTCAGCTTTTCCTTCCATTTAGAGGAAGTCAGCTCGGTTTCACGATGCTTGTAAATGTCGGCCGTAAACAGAAACGTACGGTCGCCGTAGGTCATTCGGAGCACCATCGAATAATCGTTGATTTCTTGGGCTGAGAATGTTTTCACGGAATCGGGCAGTTCCCCCTTAGGCGGACTGAGCACTTCAAACCGGACATCATTACCTAGTTGAAACACGTCGCCTTCCTCTAGCGTTTTCTTTGGTACCTGCTTCGCATCAAGCGGAGCAATGGCATTGTTATAAGCGGATGATTTTGTGTACGGCAAGTTAACCATGTAAAATGTATTTATTTGCTTTTCCTTAGCAACGGTGGCAAAGCCGCCGATATGGTCGATATGCGGATGCGTGTTTAATGCAATGTCCAAAGTATCGATCCCGAGCTTATTCAAATAGTCTACCACCTGCTGCCCGACCTCCGGCAAGCCTGCATCAACCAGCATCGTTTTACCGTCAGGCGTTGTAATGAGGAAGCTGTCTCCGGTCAAGTCCTTCCCTGCCAAGTGAAAGTAGCGAATGGTCAGCTGGCCCTTGTACGCCTGCTTGTCAAACAGCTGCTCCGTCTGTACGACTGCCGCTTTCGGTGGTACCGGGTCAGGCCCTCCTACGGCAGGCTTCGTTTGCAACGGCTTTTCCGAACATGCTGCGAGCATGAGCAGCAGAGAAAGGGCAGCGGTGATGCGCCATCCTTTTGCAGCGACGGCGGCCCAATGTTTGATGTACATCCTGTCGTCATCCCCCTTTCTGTGCATAAATAATAAGAAAGCTTCTTATCGAAGCCCTTTCGACGAAGATACATTCGTGCCTTATTGGATGCTTTTCTTGCAATATCAGAATTATTCAGCTTAGCTGAAAACTAATAAATTTTGATATTAAGACAGGAGGGCAGAACTTGCCTGCATCCTCCTGTAAATTCGTTGCATAACCCAGCTTATTTGCTGTTTTTATAACGTTCGTAGGCTTTCTTATAACCTTTCATGTACTCATCTACGCCCAATTTCTTTACATCTGCCGTGTATTTGTCCCAATCGGACATAGGTTGGGCGCCTGTAATGAATTTAGCTTCCATCTCGCCGATATAAGTATGGATATCTGTGCCGACTGTAGATCTGAACTCGGTTTCTTCTTCCGTAAAGTTGAAGTTGTTCCAAAGCTCCTTCAGTTTGAACGGCTCCGCTTTTTTGCCGACTGCCATAGACTCAGGTAGCGATTCCGATCCTTTGAAATATTTCTCCTGCACATAGCCGGGATAGCTGCCGCCCAACCAAGTAATATGTTTAGCTAATGCCTGATCCATGGTCAAGCCGTTCGGGTTCTTCATAATATCATCCACGAATTCGAGCTTACCGTCTGCTGCCTTGCGGTACGTTTGACCTTCGAGACCCATGAAATAGAATGTAGCTCCTTCGTCACCGTAGAAATGGTCAATCCAGCGGATAGTCGCTTCAATATTTTTATTTTTATTAGTAATGACAAACGCTCCGGGCCATACAACAGGCACTTTTACTTGCGTAAAGAGCTGTTCACCGGTAGGCCCTTTCAGAGCACCCAGACCAATGTAGCCCGGCTGATTCATTTGGGTCATTGGATTCGGGTTAATGGTGGAGCCAAAAACACCCTTCTGCCCTTTGGCATACAAAGCACTCGTTTTAACCGTGAAAATTTCTTTATCAATCAGGCCTTCTGTATAAAGCTTGCGCACGTATTCGATAACTTCTTTATATTTGGCATCAGTTCGGAAGAAACGAAGCTCGTTCGTTTTCGGATCAACATCGACGAATTTATGTCCCAAGCCACGGTTGCCGAAGCCCCATGCGCCCCTGATTTGTTCGATCAATGGATTGATGCCCTCGCCGGCATAAGGAATTTCATCCGCCTGACCGTTTCCATTCAAGTCGTTTGCCTTGACCGCCTTCAAATATTGGTAGAACTCCTCGGTCGTTACCGGCTCCTTCATATTAAGCTTATTCAGCCATTCTTGCTTGACCCACAACGGAGATCCGATCAGCATTGGCAAGAAGTCAGGGCTATAGAAGGACGGAAACGAGTAGATGTTGCCATCCGGCATCATCAGTCCTTTTTTCAAGTCAGGATATTTGTCCATCAGCTTCTTAAAGTTAGGGGCGTACTTATCGATGTAATCGTTCAGCTTGACGAAGGTTCCTTGCGCACCGTATTTCATCAAATCGGAAGCAGGCACACGGGCGGAATAGAACGCGTCGGGATAATCGCCCCCCGCTAAAGCAAGATTACGCTTTTCTGTCAAATTGTCGAATGGTACCAGTTGAAATTTAACATTGACATTCGATTGCTTCGCATATTCCTTCCATACTGTCGTTTCCTCAAAATTGTTGCCGTTGGTTGCCGCTTTCCCTGTGAAGAAAGTAAGCGTAACGGGCTCTTTGACGATAGGCATGCCCGACCTATTCAAGTTGGAGACTTCTTCCTTTTTACCTTCAGAGCTTTTTGGATCATTTGCAGAATTACTGCTGCAAGCCGCCAAAAGGCTTCCGGCCATCGCGACGACTAATGTCGCGGATGCTAAACGTTTACTTTTCATAGATGAATATCCTCCCTTAGTGTAGTTCCATTGTATCTATTGGCTAGAAGGGTGTCACCCCTTGGTTAGCTAAGTCCAGTCACCCTTTGACTGCTCCAATCATGACGCCTTTGGTGAAATATTTTTGCAAAAAAGGATACAGCATCAAAATCGGCAAATTGGCTACTATAACGACGGCGTACTTAATCGCCTCGCCCTCCATGACGATTTTGGCCTGGGTGTCGTCCCCGACGCCAAGCATTTCCTGCATCTGTCCTTGAATTAGTATTTCGCGTAAAAACAGCTGCAGCGGATATTTATCACGGTCCGTTAAATAAATGAGGGCGCTGAAATAAGCGTTCCAATGACCGACGCTGTAGAACAAAATCATGACGGCAATAATAGGCATCGATAGAGGAAGGACGATCCGCATAAGCGTACTCATATTGGAGCAACCGTCAATCGATGCGGCTTCCTGCATTTCATACGGAATGCCGTTTTGGAAAAAAGTACGCATGATCAATATGTTGTAAACCGACACAGCTCCCGGAATAATGAGCGCCCACATTGAGTTTAACATCCCTAAATTTTTCACCAGCAAGTAGGTCGGGATCATCCCGCCACTGAAAAACATCGTAAATACCATCATCGCTGCTATCACATTGCGTCCGTAGAAGTCTTTGCGTGAAAGCGGATATGCCGCTGCAACGGACATAACCAAATTGATGGCTGTACCTACTACCGTATACATAATCGTGTTCAGATACCCGCTCAAAATCTCATTGTTCTGAAATATTCTCAGGTAGCCGACCCAAGTGATGTCTTTCGGCCAAAGCCATACTTCTCCGCGCATGACTGCTTCCGGGCTGCTAAAGGAGGCGACCAGGATAAAGAGCAGCGGGTACAATACGATGACGCACACAAGAGCTAACACCGTGTGAACGAGTGCGTCAAATATCTTTTCACTTGTGCTTTGCAAATTCATTTTTTCATCTCCTAAGGAATTTCGTTAAGGAAAGCTTGCCTCGTAAATATCACCATAAACTGGTGCCGTTGACTTTGCGGGCTATGCGATTCACAAGCACCAGCAGGATGAAGTTAACGACAGAATTGAACAGTCCGACGGCAGCGGAATAACTATACTGTCCGTCAATAATGCCTTTATGGTAGACGTGGGTTGAGATGATGTCAGAAGCGGCCATATTCAGCGAATTCTGCATCAGGAACACCTTCTCGAAGCCCACACTAAGCAAGGAGCCCATATTTAGGATGAGCAGGATGGTGATTGTCGGCATTATGCCTGGCAAATTGATATGCCAAACGCGCTGCCAGCGGCTCGCTCCATCCACTCTCGCGGCTTCGTGAAGCTGCGGATCAATTCCTGTCAAGGCTGCGAGATAAATAATCGAGCTCCAGCCCATCTGCTGCCATACGCCCGATAGGACGTAAATGCTTTTGAACCATGCCGGCTCGGTCATAAATGAAACGGGTTCTCCTCCAAGCCAAACGATAACGTTATTCAACAGCCCCGTTTGCGGAGACAGGAAAATGAAGATGATCCCCACCATTACGACGGTTGATAGGAAATGCGGCGCGTACGTGATCGTTTGTATAAACCGGCTGAACTTTTTGGAGCGCACCTCATTAATAAGAAGAGCGAGAATGATCGGCACGGGAAATCCGACAAGCAGCTGATACAGCCCAATACCAAGAGTATTTTTGAGCAGCCGCCAAAAGTAGAAGCTTTTGAAAAAACGCTCAAAGTGATTGAACCCTACCCAAGGGCTGTCCCAGATGCCTTTTGTAGCGATGAAATTTTTGAAAGCGATTTGCACGCCGTACATGGGAACGTACTCGAAAATAATAAAGAACGCTATTACCGGCAAAATGAGTACATATAAGTCCCAATTTTTCCTGATTTGTTTCAACACTGCAGGACGCTTCGGTATAACTTCAGCCTTCACTCCTGCAATTGCCGACATTGAAGATTGCTGCTTCGACAATTCCCCACCTGCTTTCGTTCTGTTCTTTTCGGATCGTAGCAGAGGACGGCGGCAAATGAAATTTACACTTTTTATGTTCCCTTCCAACTCATTGTCATGCTAAAAAAAAGATAACTTTCTAAAAAAAGGTTTAGTGTCCCCCGGAAGTACTTTAAGGTACAATGAGAAAACCTAAATAATGAAGCTAAACCTTCCAAAGGAGCATGTTGCGCTTGAAATGGGCTGCCTTAAACCGACATACATTAGTCTTTAAAATATTTTTCAGCTTTCTTGCCATTATTTTGCTGTTTTCCGTATTTAATCTACTGTCCGTTCATTTGTTCAACAAATTCGTGCAGCACGAAATCATCCAATACAACCGCTTAATGCTAAAGAACACAGCCGAACGGTATCAGACCCATTTTGAACGGATTCGAACCCTGATGTTTGATATCTATACAAATGAAAAGGTGGTTTACTTCAATCGTCAGATGCTGAAGAAGGACGAAAACCAGATCGAGTTTTATAAAGCATCCGATGTTCTAAAGGATCTTCGTTCACAGGCGTACAATCCGATGTTTTACCTCAATAATCTGCTAATCTATTTCGATTCCCGCTCGCTTATTATTGAAAAAGAAGGAACGGTTGAAGCAGAGATGCTATTTACCCATTTTTACGCGAGTGATAGCTACCCGCTGGCCTTCTGGAAGGAGCAGTTTCACCGATCTGACAATTATGTGCTGCATTCGGAAAACCGATTTAAAGTATCTACTCTGAATAATTCAAAGGATGTTCAGCTTATCCCGTACTCCTTCCGGATGACCGGGGCCAATTATCAGGTGATTGCGTTATTGGACGCCAATTTGTTGAAGGAAGCGTTCTACGGCACATCGGACAACAGGCAATTTATGATCCTGCACGAAGACGGGACGCTGCTGTACCGTTCAGGAGATTTGTCAGCAAGTGACATCGTCGCTTTCGATAAAGACATAGGCTACAGCTTGTCCGGCGATTATTACTTTTTCTTTGAAAAGGATGCTGATGCCGCGCTCACGTATGTGACGGCTGTACCGTATTCGAATATAGCTTCCAAGGTACGGAACGCCAATTGGACGCTGCTCCTGATCTTTGCGGTATCTATTGTGATTGGCATACTGGCCTCGTTATACTTGAGCAGAAAAATCAATCGGCCGATCAAACAAATGGTTACCTCTATTTTGCGTCGGGATCCGGCCAAACTTGAAAGCGCTATCCATGAATTCGACCTGATTCACCAAAACATCCGCGACTTGATGCAGGAGAAGGAGGTCATTCATCAGGATTTGCTCGACAAGCGGTCGCTTCTGACCAGCTTTGCCTATATCAATAAGTTGAAGGCAATCACATCTAGCATTAACGAGTGGAAGGATATTGCGGAATTGGACGATCCGTTCTTCATTGTGCTGTTTCAGCTCCATTTCAAAACGAAGCAGGTGGCGGACAGGGGGATGGAAACGGACCGGATGGCGTATTACATTCAGGAATACATCAATCTGGTCATGTCTGAATGCATGCCTTCCTCGCAAACGTTTCAAATCGAGAACAACCAAATACTGTCACTGATTCGAGACAACGATGCGCAGGAGGAATTAGACAGCGCGTTGATGAAGCTGAAAACGATATTGGACCGAGATAAAGCTCTCTTCCTGGTGACTATTGCCATTAGTCCTGTGTATGAACATTCGGCTAGCTTTAACACTGCATACCGTGAGGTCCTGAAAATGGCTCAACGGGCCAGACCGGCGGATGAAAACCAAATCATTTGGGAGCTCCGGAATGTGCCAGCCCAGGTCGTGCTTACCGTACAGCAAGAGCAGGAATTGTATGCGAATCTGCAAGCAGGCAACCATCTCTTCTGCATTTCATTCATGGAGCGTATGCTGGATCAATTTGATAAAAAAGAGGCAGGTATTCAACAATTGCGACAGCTGGCAGTAGGGATTATTGCGAGGGTTGTCAAAATTTTGGAGCCTTACGGAGCTGACGCGGACGGTTCCATGCAACAGCTGCACTCGGAGCTTATGCAGGAATGCTGCACGCTCAGCCAGTTCAAACAATTTTATAACCAGCTGTTTCATACCAGTGCAGCAATCATCCAGTCCAGAAAGGACGGACAGGACTCCGTAATCTCATTTGTCATGGACTACGTGGAGAACCGGTTCGCAGATGATTTATCGCTCGATTTGCTTGCTGATAAATTGAATATGTCCGTGGCCTACTTGTCCGTTTACATTAAAGAAAAGACAGGAGTCAACTTCAGCGAGCATATTAACGCCGTCCGAATCCGCAAGGCGAAGGAGCTGTTAGCCTTGAACGAGCTGAGTGTGCAGGATATCAGCTCCCTGATCGGCTACCGCAACGTGACCTCCTTTATCCGGATGTTCAAGAAAATGACTGGCATGCCGCCGGGAGAGTTTCGACGAAATCAATTATTCGAGCAAGAAAAAGCCTGATACCGCCGAAACTCCCCTGGAGTTTCCCCTGTCAGCTTCTTAAACATTCGAATGAACGATGTAACGTTCCGGTAGCCGATCTGCTGACCGATCATCCGAACACTGAGCTCTGAGTCGGTAAGCAGCTCTCTCGCCTTCCGGATGCGTATCCGGTTCATATGCTCAATATAATTCGCTCCGGTTTTCTCCTTGATATAAACGGACAAGTAGGCGCTCGACAGATGGAGCTGATCAGCGATTTGATCCAATGACAGCTCCTCGGAATAACGGGTTTCCATAGTTTTCAAGACGAACCCAATCACATCGTCCTTGATTTCCTTCTTAGCGCGGATTTGGGCTACACAGAAACGGATGAAATCCTCGCAGCAGCTTCTAAATTGTTGAGCCGTATAGCAAATAGTAAACCGCTTCAGGGCTATTTCGGCTTCCATTAGAAAGGAGGCTTCCACTCCGCTATGCTCCATAGCTTTCACCATACGTGAACCGAAACTGAATGCAAGCTGCCGGAACTGAGCGAGCGTTGCTTGCTTCTTTTCCATGCAATCGAGCATGCTTTGAATAGCGTGCAGGCTGCCTTTATCGTTTCCGGCTACAATATGGGCCAACAAATTTTGCTCTTGGTCCGCAGGAAAGGCAAACATGGAAGAGACGCTGTCGTCGTGCTTCGTGATGATCTGCGTCTCGTCCAACAGACAAGCTTGGAGCAGCATTGCGGACACCTGCTCGTAAGCTTGATGGAGCTTGGAGGAGTGGTCAAACAGCGGGCTTACCACCAGGTGAACCAGACAGGTTTGCCGGTCTCTGTCCAATGTGTGCTTTAACTGCTCCAGCGCATCTTTTACCGCTTCAGGACCATCCTGCCGGAAAACAACAGAGATGATTTGATTATTCTCGATTTGAAAGGTATAGGCACGGTGCCCGTGCTCGGACAGCACAATTTCTGCGTATTCCCTAATCCAGCGTTTAATCCCGTCGTCAATAGCGACTAAGCTCCTATTATTCAATTGATACAGGATAAGGAAAAAAGGACCCTCGGACTGAAGAAAATCCTGCCATTCGGAAATACCGGTATGCAAAGATTTTAATCTTGCGATATAGCTGTAATTGGTTAGCAATGACTTGCTGTTCCTCAGCTCGTAATGAACCTGTGACCGTTCCTCGATCAGCTTGCCAATGTGATTGCTAATCGTATCAAATTCTTCAATGGCTGTTTCCATTCGAGGATGATGTTCATAAGGCAGCTTCAGCGAAGCGATGATGCGCTTAACCGGGGAGTGCAAGCGTCTGCTGAGCCCGTAGGAAACAGCAAGCGCAACGGCTATCGATAATAGCAGTATAACGGTTTGTGTCACCTGAAGCTTGGATATTTGATTCGCAATATTCGAGTAAGGAACAGCCATTGTGTAACGAAGCCCGTTCTGCGGATCTACATGCTGAAAGAAGTATTGGTTTTGATAAAGCTTCCATGATTCCCCTTGGGTAAAGGCAGGAAATTCCCCGATAGAACTGGCGGAAAGCGAGTTGTACAACGTTTCTCCCTGATCGGTTTGGATCAAAAAAGGGACGTTCCCCAGAAAAGCTTGATCCATCTTATCCGCATCCAGCATAGCAATTAGCTCATAATTGCTTCCCTGGAGCTTCAATGAAAACGGAATGATCCTTTTCATATCCAGTACAGCATGTTCTTTGGGGTAGTTTTGTACCGGGTGGAGCCGGTAATTGTTGACTGATTCGAATTGGGCATCCCAATAAGATGCTGTATATGGCGGATTAAAATAAACGACGCCATCCAATCCCATCTTGCTGCTGCTGCCCTCTTTGTCGACCATAAACAGATCGGAACGGTATAGTACCAACAAATTTTCCATGTAAAAAAACGGGTTATTTGCGGTTTCCTTCAGCTTTCGGACAATATCAACGACAAATAAATAATTAATAGACTCCCGATTGGAAGGTACAAGCTGTTTATTGAATTTGATAATGGATTGATCATAATAGGTTTGGAATAGTACTGCTTTAAGCCGCTCGAAATGAGCATTGTAGCGCTCGGCTCCTTTATCCAGCAGGAGTTGGTTGGACCGGATAATTTCCTCACGGAGGTTTTGCTGGAAAAATGAAAACAGCATCACATTAAAGGTAGAGAGCAATCCTATGATCACTAGAAAGCTCAGAAAGATTCGTAAGAGGAGCGACTTGCGCTTTAGTTTCATGCGACTCACTGTGATTCCTCCCTCGGCAGCTAAAGTCCAGATGTCGCTCCCTACTATGCTACCAGTTCATGAAAGCGGCAATCAACCCATTTACAATACCTTTAAAATTCGATAGTTAAACGGAAGGGTCGGCGTGGCTCTGTCTAGCGGCGGTATTATCGTTCAGAAATACGGGGATATTTTTCAGATGTCGTCATGAGAGAGATTAATGAGCATCTGTATGAGGGTAAATTTATTTTCAATACGTCAGTCGGCACTCAGGTCCGAACGTTCTGCAGCAATCCTTCCGGCCTGTCTCAACACGCACCCCTACATCCACTTGATTGTTGAACTGAGATCAGGGGCTTATATTGCGGAGGCGATGGTGCGGGAATCACGAGAGGTCTGGCACAAGCAGGCGCTGCTGGAGTATGGATAGCTAGAAATATCATGAATAGCAAGGCGTAATGGCTGTGGTGGCTGAGATGAAAGGTCAGTGGCGAACGCTTTAGCTGGAATTATGACCTACCATTAACTGGATGTTTTCCTGCTAATCTATTCATTTATTAAATGAATCCAGAGAAAAGAGGAACCTACATGCTTTGTAGGTTCCTCTATTTATTAAATACGCGGGACTAACCGATCCATGCCATTCATGTAGGGCCGCAGAGCAAGAGGGATGCGTATAGCTCCGTCTTCCTCTTGATGGTTCTCAAGCAAAGGAATCAATATGCGAGGTGAAGCAACGGCTGTATTATTGAGCGTATAGCAATAGTTCAGGCTGCCTTGATCGTCGCGGTACCGAATGTTGGAGCGGCGCGCCTGAAAGTCAAGGATATTGGACGACGAATGAGTCTCGCCATACGCTTGGCGGCTGGGCATCCAGCTTTCGAGGTCATACTGCTTGTAAGTCTTTTGGGACATGTCGCCGGTGCAGACGGCCATCACACGGTATGGCAGCTCCAGCAGCTGCAAGAGCTCCTCCGCATTTTGCGTCAGCTCCTGAAGCATCCGCTCCGACTCCTCCAGGCTAGCCCGGCATAATATAACCTGTTCTACTTTAGCGAATTGATGTACCCGATACAGGCCATGTACATCCCTTCCAGCAGAGCCGACTTCGTTGCGGAAGCACTGGGAAACGGCTGCAAGCTTGAGTGGCTGTGATACATCTACAATTTCATTGCTATAATAGGAAACAATAGGCACCTCCGATGTACCCACAAGCCACTTGTCTTCGTCAGAAATGCGGTAAGTTTGTTCTTCACCTGCCGGGAAAAAACCAGTATTCATCATCGCGGCTGTACGGACTAATAGAGGAACCTCGAGCAGAGTGAAGCCTTTATTTATAAGCAAATCGACAGCAAGCTGCTGTACGGCGCGATGAAGCTGTACGCCTGCCCCTTTAAGATAGTAGTTGCGTGAACCGGCTGTTTTCACCCCACGCGGGAGGTCGATGATCTGATGAAGCTCCCCAAGCGCAATATGATCTAAGGCTTCGAAGCCAAAAGCAGCAGGCTCCCCTACCCGACGTATTTCCACATTATCCTCATCAGAGCGCCCGTCAGGGGTATCGGATGAAGTAATATTGGGGACCAGAAGTAATAATTTGTGGAGCTCAGCCTCTAATTCGGATAGCCCATCCTCCAGCACAGTCAGCTTCCTGTTGACTTCTCTTACTTTCGCTTTGCTTGTATCAGCATCGTCGCGTTTTCCGTGTTTAATGAGCTCATTTGTTTCACGGGTTAGTCGGTTTCGGGCTTGCCGGAGCAGCTCAATTTCTTGCAGCTGTGAGCGTCTCCGATCATCGGATGCAAGCAAATCCTTGATGGAAAGCGAAATTCCCTTCTGTTCTGCCGCCCTTTGTACCTCTTCCTTGTGTTCACGAATCCATTTGATGTCTAACATGCCACCACGCTCCTTTTTAGTAAAAAAGACAAAAAGCGCCCTCATCCGTTTGGGACGAGGAGCGCTTCGGCTCGCGGTGCCACCCAACTTGACCAAACAACAAGGTTGTCTGATCCACTTTGGTTCCGCGATAACGGGCGGGTCCGGTTAACTTAGGGAGATTAACAGTCTCCTTGACGAGAACGCCTCCGAGTTGGATGCTCTTCATAGGCAGGTTGTCATTTTTCTTTTAAGTAGTATACCTCAGGTATGTTCAAAAATTCAATGACTTATTCAGGGTCTTCTGTCCAATTTGGGAATTTTCGGAAACTTTTTTGCGTTCCCCATGTCTAATATTTCGTGTATATATCTTAGTTTAAGAGGCGGGTGATTCGTTTGAACAGTTTATTTGTTATTGTCATTGCACTAACAATGGGATGGGGTGCTGTGCTTCCGTCAGATATACCCTCTTCAACTAATTCCAAAAAAGAAGTGCAAGTATCGCAGCCGTCCTTGGAGCTTCTGAACATTCAGGAGCAAATCCCTAAGCTGACTGAGGTGTACCTTCGTTTATCCGTAGAGCTTATGAATAGCTACATACAGGATGGAGCTGTTCATATGCAGATAAGAAAGCTGAACAAGCACCGAGAATCACTGACCGAGGGAGAGAAACTAACGCTTCAACAAGCCGTTTTTGATGCTGTTGACCGTTCTTTTCCTCTGCACATTGAATCTTTTGCAATCTCTGAACATCCGGATATTGAGGGCGTTATTAGTATGATTCGCAAGCAGGAACGCCGAATTCTAGTAGTGAACCAGGAAAAGTTCAAGGACAACGAAGGGGGCATGGCGGGGGTGTATTGGGTTTCTTTCGCGAATGACGCTGAATTGTACCAAAAGAATGGCAGGCAGCCCCTTAAATTTGAGGACTTGAAGGATGGACAGAGGATTGATGGATGGAGCACAGGGTCAAGAACAAAGGTAAGATCTAATGATGAGCCGGAAGCAAGAGTGCTGGAGTTTGCCGTCTGGGACTCGCCGTCAGCGGATCAAGCTGTGGAAGTAACCGATATTTTACACCATGATTTGAATCACATTATTCAGATCAGTATCACGTTTGGAGGAGGCAAACAGGTCATTATTAAGGATGCGGACATTATTGCTGAAATTGTGAAAAGGCTGAAGGCAATGAAGCTTGTTAAGTCCTATGATCAGCAGTTAAGGGCTGGTTACCTGTACTTCATGGACTTGTATGATGGAGAACAAACGGCCCGTTACGGAAGCGAATTACAGATGGATCGTATAAGATACGATTCGAACATAGATACAGACAGCTTGAACGAGTGGATTATTGAGATGGTCAGGCGCATAAATCCGGACATCCTTCCAGGATATCCAGTTCGGAAGGAATAGCTAATGGTATGTGCAGCCAGGGGGGCCGACAGCCGCATGAATGCGTGTATATCGGTGATGATCTTGGTACGGATATTCTGCCATGTGCACAAATAAATATGAAGGGCATTTGGTTAAACCGCCGGGAAGAAGCAAGCTCGCTAGCTCCAGATATAACCGTGATAACGAGCCTAAGTCAGCTCCAAGAGGTTTTGAAGTTATTGTGAAACGAGAGCCATTAATTTTTCGCCGCGCTGCAGATAAATATTCAGGTGATCTGTGAGTTGAGCGTGCGCCTCCGGATTCGTAATTAATGTTCTAGCCTTTCCGGTGAATCCCCAGTTCAAGCAGCCTGTTAACCATAATAATGACCGCAAGCGGTCCCAACTCTCTGATGTAAGAAAATCCTCTGCTTCATATCCTTCCAACAAGCATTGTGCAAGTTTGGGCGATACATTATGTGATCCGAGTCCATCTGTGCGTGAGTACCATTTAATTAACCAGGCTAAGCCTTCAATCCGATCCGTGTAGCCTATGTGCTCAAAATCAATAATACCCGTTATAGTTTCTTGTTCATCCCATAAAATATTAAGCGGATTAAGATCGGACTGCATAACAAATTCCAAATTAGTTGTATAGGCGATTTGAATATGTTCCTCTACCTGGTTCAAATAGTTGCTAAGAATGGACTCATTTTGTTCGGATAGGTTAGATGTGGCAGCGGCTTCTTTAAGCATGTGCAGGTATTTCTTACTGCCTTCAAGGTGTGACTGCTTCGGAAGCTTGGATTGATAAGTCGAAGAAACAGTATGAAGTTTTCGGGCCAATTGTCCGAATTGATAGGCTACCGTCTCGGTGCAGTGGGTAATGTGGCGTCCATCCATCCATTCAAACAAAAAGAAGCGATATTCCGTTTCGTTCCAAATAAGCTGAATGTAATTGCTGCCGGATGCTGTAGCTTTTCTGCGCATGAAAGGAATATTGTTTTGATGCAAGAAATCAATAAACCTCATTTGTTCTGCAAGTACGGGTTCCGTTAGTTTTACAAATACATCATGCTGATAACGATTGTCGCTGATAAATCTTGCAGAGAAGCAACCTCCGTCGATGTTGATTTTAAAATGGCGGTCTCCATGATAATTTTGCGGCAATTCCATTTCAAGGATAAGTGTTTTCGGATCAAGGCCGTAGGCTTTAATAGCGGTTGCTAACATTTCAAGCTGGTCATTCATAGGTGTCACTCCTCGTATAGAATATACCGTCGATATAGATAGCTCGAATCCCTAATCAACTAACGGTTTACCCGTCGATATGAATGCGGTATCATTAACAATAGTGGGTAATTATACCATTAAAATGGAGAAATCGCGAATGACTGAACTGATTACTGAGAAGGGAAAATGCTTCGACATGTAGAATGTTAATGTAGTTAAGAATACATTTATAAGGGAAGAAGGCGATGATGATCAAGACTGTCACCGTTCAAGATTTAGTGAATCGGTTCTCACTGGAAGTGCTGGCCGGCAAGTCGGAGCTGCACCGGGTGATAACCAAGCCTAAGACTCATCGTCCGGGTCTTGAGTTTGTCGGGTATTTTGACTTTTTTCCGCAGGCGCATGTGCAAGTTCTGGGGAGAAAAGAAATCACTTATCTGCATAAGCATAGTGAGGAAGAGCGAAATCTAAGTATCGGCAATATTGTGAAATATCACCCTCCTTGCTTTGTTGTTACAAGAAGTCAAGAGGGTCTTAAATATTTGAAAAAGTACTGTGAAGAAGAGGGAATACCTCTGTTAAGGACTTCCGAGCCGACGTCGAAGTTTTCGGACCTGATGGATAATTACTTGGCTAAAGCGTTGGCATCGGAGATAACGATCCATGGCGTATGTGTTAACGTGTCCGGCATCGGAATTATTCTTCGCGGCAAATCGGGCGTCGGAAAGAGCGAGACTGCGCATACTTTGATCCGCCGCGGGCATCGGCTTGTAGCTGACGACATCGTGGTGCTGAAAAAAACGAGTCCCGAAACGATTATTGGCTCGCACAACGGTAAAAGCAAAGAGTTTCTGGCTCTCCGCAGTATTGGACTTATTAATGTGTCCCGGCTTTACGGAAGAAGAGCGTTTCAAGATGAAACCCGCATCGTTCTAGATATCGAGCTGACCAAATGGCAGGAGAACGATCTGAATAATGATTTGGAGCTGGAGCCGAAGTTTACCGATTATTTAGACGTTCGCATCCCGCATATTGAAATCCAGCTTCAACCCGGAAGAGATGTGGCAGGACTTGTAGAAGCGGCTGCGAATAACTGGTATTTAAAACAGCAGGGCTACAGCGCAGTTGAGGATTTTATGAAAAGATTGGAAAGTGATAATTAAGTTTAGGATGAAGCTTTTTTATAGGGAAGCATACTTATGATGAAGAAGCAGCTCGAAATTTATAATTATCATGTATGGGCAACGAAAGCAGATCTTTGAGCATTTAAAGCAGCTAATACATGTAGGTAGGCCGCTGCGGAAGAAAGCTGGATATCAGCGAAGAACCGCGTAAAACTTCGGGATAGTAAGATAATGAAGCGTGTCGTATAAACCTCGTGCTGTATCCGCTTTCTAAGGCCCTTTCTCTTGTTCGACAGAATCATCTCGGAGGAGTAATATCTGTAGATGAGTATATGTTGGGGATGTAAGGAGACGAGGCGGTTCATGGTACGGTCATATATACTCCTGCTTTTTTGTGTTTGCTGTTGGGGGAGCAATTTTGTATTCGGTTCTATATTGGTTAATGAATTTCCGCCTATTCTGCTTTCAGCGATGCGGCTGTCAGCAACCTCCTTATTTTTGATTGGGTACGGATGGTATTTTAAAAAGATGGGGCAATTGACACGCAGAGATTTCCTGCTGCTCGTACCGCTTGGTTTTGTGGGAACGCTGATAAATCAAGCTTCTTTTTTTACAGGGTTGGAAACCATCGATGCAACCACGGCGTCGCTCGTTCTATCACTCGCACCGATTACCGTTGCCGTGCTGGCTGCGGTGTTTCTGAAGGAAACCATTACGAGAAAGATGGTCATTGGATCGCTTATAGCGATGGTCGGTATTTTCTTTGTGGTTGGTAAATCTGGGGGGATCAAGCCCTCAATAGGAATGCTCTACATTTTATTGGCTATGGTTTCCTTCGCAATCTCAATTATTATCATGCGCAAGCTGACAGAACGGATCGATCCATTGACGGCTACCGTATATTCCACAGTAATTGGCTCGAGTATGGTTATACCGGTTGCTTTAATTAAGGAGCCTATAACTCACGTGAGCTCACATCCTTGGGCTTGGGTGCTGCTATTTGTAACGGCCATTCTAATGCAGGGGTTATGCGGCTTGATTTGGAATGTTCAGCTAAAACGAATTGGAGCGGGGAAAGCATCGGTTTTTCTAAACCTGCAGCCCTTTGTGGCCATGGTTGTCGGCTTCCTGCTCCTTGGCACACCAGTGACTATGGTTCAAATAGTCGGTTCTCTGCTGATTGTGGGAGGAGTCGTGCTGGCGACAGGATTTAAAAAGGAGAAGTCAGAGGCAAGCAGCGGCAAACCAGTGACTGCATCCGGTATGATACAAAAGCTGCCGAAGGTTAACGGATAAATGGAGGGAGACACTGCGTACGTTATACGCGGTGTCTTATTTGCATATAAACTGTACCTTCGGGTCATCGTCAAAACAATTTAAATATTAAAATTACATTTCGTCTAAAAATAGTGAGGAGTGATGTTATGCCAACCGGAGCTATTGAAGAACATTCTTTTAAACTGAATGCAGGAAAGCTGCCTACCGAGAAGGGGGAGGAGTTGTACATACGGGGGGAAGTTAGAGTACTAGAAGAGCAGGCCGATAATTTGTTATCGCTGAAACCGGTACTTATCATAAGTCATGGTTTTAAAGGGTTTAAAGATTGGGGATTTTTCCCCTATGCGGCTTCACAATTTGCACTGCAAGGCTTCTATGTTGTAACGTTTAATTTCTCATGCAACGGGGTTAATGAGACTGATTTCGACGAGCTGGATAAATTCTCATTCAACACGTATTCCCGTGAACAGGCCGACTTGAGCCTGCTGCTTCAGGCTTTATTGGCTAAGCAGCTGCCGGAATCGGAGCGAGCGGACTTACAGCGTGTGTATTTGCTTGGGCACAGCCGTGGAGGAGGGAATAGCATTCTCTTTGCGAGCGAGCATTCTGAGGTTAAGGCAGTTATTACCTGGAACGGTAATGGGAATGCAGATTTATTCGACGAAGCCTTCAAGGCTACTATTGCCGAGCATGGTATTGCTTATGTAGCTAATGCGAGAACCAAACAGCAGATGCCGATCCGTCGTGACTTTTATGAGGATTTGGCGGAGCATCCGTCGCGCTATCATATTCCGGGAAGGCTGTCAGCCTTGGGGATCCCTGTTTTGCAGCTTCAGGGAAATAAGGATTCCGAGAGGCTTCAGGCTGGATTCCAAACGCTGCGGCAAGCTGCTCCTCAGCATCGTTCTGTAACGATTACAGGGGGAACGCACACGTTCGGCGCTGTGCATCCTTTTGCTGGAACGACGGAACAATTGGAGGAAGCTATTCGACTTACGGTGGATTTCTTGAAAGACATCCCCCATACTGCCGATTAGACAATGGAGACCGTTCTGCTCGCACGTTTGTGCTGAAGTAGAGCGGCCTTTTTTTCATGAGCAACTCAATCAAAGTGGCAATAAATGTAAAATATAGGTGATTAAGAGCTTCGGTTATATGTTATAATGCTATGAGATTGGGGGATACTTGTGTCTCAATAAGGGTAGATTTGTCTAAAAAAGGAGTGGAATAAATGAGTCGGCCTATACTTTCAATTCCAAAAACAAACATAGAGGTATTGCATGAGGTTATTTCGATTGCTGTAATCCTAACTTCAATAATCTATTTATGTTTAGAGTGGTCGAAGCTTCCGGCCCAAGTACCCATTCATTTTAATGTCTCTGGTGAAGTGAATGGCTGGGGTGGTAAAGGAACTTTATTCTTGCTGCCCATTCTTTCTATTGTCGTATATATTGGACTCACGATTCTAAGTAGATATCCCCATTCTTTTAATTATCTTAGTGAGATTACTGAAGAGAACGCGCAAAGACAGTATACCAACGCGCGACTGCTAGTAAGCTGGTTGAAGGTCGAAATAATTTCACTGTTCGGTTTCCTATCATGGAAATTAACAGATATAGCAGAGAAAAAGGTAAATGATGCTGGGATCTTCCTATACGTTCTGCTGGGGATTATAGTTTTTACTACTATTTTTTATATCTATCGCACCATAAAATTAAAATAAAGGCTTGGCGTGATAGCCATATGTGCAATTCTTAGTCAGCTCGCCTCGCCTAATTACGATTTAACCCCACTCCTGCCCACTCGAAATTCGCATTCGCTGCGCACATAATAAACCCCATTTATTTTAACGCTGATTGGCGTAATTCGCTCAATGATTGCGCCATCCTCTACTCTAACAGGGATATCATCAGCAGTTCGCTCCCAGACGGATACTTCTAGCTGGAACAGCGCTGCAGCGAATAGCTCTGTATCGGAGTGAAGAGCCCTGGATTCAGACATTAAGACTCACCTCATCCACAATATTCTACGTAATAGATAGGATTCCTTCAGTGAAGGGTGCTACATGATGGGGCAGAATCATTTATCCACATGGATATCCACACTATCAACATAGCACCATCCGTTATTGTGTACATCTTTGGAAATATTACTAACATATCCACAGTCAGGGTTATCCACAGCCTGTTTTGTTGAGAGCATGTTGAGCGAATATCATTATGGCACAAGTGAACTAGGATTGTAAATTTATTGTCCTTAAGAAGGCAGGCATCTTAGGTTCAATGCCGTCTACATACGGTCTGGAGCGGGTAAGCCAAGGACGTGCAGAGCATCGCCCAGTGTTTCTTTGAATATTGAGGTCAACCACACGCGAAATTTCTTCCTCTCATCATCCGCTTTAAGAATCGGGCACACCGCATAAAAGTTATTAAACAGTGTTGCCAAATCGAAGGCATAGCTGCATATCAAATTAGGCGTCAGCTCGCGGCTGGCGGCAGTTAATGTATCCAGCCAATTGGCAATATGTCTTAGCAGAGCATATTCTGCTTTCTCCATCTCAGGGAAATCCTCGGGCACGGCCGGTACGATATGCAGTTCTTGCCCCGCTTTGTTGATAAGACTGACGGCCCGCGCATACGAGTACATCAAATATACGCCTGAATTACCCGAAATTTCAGTAGCCTGCTGCAGATCGAATACAACCTCGGTGTGCAGGTTAAAACGAAGCAAGTAGTACCGGATCGCCGCTGCTGCAATGGTTCTGCTGGAGATGCCGGTTTTATCCGAACGCTTGTCTTCCACAACTCCTTCCATTAAATCAAGCAGATTCGAAATTTTGATGCCGATTCCTTGTCTGCCGGACATGGCGTAGGATGCTTTCTTATCCGTTGTATCGATGCCTAGCTCAGCGGCCGAACCTGGACTTAGGGAAACAACCCCATAGCTGACATGGCGCAGCTGGGCCGCTTGCTCGGAGAAGCCGAGCGCCTCCAATGCTTGCTTCACCATCATCTGCGGGTATTCTTGCCTGTGGTCAATTACGTTGATTACGATATCCGCGTTACCGAAAGCTTCCCTAGAACCTGCTGCATGTGTTGTCCACAGGCCTTCAGCAAACTTTGTATAGGAGAAGTCCTTCTTCAGAAGTCCGAATTTCCATAGGTGGTAAGCAATATCCTTGGCCGTGTAGGTCAAAATGCCGTTAGAACGGACTAGGACTTTATCCGCGCTATGTTCGGACTCCTCACTACCCTCCGTCGAAGACGGTTGTTTCAACACCCAGCAGCCCGCCAATTTTCCTTCCGTTTCTTGATAAAATAATGAGGTTTGCTGCAAAAGCTCAAACGCAGCGGACCAGAAGCCTTCCCTAACAATGTTGCTTTCCCACACTAACAAATCATAGTCGATTCCGAATGGCTGCATTTCCTCAATATGCTCACGGACAATTCGTTCCGCTACCAGCATGCCGATCCATGCTAAATTGTTATTGCCTTCCTCCAAGTTGTGAAGCACATGCGAGCGCTGCTCCGTTAGCTTCGAGTTCACTTGGTATTCCTTATTAATTGCAGAGTAAATATCCCAGCAGAAATCTCCGAAACGCACATGCTCCTTTTGCAACGGCGTATGGAGCATACCGACAACCGTATCCGCAAGCTGATTGCCCAGATCATCGATGTAGTTATGGACCTCGACCTGATAGCCGACTCTTTGCAGCAGCCTGACCATGGTATCGCCAATACAGGAGTTTCTTAAATGCCCGATATGCGCTGATTTGTTCGGATTAATAGATGTATGTTCAATGACTACCTTATGTCCTGCGGTAGCTTCTGCTGCGGCAAGAGGGTGGTGTGCCCACTGCCGCCAATTTATAAACAGGTTAATAAATCCGGGTGGGACTATCTCAATTTTGTATACCCTGTTTTCAATGAAACCGTCTTGCTCCAGTTTAACTTGTATGAGCTTAGCTATGTGCATCGGCGGCTTACGCAGTATCTTCGCTAGCTGCATCGCTATGTTGGTAGAATAGTCGCCATGCTCCATATGGGACGGTTGTTCGATGATAACTTTGATGGGTGAAGCCTGGGGAAGGCCGAGCTCATCCAACAGGCCGGTTACTGCTGCTTCAACATGAACAGTTAACAGCTGACTTAACATAATATCCCTCCTAAATGATGGTCATTTTAACGCAAAAAAGCCCTCATCTCTAATAAGAGACGAAGGCTATAGCATTCGCGGTACCACTCTTGTTGTTAAACCGGGGTTTAACCACTCCAAAGATAACGGTCTTAGCCGGACCTTCCTACTTACCGTTCAGAAGATCATCTCATGGGTCCGTTTCATTAATGACTCCGTACCGGCTCTCACTATCTCGGCTCGCTTGAACTATTGTCAATAATTACTGTCCCAATCATCGAAAGGTTATGAATTTTTGGTGTTCGAAAAAAAAGCTTTTTATCAGTATACCCGCATTTTAGAAAAAAGCAACAGTGATTTTTCCTAAATTATACAGGTGAATGTAGCAGGGGGAAGAGAGAGTATTCGCAGATACAACTTTTATCAATAAAGAAAGCAATCGGCTAAAATATTATGAGAGCAGTATTGTGATATATGCTGAATTTTCTTTAAGAAAAACGGGGGACCCAGTAAAAATGGGGTGAATCCTATTGCATGTGCAAGGGAAGGGCAAGCTTCTCACAGCCCTAATCCGACAGCTAACCCCGTAAGCGAAAAGTGAGAAGGAGAGCGGAACACGAGACTCGAGCCTTGTGTTTTTTTGTTTTTTTCGGACATATTAAAGATGAAGTTTTTTTTAAACCAATTATTTCTAGCCGGGGGCGCAAGGATGACATCAGATTCTTTTAAAAGAGTGATATTCGGCAGGCCACTCAAATCCAATGAGTTGGAGCATGAAAAGATGCCGGTTTGGAAGGCTCTCCCGATTCTATCGTCGGACGCTTTATCGTCTGTAGCTTACGGAACAGAGCAAATCCTGATCGCTCTCGCAGCTGTAGGAGCTGTGGCGGCCTTTGCTTTTTCGCTGCCTATAGCCATTGCCATCATACTGCTAATTACGATTCTGGTAATCAGCTACAGACAGGTTATCGATGCCTATCCGCAAGGCGGCGGAGCGTATATGGTTTCCAAAGAAAACTTGGGTATGTCCTTCGGAAGATTGACAGGCGTTTCATTATTGATTGATTACACCTTGACGGTAGCGGTTTCTATCTCAGCGGGCGTCCAGGCCATTACATCCGCTTTTCCCGTTGCGATTCCTTATATTGTACCGATTGCCTTGTTCCTGGTTTGGCTTATGGTTTGGTTAAACCTGAGGGGAACTTCGGAATCGGGGACCATATTTGCTTTCCCGACCTATTTCTTTATTCTCTGCGTGTTGGTATTAATCGGGAAAGGAATGTTTGATATGCTGACCGGAGCTGGCCATACAGCCCCAATTCATGTGATTCCCCCCGCCATCCCATCGGGGTTAACGCTGTTTGTTTTGTTAAAAGCCTTTTCTTCCGGCTGTTCTGCCGTTACCGGGATTGAGGCCATTTCGGATGCAGTGCCTCATTTTAAGTCCCCGTCCAAGGAGAATGCCAAAAGGACGCTGCTTTCATTGGGCATTTTGCTCGCAATCATATTCGGTGGTGTTACGGTTCTAACGATGGCCTATGGCATCACGCCGGACTCAAAGGGACACACCTCCGTGCTATCCATGGTTACAGAGAGCGCCTTTGGTCGAGGCACCATGTATTATGCAACTCAGATTGCAACAATGATGATTTTGACGCTGGCGGCTAATACCAGTTTTAACGGATTTCCGATTTTGGCATCGATTATGGCTCAGGATAAAAATTTCCCGCGAATGTTTGCTAACCGGGGAGATCGCTTGTCTTTTCACTTCGGGATCGTCACTTTGGGCGTTTTGGCCAGCATTCTGCTTATTGCCTTTCGGGGTAAAACCGATGCTTTGATTCCTTTATATGCAATCGGTGTCTTCTTGTCCTTTACTCTGGCTCAGAGCGGTTTAGTGCGTAAGTGGCTGAAGGAAAAGCAAAAGGGCTGGCGGGGCCGGTTGATTGTTAACGGAGTGGGTGCCATCCTTTCGTTTGCAGTTCTTATTATCTTTTGTGTGGCCAAATTCATGGAAGGCGCTTGGATTGTTATTGTCCTGACCCCACTCCTCTTATGGTTTATTACCAAAATATACAATCACTACGAGGATGTTGCGGACCAGCTTCGAATCAACTTGGAGGAGCCATTGCCCCACAAAGAATCGATTATCATTATCCCGATTGCGGGGATTCATCGAGTGGTTGCGTCCACAATTTCCTATGCCAAGACACTGTCACCCAACGTAGTGGCATTCTATATATCTTTTTCCGATGAAGATGAGGAGAAAATGGAGAAAAAATGGGAGCAATGGAATCCTGGGGTTCGGTTGGTCGTTTTCCGCTCCAGATACCGAACTATCGTCAAGCCATTGGTTGAATTTATTGAACGGATTGATACGCATGTCAAAGAGAAGCAGACGGTTATGGTTCTTCTTCCCCAATTTGTGGCCAGAAAATGGTGGCAGCGTCTGCTTCATAATCAGTCCGCTTATCGTATCCGATCTAGACTGTTAAGGGAGAAGGACGTTGTAGTAGCAACAGTTCCTTTCCATTTATGTGAAAAATGAAGAAGAGAGAGCCTAGGGCTCTCTCTTCTTCTTCTTTACTCTTCATCTTCATTTTCTTCGTATCCATTAGGGACAACAACATAAGTATGCTCACTGGCCGTTACGGACCAATCCTCTTGTGCACTAAAGAGCTCGTTTAACAGGTTATCTATTTCCACGACGATCACTCCCTTTTTATTAAGCTACCATTGAAGAATAGACATTATCTATTAAACTAACCTTAATTTGTGGTTAGTATTCGATGACAATTCAAGGAAATCATCAGTGATAATTGGAGTAATCTGATATATTTCAGCGAGGAAAATTCAGCTGCTAACTTTCACCATTTTGGCTCAAGACCGAAATCAGCGCTTGGAGAAATCATCCGATTTCAGCTTCATATCCAGCTCATCGCTTGACAAGACTTCACGAACGGCATTGGCAGCATATAGATATTATTCGAAGCCACTGCCTACTCCAAAAACCTGCATCTATACAGCCTTTTGGAAGTTTTATTCGCGGTGTTCGTGAATTCATGTAAATGTGCATCTTTCTGTGCATTCTTGGCTTAATCGGACCCTTTTACATGAAAATGGCTGTACTTTCGCAGCTTTTCCACTCAATAGTAATTTCAGTAGAAAATAACTGCATGTTTGCATGATTTTGTGCAGGCTGATGATCGTGATAGAGCCAAGCGCCAATTTTGAGGTTGAGCCACCATTTCTTCATGTAATCTTCATGATTAATATGGATGGAGGTGGTATTATATATTTAGATTAAGTCTAAATATAAATTATTAGGTCCTTGCAGCTGAATAAATGGAGCTGTTCGATGACTTACGAGGAGGAGCTTATAATGAGCGAAGCATTAAACACTACTCTTAACCGGCAAATTGCCAACTGGTCGGTCCTGCATATCAAATTGCACAATTTCCATTGGTATGTGAAAGGCCATCAATTTTTTACATTGCATCTTAAGTTTGAGGAGTTGTATACGGAAGCAGCCCTCCATGTGGATGTGCTGGCGGAGCGCTTGCTGGCCTTGGGCGGGAGGCCAGTAGCCACCCTGCAGGGATACCTGGATGTGGCGTCGGTCCGTGATGCTGCAGGAAGTGAAACGGCAGAGCAGATGGTTGAAGTAATAGTCAACGACTTCCAGACGGTGATTAATGAATTGAAAGTCGGCATGAAGCTGGCGGCATCGTTGGAGGATGAGACGACAGGCGATTTGCTGCTCGGCATTCATGCCAGCCTTGAGAAGCATGTATGGATGTTGAATTCCTTTTTGGGGAAATGAATGGTAGCAAGAAATAGAGTAAGGGAATGTAACAAGGAATATAGCTAGGGAATAGTAGCGAGGAATATAGCTAGGGAATGATATACAAGCCGAAGCCTCCGGTTCTTTACCGGAAGGCTTCGGCTTGGTGTGCGATAAGCCCGGTTTTGAAGTCATGTGCCCTGCTTACCCACAGATCCAACCCTCCCCCCGCACATCATATAAATCACACATGAAGTGTGCCGCAAGACGAACTATAGAATGATAGGCTTGGATTTCATAACACGGTAACCAAATGGAAGCATGATGTCTAGTGACCAACTAATAACGGGAAATCCTCCTGCTAATTGTGCTCCATAAGCCTCGATTCATAGCTTAGATGGAAAACCTCATGTTAATATTCCACCTTCCCCTCTAGTTGGGGTTACATGTAGAATTAGAGGGAGGAAATCCATCTATATTCAATTTTATATCAATAATTTTAAAAATAGATGGATCTTTTCTAGTTATTTTATTGGGGGATGGTCACAAGAGGAGTGAAATCACTATACGATGGCGGATTAAAGTTTCTTTAGTTCATCTTACATACGGGAAAATAATTGCTTGCTCTAAACGATAAGGGTGCGGTAATGGAGATTTATTAGGCGAGAGGACAATTTAGTGTGGATTGGCCATCATTATCTCGTTAACTGTTCTGGTGCTGCTGCCCATTCTGGTGTGTTTTATTGTCATGCAAAAACATATTATTAAAGGTCTGGTTGGCGGGGCTATGAAAGAATAAAGGATAAAGAATACCAAGATAAAGGAGGCCGATTCATGATCAAACCGGTGAAAATTATATTGGATACTGACATAGGCCCGGATTGCGATGATGCTGCAGCACTCGCTATACTGCACGCTTTGGCACGCCGCGGAGAGGCTGAGATTCTGGGAATCACCCATTGTACCTCCAGCCCCTGGGGTGCAGGATGCATAGACGCGATCAACCGATATTACCGCCGATCTGATATTCGTGTTGGAACGCTGAAGGATCAGGGTTTTCTGGATGGTGAGCAGTATCATAAATACAACCGCCCTGTTTGCGAATCGCACCCCAATCAATACGGGGAAGGACAGGAGCCGGAGGATGCGGCCGTGCTGCTTCGGGAGCTTCTGGCGGCGGAGCCGGATGGCAGTGTCGTAATTGTTGCGATTGGTCCTTTGCGCAACCTGCGCCATCTTTTGCAATCCCAGCCTGACTCGTTATGCCCGTTGAGCGGAAGGGAGCTGGTTGCCCGGAAGGTTTCGGAGCTCGTTGTCATGGGAGGGGCGTTTCCTTCGGGGATGGAATGGAATTTTAAGATGGATGCTCCATCTGCGAGGTTTGTGGCGGAGCAATGGCCGACGCCGATCATGTTCAGCGGCTTTGAAATCGGACATGAAATCATGACGGGAGAGCGGCTATTTCTGGAAACTCCCGAGCACAATCCGGTGCGTCAATCGTATGAGTGGTATTTGGGACGCGAGGGAAGCCGAAACAGCTGGGATTTAACCGCTGTGCTGTATGGGGTTCGCGGGCTTACCGGGTACTGGGAGGCGAGTCCTGCCGGTTGTGTGGAAGTAAAAGTTGATGGGGAAAGCGAGTGGGTGGCATCGCCGGATAGGGGGCATCGTTATTTGATGCGGAGTATGGACTTACGGGAGCTGGAGAAGCTGTTGGAGGATTTGCTGGTTCAGTACCCGTAAAATGCTGGCTCCCGGACTGATACTTTAGAGGGCTGTTGAACATATTGCATTCAGAAAAAATATTGAACGGATCTGTCTCGTACGCGGGTAGATCTGTTTTTTGTTGTTCCACAGAAAATCGACTGTTATGGCAGGTGAGTGTCCGACATACCTGGTAGGGTAGTAGTTTAAAGGTAAGAGAATCCGAGTTTGGAAGTGGGCAAATAAGGAAAGAATGGCTCGTATCAGCGAAGTTTCTATTGAACCAAAATGACAGGGCCGAATTCAGGTGATTAGAATGTGGGCAAAGGTGATTTCCATTCTTCCGGATTGGGAGGTTTGGATGCAGGCTTTTATAGCCTTTATTATTCCGTACGGTATCTCAAGCTTGTTTAATCGGATCCGTACGTCAGAGAAAGAGTGATAGGCATGAGCGGGAAATCGCAATCGGACAGTTTCACTTTGGATCTGGAGTTGGTCAGGCAAGCCATCGGACATAACTCAGATGTGCACTTCAGGGAGTTTAACATAGGGAGGACGGACACGAGGGCGGCCCTCATTTTTGTTGAAGGACTGTCAGATAAAGAACTCATCGAAAAGCATATTTTGAAATCGTTGATGGCCTCCTTTCCGGACTCCCTTAATCAATCACAATTTTTGATAAATGGAAACGTTTCGAAAGAGTTTGTTATAAATAATATTCTGTCCATTAGTGAAATAGTAGAAGTCTGCACGATAGCGGATTTGATCCCGAAGGTGTTGGCTGGTTCAACTGCACTATTCATCGAAGGATATTCCAATGCGCTGCTTCTCAGTACAACGAAAGGAAAAACACGCAGTATTGAAGAGCCGGTTTCTGAGGCGCTGATTAGAGGTCCGCGGGTTGGGTTCACGGAATCCTTGAGCGATAATACAGCTCTTCTACGCAGACATGGGGAAAATGAGAGTCTAACGTTGATCAAATTTCAGGTGGGGAAGCGTGCCAGAAAAGAGCTTGTCGTTGCTTACCTTAATGATGTAGCTAACACGGAGCTAGTGGAAGAGGTAAAGAAAAGGATTGGAAAAATCGACATCGACGATGTACCGGAATCCGGCTATGTCGAGCAGCTCATTGAGGATAATTACCTTAGCCCTTTTCCGCAAGTACAAAGCACAGAGCGGCCCGACCGCGTCATCGCAGCATTGATGGAAGGGCGGGTAGCTGTCTTGCTGGATGGGACTCCGTTCGCCTTAATTGTTCCGGTTACGTTCAGTATGCTGCTGCAATCACCGGAAGATTATTATGAACGCTGGATTCCTAGTACGCTCATCCGTCTACTGCGCTTTGGGGCGGCACTTATTTCACTGCTGCTTCCTGCCTTGTATATTTCCTTTATCTCGTTTCATCCGGGTTTGATTCCGACCAAGCTGGTCATTTCTATTGTTCACACGCGGGAAGGTGTGCCGTTTCCTGCACTTATTGAGGCTCTTATCATGGAAATAGCTATCGAGATTTTAAGGGAAGCCGGGGTGCGCTTACCGAAGCCGATCGGTCCTGCGATGGGGATTGTAGGCGGTTTGATCATTGGTGAAGCGGCTGTTCAAGCAGGTATTGTCAGCCCAGTCTTGGTGATTGTAGTGGCGGTTACTGCTATCTCTTCCTTTGCCATTCCGCAATATAACGCCGGGCTAGCGCTTCGCATTCTTCGATTTGCGGCCATGTTCTCCTCCGCGGTGTTTGGCTTGTACGGAGTCGTTCTGTTCTTCATCCTGCTGTGCAGTCATTTGGTGAAGCTCAAGAGCTTTGGCGTACCCTATGCGAGTCCGGCTGTCCCTTATCGTTTAAATGATTGGAAAGATTTTATGCTTCGGATGCCGCTTATGATGATGAAGCGCCGGCCGAAAATGATGCATACGAAAGATCCCTTGAGAAAGGGATAGAATGAAAGGGGAGTAGAATCAGGATGAATAGCAACCCCTTAGACCGGATTACTACTCCGCAGGCAGCTGTTGTTCTTATCAACTATATGCTTGGAGCAGGGATATTCACATTGCCCCGAGCCGCTGTGGATGTGGTGAAAACGCCGGATGTATGGATATCCGTTATTATAGGTGGACTGCTTGCGATGCTGGCAGGGGTCATTATGGTGAAGCTGGCTCAGCAGCATCCCGGAAAAACCTTTTTTCAGTTCAGCCAGGACCTGGTTGGAAGATGGCTTGGTCGAGTTCTTAGCTTTATTGCTATTTGTTACTTTTTTACCATATCTGCCTATGAACTCAGAGCGATGGTGGAAGTAGCCAAGCTGTTTTTGTTGGAGGGCACTCCCGTTTGGGCTATTACGATGGCCTTTATGTGGGTGAGTCTTTACTTGATTATAGGCGGTATCAATCCGATGGCCCGGTTGTATGAGATCATTTTACCCATCACGGGCATTATCTTCTTGCTGGTTACCTTGATGAGCTTCGGCATATTTGAGTTGGATAATTTGCGTCCGGTCTTGGGAGAGGGGATTATGCCTGTTTTAAAGGGGGTAAAAACAACCGCTCTTACTTTTGCAGGAATTGAGATCATGTTAATCCTCTTGGTATTTATGAAAAATCCTGATAAAGCGGTAAAAGTCGTTTTGGTTGGAACGACGGTTCCTCTGATCTTTTACTTGTTTACTGTCGTGATGGTCATCGGCGGTTTATCGGTGGATGGTGTAATAACAAGAGCCTGGCCGACTCTTGACCTCGTAAGAAGCTTTGAGATCAAAGGTTTAATTTTTGAACGCTTTGAATCTTTGCTGCTCGTCATTTGGATTATGCAGATTTTTTCCACGTGTTCGCTTACTCATTATACGGCTGCTTTAGGACTGGCCCAGCTGTTCAAAAAGAAGATTCAGCCGTTTATGTTCGGGCTTGTACCGGTTATTTTCATCATTTCGATGTTCCCCAAAAATATTCTTGACTTATTCACGCTAGGGGATATGGTCAGCAATGCTGGCCTTTATTTATTTGGCTGCATGCCGCTGCTTCTTTTAATGCTCTCAAGATGGAAGAAGGGGAAATTTGGTGCATAAAGGCGATAATAAGCGATTGCTCTTGATTCCGCTGGCAGCTTCTCTGCTTCTATGTCTTACGGGATGCTGGAGCAGCAATGAGATTGAAGAGCTAAGTGTCTTCGTAGGTGTTGCTTTAGATAAAGGGAAGGAATTGAAGGTTGAAAAAGATTTGAATAAACAAGGACATGGCAGTGCCGAAAAAAACTTGATTACATCGACCGTACAAATTGTTAACCCTCAAGCTGCAGCGCCGGTGAGTGGCCACGAAGGGACGGCGAAGCAGGAGAAATACACGAATTTGTCTGAAAAAGGAGATTCGGCCTTTGAGATGATACGTGAGCTTTCATTGAGGACAGATCGTCCGCTCATTGGCCATCACCTGAAAGTCGTGGTTATCGGAGAGGAGCTTGCGCGCGCGCAGAGCTTGGAGAAATTGCTTGATTTTTTTATCCGGGATAATGATATTAGGCCGAGCTGCATTGCATTAATAAGCACTGGCTTGGCCCGGGATACGCTGGAATCCAAGGGAGCAGCCGAAATTCCATCGTTTCGTTTGTTTGGGATGATAGACAACCAGTATCGGACGACCCGAATTTTACCTCCAATGTCGTTTGCAAGGCTGCAGGGGAAGATGCAATCCGGCTCCAGCTTTCTAGTGCAGAATGTAACCTCGACCGATAAAGAAGTGAAATTTGCCGGGGCTGCCATAATCCAAGGAAAGACCAAGAAATTGCTTGGTTTTTTGAATGAGGAAGAACTAGAAGGGATAACCTGGATAACTGGAAAAGGAAAAGGTGGTTTAGTAAAAAGCTATGATGAAAAGACTGGCCAGCTCATCACCTATGAAATATTGGGGATGACCAGCAGGATCACCCCCCATATTGAGGGCAATGACATCTCTTTCCATGTCAATATCGAATCGGATGGACGACTGATGGAGAGCTCGCTGGATTCAGGGAATCCTTTTAAAGAGGAGTTTCTAAAAAAAGCGGAAAAAATTTCAGAAGCCCAAGTGAAGCAATTGATGAATCATGTGTTGAAAAAAATGCAGGGCGAATACCAAGTCGATGTTGCAGGATTTGGCAACCGGCTGCGGATAGACCATCCCAAAGTATGGAAGCAGGTCAAAGACAACTGGGATCAAACCTTTAGCGAGGCTCCAGTCACAATCGATGTGAAGTTGTCCATTAAAGAATTCGGAGCGTCAGGGGGCTTCATTAAGAGATAAGCAGCGGCTATCAGGCAAACCTAGAATAAGGCGGGAACTTCCTCGATACAATCCTCCGAATCATTCTTTACACTGCCGACTGTGCTTGATACGGGATAAGCAGCCATCTCACGGTCATCATATGGCTTCAGAAGCGACATTAGCTGTCCGACATCTTGATTGCTGCGATTCAGCCAGGTCTGTTCGTCCTCGGGACGCAGAATCACAGGCATTCTATTGTGAATCGGTTCCACTAACCGGTTCGGTGCGGTTGTAATGATGGTGCAAGTGCTGAGCTTAGTGCCGTCATCGCTTATCCAGGTATCATACAATCCGGCCATGCTGAATATATGGTGGTCTTTCATCACGATACGCATAGGCTGCTTGGCTGTGCCCTCTTTTTTCCATTCGTAGAACCCGTCAGCAGGAATCAAGCAGCGCTTCCGATGAATAAGATTTTTGAAGGCCGGTTTTTCTACCAGCGTTTCAGAGCGGGCATTGATCATGGAAGCGGCCGATTTCGCATCTTTGGCCCACGAAGGAACCAGTCCCCATCGAAGCTCTCCGATCCGGTTATGCTCCCCATCATGTATGATCGCCATTACCTGCTGCATGGGGGCTATATTATACCTTGGCATGTTATATTTGAGGGTGGGCAGCTCCAGATGAAACCTTAGCATGAGTTCCTCAATTGTTACTGTAACCGTATACCTTCCGCACATGGAACACCCCTCCTTTTACTTTAGTATAAGTCAAACATGCGGCTATCCGCTACCTGTCAGGCCAGAGACGGCCAATCGATCCAAGTTGCCCCCAGTTATCTGCCATTCCGTCATTCCACCATTCCATCCTTGCCATTTGTTCCGGTAATCATGCTAAAATGAAGATGAGTTAATCATGCTGCAGTAAAAGAAGAGGGAGCGTGAACAAGGTTGGCTGTAGGTGATATCCGTATGAAACCTGATTTTCACGTTCGAAGTTTTGTCGCTACCAAAGATACAGATTGGGCGGATGCCGGGTTTCATCAGCACCGGACTTTGGAAATCAGCATTTTGCTGGAGGGTAGAGGCGTATTCGAATGGAGCGGGAGCAAACTTAATTTGGAAGCGGGTCAAGTCATTATCGTTCCCCCTGTTTTGCTGCACCGGTTCGAAGGGAAGCAGAGAAACCGCTACGGCGTCATGCATTTGGAGCAAATACCGCCTCGAATCATGGAACATTTAGCTGATTTTGAAAGCGGATCCATGCCCAAAGTTATTGCCCTGTCCCGTCTCGACAAGGAACGGTTCGAATGGTTATTCCGCGAGTTTTTGCGTATTCTGGCTAGCCCGTTAAAGAAAAAAATAAGGACGTACATCGCTTGGGTCGAAGTGATCGTTCTGTTTCTGCTGGAGCACTCGCAAACCGATCAGCATGCTTTAACCGTCACCAAAGCGGCGGACTATATCCGGGAAAATTTGCGTCAAGGGGTGCAGATTGGGGACTTGGCCACGCTGGCTGGCCTGACTGAAGCGGGGTTTCGCCGGTTATTCGAAGAGATATACGATATGAGCCCTAAGCAGTACTTGCAGCAATGCCGAATGGCGGAGGCCAAGTGGCTGCTTAGCTCTTCCAATAAAGAGTTAAATGAAATTGCCGAGCAAATCGGATTTGTCCGATTGCATTCTTTTTCCTTATGGTTCAAAAAAGTCGAAGGTATGCCGCCATCGGAATGGCGCAAAATGCAGCAAAGAAAGACGGATGAATTCTCAGGATAAGCATAATGACGTTTTGTGTAAATTGTGTTTCGATTTCAATAAATACAAGCAAGCCCAAATCGATTATTCTTCTAATGTACCCCAAAATAAAGGGAAAGCATGCAAAGGCTTGCACCTTAAATAGGTGGGAGGGAGAATACACGATGAGAAAAGGAATTAATCAGTGGTGCTTTCCCAAAGGCACTCCGCTTGAGAAAATTTTTGAAACGAGCAGCCAAGCGGGCTTTGATGAAGTTGAACTGAACCTGTACGCGCCGGGAGGCGTCGGCCTGACCATGGACACAAGTGAGGAAGAAGCGAGAGCTATTGGGCGGTTGGCTCAACATTACGGCTTAACTCTTAGCACTCTTTCTTCTGAGCTGTTAGGCCAATATCCGCTGTCTTCGCCGGAGCCGGAAGTTCGCGAACTGGGCGTTAAAGCAATGCTAAAGCAAATTGAAATTGCTGTATGGCTTGGCATGGACACCATTCTTGTCGTGCCCGGCAGGGTGAACGACCAGGTCGCGTATGAGCAATGCTACGAACGCAGCCGGACAGAGCTTTCCAAACTGCTGCCTGCGTTAGAAGCCGGGAACATCCATATGGGTATCGAAAATGTATGGAATAAATTTATGTGGTCTCCACTGGAAATGGCCAAGTACATTGATGACTTCGGGTCACCTTTGGTATGCGCTTATTTTGATGTAGGCAATACGCTGTTGTTCGGTTTGCCACAGCAATGGATCCGAATTCTCGGCCATCGGATCCGCAAGGTGCATGTCAAAGATTTCAAGTCAGCCGTAGGCAACGGCAACGGTTTCGTTCCACTGCTTGCAGGTGACGTCGATTGGAAGGAAGTACGCTTAGCACTGAATGAGATCGGCTATAACGATGTATTGACGGCCGAGTTGACGGCCTACGCGAGTGCGCCGGATCAGCTCGTATTTGATACAGCAAGGCACATTGGCGTAATCATGGGCGATAAGCCGCATTAAAGTACAGGCCAAACGGTTCGGTAATTTGTTGATTGACTCATATTATTTATAGATGACATTCGAGGGAGTGCAATGAATTATGGTGAAAATTGCATTTATCGGTGCGGGCGGTATTGCCGCGCATCATATGAAATCGCTTACTGTTAATCCGAAGGTAGAGATTGTTGGGATCTGCGATGTGGTTCGTGAACATGCACAAAAAATGGCCGATCTTAACGGCGGTCAAGCGTATACCGATTATGAAGCTATGCTGGACCGGGAGAAGCCGGATGGATTGATCGTCTGTGTCCCGCCGTTTGCTCACGGTCAAGTGGAGGAGGCGGCAGCAAGCCGAGGTATACATATGTTGGTCGAAAAGCCTGTCGGACTGGATATGGATACGGTAAGGAAAAAAGCGGAAGTTCTGCGGGAAGCCGGAGTCATCGTTGGCACCGGGTATTGTTTGCGCTATCTTGAGGCAATGAATAAAGCGAAGGAGTATTTGCAAGATAAGCAAATTGCTATGGTTCGCGCCCTGCGTTCCGGCGGAATGCCGGAAATGCCATGGTGGGGAATTATGGATAAATCCGGCGGACAGCTGGTCGAAATGACCACGCATAACGTCGATATGATGCGCTGTCTGGCCGGAGATATTACGAAGGTATCGGCAGATATGAATTTGCTTGTCATGAAGGATACGCCGGGTGTGGACGTCCCCGATGTCACCTCCGCGAGCTTCGTCTTTGCCAGCGGGGCCGTAGGCCATATCGACACGACATTTTTCCCGCAGCCGGTTGGCCGCTCGATCCTGGAGGTGATGGGTCCCAATTACCTCTTGACCATAGAGGGTAAGACATTGACTATCATCGAAGGTAAACAAACGATCGTTTACAAAGGTGATGACGATTACAGCAAGGCCCAGGATGATGCGTTTATCGAAGCGATCGATACAGGCAACCGCAGTTTGATCAAAGCCGACTACAGCGAGGGTGTCAAAACGCTGGAAGTCACGCTGGCTGCGAATTCGTCGGCTGCTTCAGGCCAATCCGTATATCTGGCTTAGGTTTTATAGCAGCTTCCGAGTTTTGAAGGGTGGCGGGCCTGTCAAGATAGCCCGTTGCCGCTTAATGCCTTTCTCTGTCCTATCCTATCCCGAACCGCAATCGGGATGGGATTTTTTTATGACCGGGGGCTTTGTTAGAAAATGTATATAAATTCCACTTGCATAAGAACGGGCTGTTCGGTATATAATAAAAATACGAACATCAGTTCCTAATTTGAGGTGGTTTTGTATGAGCATTGATTTACAAAAGCATGTGGGCTGTATGGTGGAGATTATCTATGTGGACCGCTACGGTAAGTTCTCCAAACGGTTAATTAAGCTTCGTTCGCTTAGCAATGAACATGCCGTTGCTTATTGTTATGAGCGGAAAGCGCCGCGTCTATTCAAAATAAGCTGTATTCTGGCCGTTGCGCCCACAGAAAAGTCTGTTATATGAATGGAACGCAGAGCTGCGGAAGCGCGGTATCAAGAGTCAGTATTTGAGGATTATTTTAACGGATGGTGGATGATGACCGATGGGAAGCAAACAACAGCGAGTGATCTTTTTAGCGGATTGTCAGAGCTTTTATGCAAGCGTAGAGAAAGCAGCTCACCCTGAGTACAAGGATAAGCCGCTTGTAGTCGCCGGTGATCCCGCTAGACGCTCCGGAATTATTTTAGCGGCTTGTCCTATTGCAAAGGACTATGGCGTGACTACCGCGGAGCGGCTTGGGGAATCACTCTCCAAGTGTCCTGAGCTGATCATTGTCAAGCCAAGGATGCAAATGTACATCGACGTTTCGCTTAGGATCACAGAAATCTATGAATCCTTCACGGATCTGGTTGAACCCTTCAGCATTGACGAGCAGTTTTTGGACGTAACAAACTCTGTAGGGATGTTTGGTTCGCCTACTGAAATGGCCAAACAGATCCAAACTCAAATTAAACTCGCCACAGGCGTCTTTTCCCGAGTGGGAATTTCATCAACAAAGATGCTCGCAAAGATGGCCTGTGACAATTTTGCAAAGAAGAACGCAGAGGGCATTTATATGATGCCCAAAGAAACTATATCAGAAGACCTTTGGAAGCAGCCGATTGAAAAGATGTTCGGGGTAGGGAGCCGGATGAAAAAGCACTTCTTCCAGCTTGGGATACACAGCATTGGGGATCTGGCCCAAACCCCTTTACCGAGGCTGAGAAGCTTGTTGAAGGCAAAATTCGGAAAAAATGCTGATATTCATGCAGACCTGCTTTGGCAAACGGCCAATGGTATTGATGATAGCCGGGTAACCCCGAGCACGCATCGTGTGGCACCCAAATCTATAGGTCATATGATGACTCTGCCACGAGATTACGTTACAGGGGAAGAGATCGATACGATACTCTTGGAATTAACTGAGGAAATATGCAGGGATGCACGACGTAAACGATATATGGGTTCAACCGTGACGGTAGGATGTATGTGCAGTCCTTTCGATGCCCCCACAGGCTTCTCCAGGCAAATGACAATGCCGGATCCTACGAACAACACCGATACCGTTTATAAAGCAGCTCGCTCTTTATTCTATCGGTTCTGGGATGGTATGCCCGTTCGACGGGCAGGGGTGACTATAAGCGGTCTCGTCAAGGACGAAGAGTACCAACTAACCATGTTTGATAATCAAGAGAGGCAGAGAGCATTAGAGAAGGCGACTGACTACATCAAGGACCGATTCGGTAGTGCAGCAATTATCAGGGCTTCGTCTGCTGGGATAGCAGGGCAGGCACAGCACCGATCTCTCAAGATAGGAGGGCACTATAAATGAGTAAAAAGCTCGAAGGCAACGGACGTTGGGAGTCGTCAAGAATGATGCTGCCGCAGCATAAGGAGGCTTTGATAAACCGACAAAACCCAGAGCCAGAATCAAAGCCAGTGCAAAAACCAACTGCTGAAGAACATGAGATGATACTGAATTCAATCCTTCTACCGATGATGCTAACAATGGTGGAGAGGAATGGGAAAGAATTCGAGGTATCAGCGAACATGCTGAAAAGATATTATGTAGCAGCCACCCAAATTCTCATGCAAAGGATTCATTCGGAAATAGTTAAGAACAGGAATGAGTTGAAGGCAAGGAAAATAAAGGTGTTTGAAGATGCGCGTCCGGATGATGATCTGCACTATAAATATCTGTGCCGCGGATACGAGTATCCGTTTGCGATCATGAGAGATGTAGTGAAATCCAGGATTAGCATTATGATGGGGGAGTTCGTAAAGGCTTTACTTAATGAAATGAGGGAGCGGCCCGACATGTCCCATTAAGTTATTTAACGCAAACATAGCTTAGCCATAAGTGATGCCGGTCCCTGCTTGATTCTAGGCGGGGACTCATTGACACTGTTCACAGGTAAGATGGGTATGAGGCATTGAACATAACTTTTCACGTTAGGTTCACATCTTCTTTTTCTCGGAGTGTTATTTAGTACTTGGGGCTTGCTAATTGATATCTTCTGTATCATAATAGGTAGTCTAGAAATTGATGCAGGGAGATCTGATTGAAAAATGGCAACCACGACTTTAGATGAGGAACAGAAGCAAGAATTGGAACAAATAGAAATTTGGAAGTGTAAGCAGCCTGAGTGCAAAGCATGGACACGTAAGGAATTTATTAAGGAAGAATTGCCTGATTGTCCTTTATGTAAAAATCCGATGGTACGGAGCTATAAGCATGTGCCGGTTGTAAATAAAAAAGGTAACAAAAAGTTTCTTGTAGGCAAGGGACGCGCTTAAAAACAATATAGCAGGAATTATAGGGAAGGGCTGCCGTGACGCAGCTTTTTTTGTCATATATGAAAATTTGAAATTTTTACGTACTGAGGCGTTGTAGGGTACTATAACTTATAAGCCTTAACCCAAGCGTCAAGAAACTTGAGCTTTCGGTCAAAATAGCTGTCGTCTTGCCAAGCGCCCCAGATGGCGCTGTTCCCCGTATGCAGCCCCATCAACCATATTTGCCTTACTGCTACGAAGATTGGAATCGCTTCGAGATCAGACTCTTTTAGAGGACGTTCCTTCACATACGCATCGAGAAAAGCATCCCAGCATTCATCCTTAAATTCCTCCTGCTTAGTGCGGGATTCGACTCGGCACCATAGAAAAACAGAGAGATCATAGGAGCGCCATCCCTTGCCACAGCAGTCTAGATCGAAATGTGTCAGTGTTTCGGCATCTGTGTAATGAACGTTCCAGCCATGTAAATCTCCGTGACAAGCTCCCCAATCGAGGGTATCTTCAGGAAATGCATCGAGATAGCCCTTTAAACGGCTGGACACTTCCTGTACAAATGCATAATCATCCGGGCGATGCCGCAAAAAAGGGAGGGTGTGCTGAACAGGTTCGTCAAGCAGATGCTTCGTATCGAGCAAAAAACGACTGTGAAGCGGCACGTACTCGTCTGCAGCACGGTGCAGGAGGGCGATTGATCGTCCATACATTCGACTCGTATCCGTATCGACTTTCGTCTTTCCTTGGGCGAATGTGAACAATACCGCGTACCGCAATCCCTCCGGCGCTTCCAGCTCTGTCAGCCACGCGCCGTCAAGTCGTGGAATCGGTATTGAAACTGGAATATTACGGCGATGCAAATGGACCAGGAAATCCAGTTCATAGAGGATATCCGATTCCGAGCGCCATTGATGTTTATAGATGCGTAGAACGAATGACTCTCGATCTGTTTCGACTATGTAGGTATCGTTGAGGCCGTTTAAAACAAATCGGCTTGAGATGGGAGTCCCTATGTCGTAGAGCTTAGCGATGATGTTGAATAGCTCCTCTTTTCGGAACACGGTATGCAGAGCAGGAATATGGACCATGGTTGTATCTTCCTTTCAGCCACTAAAGGGGTAGTGCATCGTTATCCTATCTCATATGGAATAAAAAGGGAATGTAAATGATGGCTATATTAGAATAGGCAGGAAGTAAGCTGCAATCCATTAAGGCTGAGATCGGGTCGTCTGAGATTGGGGTAGGGGGAATCCAGTATGTTAAAGGTGACTGCCTTTATCCGATAAAATAAACAAAATGGCCGCATAGCAGGCATTATTCATTCCATGATTTTGGTTTCACTTTGATATTCTGGCGCAAATCTATTTTCTGCCACCATTTTCGCTGACGCTTATTCTCTTGGTAGGTTCTTAGCTGCTGCATGATGAGTTTGGCGCGGTCTTCATCTTGGTACTTTACTCGTAGTTCATTGTAGAAGTTATTGGTCTCCATGGTATCACCTGCTGTTATATTTTTGATTTGCAACGCAAATCATCCCAGATCCAGAACGTTAGTTCCTATCATATAATATACAACAAGGATCGCGCAATGTAAAAATGGTAATGTTCAAGCAAATTGTGCTGCCGTTTCGCATTAATAGGAGGCATCATTGCCTTAAGAGAGGTGAGGGATATTGACAGTTCACCCTGCATAGGGGTGGCTAGTCAAGGTTGCACTGCTCAATCCACAGGGTGCGCTTCGTTCTCATTCCTGCTAGTGCCGACTCGGCGACAGAACACTCCGTTTGGAGCTGGCTCACAATGATGCGTATCTGATGAATCGCCTTGAGAACTTGATCTTGAGCTTTTTGGATTCGACCTTGGACGACCCAATCGGTAATCAGTCCATCGAACCAATAATCGGCCATCTTCAGCAGTCCGCTTATTTCAATTTCAATGTCCACGCTTCGCTTCAAATCAGCCAGCTCATCGCGGAAATTCAGCAACAGACGGTTTGCATTATGAATATACTGTTTCGCATCATCCACATGGTTGTGTTTCAGATGTGTACTGATAGTACCGCCGCCCAGCATGTCCCACTTCCCCCAATTTTCCGCTTTCTCCAGACTTGCAGAAGCATCCTCCAGGGAAGTCAGCACACGCCGTCCGGCGGTCAATGCTTCAAGGAGTTCTTTGACAAGAACGGTCTGATCCGAGATCTGCCCATCCATCTCTGCCAGCAGGTTAGCGGAGGATGAAGATTCGCTGCGCAGGACGGATTCTATCTCAGCCATGAGCTTCTCGTACTCATGCTCTGCGTTGCGGTAGTCCGTGAGATCGTTGCCGACTTGTTCCAAGCCAGCTTCCAGGTCCGTGAGCACCTGCTTCGCCTCCTGCAGCTTGAGTGCGGCAGCCAGCGCTTGCTGACGCTCCATCTCCAGCTGTTCTTCTTTGCTGCGAAGAATCGTGTGAAACAGGTTCGCAAGAGACATCCGCGTCAATTTGTCCACATCCAATTGCTCCGATTCCAATTGCAGCTCGAGCTGTATGATGAGCCGCTCCTGCTTGCGAGATTCTTTCAGCAGCTCCTCTTTTCGGCGTTCCGCCTTGTGAAGGCGGAATTTCCGTTCCTTCGCATCCATTAATCGGTAGTGCAATGAGTCTGGCATGGGGAATCCTCCATTTTCTTTTTTTGTAAATAGCCTTATTTTCATTACGCAAGCTTTGCATTTCGGTTTCTTATAGTTAAATTACAAATAGACTAGCCCGAAAAATGTGCTTGACTTAGAGTTTACTCTAACCGATACAATACCATTATCAGGTATCCAGTTGGAGGAGAATGGCTTATGTTAAACACACGTGTCGTTGTAACCCAGTATGGAGGTTCGGAAGTTCTTAATACAATAGTGGAGCCGCTTCGTATGCCGCAAAAGGGAGAACTCCGCATTAAGGTTCAGAGTGCTGGAGTCGCTCTTGCTGATATTATGAGAAGAGAGGGCGTATATCCGCTATCGCCAACGCCTCCGTTCACACCGGGATATGATATTGTTGGAGTTGTGGACGAATTGGGAGAAGGGATGCGACAGTATTCCAAAGGGGAGCGGGTCGGTGCCTTTTTTGATGGCACAGGCGGTTATTCAGCGTATGTGTATGCAACGCCGAAGGATATATTCCCTGTCCCTGAGTCTATCGATGCCGCGCAAGCTGTTGCGGTTATTCTCAACTATGTAACAGCTTATCAAATGCTTCACCGTATTGCCAAGGTTTCCGAGGGGGAGAACATTCTGATCCATGGAGCAAGTGGTGGTGTAGGATCCGCGCTGCTAGAGCTTGGAAAGCTGGCAAATGTAAATATGTTCGGCACAGCCTCCTTAGGCAAGCACTCTAGCGTTTCACAATTTGGAGCAACGCCGATCGACTATCGAAATGACGATTTTGTCCAAGTGCTCGATCGTTTGGTGCCTGAAGGAATGGATGCAGTGTTTGATCCAGTAGGGGGAGCGAATTGGCAGCGATCCTTTCAAACCTTAGGTAAGAAGGGGCGGTTTGTCGGTTACGGCTACACCTCTGTTTTGGGAAATGCGAATCGCGATAATTGGGTGAACGATTGGTCTGTTTTATCGGAGACTAAACAAACGGATAAAGGAAACCCTGCTTTTTTATATAGTATTACAGCTTTAAGAAAAGAGAATCCAGATTGGTTCAGGGAGGATGTGGGTCTACTCTTCTCGTTGTTGGAGCAAGGGAAAATAAATCCAGCGATTTCTCACCGAATTCCGTTGTCTGAAGCGGCATATGCGCAGCAGCTGCTTGAAAAATCGTTATCTATTGGGAAGGTTGTTCTTATTGGTTTATAAAAAGGAAGGAGGAATCCCTCATGTACTCAATCGGAGAAGCATCGAAGCTGACGGGGATTACGGCATTTACTCTTAGATATTACGAAAAGATAGGCGTTCTTCCTGAGCCTAGTCGTCAAGACGGAATACGACGTTATGACGATCAGGATCTCGTATTTATTAGGTTCATTCACGGACTAAAGCAGACGGGGATGAGCTTGGAGAGCATTGTAGCTTTTACAAAGGACGGTTGTATTCTCTCCCTTAACGATCAGGATATAGACATTAGCGGCTCGCTACAGGACAGAATCAATATGCTTGCCGAGCATGTCGATCAATTGGAGCAGCAAATCAAGCATCTGGAAACGGTAAAGGCGATTGCACAGGAAAAAAGCCTATTCTATTCGAATATGTTGAAAGAGCAAGCATTCAAGAAGGTCAAACCAAATGTTAACCATTAAAAGGAGGAGAGTTGAATGAACTTAGGACTTGCCGGTAAAATAGCTATTGTCACAGGGGCAAGTGCAGGGATTGGATTTGCCTGCTCTAAAGCACTGTTCGAGGAGGGGGCATCTGTCGTAATGGTTGCGCGGGATGCTGACCGCATGCAGCAAGCTGCTGCAGCAATTTGTGAGGGATATCCTGCTGGGGATCCTTCACGTATCGTCACAGTGAATGGCGATATGCGCGAGGTGGAGACGGTTAAGCAAGTGGTATCCACTGCGTTGGAACGTTTTGGCCGCATTGATATATTAATTAATAATGCAGGGTCAGCGAGGGCTGGTTCGTTTTTCGAGCTGCCGGAGGAAGCATTTATGGATGCATGGAGCTTGAAGCTGCTTGGATACATTCGTATGGTAAAGGAAGCAGCGCCCCATATGATTCAACAGCGTGATGGCCGCATCGTCAACATTGTTGGTGGGGCAGGGCGTACACCGAACCCAACGTTCCTTGCAGGCAGTACGGCCAACGCGGCTCTGCTCAACTTCACAAGAGGGGTCTCGAAGGAATTAGCTAAATCTAATGTAAGAATTAACGCGATTTCACCTGGGGTGACTGCTACAGAGCGGGCGGAGAGGTTGGCCGAGCAGCATGCAGAGGCTAAGGGAGTTACCATCGATACCCAAAAAGCGGAGATGAATTCAGCTATTCCGCTCGGACACATGGTAGATCCGGCTGAGATTGCGGCGATGGCGCTCCTGCTCGTTTCCAATCGAGTACCTTCGATTACAGGTACGGAAATTGTTATTGACGGCGGACAGCAGCCCGGTGTTTAAAATGATTGACAGCTAAACCAATTCCTTGTGAAATACTGTTGGAGATTGCAAAGGACCTATGTTTCATGCTAAAGTTAAGGTAATTATTTACAAGGAGGTGAGGTAGGTGAATCACGAGATGGTGAACAACCGTATTAGCCAGCTGCCGATTGCTATGGCTGGCCTCGTTCATGCTTTTTCATACAAGGGGAGAAGTCTGTCCGTTAGTACCTATACGTTGTTACCATTCGCGAGAAGATGCCTACCTTAACCGATACGGATTGTTGTATCATTCGAAGGGTCGCGGCTTGCTGCTGCGGCTCTTTTTTGTCGTTCGGATAGCGGATAGGATCTTCATCTTTAGGAGGATCTTTACATGATAATTGTTAACGGTCAAAACATAAAAAAATACTTGGGAGCCCATCTTGTACTGGACGGGGTTACGTTTGAAATTCACGATGGAGAGAAGATTGGCCTGATCGGCCGCAATGGATGCGGTAAATCGACGCTGCTGCAGCTTATCTCCAAGCATATGCATGTTGATGAGGGGATGCTGACTCTGAAGAAGGATATGCAGGTCGGGTATTTGCCGCAAATTCCGGCCGAATTCGAAAGCCTTACGGTTTACGAAGTGCTTACCTACGGTTACTGGGAATTAATCGCATGTCAGAAGGAATTGTCCCATTTGGAGCAAGAAATGTCTAACCCCGAGGTTGCCTCGAGTCCCGAGAAGCTTGAACGGCTCTTGAAATTTTACGCAGCTGTTCAGGAACGCTTTGAACGTGGCGGCGGTTATGAAATGGATGCGAATATAGATAAGGTGGCCGGCGGTCTGCAAATTTCAAAGAGCGTTTACGCACAGAGCTTCAGCACTCTCTCCGGAGGCGAGAAGACGAGGGTATCCTTAGCTTCGCAGCTGATTGTATGCCCGGGCTTGCTGCTGCTCGACGAGCCGACGAACCACCTGGATCTTAAGGGCATTGAATGGCTGGAGCAGTTTCTGCAGAGCTACACAGGCGCATACGTTATCGTATCGCATGACAGATATTTTCTTGATCAGGTGGCCTCCAAAATGATTGAGCTAGAGGATGGGGAGGCTCATACGTATACTACCAACTACAGCGGATATATGAAAGAGAAGGAAGAACGACTGCTGCAGCAGTTCGCGCAATTTCAAGAGCAGCAGAAGGTCATTAAGAAAATGAAGGAGACGATTCGGCAGCTCGAGGAATGGGGGCGTATCGGAGGGAATGAGAAGTTTTTCAAGCGGGCAGCGTCTATCCGCAGAGCACTGGAGCGTATGCAGATGGTGAAGAGGCCGGTGCTGGAGCCTAGAACCGCTGACTTCGAGCTTTCGCCGCTTGATCGCTCGGGGAACAGGGTTGTTGGCTTCGAACGGATTTCTAAGGCTTATGGTGAGCGAAGCGTGCTGTCCGGTGCTGACGGAAGCCTTCAATACGGGGAAAAGGTTATGCTGCTGGGCGATAATGGTTCCGGCAAAACAACATTGTTCAAGCTTCTGCTTGGTGAAGAAACACCTGATAAGGGGGAAATAAAGCTGGGCGCACGTGTCGAGGTTGGATACCTTGCACAGCAGATGGGGATACAAGACCGCAAGCAGACTGCACTGGAATACTTCCGACTGGAGGGAGGCGTAGAAGAGGGCGAAGCGAGGGGGATTCTCGCCAAATACTTGTTTTATGGCTCCGATGTATTCAAGCCGGTAAGTATGCTATCTGGAGGCGAATGGTCGCGATTACGGCTTGCGCTGCTCGTTCTAAAGAAGCCGAACCTGCTATTGCTCGATGAGCCGACCAACCATCTGGATATCGCTTCGCGCGAGGCACTGGAGGAAGCGCTGGAGGAATTTCCAGGTACTGTGCTCGCCATATCGCATGACCGGTATTTCATTAACCGGTTGGCGCAGCGGGTGTGGGAGCTGGAGCAGGGCAAGCTTGCGAATTATCTCGGTAATTTTGACGAGTACCGGGCGAAGAAGCGGCAGCAGGAGGAGGCTTCCGCCAGGAACGCGGCGGATTCTGGCTCCAGGGGCTCAGCCGCAGGCGGTGCGAGGCAAGCTGCCGGAGCTCGGCCCGAAGGCAAGCCGGCCCGCTTTGGCGCAGCAGCGCGAGCGCAGGGAAGCGCGGGAGCTCCCGCGCCGCAATCTTCCGCGCCAGCTGAGCGGCGGCGCGAGCAGCTCGAGCGGCAGATCGCCGCGCTCGAGGCGGAGCTGGCCGCTGCGGACGCGAAGCTGCAGCAGCTAGGTGACAGCGGCGGCGATACGGCGCAGCTGGAGGCTCGGTGGCGCGAGCGGGAAGTGCTGCAGGAGCAGCTCAATGCGCTGTTCGAGGCGTGGATGGAGCTCGCGTAAATAATGAAAAAGGATGGCATATGCCATCCTTTTCTCATTTCTGGAGTCCTTAAAAGGGTTCTTATTAAGATGGTTGGCTGGCGGTTTGAAGTGAAGAATACACTTGGCTTACCATCGTTTGCGCCTGAGCTATTTCAGCAGAAGCTGCTTTTAAAGCTTCTTGACATAATGTTGGGTTTGCAGCCGATTGTTCGATCGCTTGAGCAATCATATCTTTGGCAATCGACGAGGATGCTTCTGCTTTTTTTAACAGGTTTGTATCGATTTGTTGTGCCATCTGATTTTCCCCCATCCGGATAAATAATTTTAGAATCCCTTATATTGAGGCTCTTCGTTCTCTAATTGCTGAACGCGGGCCTCTACTTGTGCTAGGATTTGTTGTGTTTGCTGAGAAGCATTTGTATAAAGGGTTTTTGCTTGTTCATTCTGAGTATCCAAAGCAAATTGTTCAAGATTTGCTTGGGCACTTTTTAAAGAAGCCAGACATGTTTTTACTTGGGCTGCTACGGTCATTTGGTTTCACCTCCTCTTGAAGTAACGAACATAATATATCCCATCTCCATAAAAAAAAACTGGAAAAAATTAAAATGACCAAAAGAGAATGATCCTCAACGAATATGAAAATGATTGGTAAAGCATACTAATCACAAACATAGATAAGGGGCATGATTTCAGATGGTAATAAACAAAGGTTCACAGAAATTTTTGATCGTAACTGTAGCTGCCATGTCGATATTGATATCAGGATGCTCGACACCTAAAGCCAATAATGTGAAACAGCAAAGCACACCAATAAAACAGCAACAGGTGCAACAACCAGGAAATACGGAGAGTCGTATCCAAATAGCGAATGAAGCCGCAGCTAAAATAACTGAGCTGGGCATCGCAAAGCAAGTTAATGTATTGGTAACCAAAAGAAAAGCTTATGTTGCAGCTGTGCTAAATAACAACCAACAAATAACGCGAGACGTAGAAGAAAAAATTGCGAATCAAGTTAGAGCAACCGACCCCAATATCCAGAATGTTTACGTCTCAACGAATCCGGATTTGGTGAACCGCTTCAATACTTATGTAATGGATGTTAAAGAAGGAAGGCCTGTTACTGGTTTTATAGACCAGTTTAATGAGATAGTGTATAGAATTTTCCCGAACTCCAGATAAGAAAAAGAGAACCTATTTTAGCTGCTGATAGATAAGTGACAACGGGCAGGCCACCGCGGCAGCTGCCCTTTTTTTTGTCTTAAGATCAATTAACAGAAAGGATTGTGCAAAAGGAAAAAATAGGGTGAATGGCGAATGTATCTCAATCAAACTTATGGGGGAAGAGGGACGGATTTAGCCATGATACCTATTGGGGAAATAAAGAATATTAATAGATATCCTGTAAAGTCTTTGGCTGGAGAGGGATTAGAGACAAGCAGAATCGAGACCTATGGGTTATACGGTGACCGCAGCCATGCATTTATTGATGAAACCAAAGAAGGATGGTCTAGTTATATGACGGCCAGACAGATCCCTGACCTGCTTAGTTACAAGGCAATGTTCATTGGCGAGGGCTCTGCACAAGAGTTTCCTAAAGTGAATGTAGTTGCACCGAATGGGCGCAGTTTGAATTGGGATGAAGACTTATTAGGAGAGCTACAGGCGTATTCGAATACAAAAATGTCCATGCTTAGCTATAAACCGAATAACCAAGACCTTCTGGCTATGGATACAGGGAGTATATTGATAATTACAGATGCTTCGTTACGCAAGCTTGAGGAAATATGGGGAAAGAGGTTGGATAAGCGCCGTTTTAGAGCAAACTTACTGGTAGCTGTAGCCGACAACTCATTGAGTGAGAGTGACTGGATAGGAAAACGTTTAATAATAGGGAGTGCAGAATTAGAAGTTACTATGTATTGTGAGCGTTGTTCTATGATTACAATCGATCCAGACACCTTGGAGCGTGATAAATCTCTGTTGAAGAAAGTAAATGAGGAGATGAACTTAAATTTCGGGGTATACGCTTCTGTTAACAAGGTAGGACAAGTTAGCGTTGGTGATAAGGTATTTTTAGCATAGAAAAAAATGAGAAATAAGAAGCCAAGAGCTTACAAATAGCGTAGAACACTTGGCTGGCGAGGAGGGGGAGAATGTAGTAAAATTGGTACCATAATGGTAATCAAAAGGAGAAAGCTATGTGCCGAAATATTAAGACACTATTCAACTTTGACCCTCATGCTACCGATGATGAGATTCAGGCAGCAGCGCGCCAATTTGTGAGAAAGCTCACGGGCTTCAACGAGCCCTCGAAGGCAAACGAGGAGGCGTTCAATCACGCTATCCAGGAGGTGGCTGCGGTTGCTAAGAATTTGTTAGACTCATTAGTAACGAATGCTGAGCCTCGCAACCGCGAGGTCGAAATCGAACGTGCTCGCGCTAGATCTGCTAAGAGGTTCGGAGTTGCAGAGGAATAACTCTAATAAAGCGCAATTAGCTTCGATGCAGGTATGGAAACCGAGAGTCTGCTGGAAATAAAATGAGTGCCGCCCCATGTCAAAAGGTTTTCGACATATCCTAATGTGTCCGCATTAAAGGTACCGATGATTCGCTGCAAAGCAAGTAAATCATAGCTCATGCTTTTTTCATCTGTAACAATTGGATACAGCGCTCCCAGAGCAAGAACCTCGCCCTTGGTTGGAGTTTTAAGTTTTCCATCTTCATTGTAATACTGGGATAAATAATCATAGCCCTTATTGCTTATGTCTAGGGTAAAAAGCACATCAAGCTGAGGGCTCCCCACACTTACCTTGTAATAGTCTTCATAATTCACATTGAACTTAAAGTGACTATTAAATTGTTCAACATCGAATAATTTACGTAGAACCTTATTTCTAAACGAATAGATATAAGAGCTAATATAGCCTCCGCTTCCTCCTGAATCGATAGTTACTAATATATCCGCTATAGTATCCTTATCAAAGTCTCCAAGAAACAGTCTGCTATTATATCCAGCGTTATTCGGAAGATTGACTGTTGTTCGATTCTTGGAATATCCATCTTGGATGACGAGGGTTATATGATCTGCAAACAATCCTGATTGTCCATCAGGTTTATTACCATATAAGTACACGTTATCAAGGATTCCGTCTCCAGTTACATCAGCTTGCTTCATGTCCAATACAAACAGGTTATTAGAGTTAGTATTCGGTCTATACATTTGTTGTTGGTATCCTGGGTATTGCCAGCTCATTGCAAGAACCTCCGTTTACGATTTGTTTGAGTTTTCTATTTCTATCGTATGCGGATGCCTATTTGATGGTTCATAAAGCTAATATAAGAGCAGCGAGTAGAGGTATGCTAGATGGAAGTGGAAGGTTGTTCGAAACCGAAAATCAGCAGCCCAACGCCTTTTATGGCGTTGGGCTGCTGATTTTTTTAGAAGTCTGTAGGGCCCATTTTACCGGCTTGAAAGTCTTTAAAGGCTTCCATGATTTCTTCTTTGCTGTTCATAACGAATGGTCCATGCTGATAAATTGGTTCATCGATAGGTTCTCCACTCAGGATAATGACAAGTGTATCATCGGTTTGACCTTCAATGACAATGTTCCCTGGGGTATTGTCAAAGAGAATGAAGTCTCCGGATTGAGCAAGCTGTGTGCCGTTCAGCTGGGCAGTCCCCTTTAGAACCAACGCAGCAGTGTTGAAGGTTGAAGGAAGCTCGAATTGTGCTTGACCATTAGCTTTGAAGGAAATATCGAACAAGTGAATCGGCGTGAACGTTTGTGCAGGTCCTGGAACGCCGTTGTATTCACCAGCAATGACGCGAACCTCACCTCCATCGTCTGGCAGCTTTATTCTTCCCATATTGCCGCTGAGCAGCTCCTGGTATTTGGGTGCATGCATTTTGTTGGCGCGGGGAAGATTCACCCATAATTGAATCATTTGGAATAAACCGCCGCGCTTGGAAAATTCCTTTTCATGATATTCCTTGTGCAATAGTCCAGAGCCAGCCGTCATCCATTGTACGTCCCCAGGTCCTATAATTCCATGATTTCCATGGTTATCATGATGCTCCACGTAGCCTTCATAATCAATCGTTACCGTCTCGAAGCCCCGATGCGGATGCGCGCCTACCCCTTTTACTTGCTCACTGGGCGGGAAGACGAACGGTGCATTGTAATCCATCAGAATAAATGGGCTGAAGCGTTGTCCGAAGTTCGTTCCAGATGGGAAATAATTCGATACGCGAAAGCCGTCTCCAACCATGTGAAAGGGAGCACCTTTATAAATACCTTCAATTGTTCGTAATGTTGTTGTCATAGGAATGAGCTCCTTTGCCTAATTTTTTTAATAGATCAATGGCCTCTTGCTTCTGGCTTAGTGTCAAGCCGTTCATCATTCGGTGAATATTTGCTGTATGCTGGGGGAAAATATCATCAAACAATTGTTTTCCTTTATCGATCAGCTCCGCATAAGTCACTCTACGGTCTTGGTCACAGGGTATACGTTTCAGGTATTGCTTTTTCTCCAGCTTATCCATATTGTCTAATTTATCTTAATCTAAAATATCTTTAACTGAAGATAATTGTCTTGAATTAAAGATATACCAAACCTAACTAAATGTCAAGTGTGTGGGAAGCAAGTAGGAGTTCGCCAAACGAGCACGCCATTCAAGGCGGACGGGTATGGTTTATGGACAGGGTAAATAAGATCATTGACAAGGGAATGCATGTTCCGATAATCTCATAGATGTAAATAAAATACATAAGTAATCATGAGGTGGACTAATGCCGTTGTATAAGAAGCTGGTGCGTGATAAAATTCCGCAAATAATCGAGTCTAAAGGGGAAACATGCGTCTTCGAAATTTTAGATAATGATAATTATGTAATAGAGTTACGCAAAAAATTAGATGAAGAAATCATAGAATATATGAAGGCAGGCAATTTGGAGGAGGCTACTGAAGAACTGGCGGACGTTCTAGAGGTCATCCATGCTTATGCAGCCGTTCACGGAGTAAGCATCGAAGGTGCAGAGACCAAGCGAATAAAGAAGGCAGCTGAAAGAGGCGGCTTTGCTAAAAGGGTTTTTCTTGTTGAGGTGGTAGATTAGTTTGGAATGCAAAAAGAGAGGAGGCGGCAATCATCGACATTTATAACACTGCATCTCTCTTGTTGGCAGGAATCGTGTTTCTGGCGATGCTGTCCATTGTGTATGCCAGCTGGAAGAATGGCATATCGCCGATGCCTTCTTCGGCTCCGACGCGCCACGCGGTGGCGAAAGAGATCAACCAGTTCTCAGGTAGAGGTACAATAGTAGAAGCGGGTTCAGGCTGGGGGACGCTGGCGCTTCATCTACTACGACACTGTCCGGGCTGGAGGATCATAGGGGTTGAAAATTCGCCGATTCCGTTGTGGATTTCGCGATTATTGGCTAGGATGGCTTTTCTTAAAAGGTCAGGAGATTCGGCAGTTACAGGTGCCCCTATTACATATATCCACGGTGATATCTACGACTATCCCTATGAAACCGCCGATGTTGTCGTGTGCTACTTATATCCCGGTGCGATGAAGCGATTTAGTGTAATTCTCGGTGACAGGTTGGCACCGCATGCGCGGATTGTCAGCATTTGCTTCGCGCTGCCCGGCTGGCGGCCGGAAAGAGTGATTACTTGCGGAGATGTATTCCTCACCAAAGTATACGTATATACTGTGGAGGGGATTGATCGTAGGGCGAGTTAATTAGCTATTAAGGAGGCTTGCCCTTACAGAGTTGTATCTTTCTGCAAACGCTTGCGTTATGCAGCGATTCGTTCTACAATACTCCCATCCATTGAAATCGCTATCATTTAATAAAGGAATTGAGAACATGATGGGGAAACTTTTTGCATTCAACAAGAGCATTTTTGGAAGACTTCTGGCAACTTTTATTCTATTAAGTATTATCCCAATGAGCGTAGTTGGTCTGGTGTCTTTTAAAGTTTCTGAGAAGCTGCTGGATGCACAGGTAAGCAAATCAAATATTGATACACTAGAGCAAATCGACAAAAATATAAGTGTACTTCTCGATCAAGTCAGTGCAATCGTCAACATCTACAATATGAATAATGAGCTCGAGTCGATGCTAACCAAATCTTATAGCAATATCTACGACCAGCTTCTAGATCAGGCCAAAGTGGAGAACAGTATGCTGCGCTACTCATTTGCTTTTGATTGGCTTAATTTCCAATCCTTTCTCATCGGTCAAAATGGGCTTATCTATACACAAAATTACCAGAACAATATCGTAGATCCTGACCGTCTGTTAAGCTATCAGTGGGATGATTATCTGTCTCATATGCCTGATAGAATCACTTGGCTTAGTACCCACAAAAGCTTCTTGAAAAACAATGAAGGAACCAATGTATTTACAGCATCCAAATTGTTACAGACAGCTAATACGAACAAGTCTTATGGGGTATTCGTCTTAAGCGTCAAAGAAGATAATCTATATAATATTTATAAGAACCTGCTGAACAATGGGAAGGAAATCTTCATACTGGATTCCAACTTGAACATCATCTCACACAGCAATAGGGAACGGGTTGGCGGAAAGATGGAAGGCGAGCCTTATGTACAATGGTTATCCGATAACGATGAAAGCTACAAAATCTCCACGATCAACAATGAGAAATACCTTACTTTATATAAAAAAATAAGCCGAGTGGATTGGTACATTGTCGAGAAGATCCCGATGTCCGCTATTTACAAAGACATCGATGTGTTAAAATCGAGAGTTTTTCTTATTGCCTTTATTTGTATCCTGCTGTCCTTGGCAGCTGCTTTGTTCATCTCCCGAACGATCGCCATGCCGCTTGGGAAATTATCCAGACGGATTCAAACCTATTTGCTGAAAGGAAATACCCAATCCATCAAATCGCCATCTTCGGTAAATGAGATTAATTTGTTGACCACCGAGTACGATAACATGATCAATAAACTTGATCGGACAATTGGCGATTTAGTAAAAAATCAGGAAGAGAAGCGGGTGGCTGAACTACAGGCTCTACAAATGCAGATTAATCCACATTTTTTGTACAATACACTGAATTCTATTAAATGCTTGGTTTGGGTTCAAAAAACGCATCTAATCGAACCTACCATCAACGCGCTCGTCAATTTGCTCGAACAAACGATTAATCGTAGTGATGAGCTTATCAGCATCCAAGATGAAATCGATAATATCGATCACTATATCTATATTCAACAAATACGAACGTCCCATACGATCACGATGAATTACAAAATTGATGAACAGCTAATGCCATACAAGCTACCAAAACTGCTCTTACAGCCCATCATTGAAAATGCAATTTTCCACGGGATCGAACCGAATAAGACAACGGGCACCATTTCTGTGTATGGATCTCAATACAGAGGCGGCATAAAAATTGAAATTATCGACAACGGCATTGGAATGAGCGAGGAAGATATCGATCGCATTTTTAACGAAACAGGTAACCAATCATCTTCACGCTTCAGTGGAATAGGAATTCGTAATGTCGATGAACGATTGAAGTTGAATTTCGGATTACAATATGGTTTAACGATAAATAGCCAGCCTGGAATGGGGACATCGGTTACCCTAACACTACCTAAAGTACAATGATATTAAAAGAGGTGCAAGCACATGTATAAGGTCATCATTGTAGATGATGAAAAGCTTTTACGCCAAGGCTTTATCCATATGACGGACTGGTCCGTAAATGGCTTTGAAATCGTTGGTGACGCATCCAACGGAATTGAAGCCTTAGAGCTTGTAGAACGTTATCAGCCTGACATTGTTGTAACGGATATTCGCATGCCTGGAATGGACGGGATTGAATTGACTCGAATCCTTAAGCAAAGATATAAGGACATTCAGGTCATTGTGTTAAGCAGCTATAACGATTTTGAATATGTGAAGGAAACTTTGCAGTTAGGAGCGCTAGACTATATTTTGAAGCCTACCATGCAATATACCGACTTGGTGAACGCCATGGAAAAAGCCAAATCGAACAAACAGCATCAGGAGTTGGCTAAGGACACTCAAAGCGAACAAAGGAAAAAGTCCCTGTTAGGCTTCTTTAGAAGCCTCCTGTGTGAGCCTAATCAATCCGATGAAGCGATCCTGGATCAAATTTCTGCTTTTAGTCTACCGCTGCAGCCAGGTCTTATGCGTTTAATATGGATTCAACTTGAGCTTCCGGAAACCGATTCTGCTTCGGAGGCTTCCCAAGAGGGAGAGCTCACAAATACTATAGTTAACGAACTGCAAGCCATGCTGCAGCAGCATCAGAATGGCTGCTGCTTTGCTGTTAGTCCACTGCAGCTTATCGTCATTATGAACACGTCAGAAGACACATATAGAGATCAGATTGCCCCTGTCCTTGCATCCTACGATGTGCAGTACTGGCTGTGCGTGAGTGAACCTTTTTCCGAATTTAGCGATATTCCGGCAGTTCATCAACGACAACTAGCCCTCTCCCCGTATCGGTTTTACATAAATTCGGGTTCTGTAATAAATGAAGCTGAGCTTACAGAGCTGAAAACCAGCCTGGATTTGCCATTTAAAAACTTTAACGATTACATCGATAAACAAGACTTCCTTGGACTTTACAAACAGGTGCAGCACATCATTACAGATAGCATTCAAAATAGGCATTATATAGATCCCTATGCCATTCGGAATGGATTTATTGAAGTATGCTACTATATTATCCATAGACTTGATGAGATGGGATTAGAGATTGACGAGCTTCATAAGCGGAAAATTACTTTTTTCAAATTGATCGAGAATACTGGGAATGTGGCAGACTGTTTACAGGTGCTTGAGCATATATTGAGCGAAATCGAAACGTCCTTGAAGGACAGCCGGAATGGGAATTACAATCCTACGGTGAAATCCATTATCCATTTCATTCAACAGCATTACAGCGAAGATATTTCTCTGCAATCTATCGCGCTTCACTTCCACCTTAACAAAAGCTATCTAAGCCAGTTATTTAAATTGCAGACGGGAGAAACTCTCAATAATTACTTGATAAACCTGCGAATCGATGAAGCCAAAGCACTGCTGAGGAAGTCCAACTCTAACATTTATACGGTTTGCCAAGCGATCGGTTATTCAAATCCGAGCTACTTCGGTCAAGTATTCAAAAAAGTAGTCGGCATGAAGCCTTCCGAGTATAGCAAATTGTACAATAAATAATGAAGCCCTGCGGAAGGCATGGAAAAGAGGAGTCGAATTTCTTCGACTCCTCTTTTCTCATTTCATCGTTTATTTCCACTTACCGCTACTGTGGAGCGGCTTGAAGCATTCTAAGCACAGTGACGACAACCTCTGCTCTAGTCGCTCTTTCGTTAGGTGCGAAGAGATCAGAGCTTCGTCCATTAACGATTCCTTTTGCTGCTGCGGCAGCTACATAGCCTTTGGCCCATGAAGGAATGTCAGCATCATCCGCAAAGCTTGGTTTAGTCAGATTTTTATCTGACAGCTTCAATGCCCGACCTATCATGGTAACTATCTCGGCTCGGGAGATCGGCTGGTCGGGGCGGAAGGTGTTATCTTCATAGCCAGTGATCCAACCCGCGTTAACAGCACTGCTGACGCCCTCTAATGCCCAGCTTGGAATCCGATTCGCATCAGAGAAAGTCAGATCTTCTGCCTTTCCTTGCAAATGCAAGGCTCTGGACATCATTAACGTAAACTCCGATCGGGTAATCGTGCGATCCGGAAGGAAGGTTCCATCGTTGTACCCGTTAATGATTCCCTTGCTTGCACCATCCTCAATCTGTACCTGTGCCCAATGCCCTTTAATATCCTTCCAAGCCATACTTTCGGATGGCTTCGACATATCTTTAGGCTTGGAAGCTTCTTTGCTCGTTGCAAAAACTGCAAATTTAGTAAAGTGGTCTACGGTTGCCGTAATGGTAGTGCCGCTAACAGTACCGCCTACTTCCATCCATTTCTTTGCCGATTCGTCATAATAGAAGATGGACGCCTTATTGTCTCCTAGTAAAGCAGTATCTAACTGGAGCGTAAGAGTAACCGGATTTTTAAAATTACCATTGATATTCTTTGAGATTTCGAAAATCGGACTAATTAGCTTCATTTTATCGGTTTTCAAGCTTTCCGTTAGTTCAATCTTTTGAATGCTGATTTGAGCTGCTTCATTCAGAGCTCCCTCAGGAATCACAACGGATACTTCATCCCCTAAGCTGACTTTCCCGGAACCTCCCGCAGCAATCGATACACTGTTTGAAGCTTGCGTAGACACGGATGCGCCGCCACCTCGATGTGAGGATGAATTTGAGCTGATGGATTTTGCAGGTGTAAACTTAAATGCGGTGATTGAATGAGCAGGATACGTGTAGTTAAAAGTACTGGAGTTGATAGTAAGCTCACTCGTATCAATGTCCACTGTATTCGGCTTTTCATTGGTATTGATGTCTTCCAGCTTATCTGAGTTCAAGGTCCATACCTCGGCTGATTGTGCTTTATAGCCCGACAGTTCCACAGCGGAGGTTACTGCATCGGTTGCGTCTTGATTCAGTACAATCATGTACAGATCATTATCGGTTCTGGAAGCTACCGTCATCAATTTGTTAATATTTTGATCTTTGTTGTCAATGTTTACGGTTCTTACCGGATTATTATTGATGGTGGACTTCACTTCGTTCGCACCGCTCATATGCGTAAACATTTTGTACATGTAAGCGGAAGCTGACGGCAAGAAGGTGTACGTGTCAAATAGTGCCATAGGTACGGCCGATTTGTTCTCGAACCATCTGTCAATTAGAGAATGCCTCAACGCGTATTCCAAATCCATATCGATGAAATGCATGAGCATATTGGCGGTTTGCAGGGTTGCTCCCAAAGACCCCTCATATAAAAGGGCGGTTTTGGTTACTCCATTTTCCTGATATGTCTTAAACTCAGCATCGTGCTGACCGTATTCCGTTACAATAGGCTTGATATTGCGCCCTGATACTGTAGCGGATGAGTGTGCGATCTCCTTTACTTCTTGAACTCTTGCTTCCGAATCCAACATAGTGGCATAGTGGTACTTGGCAACGTTATTTGGATCATAAGGAGTAGCCATAGATAAGCCAACCACCGGCTCCTTTTTTAACCCGACGTAAGGATGTATAACAATTCCATCGTAAGGAACCGTATTGCCAAGTGCAGCTATGGCATAGCTTTGGTCCATAGAGCTGTAAATCTTGATTGTTGGGTCCACCGCTTTCATCTTGGCGTAATATTCTCCAACCCCAGCATGTGTTGTTTGATAGGTAACTTTGATTTCTTTGCCGGCAGCAGGGATATTTCCGTGGGTGCCGTCTCCAAACTTGATTGCGCCGGTAGTATAATCCAGTTCAAACGAATAGGTTGCTCCTGTCACAGATAAATTGGATACTTGAGTCCAATTCTGCGCTTGCCAGAGGTCATTTTTGCCTGTAGCAGGGTTATACATGTTATTGCCAATAGATACCTCTACCTGTGATCCTGCAACAATCGGAGCGTACTTGGCATATTTCACCTGGTTCGGCTTGCCGTTGCTTTTGGAAGCATCCGTCGGGTCAGCTTCTCTCCAATCATCGATTAGTCCCGTCTTCTGCTGGGTAAATTTCACCGTACCACCATTCGCATATAAATAGGCCGTCTTTAGATCAGAATTACTGTTAAGAGCAAGCACTGCGGGATCCTGGGAAACAATTTGCCCAGACATCCAATAATTTTGACCGAAGAAATTAATTTCATTTCCCAGCTCAAAAGTTTTGATGTTATATGGCGCGGGGTGTCCATTCTGTGCGCGCTTCATCGCCCAGGGGTGTGCAGCATCAGCAGGGGAATTTAAATACTCTACCAGCTCAGCGGCATCCTGCGGGTCTCCGTTCCCTACATTATAAACATAGGGCGTATCGAAACCATGCTTTTCGGAATAACGCATGGCTTCATCCAAGCCAAAATTTGCTTTCTCCGGGCCATTACCTAAATAAGGGTTAACCTGATTCAGCCTTTGTTCAACAGGTCCGATAGAGCGCTTCCACCAAAAAAGGTTAGCTGTTGTCCCACCCGGATACCGAAGTGATTTTAAACCAATTTCGGATAGGTTCTTGTCAAACTGAGCATAAACACTTTTAGTTACAGGATCCCACATGCCGACGCCATCGACAAAATAGCGATGATTTACGCCGAACAGACCAGGCTTAATAGAATGAAGCACATTGCTGGATTCTACCGTGATTTTCGTGTTCGATGCTTCAGCAGCAGCAGCTTGAGGAGTCATAACGCCTCCTACGAATAAGGATGCACATAATAACAAGCTTGTGAATCCGCTTACATTTTTATTGAATGATTGCATGGTTGACCTCCCAAAGGATTTATTTATAGTTAACGACAGGTATGTCTCTCTGCTTGTTATTTGTATCGAGACATACCTATCGGTGCTATTCCAGACCTAGACGCAAGTACTGCTCATCCGGCGAATCATGATCCTCTAATGCTTTGCGCAGCAGCTCGAGCATCCTCTGCTCGGCCTCTTTATCGTGAATTGGATGATTCTGTCCATAATCGTCTATGTTATGGAAGAGTAGATGCTCTCTGATGAATGTACTGTTGACATGAAATGACTGTGTTTGGTCCTTCATTTGCACATTATCCCCCGGTATTTTGTACACAGGAAAGTCTGTCCATTTCAGAAATGGACCTATTTCGATGCGACTGGGATCAATAATGTGATTTAACCCGTAATAATGTCCTATCGTTGTTGGCATTGCCGTGTACAAATTAATCGGTGAATTATCTTCCTGCGATGATGCTCTGAAGTAAGTGTATTCTCCGTCCGTAACATTTACATTCTTCCCGAAATAGCCGTATAAAGCGCAGTCTCTAATAGCAGCAGCTTCACCGCGTATTAAGGGCAGCCATGATTTTCCATGCAGTTTGTTTCTGGCGCAGCTAATATCCACACCGAAATGCTCCAGCAAGGTTGGGAATACATCGATGTTTTGCGTCAATGCATCGATCCGCTTTCCAGCATGCTTGCTTCCCGGCAAATGAACCATAAGGGGGATATGGGCAATTTCGTTGTAGGCAGGCATAATATTTTTGGCCATAAAGTCATGCTCACCGAGTAAATATCCGTGATCAGAAGTGAAGATTAACAGGGTATCATCCCACATCCCCCTACGATCCATCACATCCAGCAGCTTACCGACTGAGCGATCCGTCATAGTAAGCAGTGCAGCATAACGCTTCCGTATATGCTTCAGTGCATCATCGGGTACATTCACTTGTCCATACTCCGGCCAATAGTAGGAAGGTCCTTCGTAATCGTCCTCGTAATCATCGAGCTCGCTGTCCGGCAAGTCGAACGGCTCATGTGGATCGAATGCCTCCACCCATAGAAGATAATTATCTTCCTCTCGGTTATCCTCGAGCCAATTCAATGCAGATTGGATCGTTTTTGGTGAGGAATAGTCTTCCTCAGAATGAAACTGTGTTCTATTGAGAGCATACTGCGGCATAAATTTGCCGATCTGTTCCGGTTTCTCGGGCTGGCTGACTCTGGAAACCCATGAATCCAGCTCTTGTCCACGGATGAAATCCCAAGTGTCGAACTGTTGGCAATAATTCTCTCCGCCTACACGGAAATAATGGTAATGGTCCGTTGCAATATGGGAAAATACCCCGTTATCCCGCAGTATCTGCGGTAAAGTATGATCAAATGGCTCTATCGGCCCCCAATTGCGTTCCAGAAATCCGAGTCGTCCCGTCATCATGTCCCTGCGCGCAGGCATACAAGGCAGAGAGCCTGACCAATGATTGGTGAAAATAGCCGATTTCTCCGCCAGCCTATCCAGATTGGGCGTTGCAATGCCTGATGCGCCGTAAGCGCTGAGATAATGCCGGTTGACCGAGTCCAAGAGCAATACGATTGCCTTCATTATGCTTTCTCCTTTTTTCTGCGTAATTAGCCCTTAATTCCCGAAGTGACAATACCTTCAACAAAGTATTTTTGCGTAAACAAGAATAGAATTAATAGCGGTAAAATGATTAACGTCGTTGCCGACATAAGAAGATTCCATTGTACCTGGGTTTCGTCACGGAACATCGTTAATGCGAGCTGAACGGTTTTCATCTCGTCCGTATTGGTAACAATGAGGGGCCATGTATATTCATTCCAAGATTGGGTAGCCTTTAAAGCTACGAGAGTTGCGAAGATCGGCTTGCTGACAGGCACATAAATGTACAAAAACGTTTGGACACGAGTTAACCCGTCAATTTTCGCAGCATCATCCAGTTCTTTAGGAAAGCCGAGATAAAATTGCCTGAACAAAAACACCCCGAAGGAACCGGCAACGTAAGGAGCAATTAAGCCCATATAGGAATTAATCCAACCGAGTCCGCCTTGTCCGAATAAATCATTACCGCCCGCAAGAGGAATATGCTTTAGAATCAGGAACACCGGAATCATAGTCACTTGTGGAGGAATCATTAAACCTATCAAGGAAATCAGGAACAAGACATCCCTGCCTCTGAAATTCAATCTGCCAAAGCTATAGCCGGCAATCGAGTTAAGCAATAAACTTACAATTACTGTAATAACCGTCACAAATACGGAGTTGAAAAAGTATGTTCCCCATTTGCCCCTGCTCATTGCCTCGACATAATTATGCCAAACCCATGTTTCCGGGAAAAAAATAAACTGTGGAGCCATTATATCTCCCATCGTTTTCAGCGATGTTAAAACCATTAATACAAATGGAAAGAGCATGAGTAAAGCGAAGATTAGTACAATTACAGAAAGCCCTAGCTTGGATTTCGTATCTTCCATACCGTATCAACCACCTTATTTAATCAATGTCATTACCTTGTCCATATTTGAAATTGACGATGGTAATAACCGCAATAATCGCCAGCAAAACCGTTGCCATAGCAGACGAGTAGCCTAACTGGAATTCACCGAATGCACGGTTATATATTTGATGAACAATTGTTGTCGTTGAATTCATCGGACCGCCGTTGGTCAAAATTTTAATTTGTTCAAATACGTTGAAGTTGTTAATTAAGCCAGTAATCAATAGAAAAAAAGTGATCGGCTTAAGCATAGGTATCGTGATGTAAAAAAACTTGTGCAATGTATGGGCACCATCTACAGAAGCTGCCTCATATAAATCGCGAGGGACACCTTGCAATCCAGCCAAATAGATGACCATGTTGTAGCCTACGAATTTCCATATTCCCATAATAATAAGGGCAACCATCGCCCAGTTTGCGTCATAGAGCCATTGCTTTCCTTGAATATGAAAAACGCCTAGAACCGTATTAGCTATACCGCGAGACGGTTCATAAATCCACAGCCAGATCATGGATACAGCAACCATGGAGGTCACATGAGGCGTGAAGAATCCCGTTCTGAAAAAGGAAAGACCAATTAATTTGTTATTTAATAGTCCCGCAAAAATCAAACCAAGAGCTAGAGTAAAGAAGAGTGTAAAAAAAGAGTATACCACCGTATTTTTGAGAGATATCCAGAAAAAAGTATCATCCCATAACACCCTATAGTTTTTGAGTCCGATAAAATCCATACGGTTCATGTCATAATTGGTAAAGCTTAAATAGATGTTTATCAGAATGGGAAGCAAGACGAAGATCAGCAAAAATATATAGAATGGAGCAATTAGCGCATATCCAATCGGATCACGGTCTAGTTGTTTCTTTTTTAATTTATTGCTTGCTACCGCCTCATGGGATACTGTGCTTGCATTCATTGTGTTTCTCCTTCCAGCCAAAATCTCAATATCTTAAGAAGCAGGCTTGTAGAAGCTTATAAGCTACAAACTCTCTACAAGCCTGCTGGACCGCATCATTATTTGCTAATATTTTTCAGCTCTTTTTCAACATTCTCTTGGGCGTCTTTCAGAGCTTGCTCAGGAGATTTCTTCTTGCTTATAGCTTCCTCATATGATTGGATTATGTATTTGTTGTATAGGCTTAACCATGGAACAACGGGTTTTCCTTTACCGTTTTTCACATAATCCATAAGAACGCTGTTAAATGCAGGATCCTCGTCGGTAAATTGTTTTTCAAGTGATTTTTTCACAACAGGGATTTTCAATTCTTTATAACGCTTCCATACTTGATCATTGGACATCATAAATTTAATAAATTCGAAGGCTTCTTCCTTATGCTTGCTTGTGTTCCCGATTGTAAACAGGCGGTATCCGTTGAAGCCGACTTTGGTTTCTTTCTTTAGCACAGGTGCAAAGCCCAGCTTGTCCTTCAAATCCGGATTGTTCTTGATGAGATTGCTGATTCCGGTTGTTTGTAAAAAGGACATGGCAGATTTACCGCTAACAAATGGAATTTCATCTTTTTTCTGGTAATTATAAGGAATGCTTACTTTCTTGCTGTCCAGATCGACCAAAAATTTCAAGCCTTCAATGGCTTTGTTGTCGTTAAGAACAGGCACACTTTGCTGTTCGTCGATTAATTTGGCTCCATTTTGACGTAAAAAGGGCTCTACAAATACGTCTGCAGAAGTGTATGGAATATCAAATCCGGCGCGAGTAACGTTACCGTTAGCATCTCTTTTGGTCAGCTTCTCAGCATAGCTCGCCAATTCCTCCCAGGTTGCGGGTGGTTTGTTCGGATCTAAACCTGCTTCTTGAAAGTAATCCTTACGGTAAGTGAGAATTTCAGGTGCCGGGAAAAAGCCTAGACCTAATGTTTTATCCTGATATTTCCCTGCAGTCATCGCGCTTTCCATCACATCGGCTTTCTCATCCCACTTGCTGATATAAGCATCCAATGGGGCAAAATCGCCTTTCGCTCCTCTGGAACCCATAAACGCCAAATACGCGGAGAAAACATCCGGCATTGTACCGCTAAGCTTGGCTGCATTCAGCTTGGTGTCTATATCTTCTGCTGCAGAGGGTAATACCGTCGTTTCGATCTGAACATTAGGATGCAGCTTCTCGAATTCCTTCGCAGCGTTGTTGAAATATTCGTCATTGGCTTTATCTGCACCTGGAAACCAGAACGTCAGCTTAACCGACTCTTTGCCGCCAGCTTCCTTGGCTGATTCTCCTTGTTTGGCAGGACTGGAGCTGCAGCCTGCAAGAAGCCCCCCTAACATGACTGCACTAAGTGTTAATGCGGATATTTTTTTTACATTCACTTTATACAACCTCCCCTTTTCGCATTATAATGGTAAACTCTGCTTCTTTAACAATAACCATTGCGTACTTCATTATTATAGATAACGCTTTCTTTAGGTGGAAGAATAGAAGTTTAGATAATTCCTTAACTTTTACAGTAGTTTTTCCCAAAACATCGATAATAAAAAGGGCCTACACTCAAAACTACAAAAATATGCTTATAAAACCTTGAAAAATTTAGGTGCATGGAGATAAAGGGCATAAATTAGGTTGAAAGTTGGTATATAATGGATTTGCCGAAAAGTCCAAAAAAGCATATAGGAGCAGGGAAGGGGATATACATGGCTATATTTAAAGTAGAGGGAGACCGCTTTACTTATAAGGGTGAGCAGATTCGTATTTTGTCCGGAGCGGTGCATTACTTTCGCGTGGTTCCGGCCTATTGGGAGGACAGGCTTCTTAAGCTGAAAGCATGCGGTTTTAATACCGTAGAGACCTATGTCCCATGGAATTTTCATGAACCTCAGGAAGGGTATTTCTGCTTTGAAGGCATGGCGGATTTGGTTGGTTTTATCGAGAAGGCGGGGGAGCTAGGTCTGCATGTTATCGTTCGCCCCAGCCCTTATATTTGTGCGGAATGGGAGTTTGGGGGCTTACCTGCCTGGCTGCTGAGATATCCGGACATCCGGCTGCGCTGCTCTGATCCGTTGTTTCTGTCCAAAGTGGATGCTTACTATGACGTGTTGATTCCTAAGCTTATTCCACTGCTCAGCACAAACGGGGGACCCGTGATCGCCGTTCAGGTGGAGAATGAATACGGTAGCTACGGTAATGACAAGACTTACCTGGAGCATATCCGGCAGGGGCTCCTCCAGCGTGGAATCGATGTGCTTCTGTTCACTTCCGATGGGCCAACGGACCAAATGCTTCAAGGGGGAACTCTTGAGAATGTGCTGGCTACGGTCAACTTTGGCTCCCAGACAGCGGAGTCTTTTGCGAAGCTTCAAGAATACCGCCCTGGACAGCCGTTGTTTTGCATGGAATATTGGAATGGCTGGTTCGATCACTGGATGGAGGATCATCATACCCGTGATGCCATGGACGCGGCCCGTGTATTCGAAGACATGCTGGAAGCGGGTGCTTCCGTCAACTTTTATATGTTTCACGGCGGTACCAATTTCGGGTTTACTAACGGAGCTAATCATATAAAAGCCTATGAGCCGACCATCACAAGCTACGATTATGATAGTCCGCTTAACGAGTGGGGCGAGCCAACAGAGAAATATTATGCTATAAGAGAGAGCTTGTCTAAGTATGCGGATATTGGACAGCTGGAGCTTCCCGAGCCTAAGCCTAAGAAAAACTATGGAATTGTAAAAGTAACCGAGCGTGCTGATTTGTTCGGTCAGTTGAATCTAATTTCCGAGGAAATATATAGCGTGTGTCCGGAACCGATGGAGAAGCTGGGTCAAGCTTATGGTTTCATCCTTTATACGACACAGCTGAGCGGACCCCGGAATGGGCAGGAGCTTCATCTGCAGGAGGTTCATGACCGGGCGCAGGTCTTCCTTAACGGTACGGAGCTGGGGGTGATCGAGCGTTGGAATCCTCAGCCTTTGAAAATGGATGTACCGCATGAAGGGGCAAGACTGGATATTCTGGTCGAAAATATGGGGAGAATTAATTACGGCCCATTATTAAAGGATTATAAAGGAATTACCGAGGGCGTCCGCTTGGATAATCAGTTCCAGTTCAGCTGGAGCATGCATCCGCTGCCGATGGAACGGCTTGAGCAGCTTCAATTTGAAGTTCTTTCTGATTGCAATTCTATTGAAGGCCCGGCCTTTTACAAAGCCATATTCCATGTCGGAGAAATCGCGGATACCTTCCTGAGCTTGGAGGGCTGGAGCAAAGGGGTAGCTTTTCTAAACGGCTTTAATCTCGGAAGATATTGGAATGCTGGACCTCAGAAAACGTTGTATGTCCCTGGGCCTCTGCTGCGGCATGGAGATAATGAATTAATTCTTTTTGAGCTGCACGGTTCGAATAGTGCTGAGGTTGCCTTCGTGGATGCCCCCGACTTGGGTAAAGTCGCAGCGGTTACACCTGAGTTTTAGCATGAACTGGTGGGAAATGACTCGATTTGGTGCATTCGAGCTACCCTGTTAAAGCAAACTTAATTTTATTAAGAACCGACATCGGTTCTTTTTTTTTGCGAAAAAAAGGGGTCTATGGCGAGATGAGGCAGGCTTGAGCAGAATATCGGGTACAAATACTTTCCAAATACAGCCAATTCATATACTATTATTAGTAATGATATATGACGTGAAAAGGAGCTATTCCGTATGCACGATAGATCGAAATCTAGTGCCTCTCATAATACAGCGGCTTCCAGCCGCTCTACAGCACAGCAGGGAGGGCAGACCACGCAGACGGGCGTATCAACGGGTGGATTTGGCTTGTCTTCGGCAGCAGGTATTATGCAGCTTCAGCGCTCTATTGGTAATCAAGCGGTAGGCAGAATGATGATGGACAAGCGTATTCAACGTAATACGTCCGGTTCTCCCCCTGTTCCTACTAAGCTACCCGCATCCATGCCGAATTCGAAGGCAGCTTCGATGAAATCGATTATGGGTGCTCATTTGCGCGATTATGACAAACAGACCGATGCTGCCACCAGTAGTGAGACGTTTAACGTCCAGGAAGATAAAATGATAGGATCCAAGATTAGTTTTCGCGGTGAATTTGAAACCTACGATATAACAGATAGTACAGGCAAATGGAAATTGGCCAAGTTTGATGGTAAACACGGATTTATTCGAAGTAATAAGATTGGGGAAATCAAGGGACTTTCGGGAGCGAGGGACAAGCTTCAGCAAATCAAAGCACAACAAGCACCGAATACCCAAATGGGTCAGATTGGTTCTCCTGCTGAAGCAGAAAGTGCGGGCTTTGAGGATAGGGTTGAAACGATCGGTGAGGTAAGCGATATAATAAACACAGGACCCGGCGGCGTTTCAGAATCACTGGATATCCGTATTGATGAGATCGATGGCGTCGAGGGTAAAGAAGAATTAAAGGAAGAGCTAGAGCTGCAAAATGCCAAGATGGGCATGGCAACCGCTCCGGGAGACATGCTGATGTCGGGTCTCAACGGACTCGTAGCAATGAAGAAGATCGTTGATACTTACAATGACACGGATAAGTCTGCGACGGAGAAAGGCTTCGATATAACCGAAGGTGTGATTGACACAAGTAAGTCGCTTCAGAAGGGTGTGGAGAGCAGCTCAGGGTTTGCTGATAATATCGGAACACTGACCGATAATAATGTTACGGGAGCCGAAGCGGTAAGTGATTGGTCGGGTTCTGTAGGTGAAGCGATATCTGCGATCAAAAGCTCTTTCATGATTGTCAAAAATGTATACGATCTGTTCAGCAAAGCGACCAGCACTGAGGGTATCAGCGCCGATGAAGCTTTCAGCGGAGGACTTGAAGTGGTTAGCAACGGGCTTAAAGTTGCACAATCGGCTGTGAAGACTGTGAAATCGATCCTGGATATTCTAAAGGTCGGGGGAGCTGGGCTTGCGCAGGCAGTTCCAGGCTTGGGCATTGCGATCAGCGGCATTACAATCACGATCAAGGTTTACGGTATGATCAAGTCGGCCATTGCTACTTATCGGATGACGCAGGCCAAGCGGAAATTCAAAGAGGATTACGCCAGCAAGGATTACGTTGGGGCCAAGCAGTACACACTGTTTGGTAGAAACCTGTGGAGTTCCTTCAACCCTGGAACGGATAAGGCCAAGCTGCAGCTGCGCAAGCAGGAGTTAATTGCTAAGGGTGCCGCGGCCAACGAGGCTGAGCAGGTGGAGCTGAGGGATATCCAAGAGTACGAAGTGGCCAAAGAAATGAAGTATATCAACCAGAAGCGATTGACCCGAGCAGGTATTCAAATTGGTCTTGAAATGACTAATATCGCTGGGGATATCGCTACTTTAAGCGGTGTCGGGGCCCAGGTTGGTGTACCACTAAAGGCTGTAGCAGCAGGGGTTGGCGTTACTATGAGCGTGGGTCGTAAGGCTAAACAGATAGGTCGTGACCGCGCAGCCAAGCCGGGTGCATGGAAGCTTACAAAAATGGTATTCAACGCAGACAAATCTTCGACCATTAAGCATGAGAAACGAGTTGAGCATAGTAATCTGATTTTGGATATGATAGCGAAGCTTCCTGAGTATAAACCGAGTGACCCCGACATTAAAAAGCAGTACAAGCGCGTCGAGAATTTTATCTCCTCTAGCGGTGTCAATCCTTTGGAGCTGTACAGGCTCAATGGAGACGTCGGCAAGCAGCGTGCGCTATTGATAAAAAGTATGAAGAAACGTGAATAATCTAACAACCAACTGGAGGGAATTCCAATGAGCGAAAGTACACAGGCAAGAGATTTGGCAGAGCTGGGTTTTCTCAAGCAATATTTAAAAGAGGCTGGACTACAATCGGAGCTGATCGAGCCTTCTGGCGATTTGCCAATCGGAGCTCTGCTTGTTCCTATCAATCTGGATGATCGGGAGCGTGACCGATATTTAACCTTTAGCTTTATCCCCTCTTTGGTTGAACATGGGATCAAGCATATACGGCTGCTGCAAATCTATACAAAGGTTCCAACCGTATGGAAGGAAGAGAACCAGGAGCAAGTAGAAAAATTGCTGCTGGCCATTAATTGTCATCTGGCGATAGGGCATTACAGTATTCGTGAAGACGGGGAGCTCTATTATCGGTATGTGTGGTGCGTGTCAGGCAGCACGATATTACCAAAGGATGAGCTGCTGGAGATCATTGATGTATTCATGCTGATGATGGATACATTTGCAGAAATGATCGAGGGTGTTGCATCGGGGCGAACGGAATTATCCGCGGCTCTTGCGTTTCTTGAACAGTGAGGAATAGAAATCTTTATGGTGCACCGAGTACTTATGAAAAAGGATCAGGTTTATAAAAGAGGCGTTATCGCGAGATGAAATCTCGTCCCCTTGCGGGGCGGGATTTTTTTTAACATATAAGAATTTATATGTTTTTGGGTTTGTGGTGAGCGAAGCTTACCCCTTATTTAAATTTTTGGTAAGGTAGAGGTGGACTCAAACGTAATTGAAACAAATATTTTTTGATGAGCATCGGCACTGGGATTCCTTTGATGAGCAGAACAAGAGCAAACCCAGAACAAACCCAGAGCAAACCCAGAGCAAACCCAGAGCAAACCCAGAACAAACCGAGAACAAACCGAGAACAAACCCAGAACAAACGAAGATCAACCCCAACCATATCCTCGAACCTGCAAAATGAGGTATTGCTCAGATTCGGTAACCTACGTATCGATCGTAGTGCCCGATGAGCATCGATTGTCCGATGCGTAGCCGTCCATGGGAGCGAAGGAGATAGCGGAAGTAAAACTTCCGCTATCTCCTAAAAAAGCATAAAAACAGAGAAATAACGGAATAGCTTGTTCCGTTATTTCTCTGTTTTTTGTGTAAAGGCCTCTCATTCAGGGACTTAACGGAAGTCAGGCTTCCTCTAAGTCCCTGAATGGGAGGCGGTGGAGAGAATAACGGAACTTTTAGTTCCGTTCAAAGAGATCAAGCAACAACTGGGTGAGCTCGATACTCTGTTCGTCTCATTTTACGAATGGCTGGCAGGCCAATATGATCCTGCGTCAGGAGGTTTCTATTATGCACGAAGTTCCTATGACATGGACAACTTCATACTGGATAACTAGTCTATATAGGACAGTATATAAAGCGATCTGCCCTTGCGATAAAGGGAATCCAGTCCTATGACGTAGAATACGTCGTGTTCAGCTACCACGATAAAACAAGTGGGGAAGAGAAGACGGAAAAAGTAACGGTCGAAGAGTATATTGCAAGAGTCATACGTCATATTACGGATGAAAACTCTTACGATTAAATATGCAGCATACGAGAAGACACGAGGCTATTTAGAAAGGATGATTGGAGATCTAACCGGGAAGCAAGAAAAGAATAAAAAGAAGAAACCGCCGTTGTCGGTAAGCAAATATCTGCTGTCCAAACAGACAGTGATGTATATATGTTTAACTTGTTTGGAGAGCGATAACATACCGCTTGATGTGGTGGAGATTTGGATGGAATGGATTATGGAGATCCGACTGTCCCCCCACAAATTAGATGTGAAAGCTGCAGTGGAGCTATGTATCCCGAATACTACAAAGGGGTACATGGCTATGAATACCACCTAACGAAAAGGTTAGGAGAAGTAAAGAAAGAAGTAGCAGGAGGCATTACAGTGGAACAGTAAGAGGGAATGGGTGTGGGTGGAGGAGCGGTAGCGTCCGCCCTGGTCGTCACCTTCGGTGACTGCTCGGGTATGCAGCCTACCTTTGAAGCTCGTGTTCCAACTGCTG
>NZ_WHOD01000021.1 GCF_013141765.1 Paenibacillus foliorum
ACATATAAATATTTGTTTAACAGAAAGTCTCGGATAAATCGCCTCATAAAGGTTGGTTTAGCATTAGCTGCAGATCTGGTTGCGGATAATTGTACCGTTTTGGCCATCTCATACCCCTCCTCCCTCAAAATAATTTGTCTCTATACTTACGAATTCTACTCTTAAAATAAGGGAGGGCTTCCCGGCCCTCCCCGCGGTTAGCATGAAAGATTAACGTTTGTTGTAACGATCCAAAGCTGCCTTCTGAATTTCAATAGCGCGATCAATCTTAACCGATTTCAATTTATCCATATATTTCTCAAAGCTATCCAACGGCTCGGCGCCCAAAATGATTTTTAAAGTCATTTCATCCACCAATGTATTAACATCCGTCATGATTTTAGCGAACTCCGAGCTTTCTTCTGGAGTTGGTGTTACTGGAGGCATTTGGTATTTAGCCATATCCGTCTTTGCCCAGATACCAATAGCATCACGTTGTGTTGGAAGTGCTAGGTATTGCTCGATATAACGTTTATCTTGAACATACGGTCCGTTGTAGTTTGCACGAGTATACAAGGAGAGTGTTTGTGCTGGTGCCAATTTATCCGGATTCTTCATTACTATATCCGAGTATTTCGGATACCCATTCTCCATCTTATAGCTGGTGCCTTCAGTTCCAAAATTGAAGTACATATGTCCTTCTTCACCGTAGCCATAGTCCAGCATCTTAACAGCCAATTCGGCATTTTTCGATTTAGCTGTAACCGCTACCATACCGCCAAATGAATAAGGTATGTCTCTTTGACCGAACTTAGCTGTGTCGCCCTTCTTCAAAACCGGTTGAGGTGTAGCTACTAGCAAAGCCTTAGGATCCTTGGCTTCAACAAGTGGCTGCCATTTACCGATTCCGCCTCCAGCGTTACCAACTGTTGCTCCTGTTGCGCCTGATGCAATGTTAGAATCCCACGCCTTCTGGTCGACCGTAGCAATATTTTTATCCAACAAACCTTGTTCGTACCAGCCGCGGTATAAAGCAAGGAAATCCTTGTAACCTTTTTCCGCAGGTCCGAATTTGATTTGACCACTTTCCATGTAGAAATCACGTGTTACACCGTAAGCGCCCATGAAATGTCCATTGTTAAAATCATTAAATACACGCGGTTTGCTGTTCGTTGAGAATGGTGCTGTTGCACCTTTCTTTTCTTTAAATGCTTTAAGCATAGCGGTCCAATCATCGATAGTTTGCGGTATTGGTAATCCCAGCTCATCCAGCCAGTCTTTACGAACTATAGGACCTTGAAACACCATAAGGGCTTCATCGCCGCGAATAAAAGGGAACGCATAATAGCTGCCGTTATCTGTTTTTACCATCTTGTCAACATCTGGATGTTCCTTTAAATATTTTTTGAGGTTCGGTGCGTGTTTATCGATCAAATCATTCAATTTCAAGATGTAGCCGTCTTTAATCGCTTTTTCTGGTCCTCCTGGAAAATCTTTAAGGAAGTTGAATTCGATCATATCGGGTAGATCGCCAGATGCCAGCATTACGTTTAAAGCTTCCTTCGCTTGGTTAGTTGGAGGCGCGCTAAACTTTAATGGAACACCTGTTTTCTTCTGCCATTCTGAGAAGAATGGGGTATCCGCATGGGTCGATTTTACACCAGTCAGGTTACCTGGAAGCTCTCCCCAATAAGTTAATGTTTTGTCCGTCTTCATTGGATAGGTGGTTGCAGTTCCCGTTGCTGCGGGTGTTGTTGCTGGTGCAGGAGTCTTGGTGTCGGAAGCAGGCGCCGGTGTTGTTGTAGAGCAAGCCATAACCATGGTACTCATTATAGTGGTTACAACAATTGTCGAAGCGATTTTCTTCTTTCTCTTCATAAGTAAAGACCTCCCTGATATTTCGGATTAACCGAATTGGATTTGTATCGTACATTCGTATGAGATATTTCTCATAACCTGAGTATATGGCAGCGCTTCCAAAATTGAAATCGCAATTATTGCCAAACTTATCTGCAAAAATAGTTTTCTGACTATTTAAAATATACAATTCAATATGCAAAATACACAAAACATACAGAAATCATTGATTTTAAGCAAAAAAAAGCCGCCCATTGGCAGCTTACTCATCTTTCATTTCCTTGTATTTTCCAGGAGTAATCCCTTCATATTTATCCTTTTAAAGCTCCAACCATAACACCTTTTACGAAATATTTCTGTACAAACGGGTACACACATAGAATAGGTATAGTTGCCACCATAATAGTAGCGTATTTAAT
>NZ_WHOD01000022.1 GCF_013141765.1 Paenibacillus foliorum
ACCCTTACTCTTACTCTTACTCTTACTCTTACTCTTACTCTTACTCTTACTCTTAAGGAACGTCATTCCTCTATTTGTCCGCATTTCATCGAATTCGCAATTACGCGGAAATACGATGCGCTATTTCGACTCTAGCCTGCCAAAATGCCCCATTTAGATGTAAATAAGTGATCGTAGTTCCGTTTAAGTCGAATGATCACGTGTGCACAGAAAAATAGCGTATCCACGTTCCTCTTCCCGTTTACTATTAAGCCCCCTACTCTTAAGCCCTCTAAATGAACTGGAGTCTACCCCGGGAAATGAATTACCTATAACATAGGGGGGGTGAGACCCTGATGAGGATAACAAAACAATACGTTGAAGGTTTTCCGCCAAAGGTGGCACAAGAGGCATTGGCGTGACCAATTTTTAGCGCGTAACACCTAAAAAAACTAGTCTAATCACAAAAAAAACCGTCAAGGATCCTCAATGTGATCCCTGACAGTTTTCTTATCCAACCTTAAAAGCTAACAGCGTAATATCATCCCGCTGCGGTTCACCGTTACTGTAAGTCTCCAGCCTTCCCCGGAAGTAGGGTTCCTGCTCAGATAATGGCATGTTCATAACTTCCTGCAGCATCTGCACAAAACGTTGGCGTCCAAAGGAGTAATTCTTCGGCCCGCCATTCTGATCGATGAAACCGTCTGAGATCATATAAACAGAAGCCGTCTTATTCGCCTCAACTGCCGTGTTCGTAAATAAGTAGCTGTTATCCGTTTTATTGTACCCGATACTTTTCCGGTCACCTTTGAATATTTTCAACTCTTGCCCATCAGATACATATAGCGTACTTTTCGCTCCGGCAAATATAAGGCTACCTTCATTACTCACATAGCATAGACCAAGGTCTAAGCCATCATCGGTTCTCGAACGCCCCTGCTCCTGCTGCAGTGTTTGCTTGATCAGTTCATTTAAACGCTGAAGAATGTGAGCCGGATCCTCTTTATTGCTCTCATTCGTAATTTGATTTAGAATCGACACCGATACCATCGTCATAAATGCTCCCGGTACACCATGACCAGTGCAATCGCCAACAGCAACCAGATAGCCACTATCAAATGTCTTCACCCAGTAGAAGTCGCCCCCCACGGTATCTCGCGGATTCCATATTAAGAAATGTTCATTCCATAAATTGTTTAACCGTTCTTTAGGCGGTAATATCGCCTCTTGAATCCGTTTGGCATAATCAATGCTGTCAACCAGCTTTTCTTTCTGCTCCAACAGCTCTTTGGTTCGCTCCAGTACTTTGCTTTCCAGCTCCTCGTTCAACTGAAGCGCTCTTTTAAACGGATTGGCAAGACGAGTAGATACATAATAAAAGATGAAAATAATGGCAAAAATGCTAATCAATGCAGCAGCCACTGTATTCACTTTAATTGTGCTTAGGAAGCCCACCGTTTCACTTCGCGGTATCTGATAAACAAGTCTCCAATTGGCAGAAGCTTTTATCGGGTAGCTAATCAGATCAATGAGCTCGCCCTTCTCATTCGTATATTCCATAATATGCGGTTGAAAGTTAGACTCTCCTTCCTTTTGTCCCGCTGTCATTACTATCGATTTAATTGGATTCGGGAGGAAAGCTTCGAGCATTTGACCGTCATGCTCCAACTTGTCCGATAAATGGATTTTCCCTGTCCCGTCGACCAGCCACAAATTGCTGTTTTTCCCATACTTATAATTGGTAAATTCCTCTGACAAGCTTTTCAAGCTCATGCCAACGCCTGCTACAGCAACAGGATTATTAATATCACCCATCAGAACATTAACAAATACAAATGTATCTTGACGCTGCGCGTTATAATCCAACTGAACGGTAGCCTCCTGCTTGGCAGCCAGTATTTTGAAAAACCACTGATCCTCAGGATTCGATTCCTTGAGCGTACCTATAATGCTTCCGTTCTCTCCCCAATAATGCTTCGTAATTGTACTTACAATAAAAGCATTGCTGTAGTCGAACTCCTTAGCCAGCTTCTTAATTCTATCCATAGCATCCTTGCCCGCCTGCACATCCTGTTCCCCACTTGACACCCATCGTATGATCCCCGGATCCTGCGCGAGTAAACTTGAGGTTTCCTTAGCTCTTTCTATGCGACCGTTTACACTGGAAGCAATAGATTCCGCGATGAAGGCAAGATCCTTCTCCTTAAGCTTCTTTACCGCTTCCTTCTCTGTTATAAAATAAACAATGGTGCCTACTAACAGAACAGAAATAATAATAACTAGACTGGCGAACAGTATGACCTTGAACACGCCCTGATCTAGTCGAATCGATTTCGACTTATTTTCCATTGGCTACCTCGTATTTAATAGTCTAATTGGCAGTGAGAAATAAAAGCTTGCTCCTTTTCCAGGCTTGCTCTCTACCCCCATCTGTCCGTGATGCTTCTTAATAATTTCATGGGCAATGGCAAGTCCTAAGCCTGTTCCTCCTGGCGCTTGCTTTTGCTTAGTTTTATCCCCCCTATAGAAGCGGTTAAACACATTAGGAAGGGAGGCTTCCTCAATCCCTGGACCCGAATCATTTACCTTAAATGTACAGATAGACAGCTCTGCATCCACCTCGCATTGAAAATGGATAACTCCACCCTGGGGCGTGTATTTAAATGCATTAGATATCAAATTATTCATCACTTGTTCAATACGGACTGTATCTACTGAAACGACAGCCAGCATGGACTTCGGCACACCTTGCAGTGGGTCCATTGCAAACAAATACCCGCGATCGCTAATTTCCAATTCAAACTTATTTTTGAACATCGAGAACAAACTTTCAACCAGAATATCCTCGAATTCCATCTTCGTCTGATTTGACTCCAGCTTGGATATTTCAAAAAGATCTTCAACCAGTTGGTTAATAAGAATCGTTTTGTTGTAGATCATCTGTAAATAGTTTACATTGGGCTCAATAATGCTATCGAGCATAGCCCTTAAATAGCCCTGAATGGACGTCATTGGCGTTCCAAGCTCATGCGAAATATCCGTCAAAAGCTGCTTTCGAGATTCTTCCATCTGCTTCAGATGCTCATTATATTGGCGAATCTCTGATTCCTGGCGCTTCACATTCTCACCTTGAATATCACTGATTCTGAATATTTTGGTCGTTATCTTGATCAAGCTCTCGTATTCATGAAGAAGCTTCTCATAATGCGGCAAAAGCTCATTCTCGCCATATAGCTCTTTATTGGTAAGGAGCCCGCGTGCGGACTCCAAATATTTCAGCTCGTTATGAAAAATGTTGGATTTTTCATTATTGTCCATGAGCTCATCCTATTCCTTTTCCAAAGGTAAAATATGAAATGGCAAGCTCATATCCTCTTTAAATTCTTCCGCACATTCCAGCTCACTCTCATTGTCCGCACTGTAATACCAATTCAAATCCAGTGACTTTCCATCGAGATGAGCCTGATCGAATTTCTCCAGGAGCATCATAATGCATTTGGAGCTGCTTGTATTTATGTAAGGTAACGTGAAATGAATGTGGACTTCTTCCGTGGTCAGCTTCTGTAGATACTCATCAATCCATAGAAAAATAGGTTCATAAAATTTAAATGAATTTTCAGGGTATGACTGCCCTTTAACCGAAAGGGTATGGAGGGTCCCATCGAAAATAACTTCCGGTGTACTTTTTGTACCTTGGATTTGTAATATATCCATCATAATCTCTCCTAGCCATCTATACGACAGCTCTTAATGTGAAAAATGAGAATTGCTGATCAACCGGTGTAATAGTATACTCCAGTGGCTGTGCAGCCTTTCTTGCTATATCCAACAACCCTATTCCCGCTCCCAATGCGTCAGGAGGTAAATCCTGCTTCAGCTTTTCCTTGTACAGCTTCTTCAGGTCTGTCTTTTCGAGTCCGTTCAATTCATCCAGAATGTCTGTAAGATGGCTAACTTTATCGTTCTCAACTAAATTGCCTGAGCTCACATAATTTCCGCTATCCGTCCGTCCGATTGTCACAATACACGAGCTGGAAATTTGGGCATAAGCCTCTGTGCCTTCTTTGCTCTTGCAATAATTTTTTATATTCTGGGTTTGTTCAATAAATATGGAGAAAACATTATAAATATCATTCTTGGGACGGTCTTCTGTTTCCAGATACTTTTTTACCGCTTCACCTAACTCCTCAATAATTTCCTGCGAGAACTTCCCTGAAAAACTAATCAATAAGCCGTAATTTCTTAACATATGCTGCAATTCCAACAAACTGTTGCTCATTAACAATCCTCCCCCGGACCGTCCAGTCTATGTTTAGTACTTCCCGAACATTTAATCTACCTGTCCCAATTGTATATATTTCGATATTTTTTCTTAAAAACCTTTTTTTACGACAAAATACTGTTAGGACTTTTGACTTATATCCATAACAATGTTCGCCATTTATTCATTTTTCCTTCCACAGTTTCTTTAAATATTCAATAATCCGTTATCGACAACAATTACGACCCTCCGTATTTTATGACAAAATTCACATAATATTATCTTGTACAAACGTGTATATAACAAGGAGTGGGATTATTATGTATGATTTAAAGATTCTTTTGTGCGATGACTCGTTATTGGTGCGCAAAAAACTGAAGGGTGCTCTAGCTGAGCAAGGCTTCACCCAATTATTCGAAGCTGCAGATGGGGAAGAAGCCGTCGCATTCTGTCAGACAGATACACCTGATCTGGTCTTGCTGGATATAGTCATGCCAAAAAAGGACGGAATCGAAGCTCTTCAGGAAATCAAACAAATCAATCCATCCATTCATGTTGTTATTGCCTCTTCGGTAGGAACCCAAAGTAACCTTATAAAAGCCATTAAGCTAGGCGCAAATAACTTCTTGCAAAAGCCTGTTACCATCGAAGCCATTGTCGACATCACCCAAAAAATCGTTGACGAACGAGGTGAGCGTTGATGTTTGCACAATATTTCGGACAATATTTACTAAATAAGGGTCTTATCTCAGCCGACGGATTGAAACAAGCGATAATCATCCAAAAGGAAACTCGGGTGAAGCTGGGGGTCATGGCCATTAATTTCGGCTATATGACAGCTAGCCAAGTTGAAACCGTCCATCAAATTCAAATGAAGCTGGATAAAAAATTCGGCGAAATTGCCGTAGAGCTTGGTTTTCTTAGTGAGGAGATCGTGAGTAGCCTTCTAACCTCTCAGCAAAGCGCCCATCTCGCACTCGGTCAAGTACTGATAGATCAAGGAATCATGACTTACGAAGGATTTGCCGATACACTTGAGCAATATAAGAAGGAATACAGTCTGACCGATGACCAGTTTGACTCCATTATCAAAGGCAGCATTGAAGCTCTGTTGGAATCCGTTCTGCTGAGAGGCGGACTATCCAAATATCCGGCAATCTCCGATTACATCAGTTTGTTCGCCAAAAATCTCATACGCTTTATCGATAACGACGTTCGCTTGGAGCTAAGTCCTACTAGTGAACCATCTTTCGATTGGGTTGCGGAGCAGCATATTCTCGCACCGAACCGGTATACCTCTCGATTTACAGCTATTGGCGGCTCGGAATCTTCCCTCCTGCTATTTGCATCTAAATACGCCCAAGAAACGGTAGATATGCCAGGAGAAATGATGGAGGCTTGCATAGGAGAGTTTCTAAACTTACATAACGGTATCTATTTAGTCAATTTATCGAATCAGAATGTAGAGCTGGATTTGGATCCGCAGGTAGTCGTTCCTGGAACCGAATTCAGCCCAGCGACGTCTGTAAAGGTCAGCTTAAATGTAATTGGCCCTGACTGGAGCGTAGCGTTAATAATCGGAGACTTATCTGAGTTATTATAAAAAGTGAATGAGCGCCTCCTGGCACTGAAATAAGTGGCAGGAGGCGCTCATTTTAATCCGATATGGCAAACAGGACCGTTTCTTGTGCATAAATGGTATAATGCCCCAAATAGAAACGATAGCCTAAGTTTAAATCATTAATGTATCTGGCTATATTCTCAAAATCACTTATTTGATGGTAGATGGTGATAGCAAGCTTAGGCCTGAATGCTTTCAGCGACTCCTTCGCCCCTTTTAGTGCACTCAGCTCACCCCCTTCAATATCCATTTTAATAAAATCAATTCGATCCAGGTCTTTTTGCTTAACCAGACCATCGATGGATAACGTGAGCGTGGTATCGTAATCCCCTGCTATTTTAGAAAAGGCAACAAAGCTGGCAGGTCCTTGATCTATATAATAAAGCGTCTGGTTGGATTCGTTCCAAACTGCATGCTCCACGATCGAAATGCGTTCTTGAAGCGATGGATTGAGCTGTACATTTTTTTTCATGATTTCCAAATTGCTCGGTATGAATTCGAAGGTATACACATGTCCCGTTTCTCCGACTTCATGTGCAAAATAAAGAGCGGTATCCCCAAAGCACCCGCCTGCGTCGATAACAATATCCCCCGGCTCGGCTTTGATCGTAGGCGTTACTTGGCCATACTCATACTGCTTTTCCACAAAAGTAGCACTTAACCCAATAGGAAAACAGTAAAAATGGATGTCGTAGCCAAGCGGCCGTAAATCAAAGAGATGCAGATCCCATTGATGAAATCGGGTCTTGATTGGATCGGACGAGCTTTTCAGCTGCCTTACAAACTGTCGGCTCGACCAATATTCAGGAACATTTAAAGGCAGCATAACTTTTTTATTTCCCAGCATACGGAAGGCAAGCAGTTTAATTAATAAATCACGGGAAGCTTGATCGGCAAGTAAATGATAAAGGTCAGAGATTCCTTGCAAATGCTTTACAACTTGGTATCTTTCTTCCGCTGGATTTACTACTTCAAGGGTATCTGTAACAGGAGTACGAAAAAGCTCGTACATTTCAAAATCTACATTGTAGCGATAATCATTTGCTGAGTTTTCAAGCAGCTCCTTAACGAGCAAATCCACAAAATCTGGAGTATGCAAAGCATCATTCGATGGTTCATATTGTATGGATCGCTCCACCCTATATAATTCCATTCTTATGATTTCTTTAAGGCTCGGATCGCTACACCCTTCAATAGCTTTCGTATTCATTAATCTAGCTTCCGTAAAATGGCCGCGGGCATAGCATAGTTTCGCCAGTTTATTAAGAAGCTCGGGATTTCCAAGATCCAGAAGCAAGCTCTCCTTAAGCGCTCTCTCAATTGCTTGCATGTCCATCCTTCACAACCTTTCAGAAAGAATTACATAAAATCCTTTCATCAAATTATGAACTGGACTCTTCGGCCGACACGGCTTACACCTACCTCCTACCATTTATTCCATTCACCTAAATAGGGTACGGATTCTACCACTCTGGGATCACTAGGTAATCTCGCATAAAATTCTAATTCATTGCCATCAGGATCATCAAAATAAATAGCTGCAGCCGGGTCACTCGCATGAACAATGGGCTCAAAGCCCTCTCTGCCAAAAACAGGCTTAGATACAATACTTCTGTCGGCAAGCCAATCCTTTGCCCTCATTAAATTTTCTAAGGTTACATTAAAAGCAATGTGACGTTTATTTACAATCCCACCCTCATTCACTTGCCATAATCCCAGCATGGTTTCAAAGTCAGAGTATTTATTAAAAACTATAAAAGCAATTTTTCTTCTACGACTTCTTGAATCAATCACTAATCCCAGACTTTCGTAGAACTCTATGGAACGTTCTAAATTACCTACCTGTAGATGAGTTTCATATATGCCTCTAATCATTCAAAAACCACTCCTCTGTGTGCATTGAGTTTTTAATTGGTGCCCCCTGTGCCTGTTGAATCGAAACGTCCGCGTACAAGCTGAGTCAGATCAAGGAATGAGCCAAGTACACGGTGTATGCGGTCATCTACTTCCTGCCCACCCTCATATCCGCTGTCTTGCCCAGTTTCAAACCATTTGCGCTGCATGCCCCCGATCGAAATCCATTCTGGAGCATTGATTCCGTGGAGATTTCTCATAATAGACTGCAGCTGCTGCAATGAACTGACACCGACGGCGCCACCTGCAGAACTAACGGAAAGTATAGGTTTACCGCTAAAATGAACTTGGCCAAGATGGTCCAGTGCGTTTTTCAATACCCCGCTCATGCCACCATGATATTCCGGTGTTGCAATAACGACCCCATCCGCTTCAAACAGCCAACGTTTAAGTTTAGATAACTGTGCATGGTCTTGGAAGGATTCATCAGGAGAATAGAAAGGCAATGGCGATTGATATAGATCGAACATGCTAACCCTATGGCCTTTTTGAAACATCAGACGTTCTATATATTCGGCTAATCGAGTACTGGTGGATGCTTTACGGTTGCCCCCTGCTATAATCACAATATTCATAATTATCATATCCTTTCGGTGAGTCTCTTTGATGAACTTATCTTACCGCGTATAGAGAACTCTTACGTCAGCAGTAAGAATGATTGTGCAGCACAAAAACGTTCAACCTATAGGCTGAACGTATCTACGACTTTAGTCTGAAATTTCATGTTATTTATCCAAGCCTCGTTTGACTGCAAAAATCGCCGCCTGCGTACGATCCGTCACACCAAGCTTATCGAGCAGATGGCTGACGTGGGTTTTGACCGTTTTCTCTGTTATAATCAGAGCCTCGCTAATATCCTTATTACTCATACCGCTAGCTATTAGCCGCAGTACCTCTCGTTCCCTTGGAGTCAGCTCAAATGGAGAAGCGCCTGATGCTGCAGTATCATCTCGGCTGGAAGCCTCGAACAGCTCTGGAGCAGCTACTAGGTTCACTAATAGTCCGGCAGCTTCAGGATGCAGCTCGACATGTCCTTGGTGAACCCGTCGAATAGCGCGTACAAGCTCCTCAGGCTCGATATCCTTCAGCAGATAGCCTTTGGCTCCTGCGCGAATGGCAGGGAGCACATGATCATGATCAGAGAACGAGGTTAGGACGATTACTTTTACGTCAGGATGAGTTATCTTGAGTCGCTTCGTTGTTTCAATACCATTCAGAATGGGCATATTCAGATCCATCAATACAATATCCGGAGACAACTCAGCCACCTTGTCAATCGTTTCTTGACCGTTAACGGCTTCGCCGACCAGTACTAAATCTGGAAGAGTCCCAAGGAAAACCTGCAACCCCTTCCGTACAATCGCATGATCATCGGCTAACAGTAATTTAATTGTCATTCGAGCTATCACCTCACTTTAAAAGACTACTGTTATCGTAAAGGAATGACGGCCTTTATTGTCGTTCCGTTCCGGTAAACGCTCGTAATGGTTAGTTGGCCGCCGAGTGCTTCGGCACGTTCTTGCATGGTCGAAAGCCCAAGAGATGTGGAGGTTGACTGCTTGCGCCGCTTTTTAGATATTCCGAGTCCATTATCAGTGATACTCAGCACAACTTCACGTGCAGTTAACTGCAAAGCAATCTCCGCTTGATGAGTACCCGCATGTTTGCACACATTGTTGAGCGCTTCCTGACCAATGCGCCATAATGCCTCTTCAACAGCACGCGGTAAATCCAGAACCCCGGTTATCTGTGTGTTTATGCGCATATTAAGCTTTTCACCGTAAGCTTTTAATGCGGTGATTAACCCTGTCTCAAGTCCGGCAGGCCGTAGCTGCATGATAAGCCCACGCATTTCCTTAAGCGCATGCTGTGAGAGTGATTGCATATCCCTTATGGAGGATAGAACCGCATTCGAATCGTGGTTAAGCAAGCTTTCTACACCTTTGGCTGTCATAGAGAGTGAGAACAGGATTTGACAGACGGAATCGTGCAAATCACGCGCCAGACGATTTCTCTCCTCTAAGCGAGCCAGTTCCCGTCGCTTTTCCTCTAGTTGGGCACTTTCCAAGGCTACGGCAATATGCTCCGTGACTGCTTCAAGCACTTCACCGTCAAAAAGGTGCAGCCGCGTTCCATGTTTATGACAGCCAATAAGGAGAACCCCCGCCATCGTACTACTACAAAACGGCAACGGAGCGACTATAGCAGTAGATAGGGATTGTAATGCTCCATGCAGCTCATGACAACCTGCCAACTTGGCGATGTCGGTGCTCCTAACCATTGTAAAACTTCGCTCGCCTGCCACTTCCTTGAGCCAGTATTGCGCAGTAGGAGGAAACGGAGCATCAGGACTAATCATGCCGTCTTTGGTAGAGACGGATCGCAATACCAGGTCACTTCCTACCGGTTCGATCCATGCGGTAATCGGCCAATCGAAGTGAACACCAACTAGAGTCAAAGCATACTCCATCAGCTGCACAGGGGTTTTGCCTGCATTTTTGATAGCTGCGAGCGCACTGCTAAACTCACCTAGCCGCGTGAATAAATCCGCTCGATGCTGCTCTGCCGCATATAAATGCATACGCTCAATCGCGCTACCTATCTGGAAGGCTACTGCCTGCAGCAGCGCTAGCTCCTCTTCTTCGAAATGCGTTTTTCCAGGTGCTGCTACATTAAGCACTCCAAACTGACGGTCCCCGGAATATAGCGGCACCGTAGCATGATGAGTAATTCCAAGCGTATCCCCCCATTGGAATTTCACTGCGTTCTCAAGCCTTTTACAGTTCAAAATATTCACCGCATTATTCAATCGTCCGTTCCTATAGCGATCCAAACACCAGCACGAACCACACTGCATAGGGTGCTTATCATCATGCAGTAAAGCAGGAGGAAGATACCGATCGGCCACGCATTCATATTCCATATGTTCATCTACAAGAAATATCCAGCCCACTGTAAGCCCGGTCAACTTTAGTAATTTGTCCAGTACTATATCTAGCATAAGTGTAAGGTCGTTCGATTGATTCAATGTTTCGGCAATTGTTTTAAGAGTGATTAACTCTTGCATACGAGGATCCATTGCCATAACCTCACTCCTTCTTTGACTTTTAATTGAAGGTTTTCTATCTTATATCATGTTTATTCGAGGGAAATCCATCGATATCCTTTATCTTCCACCTGGTCCTTGAGAGCCGTCTTGACCTGCTCTAGGCTCAGCCGTCAAGCTCAGCTGCTTTTAAATTTCAATGATCTGTGGTAACTTGGTTTAATACAAACACTGGAGGGTAATAAAATGGCTAATCAGCAGCAAAGATGGAATTTAAAGCTCAAAAAAAGTAATTCGTACCTGGGAACCGTATATTTAGGGGAACCTCTTCCTCTAGTCGAAGACGTAATTATGATTGGGGATAAAAAATACTCCATCATTGAAATTATTCCAGGGACCACGCATGATTCGAGTGACGTTTTTGTAGAAGAAGCTAAAAAGAAATAGGCATTTGCTCTCTCGTTTCAAGTTCATTTACGATGGATAAACCCAGTCTGCTTAAGCAAACTGGGTTTTTGTCGTGAAAAAGTTGATAACAAATGACCCTGTTAGTTACTCTTTAAGCGTATTAAATAGAGAGAGGTGAGAGAGCTTATCATGTTCAATTGGATTAGCAGTAGGAGAGAAAATGCTATATCTCATATCTCGGCTTACGTCGTGAAACTTTTGAAATCAGATCATCTGTATCAAACAACTGCGGAAAAGGGACTCATCCCCCCCTCCTCCGATCATCAGCCTGTACAATCCTGCAAACATGCAGTTATTAGCTACCGAAATTTGCTTGTGAGAGGAAAGAACTGCAAAAAGTACAGCAATTTCATGCAAAGCGGCCCGGTACCAGCTAAGAATGAATAAAATACTGCACATTTGCATGAATTCACCAAGACTGCCGATAAAACGGCCAAAAGGCTGTATTAATGCAGGATTTGAGGGTAAGCAATAGCTTCGAATAATGTCTTGTGCTCTGAGCTAGGTAAGGAACCGAAATGGAATGATTTCGACAAGCGCTGATTCCGGTTCTGAGAGTTTTTACGCTTTCCTCATACAAAAAAGAGGACAACCTCCTGCCCTCAAGCTGGTGTTGTCCCCCTTTATCTAGCTATAACAATGAAATTCACTCCGCATCTATAGGTATGACCATATTCCAAGTGTTCTGAGCATTCTTAAATCCGCCCGATCCATCCGCAGTCGCTGCAAACAAATGGGTAGGCTTCCCATCTTGGAACAGCAAGAACGGTCTCTCGAAATTACCCATTCTTGTAGTCGAGCCGTCATCCCACACAACTTCCCTCGAATACGCTTTGGGAAGACTGCTTAGCTGCCATTCAAGTCCATCCTTAGAGAAAGCATGGATTCCGGCATGCTTCTCTCCACAAATATTGCCCTCCATATCTTTGGCAATCAGCTCATAGCCTTGCTCTGTTTTCCAAATGAAGGGATCCTCCAAATGAAATTGGGCTGGAGGAAACACTGGATCCTCGCTCAATACGCGGTACGGGCCTGCATAGTGGTCAGCCCCGGCAGCTCCAATCATCATTTTGCCATGCGTGTTACCTTCATATTGTCTTGCCTTATAAATCAAATGCACCGATCCGTCCTCATTCACGCAAGGTGCTGGATTGGAGGTCAGGAAGCTGTCAAACTTACCTGGTCTTGTGCCCAATATCGGCTCCTCTCTCCGTACCCATGGACCAAATACGCTCTTAGAGGTAGCTATGCCAATACGTTTGTTGGCTCTGGCAACTATACAACGCGGATCATCCAATCCGAAGGACTCTCCAGGGGCTACGTCCGTTAAAGGATGAGTCGAGCCCATATAATACAGGATATAAGTATCGCCATGCTTCGTAATATGCGGATTATGAGTGCTTCTGCCATCCCAATATTCAGCTCCGCGAGCTGGAAACACAACCTCTTGAAACTCATAAGGGCCTTCAGGACTAGGCGAGCTCGCTCTCACCACTTCAGAGGCTACAAGCCAACCAGGGTGCATCGGGAGATGCTTGGGCCAGCGTGATGCAAACATATGAAATTGGCCGTCCTCACCTTTAACAACCGAACCGCACCAAACCCAATAACCTTCCATGCGGAAGCCTCCATCCTTGGGTGCAGGCAATAATCTGTCATACAAGCTTCTAGCCATTGTTATCCATCCCTTCTTTGAGTATCTATGATTTAATAGGCAATCCATATAAACGCCAAGGCTTGCGGCTTCCGAAATATCCGCACAGATGACTGTCAGCCGGAACGGGTTCAATCTTCCATTGTTCATTATTAGCTAATTGCTCCGCACCAGGCGCACTAGTAACATTATCAATTTTAGCATATAAAATGACTTCTTGCCCTTGCTCCAAACCAAGCTCGCACACTCCATTAGCCAACTGCCGCAGCTGCGCAGCCTCTCCTCCAGAGATACCTATATCTCCGATCATTCCGGTTTGGATTCGGCAAGGCTGGCCTGCCAAGCTTTTGATGCGAATCCATGACGTTGCACCCGCAGACCGAACCGCACTCACTAGAAAAGCGCCTTCTGTCCGCAAATCGTGAAACACAGCTTCTGCCCACTCGGAAGGAATGGCTGGGAATACACGGATGGTATCCCCCCAGCTTTGAAGCAGCATATCTTGAATGGCCTCCGCTGCCGCCAATGGCGATTCCATCACAGGTCCGGCTTCCTTGTACATGGTGTTAGGCTTGATCAGGTGCATAAATGATTTTAAATAGCTATGCGCTTCTTCCCCTTCGCCCAAAGCAGCGGCTGTAGACGCAGCGCTGGTAAAGGTAAATCCACGAAGATCACCTTCCATGGAGAACCAATGACGAAGCGTTCTCACGATTAGCTCACGCTCGTTCTCATTGTCGCCGCTAATGAGGTGCAGCGGGAATAATGCCATCAAGTGGCTGAAATGCCGGTGTCCGAACTCCAAAGGCTGATCTCTGCCGATCATAAAGCCGGTCTCGTCAACAGGAAGCGGTACCAAACGTTCAAGCGTTTCGCTCCAGCGACTCCGAATTGCTGCCTCTTCCTCCTGCAAGCCTAGAATTTCGCTGCTTTGCAGTAAGGTTTCACAACCCCATTGCAGTAAAGCCAAATCATAATGAGTGTCCGGCACCGTCATTTGCAGAAATGACCCATATTCCGGCGAAACCGTTGGTGGTAAATGAAGCTTGCCGTCATCGCCCTCCTCCAAAAGGTGCAAATAATATTGCACGCTTCGTTTAAGCAGCGGGTACAGCAGCTCCTCAAGCAGCTTAGCATCCATTGAATAACGGTATTGACGCCATAGATTGTGGCAAATCCAAGTTAAATTACCGATTTCCGTTCCAACTGGATTAATCAGATCATAGCTGCAGCTTCGCGGAAGTCCAGACGAATCGGCTCTGTATGCCTCAGGCAAATTGCCAGGCAAATGATCGAAATTTTCACGGAATGCTCGAACCAGGGATTCCCCGATATGAAGTCGGTTCGAAGTATATACGGGTGAATAGCTCATTTGCACGTTCATGTTAAACCACACGCCTGCCCAAGGTGTCGGGGCCAGCCAAGGTCCCTGATTATCAATGATCATACCATCGGCACGTGTTGCTGAAGCAAGCTTATACATTTGAATCCAATAAAAGCCTTCCAGCATCGTATCCGGAATGGACACGAAGCTTTGCTGGTAGTAATCATGCCACCAGCTGCGATGCGACTCCACCCATGTCTCCCAGGATTGGGAGGCAGCTTTGCGTATCACCGCACAGGCTTGCTCTTGAACCGATTCTTCCGATCCGTTAGCAATCGTTAAATAAAGAATACGGCGGTTCGGCTCCTTCGCATTCCGCTCTTCTTTCCATATCGTTGTACAACCGCCCTGGGGCGAAAATTGCTGTAAGCCTACCGTCATATCCTCCAGGGTATGTCGCGTCACTTCGGCCTGTGGAATGTATTGATTCAAATTTTTTCCGTCCGCATTCTTTAGAACCCCATCCACCTCGCTGAAAGCATACCACTGCATCTGAGCTCCCGCTTCTTCCTCGCTTGTTTCCAGCTCTACTGCAAGCGTCATATCAACGCTATGAACGAAGGCTCTAACCTTTACCGTGCCAACCGTTGTAGTAATTTCAGCGCACAGCTCAGCGTTCCACAAATCCACCCGAATGCTCAATGGCTGATACAACCAGCCTACCAATTCCAGATGGAGCTCTCCGACAGGTACACGGGGCGGATAGCCTCCTCCAGGCTTACGTGCCGTTACATCCGTCCGGCCCAGAACAAAACGAAGCACATTTCGTTTATCTCGATGCTCCTCACTATAAACCATAGCTCCAATCATCCCATTGCCGATAAAAGCTCCCTCATCCCAAGAGATCGGCTTAACGGACCACGTCATATCATGTCTTGCTAGAAACGATGGCCAATCTATATGATTCTGTATCAAAAAAAACACATCCTTTTCCCGTCATTATTATGTATATGTACCTATTCAAGGAACAGGGCGGTAATCCTCCATGGATTAACCGCCCCCTTCTTAACCTTTACATCCAAATTTATTTCTTAGATGCCCAAGCGTCATACGCCTGCTGGTGAATCTCCAGATAGCGCTTAATATTCATTTTGTCGAGGGTAGCTAAGTAATTGCTCCATTCCTTCTCTATATCTACAGAGCCTGTTACCGATTTGGCAAAAAATTCGGAACGGTAGTCGGCGATAACCTTCTCGATATTGGCCAATTCCTCGGATTGTTCATTCGTGAAGAAAAGTGGAGGAACGACTTTTTTAGGATCAAGCTGGTACGGCTCGTATTTTTGCTTCGACTCATTGTACAGAATTGTTTCGAGCGGGAGCTTAGGATCCGCATATTGGCCCAATCGGAACTCGTTGGTACGGGAGGAAGGTCCCGCTTGCGCCCAATGCACGTTCTGTAGCTTGCCGAAAGTAGTCAACTGCTTCCATTGTGCTTGCTTTCCGTCAAGTCCCAGCTCTCCCGGAGCTGCTTTGTCCCATTCCTGTCCCGGGCGTCCTACCGTGCTGCGTAAGGTGGCTTCTTCCGACATCATCAAATCCGCAAGCCGGAATGCTGCAGCCGGATTCTTCGCTTTGTCCGTAATAACAAACTGACCTTGCAAAATGTAGTACGGCTGGAAAGGTGCTGAACGTACACCAGTCGGCCCTTTTAATGGAGGAACCGCCACATAATCTTTAAAGCGCGCAGAGTCAATTTCTATGAAATTGCCTTGGTTTTGGGCAGGTACAGCACCAATGATGGCAGCATCAGGATTCATCCCCATCTGCTTCAGCTGATTTTTATCCTGCGTGAACGATTGCGACGCTATCAAGCCCTCTTTGTAAAGCTTGTTCAAATATTTGAGGCCTTCCTTCCACTCAGGCTGATTGAATGCTACCTGAACCTTGCCGTCCTTCACCAGCTTGTAAGTAAAATCCTTCTCTACAAACGCGCTCATAATGAACGGATCCAGCTGAGTTTGTTGAATGGAGGTTGACGGACTACCAATAGCTCCGACCAATGGAATTTCATCCGCTTTACCGTTGCCGTTCGGATCCTTCTCCTTAAATGCTTTCAGCACTTGGTAAAACTCATCGGTCGTAGTAGGCATCTGCAGGCCCAGCTTCGTCAACCAGGTCTGGTTGATAAACATTTTTTGTCCGTAGGAGCAATGATAGCATTGATTAATTTGCGGCAGCGAATATATTTTGCCATCCGGCATTGTCATCAAATCTTTGGCATACGAAACCTGCGTCCACATCTTTTTCGTTTCTACACCGTATTTCTCAATATACGAATTCAACGGTACGAATACGCCGTCCTTGCCGTAAATCGATTGTTGAATCGGCGTGACGCTCATATTAATCAAAATGTCTGGGTAGTCCCCACTGGCCATTGCCACGTTGAGTTTCTCCTGGAACGATTTCTCAGGCGCAACCTCCCATTCCAGTTGAATGTTGGTTTTATCCTCCAGCCACTTCGTAAATTCATTGGTTGCAAAGTTCTCAACAATACTGGAGCCCTTGATCATCACTTTCATCTTGGTCTTTTCCTTGGTGATCGGGAACACTCCGGCTTCTGATACTTGATCTGCCGTGGCCGCACCGGGACTAGCTTTACTCGGCTCCTTGGGACTGGAACATGCACTTGCCAATAATGAGGTTACTGTTAACATCGATACTACAATCGCAGCACTTTTTTTCATCGTTATTTCCCCCTTTTTATCCTTTTAATGACCCCACCATCATGCCTTTAACAAAATGCTTCTGAATAAACGGATATATAATTAGAACCGGAACCGTTGAAACTACGATTAATGAATATTTCAACAATTCACGAAGACCTTGGCGGGCAGCTTGGTCTGCAACATCCGTAATCATCGAGGAGTCGACTTCATTTTGAATCAAAATATCTCTAAGCACTAACTGCAAGGGATACAATTCCTGACGTTTCAAATACAATAGCGCGTTGAAGTATTGATTCCAATGGCCTACCGCATAGAATAAAGCGATTACAGCAATAATTGGCCCCGATAATGGAAGAACGATTTTGCGTAGAAAGGTCATGTCGCTACAACCATCCATTTGTGCAGCTTCTAATAATTCATCCGGAATAGTCGTTTGAAAATAGGTTCTCGCAATAATCATATTCCACACAGCAATCGCGGCCGGAATAATTAAGGACCATCGTGAATCGATCATACCTAACTCTTTTACAATTAGATAAGATGGGATTAGTCCACCGGAAAACATCATCGTGAATACGAACAGCGCCATGACTGTATTGCGGGGCATAAAATCTTTTCTAGCTAACGGATACGCAGCCATTAAGGTCAAAATAACATTAATTCCCGTACCTACAACCATATAAAACACAGAGTTCAAAAAACTGGATATGATCAATCTGTGCTTGAATACCGCCTCATATCCCTCCAAGGTAGGGTCCACCGGAAACAACCAGACACGGCCTGAGATGACGGCAGAAGCCGAGCTGAAGGAAGCGCTGATAACATAAACTACCGGGTATAATACACTTAATGCAAAGAGGCATAAGATAATATGGTTCGCATAATTAAACAGTCGGTCGTCATAAGCTTCTTTAATTTTCCCTGTCATATGTGCACTCCCTTTCTACCATAGACTGGTTTGTCCCAATTTTTTGGCGGCGCGGTTGACAAGGATCAGAAGGATCAAATTGATAACCGATTTAAACAATCCAATAGCCGTGGAATACGAATAATTAATGGCTGTGGAAGCCAAGCCTACTTTGTACACATAGGTATCAATAACCTCGGATGCGCTCGTGTTGAGAGGATTTTGCATCAGCAATATTTTCTCAAAGCCAATATCAAGTACGTGACCGGTATTCATAATGAGCATGATAACAGCAACCGGCATAATCCCCGGCAAATCAACATGCCACATCCGCCGTACTTTGCTCGCTCCGTCCATTACTGCAGCTTCATGCAGCGAAGGATCGATAGCCGCTAACGCAGCCAAGTAGATGATGCAGGAGAATCCGACATTTTGCCAAATACCTGACCAGACAAAAATATGTGAAAACCAACCGGGTTCCCCCATAAAGTTAATAGGACCGAAGCCTAATGATTGAACAATCATATTAATCAGACCGATTCGCGGGTCAAGAAATTGCAATACAATACCTATCATAACTACTACCGAAATAAAGTGCGGCGCGTAGGTGATCATCTGCACGGACTTTTGAAGAAAACGAGACTTCACATAGTTTAAGCAGAGTGCCAGCACGATCGGAAACGGGAAGCCCGCGATAAGACTATAAAAGCTGACGACTAACGTATTTTTCATAATTCGAACAAATTCGTAGGAGTTAAAAAAGCGGATAAAGTACTTGAAGCCTACCCATTCGCTGCCCCAAACGCCTTTGGTTGGCACATAATTTTTGAAAGCAATCAAAGCACCGTACATCGGAACATATTTGAAAACGATTAAATAAATAAGCGGCAGCAGGATGAGGAGGTACAACTGCCATCTTTCCGTTATATTCTTCCCAAATCGGGCGATGAGTCCGGTCTTTGCTGCTGTGGTGCCCAGTATTTTGGATTTTCCTGCGGATACTTCCAATGGGTTGCTCCTCCTTAAAGTTTTGCTTTAGCAAAACTGTCTTCGTAAACGTAAACAATACTATGAGTTGATGGCGGCATGCCTTCCGTTTGTTTAGAATATAGCTTTTATGCGATTTGTACATTGCGTTAAATTACTTCGGCATGACTTTTTTTGCTTTTTTTCGACGGCATTCTTATGGTGATGCAGCTTCCCTCTCCATTTTTACTATAAATGGACAGCCCATATTGTTCCCCGAACACCATTTGAATGCGGCTGTGGACGTTACCAAGACCTATACTGCCACCTGTCATAGGTTCATCTTCAGACGGCTTGATGCTGGTTTGACTTTCGTTCAATCGATGGCGAATTTGCTCCAGCTTACTCTCGTCTATGCCGCAGCCGTTATCTTCGACCGTTACGTAGAAATCACTGTCTTCTATCCACCCATCTATAACTATAGTGTGATGATCCTCTAATCCATTAGGAAAAGCATGCTTAAACGCATTCTCAACAAGCGGCTGAAGCGTCAATCGAACCATATCATGCAGCAGCAGCTCCGGCGGGATACGAACATCGATCTCGAACTTCCGCTGAATTCGGTAGCCCATAATGTTCATGAAATTCAATACATGCTTAAGCTCGTTAGCTACCGTAATTTCCTCCAAATCGGTACGGATCGAGTAACGAAACATATAGGATAAAGAACGGACAATATCTTTGATTTCGCTTGATTTCTGAACGACGGCATAGCAAATAATAATTTCAAGAGTGTTATATAAAAAATGCGGATTAATTTGCAGCTGTAACGACTGGAACTCCGCAAGCTGCCGCTTCAATAAATTTTCTTGATTGCGAAGCTCGGTTTCGTATACCGTGTCTACCATTTCTTCCAAGCGGCCTACCATCGTGTTGTAGCTAATAATAAGCCGATCCATCTCATCCCTGCTGCCCGTCAACGGAACTTTAGTCCAAAGCCCTTTTTCCGTCTGCCTCATTCCATCCTCCAGCAAGCGAACAGGACGAATAATAGAACGCCCGAAGCGCACTGCAAGTAAAGAAGCTATTAATAAAGTGCCCAGCCCTACGTAGATCGTCGTTTGCCTCAAATTGGAAATTGGTTTACGCTGCTCGCTCACCGACATGCTTGCTACAAGGGTCCAGCCTGAATAATCGGACCTTCTGCTGAAGAAAATTCTCTCCTCTTCATCGGGAAGCTCAAATACAAGGTTCTTATTTTGCTGTACAGTTTCAAATTGTCTCCCATCCAGCTGCTTGCCAATACGCTTTGGATCGGGATGATACAAAATTTTCCCCCTGTCATTAACAATAAAGAAATAACCCGATTCTCCAAGCTGAATGCCTTTCCATAAAGTTGTCAGCTCTCCGATACGCAATTCAAAGCCCATAACGCCATTAAATGCTCTGGAGGTTTGACGGTCGGATATTCGGCGTGCCAACGTAAGATGCCCATCGAAGAAACCGGAATCCTGAATCGTTAATCCGCCATCCTCACGAGTGTCCTCCTTAAGCTGATCAACATACTCCTCAAACGACCTATAGTTAAAATTACCAATATGTGTATTAAAATCATATGCCATAAAGCCGTTATAGCCAGCCAAATAGACCATCGTAATCTGCGGATTATTAATAAGCACGGGTTTGAATACTTGCTTATTAATGATATTAGAGGATGTGTAGAAGTCTGTAACCGTATTCGCATTGGAATCAAGCGCATCCTTGACTAAAGGAGACGTTAGAATCGAGACCGTTGCTCGTTCATAGTTTTTTAAATATAAATCGGTTTGATGTACCACGTTATCTACGATTTGCGTAAGCAGGTTCTGGTATTGATTTTCCAGCTCGTTGCTCGATCTCCAATAGCCCGTTACTCCGATTGTAGCAACGGTAAGAACAATAATGGTGACAAAGTATAAGTACACGCGGGTAGCCAGGCTGTTTTTCATTATTTTATCCCCAGGAATGTTCTATATTCGGTGGGCGAATATCCCGTTATTTTCTTAAAGGTACGCGAGAAATGAGGGTAGCTGTCATACCCAACCTCCGTCATAATATCGATAATCTTGCTATGCGGGACGGCCAACAGCTTCTTAGCCAGCTCCACCCGCTTACGGAGGCGGTATTGAACGAAGGTTTCGTTAGTCATTTTTTTGAAATAATGGCTGAAGTAGGTTGGCGTCAAGCCCATCTGCTCAGCAACAGCCTCAAGCGTCAAATCCTCGCTCAAATGCTCCTCAATATAAGCCAAGGACGCCTCCAGCACATTAATTTGGTTGCCGCCACGGTAAGCAGACAGCTGTTGGCTCCATTCTTTGATTTGCTTGTCCAGCATGTAGAAAGGAGCTGCCCCGTTCTTATGCGGCTCTTCCCTAATCAGCTCTAGTTGAAATTGATAGGCGCCACGCATGTTAAGCTTTTTGCTAAGCATCATTAAACCATCCTTCACAATTTGCTGCTGAAAACCAAGGTCTGACTCATCCTTGAACAGCTCTGTGAGAATCTGCTGAAGCAGTGCATCCAGCCGGTTGTTATCCGCAGTCCAAATGCTTTCTTCCATGCTCTCAAGCCAATGCTCAAACCAGGATAAGGAAAAGGTGCTTGTTCTACCTTCGCTAAGTACCTTATCCAGAGCCGGATACAGCTCCAATTCGGTTACCGGTTTTAACAAATACTCTCTTACTCCATAGGAAATGCACTTTTGCGCATAATTAAATTGGTTGTAGCCTGAAAGGATGATCATTTTGGATGGAAGCTTGCGCTCATAAATGTTTCGGCATAATTCCAATCCGTCCATACGGGGCATGCTTATATCCGTTAGAACGATTTCCGGTGGATTCGAAATGATGCTTTCTAAAGCCTTAATACTGTCTGTAAAGGTTTGAATGGAACCAAACTGATTATATTCCTTCACCATCTGGCTCAATCCAACACAAATCATGGGTTCATCATCGATGATGTAAATACTTTTCAAAGCACAGACCTCCCCTAAATAACTTTATCTACTGTACAACAAAATGGTGAGTAAGGTGTAAACATATTTTATCGTGACCCTGTAGCAGCCATGCATGTTAAAATGCTTGTACTGAATTTTTATTGCAGCTTCACGAACCTAATGGACTCGTACTCCATCTAATTCATAGAACGAAAGGTAAACAAATACTTAAGTAGCAAGTTTTCCAACGACAGCCTTTCTACGAAAAACTCTCAGGAGGTTACATGTGAAGGAATTGGAATATGATATCAAGCTCGCACGAAAAGGAGACAAGGAAGCATTTATTCGACTCATCCATGCCATGGAATTAAATCTTTACCGAGTGGCGCGGTCCATTGTAAAAAGAGAGGAGGATTGTTCAGACGCTATCCAGGAAACGATATTAAAGGCTTATCACGCTATTCATACTTTACGTGAACCGTCCTTTTTCAAGACGTGGCTATTTCGCATCCTCATCAACGAATGCAACCAAATATTACGGAAGGAGAACCGGCTCTTACCCTCGTCTGAGGCTGTTCTGAGCGAGGCTTCTACCCAGGATACCTATGAAAATATCGATTTAAAAGAAGCGGTCAATCGGTTAGAGGAAACCCTTAAGCTAGTGGTCACGCTGCATTATTTCGAGGATATACCGCTCAAGCAAATCTCCCAGCTGCTGGAGACGCCGGAAGGGACGATCAAGTCCAGACTCCACCGCGCCAGAACCATCTTGGCCGAATATTTGCAAGGACCTGATGAAAGGAGAATTAGTTATGAATCCTGTTAATTTGGAGGCGGAGCTGCAAAAAATAATGGATGGACACCCAATGGAGCTCCCCGAAGCGGTTCGAAAGCGGATTGATCTAACGCTATCCACTTTGCCGGATAAAGGCCAAGGCAGCAAACGGCTGCGCCATGTGCTGTCCGTTGGATCAGCAGCCGCAGTAGTGATGGTCGGGATCGTCATTAGTTCGGCCTTCCTGTCACCTGAGATGGCAGCGGCCCTCAGGCAAGTTCCCGGCATTGAATCGGTTTTCAGAATGGCCGGTGATTTCGGATTGAAAATCGCTGATGAAAAAGGTCTGGTCACAGAAGTAAACCAAACCGTTACGGATCAAGGAATCACAATTAAAGTATCTGAAGTGATGTATGACGATTCCCGACTTACCATCGGTTATGTGCAGGAATCGCCCGATGGCATACAAGAGCTGAACAATGTAGCATTTGAAATCAACGGGAAGCCGTTTCATTATCCTAGCAGCGGATCAGGCAATCGTATCGATGAACACACCTATGCAGGAGTTATTAACGTTTCTCCTGAGGATGAGCTGCCCGGCAATTTTGACCTTACCATGACCGTATTCCGAATAGGCAATACAGAAGGAAAATGGGCATTTCAATTTCCGGTTAAAAAAATGACAAGCCATAACAAAGCCATCATGCCGATGATTACGAAAACGCACGGAGATATTACCCTGACCGTCAAAAAAATTATTTTTACACCCAGTTCTACCGAGCTGGATGTTAGGATCAAGCAGCCTGCTAAATCGGAGAAATTCATTAATTACGATATGATCGACGATAAAGGAATCGTTCTGGAACGCTTTGGCGGCAGCGGCGGAGGCCATACGGAAGGCGACTATACCGTTATGGATTTTAAGCAGAGATTCGGTCCGGCAGCCGGCATTCCCAGATACGTTACCGTTCGTCCGGTCGATGATCAGCAGGCTTCCTCTCCGCTTAAGGAAAACCGCGTCCTTCTAGACCGATCACCGGATGAGGAGCATCCGATTGTGCTGCCCCAGGGTGGTATCGGACATTTGCTGGTTACTAAGATCGAATTACTAAACAATAAAACATTCGTTCATTACAGAGCTGAGGGCGTTCAACCTCATCTTCAAGGAACTCAATTATGGATTGAGGATGAAGCCGGTAAAAAACATCTTCTGCTCGATAAACATACCGAGGTCATTGATCCGATTCAATATAGGTTTGTCCGCGAATTCCCTGCGTTTCGCCCGGAACAAAAGCTGACTTTAGTGACCAGGGAGCTGCCTCTCCCCGATTATACAAAAGAGCTTGAAATGACAATTCCAGTCAATCCATAATCATTAAAAGCCATCCCGCTAGAGGAGTGTTAGATGAACATACACTCTTATAACGGAATGGCTTTTTCTTTTATTTTACAGGCTATACGCAGAGCTTAGCGCTCAATCATCTGCTCACGTTTCGGACCAATAGATACCCAGCGTACAGGCTTCCCTAACCATTTCTCAATATGCAGCACATAGTTCTGGGCATTCACGGGTAAATCGCTGAATTTCCTTACATTGGAAATGTCCATTTTCCAGCCAGGCAGGTTTTCCAAGACTGGTTCCGAATTATAGAGCTCGGCAGTAACAGGAAACCGCTCTGTGATCTCTCCGGCAATACGGTAGGCTGTACATACCGGGATTTCATCCAAGTAGCCAAGTACATCCAGATTGGTCAAAGCAATTTCCGTAGTTCCTTGAAGCATGCAGCCGTACCTTGACGCTACCGCATCAAACCATCCCATCCGCCGAGGCCGACCGGTTGTTGCTCCAAATTCTCCTGCATCGCCGCCGCGTGTACGAAGCTCATCGGCTTGATTACCGCTAATTTCACTTACAAACGGACCTTCCCCCACACAGCTTGAATAGGCCTTAACAACCGTTACGACCTGCTTGATTGAATGAGGTGGAACGCCTGCGCCGACAGAAGCAAATCCGGCTAATGTTGACGATGAGGTGGAGTAAGGATAGATGCCATGATCCGGATCCCGAAGCGCACCTAACTGACCTTCAACTAATATTTGCTCACCTTGTTCCAATGCACGGTGCAAAAGGGTGGTCGTGTCACACACATACGGCTTCAAACGCTCGGCATGCTTCAACAGACCCGCGATGATTTCTTCTGCATCAATAGGCGGCTTCTTATATAAATGCTCCAGCAACACATTTTTTGACTCCAGTGAGGCCTCGATCTGTGCTCTAAGTCTCTCTTCGTTATACAAATCAGCCACCTGAATACCACGCTTTACATACTTATCCGCATAAAAAGGCGCTATTCCCTGTTTCGTAGAACCAAACTTCCGATCCCCCAACCGCTCCTCCTCCAAGGAGTCAAACGCTATATGATACGGAAGCACAATCTGCGCCCGGTCAGAAACGCGAAGATTAGGCTCCGGCACACCTCTTGCCAGCAGATGATCGATTTCCCCTAACAGATTATCTATATTCAAAGCAACACCAGGACCAATGACATTAACCGTTTGCGGATAAAAAACACCCGATGGAAGCAAATGCAAAGCGAATTTACCGAAGTGGTTAATAATCGTGTGCCCCGCATTGCTGCCTCCTTGATACCTGACGACATAACGCGCTTTAGCCGCAAGCACATCCGTTACTTTACCTTTCCCTTCATCGCCCCAGTTCGCCCCCACTATGGCTGTAACTGTCATATCTTATCCCTCTTTTCGTTTGTAATGGCTTACAGGGATAAGTATAATAGAAATAATCATATAAAAATAATGAATATTATTTATATATGATATAAACACAGCTAATATTATAAAGGGGCAGCCTATGATTCATAATATGGAATGGTATCGCGTTTTTTATTTCACAGCAAAAGCAGGGAGCTTATCCAGGGCAGCCGAAGAGCTATTCATCACACAGCCTGCTGTAACGCATTCCATTAAACAACTGGAAGCCAAACTGGGTGGGCAGCTATTCATTCGTACTTCCAAAGGAGTCACCTTGACTACCGAAGGCGAGGTGCTGTTCAAATATATTGAGCAAGCTTATCATTTTATTAGTAATGGGGAACGGAAAATTGCCGAAATGCATCAGCTGATCGAGGGAGAAATCAAAATCGGAGCTGGCGATACGCTGTGCAGGCACTATCTTTTGCCTCATCTTCAAAAATTTCATGAAGCATACCCAAGCATCAAAATTCAAGTAACGAACCGGACAACGGCTGAAACGGTTGCCCTTCTAAAAGAAGGAAAAATCGATCTGGGGATCATTAATTTGCCATTGGTCCAAGCCGATAATAAAGTTCAGGTTCAAGAAAGCATACAGATTGAGGATTGCTTCGTTGCCGGATTAAAGCATAAACATTTGTCGGAATCCCCCATTTCGTTAGAAACCTTACTCCAGCAACCCATCATCCTGCTAGAAAAAGGCAGCAGTATCCGCACTTACATCGACACCTTCGCTGAATCTCAGGGCTTCACGATCAAGCCGGAGATTGAGCTTGGCAGCATTGATCTGCTGGTCGACTTTGCTCGCAGCGGATTTGGAATAGCCTATGTCATCAAAGACTTTGTCTCGAATGAGCTCGCTGAAGGCAGCCTGTTCGAAATTCAACTGAAAACCCCGGTTCCACCAAGAAAAGTAGGTATTGTTACTCTAAAAGGCACCCCTCTATCTGTCGCCGCCAAACATATTTTGGAAAGAATGATACAGCAAGAACCTCCACATAACTGAGGAGGTTCTTGCTGTTCTATATCACTTGCTCAAACTGTTGCAGTTGCTGCTCGGCTATGCCAATCCAGTTACGAGGCTCCTTGCTGTCTTAGGCATAACAAAAACCTGCTTAAATCATCTTGTTTCCCGGTGCAGCGTATGCCGTTTCAGGCGAGGGCAATATTTGTACAGCTCCATTCGTCCCGTTTGATTCCTCTTATTTTTCGTTGTTGTGTAATTACGATCTCCGGTTTCTGTGCAAGCTAATGTAACAATAACTCTCATGCTTTTCACCTCCTTGTTATAAGTAAATTTTACGATTTATTAGCATCTTACAGGCTTCCATCCTTTTTGTCAACGTCCTGCTGTTCTCAAAAAGTCTCGAAGCCTTCGTTTTTCATTGATGCGTCTTTGCCCATGCCTTAACTTCCGCTGCATTCACTTGCACAGGCTCTCTAAGCCAGCGGTTGAAGACAAGTGCAGCAGCGCCGATGCTGCCGTTATTTTGATCGTAATGCGTAATGAAGACAGGCGTCTGGTCATTCGGTATACTGACAGTTTCCGCCATTTCTTCCCGCATAGCCCGCTCGAACCATGGACTCGCTTTCGTTAGTTCCCCTCCGACAATAACGCACTCTGGATTAAGCAAATTGATAGCATTTCCTAATGCATAGCCCAAATGGCGGCCAGCTTCATCCATCAGCTGCTGTTCTTCCTGCTCCATATGGAGCACCAGTTCATCCATCGTTGAATATCGGTGTCCTAGCTGCGATAGAATAACTGGTATTGATATGTGCGCCTCCAGACAGCCCTTCTTGCCGCAGCGGCATAGCTTGCCTCCTCTTACAACCTTGGTGTGACCGAACTTGGCCGCCTGCCAGTCGCTGCCGGTATACAGTTTGCCATCAACCAGAATAGCTCCGCCCACAGCCTGATCCAGATAAACACATAATACATGCTTCAGCTCTCTCCGATTGTGGAACCAGACCTCCCCCGCGGCAAAAGCCCGTACCAGGTTATCGACACAAATGGGAAACGGAAATTCCGAGCGGAATATTTCTTCCAGAGGATACTCAAACAGCTTTAAATAACGGGAAAACTTCACTACACCCCCGCTCCCGTCGATAATGCCCTGCAGCCCGATGCCTAGACCCAAAAAGTGGGCCTCACCAGGCAGCTCGTTAAGCAACCGATGGATCATACCACGAATACTGGAAACTACATAAGCTCCACAATCTTCCCTATCCATAAGCGAGGAATCCAAAGATATTTGAGCTTCGTAAAGGACAAGCGCTTCATGATTCAATATCAACCCGCGGATATGGCTGCGGGTGACTTGAATGCCAGCTGAGAGCAGCGTCTCTCCCCGCAGCCGCAGCAGAATCGGCCTGCGTCCAGCGCTATCGGCCTCACGAGTCGAAGCTTCCATGACCAGATCTTGAGTCAGCAGCTCCTGAATAATATTGGTCACCGTTTGCTTGGTTAAGCCCGTCCTTTCAGCCAATTCAACTCTCGAGAGGAGCGGTTCTTGATGAAGCAGCGTCAGAACCTGAATTCGGTTCTCCTGCTTCATCCGTTGATGGCTGTTGCTGTCTGATTTGATACGCACTGTCACTGTCTAACCTCCGGTTACGCCCACAATTTGCCGATTATTATACCATATCCTGTAGAGCATCGGACAGTTTATCGGGGAAATTGACCGTCATTCCATCAACGCCGCAGCGCAAGCAATGCTTCATAAGAGCTTCGCTGCTTACTTTCCAAGCCCGAACCTCGAACCCGTGCTGCTTAATGGCCCGAACGTCCTCTTCTGACACCGTCTCAGCTCTGGGACAAAGCTGCTGAGCCTGCAGTTCCCTCAAACGTTCCAACTTTTCCTCATCCCATTGCTGTACCAAATAGCCTATACGGACTGCTCCATGATAGCGCCGGACTGCACGCAAAATATCGTAATGAAATGAGGTAATCGTCACCTTCCCTAATAGCCCCTGTTCGTTTAGAGAATGAATAACTACTTTCTCCAATCCCGGCTCTTTAAGCTCCAAAACAAGATGGATTGGTTTACGCCCAAAAATATGAAGGAACGAATCCAGGCTGACAAGCCGTTCCCCCCTATACGCAGGTGAAAACCATCCTCCCGCATCGAGCTCCTGCAGTTCCTTCCATGTAAGCCCGGAAGGTTTGCCCGTACCGTCAGTCGTTCGGTTCAGCAGGTCATCATGATGCAAGAATATTACCCCATCCTTGGACATTCTCAGATCGGTTTCCAAGCCATTAGCGCCCATCTCCAATCCTTTGTAAAAAGCCGCAAGTGTATTTTCAGGCGCATATTCCGATGCTCCTCGATGTGCTAAATTCATAATTATACCCACGAACAATTCTCCTTCTGACCACAACGACACCGGCGTGAATCGCTCCCGCCGATGCCGCTCTGAGCTGTTGTGATTGTTATTTATATGTTTTCATGTATTCGATTATTTCCGTCTGCAGCTTATCCATGACCTTTTGCGGATCTGACTTTGGATCGTTATGAACCGTCTCAATCGCTTTGATAACACCGGACCAAATTAACGCATCGGCCGGATGAATTCCTTCTCCCCGAAGATATTGAGTTTGATCAATAGCCACCTTGAAATTGGGATCCTTGGTCAGATGCTGCTTGAAATCCGGCAGTTCAAATGCTGCTTTCTTAACCGGGATATACCCGGTTTCCATTGAATTTTTCGCTGTTATCTCAGCACTCGTCAAGAAGGAAACCAACTTCCATGCCGCTTCTTCGTGTGCTTTGTCTGATTTAAAAATGCCCAAGCCGTTGCCGCCGATCGGTACCCAACGCTCTTTGACTTTAGGTAAAAAAGCAACACCGATCTCGAATTTATCTCCTATCTGCTTTTTCAATGCGGCTAAACTTGCTCCAGACCTCATCAGCATGGCAAGCTTGCCTGCCGCGAAATCTTCGCCGGAGGTTTTGATTTGATTTTGAGGCATAATATGGGAAACATGTACTGCGTCTTGAATCGACTTCAGAGTCTCAACCGCTTCCTTACCGTTCACATTAGGAGTGCCATCCGGTTTGATCATCTGGCCTCCGCGGTTCCAAACCATAGGCTGGAAATACCAAGGACTGTCGCTATTCAAGTTTAAGCCCCACACACCGTTGCCACTCACCTTTTTGCCAGTCTCAATCAGCTCGTCCCAAGTGTCCGGCACCTTCAAGCCCTGCTTATCCAGCATTGTTTTATTATAATACATAATCGGTGTGCTGCTTTGGAATGGAATGACCCACTTTTTATCCTTGTACGTATAACGCTGCCAGAATCCCGGCAAAATATCTGCGATCTCTTCCTTGGTCATGAAGCTTTCAATCGGCAGCAGCTTGCCGCTGTCTGCAATTTGTGGAATTGCGTGGCGCTGACCCAGCTGTACGAGATGCGGCAAGCTGTTCGATACTATGCCTGCCTGAACCTTCTTGGCCATCTCATCATAATCGCCCATAAATTCCGCTTCTACCTTAATATTAGCATTAGCCGCATGAAAAGCATCCAGATAGCTTTTCAAAGCATCCTTTTCGGTAGTCCACAGCTTCAACGTAATCGGTCCTGCGGACGAAGCTTTCACATCTCCCTTTTGTACCGTCCCTGCAGTTTCCTGACTTCCATTCCCTGTACCTCCTCCGCACCCAGATACAACCGCCAATGATGCTGCTACTAGAACTGCCAATGATTTTTTCATGTTTCCTCATCCTCCTAAAGTTTGTATGTCAGCCGGGTTACTTAAGCCCGCTGGTGACCATGCCGCGAACAAAATATTTTTGAAGAAACAAGAACAGCACGAGAATCGGTAAAATAATAAAGGTAGAAGCTGCAAGCAGCTGTGGCCATTGCGTTCCGAGCTCTTTATCTATCATGTACCGCAAGCCGATTTGAACCGTGCGCATGCTGGTGCTGTTGGTCACGAGAAGCGGCCACAAATAGTTGTTCCATGCATGAATAAAAGCGAATAGACTTAGCGTGCCCGATATCGTTTGAGACAAAGGCGCCACAATACGCAGCAGAATGGAGAAATGCGAACAGCCGTCGATTTTAGCCGCATCCAGCAAATCTCTGGGAATGGTCAAGAAAAACTGCCGCATCAGGAAAATCCCGAACACACTGGTCAAGCCGGGTAAAATCATAGCCAAATGCGTGTCGATCAAGCCGAATGATTTGACAACCAAATACGATGGAATCATCGTTGATTCAAAAGGAATCATGGTTGTTGCTATAAATGCCAGAAACAACGCATTTTTGCCTTTAAACTGTACGCAGGCAAATGCATAGGCCGCCATACTGCAGGTGATAAGCTGCCCGATCACGGTACTGACGGAGACGATCAAGCTGTTGATAAAAAAACGATCAAATGGTGCTCTATGCCAAGCCTGCACATAATTGTCCCAGCGCAATAAGCTGGGCAGTCCTAGAATATCCCCGGAGAATATTTCATCCGGCAGTTTAAGTGAACCGAGGATCATCCATAGAAACGGAAACCCCATCACCAGAGAAGCGCCAATCAGCAGGATATGCTTCAGCAGGACTACCGCATACTTGGGCATTTTCACTGATGTTTTGACCTCGGCCTTCCATTTTCGCGGAGCCGACATGTTTCTAATCTCTTCTGTTGATACGCTCACGAGTCGCAGCCTCCTTTGTTATTGATAATGCACTTTGCTTCCGACAAACCGCATCTGGATCCAAGTAAGCAAGAGAATGATGCCAAGCAGAACCATAGCAATCGCTGAGGCATAGCCCATCTGGAACCGCTCAAAGGCATAATTCCAAAGGTGCATAACAATGAGCTCCGTGCTTCCCGCAGGCCCTCCCTTGGTCATAACATCAATCTGGGTAAAGGTTTGCAGCTGTTCGATGGTCAAATAAATGAGCAGAAAAAATATCGTAGGAGTCAGCAACGGAAGCTTAATACTAAATAGGATCCTCACAAGTCCCGCACCGTCAACCTTGGCCGCCTCTTCCACATCGCTAGGAATTCCTTGTAGTCCAGCCAAATAAATGATGACGCAAAATCCAATGTGCTTCCAGATTGCCATGATAGCTAGCGAGATCAGCGCTGTGTCCGAGTCATTCAGCCAACGCAACGGTTCAAAGCCCAGCCACTTCATCAGTTCATTGGCCAAACCGTAATCGGGATGGTAGATGAACATCCATACAACGGAGATGGCGACTGTCGAAGTGACAATCGGTGCGAAAAAGAGTGAACGGTAAACCGTCAGCACCCAGCGCAGTCCTTTGTCCAATAACAGAGCAAATCCTAGAGCCAGAATCATCGAAGCAGGCACGGTCATGACAGCGTAGAGCAGAGTCCGAAACAAGGTGTTGTAGAAACTATCGTTCTGAAACAGGTTTACATAATTGTCCAAACCGATAAAAGTCGGCGCCGGACGCATCATATCCCAAGAAAGCAGACTTAACCCTGCACTGTAAAAGATAGGAATGACAACAAAGATAAACAAAATTAGCAGGGCGGGAAGCAGCAATACATAACCTGCGGCATGTTCCCTAAGCTTGGCAGCACTCATACATTCACCTCGATTTATTTAGTAAAATCATTGGACTAATATAAAATCATCTTATCACCGCTTTGTTATCGCTCTGTAAAATGAATGTGAAGATTTTATATGTGGTCAGCTTACGGGTAAAAAGACGCTGTGTCCGGTCGATTCAGCGGCTTTGAACTCAAACCAAACAGACAGCCAAGGAATAAATCCCTGGCTGTCTGCTTTTTTGAGTATACGGCCGTTTATTGGCCTCTTTTACATTAATGAACAACTTCTTCCTGCTGCCGAGTCTCCACAGCAGGGAATTCATCCGGAAAGCTGCTCCAGTCCATCCTCATCTCCAGTTCAGTCAGCAAGCAATCATCCAGTGATGAAACAATTTGGGCGCGATCCATATCGATTCCAATGAACACAATTTTGTTGATACGATCACCATGCTCCGGGTCCCAATGCTCGAATACTTCACTTTCATCCTGAAGTATTTCTTGCCTTTCCTGTTCAGGTAGCGCGGCTACCCAATAGCCCGATGGGCCAAATCGGATCGAAGGTCCGGCCTGGCTTAAGCTCTGCCCCATATCATTGCGCGTCGCCAGCCAAACGGTGCCCTTCGAACGTACAATCTCCTCCGGCCAATTAACCATCCATTCCATAAGTCTGCCGGAATGAAAGGGTTTGGCCCGCTCATAGACGAACGATGCAATCCCATACTCCTCCGTTTCTGGAATATGGACCGACTTCTCCATTTCTCTAATCCAACCTGCAGAAGCACTGGCTTCATCGAAATCGAACAATCCCGTATGTAGAATTTCAGAAGGATCTACTTTGCCATGTGAGGCGCGAATCAGCTTAGCCCGTGGCTGAAGGGTACGAAGAACACCTTCCAATTCATTCAATTCATCCCCGCTGATCCTATCGCATTTATTAAGAATCAGCACATCGCAGAACTCAATCTGATCGATTAATAAATCCACTACTTCACGTGTATCCTCTTCACTGGCAGCTTGTTTACGCTCCAGCAATGTTTCTCCTGAGGAGAAATCACTCCAGAACCGATAAGCATCAACAACGGTAATCATGCTATCCAGACGGCAAAACTGCGACAAATCAATGCCATGCTCTTCATCCAGATAAGTAAAGGTTTGTGCAACCGGAACAGGCTCACCGACACCGGTTGATTCTATGAGTATATAATCAAATCGATTTTGTTTAGCAAGCTTCTCTACTTCACGCAGCAGATCTTCCCTCAGCGTACAGCAAATGCAGCCATTGGACATTTCAACCAAAGCTTCCTCCGTACGTGAAAGCCCGCCGCCGTCTTTGATTAACTCCGCATCCACATTAACCTCACTTAAATCATTTACGATTACCGCCACTCTCAATCCATTGCGATTACTTAAAATGTGATTTAATACCGTTGTTTTCCCTGCCCCTAGATATCCGCTCAAAACAGCAACCGGAATTTTTTGTTCGTTCATTGCAGCAGCACTCCCCAATGTGTAATAATTACTATTAATGTCCATTGATAAAGCCGATCTTCTCAGCTCGGCTTCTGTTTGCAGTCCATCGTTTAAACGTAATATTTACAATTAATAGTTTACATACCTTTATCCTTCCTGTCAAATAAATCACAAAAGGTTTAACTGGAAGGCTGTAAGCAGCAGCAAGCCGCCAGTGAAATAATCACTGGCGGCTGCATATGCGACTGATTCTATGCTCCATCAACTGGAATCTCAGGAAGCGATTCAAACTCTGGAACATCAACCATATAAAGATTACCATAGCCCGACATATCGCTCGTGAAGAGAACATGCTTGCGATCAGGGCTTAGCCTTGGATGTACATGCAAGGTTTGTGTATGAAAGCTGCCTCGATGTTTGCATAATACGCGAGGACCCTGGAAACCCGTGCCATCATTACGCCACAGCTGCAGCGTATCCTGAAGCTGCTGGCCATGATAAGCCCCTGACTGCTGGCCGTCACCGACCACTAGCTTTAAATCATTCGAATGGACATGCATATTCTGAAACGGGAAGCTGTACTCCTCAAGGTAGCTATCATCGTAACGGACAGCTCCAATGATTTTACCGGTATGATCCGATAAAGAATTGGTAAAGCCATGGTAACCAATATGAATACCGTCTGCCATCCAATATTCATGGCCCACATATTCATTTTTCAGCGTGTCTCTAACCTTCCAATGACTGCCGGTTTCCATATCCAGTACCCATATCCGATGATCGATCTGCTCCCAGGGACCTTCATGGCAAAAGGTAAGCAAATGCGGCTGTGTCGGAGATGTATTGACATGACCGAGCCAGAGCTGATCCTCATGAAGCTGCTTTATTGTGCCTTCCGTTGTAGAAACCGCCATGATCATGCAATGCGGCTTAGCGCTAAAATATTGCTCAAAGCCTGTGTACCCGTTCGACATATCCATGTGAAGACGGCTTGAATAATCCTCATTAAGACCGAAGCACACCCATTGTCCGTCTGCGGTACAGCTCATCGAGCCGAAATTATAGCCGCTCGGAACCGTATATAGAATACGCTCCTTCAATGTCTGCAGATCAATAGCTACAATGGCACGATCATAATAATAGTACGCTTCATAGCCCTTAGGGTGAAGAAAGGTCCCTTGAATCCTTGATCCATGCCCTCGCTCCAGATCGGTTAATTGTGTCATAACCCCATCCTGCAAATCCATACTATAGAGATTGGTGACATTCCCCCGGTCTGAACCGAATAGCAGCTTCCCATTGTCATCTCCATAAAATCCATTATTCGTAAAATAAATATGAAAGCTATGCGAGCAATAATCGGTCAATTGAGTTACAGTCACCCCTGTGAGTCGGTCTTGAAAACTTCGCCGCTCAGAAGCCCAAACCGTTCCCTTACCGCTGCTTGCCACTGCCATCTTTACACCTTCCTTCTACTTTTTCACACCCGAATAAGCTTCGTTCATTTCCTTCGTGTAATCGTCGCCGCCGCTCTTTTTCCACAAATCCATGTCTGCTTTGAATCCGGCTTCATCTGTTTTGCCTACGATAAATTTAACTCTCGCATCTTCCACGATTTGATCCAATTGTGCGCCTTTTTGCGTAAAGGTGTTGGAAGTAAACGGTTCTGCCGGATTGGCAATAATAATCTTCTCATTTTCCTTCATCACTTCATTGGCTTTAATGCGCAGCGGAGTGGACGGCTTGAACAGCTCAGGAATAATGTATGGAATTTGCAGCGAAAGCTGATTCATATTTTTGTTGTTTATATCAGGTCCCATGTTATCGTTGATGGTCAGAATCGTGACGAGTTTACCGTTGTCCATTTTATAATGAGTTCCCTCTATCCCATAACCAAGCAAAGCCTGCATTACTTTATCATTCGTTTTGTCGAAAAACTCCAGTACCTTTCTAAGCTCAGCCTCTGTTTTTACTGTGGATTTGGAAATCAGGAACACACCTGCATAGCCGGTTGTCGGTTGATTATGAAGTCCTGAAGGCCCGCTTACAGCCCCGATCAAATCCATCGTTCCTTTGGGATCGACGGTTTTTAATTTCTCATCGATTTGATAGGAACGGTCTGCTACGTCAACTGCAACTCCCGCCTTGCCATTAACAATCGGATCATTCCATTTGGCTGAATCATACACGGCAAAATCCTGATTCACCAGCTTCTCATCATACAGCTTTTTATAAAACTTCAACGCTTCTAAATACTCTGGAGTCAGATGAGCGGGAACGAGCTTGCCATCCTTGACCCCCCATTTATTCGGCGCCCCGAACCACGTCTGCATAATGTCCCACGGCCCCGGATATTTGGTCACTACCATCCCGTACGTATCATTCTTGCCATTCTTATCCGGATCATTGTTAGTAAAAGCCTTTAGCATATTGTAAAATTCATCGATCGTCTTCGGCTCCTTCATTCCGAGGTTATCCAGCCAATCCTTACGGTACGAAATCCCCATGCGGCCGATCGGGCGAGTTGTGTACAGTCCGTAGTACTTACCGTTAACCGATGTATTGTTCAGAATAGTCTGATTCGCCTTGCTAAGATTCGGATAATCCTTCAGGTAAGGCCCAATTTCCCAGAATGCACCGCCTTTAATAGCATTGGCAACAGCAGGAAGCTTCACGTTGACTACAAAAATAGCCGAAGGCATCGAACCGGAAGCCAGCGTAATATTCATTTTATCCAGATAGCTCGCGTCAGGCGTAAATTGAAGATCCAGCTTCGTATTGGTATATTCTTCGACTTGCTTCCATACTTTGCTGTCCGCCGAGGCGTTGTCATTGGAGAAGCTTTTCAACATTACACTAATCTTGAATGGCGCATCCTTCGTCTTGGTTTCAGCCGGTTTCGTACCCGGACTTTGGGTAGCTGCACCCGTATTGCCTGTACCTGTTGTACTTGTACCTGTATTAGTACTTGTGCCGCTGCAGCCAGCAATAACGCTTACTGCAATAATTGCGCTGGTTGCGGAAATATAAAGCCGTCTCTGTTTTTGAACCCGTTTCATAATGATTTCCTCCTTAGAGTTTTCGCAAGAAAACTTGCATCGTAAGTATGGACTGAGCTTTCGTAAGAACAACTTGCACGTAAGCATTCGCTTTAAAGTTTTGCAATTAGCGCTTTCAAAAGTAGCTCTACGCACACACTATCCTTTTACCGCACCCAGCAGCACCCCTTTGGCAAAATGCTTCTGAATAAACGGATACACCAGCAGGATCGGCAGCGTGCCAACTACAACGACAGCCATTTTGATCGATTGATCCGGCGGCTTGACATAAGTCAGGTCCATGGTCGACATATCCAGTGCTCCTGAAGCCAGCAGAATCATTTGTCGCAGCAGCACCTGCATCGGCCACATTCGAGAATCGCTTAAATAAAGCAGCGCATTAAAGAAATCATTCCAGTGAAGCACCGCATAAAAGAGTGCGAAGGTGGCGATAACCGGCTTGGACAAAGGAAGCACAATCCTCCACAAAACACCCAGATCATTGCAGCCGTCTATTCGCCCGGACTCGATAAGCTCGTTAGGAATCTCTTGAAAAAACGACTTCACAACGATCAGATTAAAGGCGTTAATTGCCGTAGGCAGCATGACTGCCCAATAGGAGTTAAGCAAACCCATGCTTTTGACAATTAAATAAGTGGGAATCATTCCTCCACTGAACACCATGGAAAATACAATGAGGTTCATCATGACATTTCGCCCAACCATATTCCGGCGGGATAATCCATAGGCCATAGTGAAGGTGAAGAAGAGGTTCACAATCGTACCCGCTACCGTTACAAACACAGAAACCAATAAGCTGCGGGGCAATGTGTTATCCTTAAACACGTATTGGTAAGCATTTAAAGTAAATGAATTGGGTATTAGGAAGAATGACCTGCTGCCGATCTCAATTTCCGAAGCAAACGACCCAGCCACAATATACATAACGGGCAGAATCATAACGAGAGCAACAACAGCAAGGAATACATAATTCGCGGTATCGAATATTTTCCCGCCCAATGAGCTTTGATGCACGAGGATTCCTCCTATTTTAGAATATGCCCGAATGACCCGCCCGCTTGGCTAAGTAATTGGATGTGAATACAAGAATGATGCCGATAATGGCTTTGAATAAGCCTACTGCCGTGCTGTAGCTGAATGCACCCTGCGTAATTCCCAATGTATAGACATAGGTATCGAATACCTCGGCCACGGGTCGGTTGAGAGCATTGCTCATCAGTAAAACCTGCTCAAACCCGCGATCCAGAAAATTGCCCATCCGAAGTATTAGCAGTACAATAATCGTCCCCCGAATTGCCGGCAATGTAATATGCCATACTTGGCGAAACCGGTTCGCTCCATCCACGATAGCGGCCTCATACTGTTCTTGATCTACTCCCGCCAACGCTGCGAGGAAGATAATCGTGCCCCAGCCCATCTCCTTCCACAGGCTCTGCGTAATAATAAGCGGCCGGAACCATTCTTCACTGGTCAGAAACTCCATTTTCTCCCCTGTCAATCCATAAACCATTTCGTTGACAGCGCCACCTTCCGTTGTTAACAGAAGATAAGAAATACTTGCTACAATTACCATTGAAATAAAATGCGGCACATAAATGAGACTTTGAATAAGACGTTTATAGAAGGACTTGCGAATTTCATTGAGCAGCAATGCCAGGATAATCGGGGCCGGAAAAAAGAACACCATATCATAAAGCCCCAGCAGCAATGTATTTCTCACTAAACGAAAAAAAACAGGATCCTGGAAAAATTGCCTAAAGTTATCAAATCCAACCCACTCGCTCCCGAAAAAACCGATGAAGGGCTGATAGTTTTTGAAGGCCAGCAGCACGCCCCACATCGGAAGGTACTTAAAGATGAGAAAGTAGACCAAACCCGGCAAGCATAATAGAAGCAAATATTTGTCTTTCTTGATTCTTGCCAGCAGCGTGCTTAATGTTGAATACTTGGTTGCCCGGGCTTGGGATGCTAGCGGCGGCTCAGACTGTGAAGCTTTAATCATTCTGTCAACTCCTTCCTTCTATGGCTATACCTCAACCTTAATCTGGTGTGAGTTTTCCGGCAATCGGACTTTTTTGAAAGCGCCAACATATTGCTTTAGACATTTTTTCAGCTTTAAGACTTTTTTAAAAAGTGGTACGATAGGCAAACAAAACGTCCACTTTTAGGTATTTTGACGTAGCGGCTTATATAGTTAATGGACAGGAGAGTGTACCGTGAACCGCAAAAAGAGTACCGCCGTTGCCTTCTATTCACATCTGGGTTTACGCTCCAAAATGTTAATCATTTTTATTATGATATTGGTCATCCCCCTTAGCTTGCAGGGCATCCTCACCTATTACGAATTTTCATCTACGGTTGAACGAAGGTCAGCAGACTATTCCACCCAAATTGTTGGACAGATCAACCGTAATCTCGACCGGGCATTGTTGGAAATGCAGAGACTTTCTCTTATGCCGCTATACGATACTCAAGTCTTAACCATACTGGATAAATATAGTCAATCACAGTTCGTTCAGACCCGCCCAACCCTTGCCGAAATGGAAAAAATGTTTCTTTACATCTCAGGCTCTGCATACAACCGTTCCGAAGTAAAAGGAATTCAAATTATTGCTAATAACGGATTCATTTTCACTAATGTTGATTCTTCCATCATGAATTTTTACGTCGATGTCAGACAGGAAGACTGGTTTAGAAGAGTTCAGGTTGCAGATGGAGCCTGGGTCGTCATCCCCCAGCATAAGCCTAATTATTATAACGAGAGCTCGCAGCAAATTTTTTCCATAGCTCGTATGATTCGCCAGCCTGATAAAAATGACGTTATTGGTATGATTAAAATAGACTTAAAGCTGGATGTATTCCGGCAAATTCTATCCAATGTAAAGTTCGAGGAGAAGGGCAGCATGCTTGTTGTTAACGGCCAAAATGAGCTTTTGTTTGAGGAAAGCAGCTCAAATCTGGAGCCTCGCCTAGCTGAAGCTCTACGCGGTACCCAACAGCCCAATGAGAATGCAGTCCGTGATCTGGTTCTCGATGGCCGACGGTTTCTTACTATTGTCGATTATTCCGATTATTCAGGACTTAAAGTAATTGACTTCATCCCTGTTGACTCTTTGCTATCAGAAACGAAAAAGCTGCGTAACTTCACAATATTAATAGCTGTTATTTTTGTCGTGGCTGCCGGTATTCTCTCCTTTATTTTCTCTTATCACTTAAGCAGTCCATTAATTCGTCTTAAACAAAAAATGCAGCTCGTCGAGCGGGGGCAGTTTAACCAAAGCGTTCCGGTCATGTCGCAGGATGAAATCGGACAGCTGAGCAGAGGTTTTAACCGGATGGCCGAGGAAATCAATCATTTAATTAAGGAAGTATATTGGATAGGACTACGGGAAAAAGAAGCCGAGCTAGCGGCACTGCAAAGCCAGATTAACCCGCATTTTATATACAATACACTCGAATCCATTAATATGAAGGCGCTGGAACGTGAGAATTACGAAGTATCCGATATGGTCTCGACACTAGGACAATTAATGCGATATACAGTCGATCACAACGACAGGCTGGTGCTGCTAGAGGAAGAGCTGGCTTCTGTAGGCTCCTATGCGAAGATCCAGCAGCTTCGTTATGGTGACCGTCTGCGATTTATTTTTGATATCGAGCCTGATGTCTCATGTGCTTATGTCCCCAAGCTGTTATTGCAGCCGCTCGTAGAAAACTCGATCTTTCATGGTGTTGGAGACAAGCCCCAGGGCGGCACGATTTGGATAGCCGCTGTTCGATTCGGCGATGATCTGCTCTTAACCGTTAGAGATGACGGAATCGGTATGACCGAAAGCCAAATCGAACGGTTGAGATTGTCTTTAACCTCTCCCCTGCCAGATGGGGAGCGTAAGCAAGGTGTTGCATTGCGCAATATTAATCAGCGGCTCGTATTAATGTTCGGCTCCTCTTATGAGCTTCAATTCGACGGAAGCCCCGGCCAAGGAATCGCCGTTACAATCACTATCCCTATTACGGAAAGGAAGAGCGGAGATGTACAAAATTTTGCTGGTTGAGGATGAGGAAATTATCCGGACAGGCATCAAGCATTTAATCACCAAGGTATCCAGTGAATTTGAGATTGTTAAAGAAGCGGAGCATGGAAAAGAGGCTTTGGCCTATTTGCAAACGGATATGCCGGATGTTGTCATTACCGACATACGGATGCGGGAGATGGACGGATTATCGCTGATCGCCAAAGTCAGAGAGCGTTACGCTCATATGCCGCTCTTAATTATTAGCGGCTACAGCGACTTTGAGTATGCACAGAAGGCACTGCGCTTCGGAGTTTCCGATTATTTGCTAAAGCCGATTAATCGTATGGCGTTGGTCTCCGCACTGGAACGCATTCATCAAACGCTTGAGTCTAAAGAAAATGATGGACAAACCGTTAAAGCTGAAGCTCACACAGAACCATCAACAAAGGAACCTATTATGAAGAACGGCGAGGGAAAACGGCTCATTCGCAAAATCAAAGAATATATTCAAGCCCATCCTGAAGGAGATTTACGTCTTCAGTCCTTGTCCGATTACATCCATCTAAACCCGGCCTATCTCAGCCAGCTATTCAAATTGGAAACAACTATTAATCTATCTGATTTTATTATGCAAGTTCGGATGGAGAGAGCCAAGCATCTTCTTGTGCAGACCGATTTAAAAATTTACGATGTTGCCCGGCTATCAGGATATCAGAGTCCCAAGCATTTCATGCTTGTATTCAAGCAGCAGGTCGGAATGTCTCCCGGCTCTTATCGAGAGGACTACGGTTTGTAAAACATCCATATGAACAACATCTATAAATAACGAACCAAACCTAGAAGCTGCGTGATTTTTTGTCATACCCACTGCCCATATAATGAAAGCTGTAGACTAGAACTTATGAATCAGGGGGGAATCGCATGAAGAAATGGGTAAGCAGTCTTTTAGTCGTACCTATCATAGCTTTGTCAGCAGGATGCTCCACGCAGGAAGCAGCCAAGCAAAGCACTACTCCAACAAGCACAGGCGATAAACCGGTAACATTGAAGTTTTTGACTTGGGGAAATCAAGCACATCTCGATATGTACACCAAGCTGCTTGAGACCTACAAACAGAAACGTCCGAATGTCACGGTAACTATGGAATCAATCCCATTCGCCGACTATCAACAGAAGGTATCCGTGCTCGCAGCAGGACGAGAGCTTCCAGACCTTGCTTGGGTATCTGAGCGTATGGTTCCACAGTTTATGGCTAATGACATCTTAGCCGACGTTTCCGATGTAAAATCCGACGCTTCATTCAATTTGGACGATTTCATTCCCTCCACGTTGAGCTTGTTTACAAAGGAAAACAAATTATATGGACTACCCTTCTCAACACCTCCAAGCGTCATGTTCTATAACCAGGATTTATTTGATAAAGCAGGGCTTACTTCTCCTAATGAGCTGGCTAAACAAGGTAAATGGACTTGGGAAGAGTTTGTCAAATCTGCCAAAGCCATCACAAGCGGTAATGGAGCAAACAAAATATACGGCGCTAATTTCTTCCGTGATTGGAAAACGTGGATTTTACTTTCCTCCTATGCTTGGTCTAACGGCAGTGGGCCGTTCGATAAGGATATGACCAAATTTACTTGGAATGATAAATACGGCGTTGATACTTTGAAAATGGTTCAAAATATGATGTTCGTCGATCAATCTCATCCCAAAGCAGGAGAACAAATCAATTTCGAATCCGGAAAAATCGGCATGTTCTTCGATGTATACAGCTATGTGTCCAAAGCTCGTACCATCAAGGATTTCAAATGGAGCATCGCTCCGATGCCATCCGGATCGAAAGGCTCCGTTCCTATGATGGGGCAAGCCGGCTATGTCGTGTTTAAAGAAAGCAAAAATCAGAAAGAAGTGAAGGAGCTTCTGAAGTTTTTTGCCAGTCAAGAAGGTATTCAAAGCTCGTCCACCTTCTTCGTGCCTCCACGTAAGTCCGTGTTGAGTTCGGATCAATTTCTTAAACAGCCCGACAGTCCAGATCCCTCTATCATTAAACAAGCTGTCATCGACGAGATGGCTAAGGCTATCGTACAGCCAGGACATGTTCAGTGGCAAAAGATCGACAACGAGATTTTAGCTGGATTTGATCAACTATTCGGTCAAACCGCACAACCTGAACAAATTATTAAAACGATGGAAGAAAAGGTGCAGCCTTTACTAAAAAAATAACATGCATATCAAGCAACGGTTCGTTTCATAACGAGCCGTTGCTTCATAAAGAAGGGAGTTACCATGAATCGATTACGCCAAGCCTTGCATGAGCCCAAGCTTCAGCTATTCGTCAGTCTGCCTTCCAACAATCTGGAATTGGCGAAAGCGGCCCTTCAAGAAGGAGCGGATGGGCTGAAGGTACATATTAATGTAGATCATCGCGCCAGCGGAAACAGCTTTGGGCCTTTATCCGAATATGCCGAGACCTTCCGAGACATTCGTTCGCTATTCAATGGACCGTTAGGTATTGTTCCAGGAGGCTCGCTTGAGTCCATTGATCCTCAGGAAATCGAACAGCTAAGTGAATTAGACGTAGACTTCTTCTCGATTTACGCCTGGCATATGCCTACCTTTTTATTGCGTGCACCCAAACTCGCCGCTACCTTCGCTATTGACAATCAATTTGATACCCGACTGCTCGAGGCTGCTAAAGCCTTCCCTATCGAAGCATTGGAAGCTTCCGTCATTCCCTCGTCAGAGTATGGGACTCCGCTAACCTTCGCTGACCTGCTTCGCTATCGTTGGTTGGTACAATCCACACATCTGCCTGTAATCGTTCCGTCTCAGCGTAAGCTTGTAGCGGGAGATGTTCCAGCGTTTAAAGATAGCGGTGTTCAAGCCTTGTTGCTGGGAGCTGTCGTTGTTGGAAAAAGCGCAGATGAAATAAAACGAGCCGTACATGACTTTCGCAATGCGATTGACAGTTAGGGGTGTAAAGAATATGGGAAGCCTACCTTCTGCAAAAAGAAAAAAAACAATAAATCCGTTAACTCGTGAAGCAAATATTACAGGATGGATTTTTGTCTCACCTATGGTTATAGGGTTTGCTGCCGTATTAATGATCCCTCTGCTCAGAGCATTCTATATGAGCTTAACGGATTGGCCCTTGCTTGGAGAAGCCAAATTCATTGGCTTTGAAAATTATGTAAACATTGTATCCGATCGCGACTTTTGGCGCGTGCTCGGCAATACCTTTTATTTTGCAGCTGGACTGGTGCCGTTAAATATTGGGATAGCTCTCCTGTTAGCTGTGCTGCTAGCCAAAAGCATGCCGGGCATCAGCTTGTTCCGCACAGCGCTATTCGTTCCCGTAATGACATCGCTAATCGTCTGGTCTATCGTCTGGAAATACATGTTCGCCACAGACTCCGGCTTCATTAACCAGATACTGCAGCTAATCGGCATCCAGGGACCTGCATGGCTGTATAATCCTAAATTGGCTATGCCTGCGGTCATCCTTACCAGCGTGCTGAAGAACGTCGGCTTAAACATGGTGCTGTTCATTGCGGCCTTGCAGCAGGTACCTGCTCATTTATATGAAGCAGCCAAAATCGACGGCGCAGGGCGATTCACACAATTTATCCGCGTTACGATTCCATTAATTACACCGACCCTATTTCTCACGATAATAATGACGGTCATAGGCTCTATGAAGGTGTTCGGACAAATTTACGTCATGACCCAAGGCGGTCCGGGAAGCAGCACCAAGGTAATGGTGTTCTATATTTGGGAGAAAGCATTCAAGCTATTTGAATTCGGTTATGCTTCAGCTTTAGCTTATATTCTTTTCTTTCTGATCATGGCATTCACATTGATTCAGTGGACGCTTAGGAAAAGGTGGATTTTTCATGAAAACTAGAACCTTAGCAGCAACAGCCTTTAACCGGGTAGGCGTTACTCTGCATTATGCTGTTTTGACCCTGTTCTCCGTCCTGCTGCTGGTCCCTTTTATTTGGATGATCTCAACCTCCTTAAAGGAACCGGCCAAAATTTTCGTCTTCCCGCCGGAGTTCATCCCATCGCCCATCCGTTGGGAAAATTACTTGGAAGTACTGCGTATCATTCCGTTTCATTTGTTTTATTTTAACAGCTTATATATAGCCATTGTCGTTGTAATTGGAACAGTTTTCTTTGCTTCTCTTGCCGGTTATGCGATCGGTCGAATCCCCTTCATAGGGAGAAACATTGTGTTCTTGGCTCTCTTAAGCACCATGATGGTTCCTACTGAAGTGACAGCAATCCCAATGTTCCTGTTCATGCGCGATATCGGTTTCCTTAATACGCACGTCCCCCTTATTATACTGCCGATATTCGGGGCCGGCGGCGTCTTTGGCGTCTTCGTCATGCGGCAATTTTTTCTCGGAATACCTAAGGACTTGGAAGAAGCGGCTATGATCGATGGCTGTTCAAGATTTCGCATTTACTGGAATATTATGCTGCCTTTGGCCAAGCCTGCGATAGCCACTTTAACCATATTCACATTTTTAACAAGCTGGAATGATTTTTTTGAGCCGCTTATTTTTATCAATGACCGTAAACTAATGACGTTACCGCTCGCGCTATCGCTTTTCACCGATGAAGCAGGTACCTCCTGGCATCATTTAATGAGCGCATCAGCCATGGCGACACTGCCACTGCTTATTGTCTTTTTCTTCGCACAAAAGCAATTTATTGAAGGCGCAGCTATGACGGGATTAAAGGAATAGGAGAGATGATAATGACTCGCAAGCTACAGGCGGATGTTGTGGTTGTCGGAGGAGGCCCGGCCGGGATCAATGCAGCTATCGCCGCTGGAAGACAAGGAGCAAGCACAATCCTGGTCGAACGGTACGGTTTTCTGGGTGGAATGTCTACCGCAGCCTCCGTCTACCCATGGATGACCTTTCATACGGAACAAGGACAACAAGTAATTAAAGGGATTGCTCAGGAAATTGTCGAGCAGTTAATGCAGCGCGGAGGGTCGCCTGGGCATTTGCGTGATACCATTGGCTTTGTCCATACCGTTACGCCCTATCATCCGGAAATTTATAAGCTGCTCGCCATCGATATGCTGAAGGAAGCTGGCGTCAAGCTGCTTATGCACAGCTTTGTGGATGGCGTTGAAATGGAGAATCAAACTATCCGTTCTGTTCAACTCACAGGGAAATCAGGACATATCCAAGTTTCCGGCAACATGTTTGTCGATACTTCAGGTGATGCAGACGTCGCCTATTTGTCTGGAGTCCCTACTCTGATGGGGCGCGAGGGCGATAAGCTAACCCAGCCGATGACCATGAAGTTTCGTATGCGCGGGGTCGATATCGAAGCCATTCGTCAGAATATGATAGATAATCCAACCAATTTTTATCACAAGACACCATTTGACCAGCTTCATGAATTGCCGCTTACCGGCATTCAGGGCTTTTATTCCCAATGGAATGCGGGTCAAGTGCCGATAAACCGGGATCAGGTTTTGCTGTTCACCGGACCGGCTCATGACGAGGTTCTGGTCAACTGTACCCGGGTCCAAGGATTAGACGGTACAAATGTCGAGGACTTGACTCAGGCCGAAGAGGAAGGGCTTCGCCAGGTTCTGCTTATGGCCGAGTTTCTGAAATCCTCCATTCCCGGATTTGCTCAAGCCTCCATCTCATCCGTTGGCACACAAATCGGTGTTCGTGAAACTCGACGGATTGACGGGCTATACCGCCTTAGCATCGACGACGTGGTCACAGGAAGACGCTTCGATGATGTCATTGCGCGAAGCGGATATCCCATCGATCTCCACGATCCATCCGGCAAGGGCGTGACCGCAGCAGAAGTCCGTGGGGATGGAGCCTACGACATCCCATATCGCTGCCTTGTTCCTCAGCAGGTGCACAATCTGCTGGCAGCCGGCCGCTGCGTATCCACTACACACGAAGCATTGGCAACAACAAGATTGACGCCAAGCTGCATGGCTACAGGACAAGCGGCTGGCACAGCCGCAGCTATAGCCAGCGCGTCCGGCACGACAGCTGCAAATGTCGATGTGAAACAGCTGCAGAAGCTGCTGCTCCAAGGCAACGTTGTATTAAATTAAATAGACTCATTCATTCATGAAGGCATAACACTAGACACAATTGGAGAGATAGCCTCAAGCACGGTGTAAGCTTTACATCGTGCGGCTCATTTCACGATATTGGCTCGGTGTAATGCCTTCCTGCTTTTTGAAAATACGGTTAAAATAGCTGTGCTGATAGCCTACCTGGACTGCAACATCATTAATTTTCAGCTCCGTATCTATCAGCAGCTCTTTAGCCTTACCCATCCTCAGCTCCGTCAAATAATCGATAAAATTTTTACCGGTTACCTGTTTAAAGGTTTTACTTAACGTTACAGCATTCATGCCCGTATGGTCAGCGCAGCTATCCAGCGAAATGTCGTTCATGTACTGATTCTGCAAGTAAATCATAGCTGACTCTATGACCTTCTTAATCTGTACATCGGATCTCGCCTCCAGTTCCATCACGAAAGGTTGAATCACTTTGCCGTTGAACCATTTAATCATCTTCTGCGGTTCCCGGATTTGAGTTAGCTGCTCATACAAATTTACGGATTTATACACCCGATTAGGATCCAGGCCTGAATGACGTATAGCGTGCAGGATACTCCCCAGCAGCTGCAGCATACTTTGCTGAATATCCATTTCTTTGGCGCCTCTTTCCAGCAATGCTTCGAGAAAATCAACAATCCTATGTCCCGCTTCCTGCTGCTGGCCTGTACGGATCAATTGAATGATTTCCCTCTCAAGTACAAATGGATACTTCAGCTCATCGATTACCTCGACAACCTCCAGCATTTCTAAATCTATGATTTGGTTCTCATTTTCAAAATTACGGTAGCTTAATGCCTGCTTAGCCTCCTCATAGCAAAGAGGAATTTGAATGACCGAGGAAGCTGCCTTACCTATGGTAATGGAAACCTGCAGCTTTAATATGTGGTTGATCGCCTGCATCAATTCATCGCTTAGAGCATGGAGCTCCGTTGTATAGGACCGATCTGCAGGTACAATAATGAGCAAGCCGACTGACAAATCATGAAAATTAATGACATTCGCCTGCTCTAATCGATTGGCAGCCAGCTCCTCGATCATATTTGCAGCCGCGAAGGTAATTAAGCCCTCGTCCCCGTTCGAGAAACGGCCCGCCAAATTTTCGAATCCGGTAAGCTGTATATGCATGACCAGAAACAGCCGATCATCGACTGCCCAGCCCAAATTTCTCATGCGCTCCTTTAAGTCCTCCTCCGAGTAGGAGTAAAGGAAGCCTTGCACAAGCTGCAGCAGGAAGCCTTCTTTAACATGCGGGAGCTGCTGTTCAAGCTTGTTTTGCAGCGATATGCTTTCCCGGCTTAAGTGAAGCCACTCTTTCTCGATCATTTTGAACTCATCGTTATGCTCAGCCATGTTTCCTGCAAACAGTTTGTTTGCCGCTAGCAATCTGACAAGTCGATCAATCGGTGAATAAATGCGGCGGGATGCCAGCCACGATAAGAAAAACGCCAATAGCAGAGCCGAACAGCTGACGAGTAAAATAAGCTTGGAAATCATGACAACCGGTTTCGTAATAGCACTGATCGGTGAAGCCGATACGTAAATCCAATCCGTACCAATTCGGGAAAAGGCTCCATAAGATACGGTATAAGTCGTCTTCTTCCAATCATACAAGAAGGAGCCTGACCTTGAATCTCTAAGAAGCACCTCACTTCTTAAAGCCTCGTCGAATAAAGCCTCTCTGGACACACCTGCACTCGTCACAAGAACATTCCCACTCGTTTCCATAATGAACGTTTCACCCACATTATAGGGTGTTAGCGTTTTCAACAAGCCTGATACTTTATCAGCGTTAATACGGACGAGCAGAGCCCCGAATGGTTCAAAGTCGACTCCCGGTAATTTATGCACCAGGGTTAAGTCCTTTACCCCCACTTTATCCGGATCCGCGTCTAGGCTTAACCAAAAAGCGAGCTGCCCCCGCGATAGCATTTGACTATAGCTGCTCAAGAGCGCAGAGCTTTGAATAACATCATATTCGGGATAAAACCGGATCGGCCTCGGGCCATTAACGAATAGCTCCACCTGTCTCGCTAGAGGAGTTGATCCTTGCATAACGCCCAGCGTTTTGGTAACGTCTCGGGCCACCTCGAAATCCTTGAAAAAGTTCGTCGTAATCAAGCTGCTGTTGAACTTAGGGTCGAACGCCCAGTGGGCAAGAGACTGCTCCATATAGGAAAACTGATCGTCGATATTGGCGGCCCTTTGCAAAATTTGATTTTTATGAAGCTGCAGCATTTCATTCTCGAGCCGCTCTCCTCCCATCCAATAAACAATAGCTCCTACAATGATGCCTGGAATGCTGGAGATGATCAGGATTAAGATCAAGCTGTTGCGAAAAAATCTACCTTTTAACAAGGTTCCTCACCATCCCGTTTCGCCCTATTTGTTACTTATTATAGATTCGATGTTTTACAATTTATTTCCTTTAATCGCGCATATACCATTTCTTCCTGACTCATTACGGCGGTTAGGAGCAAAATGGACTATTTAACTACACAAAACCCCTATCAAAGTAAAAAATCTACTTTAATAGAGGCTGTTAATTAAAGCTTTCTTTTTGCATTCATTCCATTCTAAAGCTCACAACTTCGAATACAGCTCCCTGTACCTGCCTGGAGTTAATCCTTCGAGCTTCCTGAACGATCGGATAAAATTTTGCGCATTATAGAACCCTAGCTGCTTAGCAATTTCATTGATCCTCATATCCGTATCAACCAACCACTTCTTAGCCATATCCATCCGAAACTTATGTACATAATCACTGAAGGTGACTCCCGTTTGGGAACGGAATACTTTGCTTATGTAATAAGGATGGTAATTAATGGAGGCTGCACACATCTCCAAGGTGACATCCTTATTATAATTTTCCTCAATGATACGGACAACCTGCTCGATGATCTTCGTATAATGGTCTTCCTTGCTATCCGATATATGATCGATAATAGGCTCAATAATGACGTCGAAGAACCACTTCTCGATCTCATGAAGATTTTTCAGCTCCAGCAGCTGATTTAATAATGATTTTTCATCCTCAGTCCATATGACTTCACTTTGTCCCGAATCCTGCACGAACCGAACTATACTAACCAGCAGCCTGACCAATGATAATTCATACTGCTTGATGTTCATCCGTTCTGCGGTTAAAGCTTCCATAAATTGATGAAGGAGCGGTCTGATCCGTTCTTTATCCAATACTTTGACTGCATCAAGAAGCTCTTGTTCGATTTGAACCGGATACGATAATTTGTTCGATTCCACGGAATCCATCTCATCATGCGATACAATAAGCGGCTGTCCTTTTTCCACCCTGTATTTTAATGCCTCCAGAGCTTCGTGATAAGCCCTTTGGGTCGCCTTGAAATCATGGTAAGGCTTGCTGATTCCTATGCTTATTGGCAATTCCAAATAATAGCCGACCGACTTTTGGATTTTGCGGGTCAGATCATTCACTTCCGCCTTTATCAGGTCCATATCTTCCTTCAGAGTTCCATACAAAGTGACCAGCGAATCCCCTATTACGATCGGATTTAAACGATTATGTACGGGAATAAGCTCAGACACAATATTATTCACAGCATACATGAGAATGTCTTTGTCCTTCTCTTCATATCTCGTCGTTTCCAACGTATCTATCTGAACCGCAATAACCTGCAATATCTTCCAGTGACCGGCTCCGTTCAAGCTAGGTAACTTATCCTTGATTTCTCGGGCAGTCAGCTCTCCTTGGAACAGCCTGAGGACGAAAAAATAAGTCAGCTGCGGTATTTGCTCTTGGAGCTGGTTATTGATTTTCGTTTGGGTCTGCATCATATGGAGGATAGAATGACCAATCGATTCAATTTCATCAGTAGTCTCTCGATCACTGGCCCCTCCACCGTCGGCAACCATCGTATGCAGCTTACGGATCGGACTGTACATCCTTTGCGAGCCTTTATAGGAAATGATGCAGATGACAAGAATGCTGCTCAAAGTAATAATCAAGGTCAACCAGCCTATTTCCCGAGATTCCTTATTCATGGCCGTTATAGAAACCAATGAAATATACACCCAGCCGTTATAATCCGATTTGCGGAATGAGATACCCGTCTGTCTGTCCTCAAAATACCCTTCCGAGCTGTTCAAGGCGATCAGCTTCCCCATATATGGAGCATGAGATACATCCTCCCCGATCATACTCGAATCCGAATGGGCAATAATTTGATAATTCCGGTCAAGGATCAAAAACTCCCCTAGCTCCGCATTTTGAATCAAATTTTTATTGAGCTCGTAGGTCGGAATTCTGGCAATGGCCAATCCAACCGGATTGGGTGAATTAATTGGAACCTTCTTAACCAGATTGACACTGTAATACTTCTTCCCTTTCGGATCGTCAGAGGAGATATAAGAATCATAATAATTCTCTGTTTCCCAAGCTGAGAGCAGCGGGGATGACCTGTATTCCGACAGCTTAGGAGATGCTTTTCCGTTATCGAAACGAGACACCCCGCCGCTTGACAAAATCCACTCCCGGTTAAAATTAATTAAGGATACATTTTGCACCCCAAGCTCGAAGGTTTGAAAGTAATATAAGTCCGTCAAAAGCTGATCCACCGTCTGAAAGTCATCGACTGACAAAGGCTTGTTCATGGCTTGATTAACAAAGGACGAGTTAACAAATTGGGTCACCGAGTTGTCTACATTTTTTAGAACCTGCTCCACTCTGGAATGAATTTGCGTCAAGATTTGCATATTTCCTTGCAGCACTTTCTTCTCTATCGTTTGGGATGCTTTGTAATAAGAGAAGACGCCGAGAAAAATAAGCGGTAAGGTGCCTACCAGAAGGCAGAACAAGATCATTTTATATAAAAAACGACGCGGCAGCCTGATTTTCATTTCGTTCCCCCACCGTCTATACGGATTTACTCAAAAACCGACCAGTCCTCCAAATGGCGCAGCACCTCCAACCGGAAAGCAGTCGGCCATGCTACAAGCCACTCGGTTACATCAAAGGGCTGTTCATGCCGTTCCGTTAGAAATCCCCAACGTGTATGATAGTACCCCTCGTCCTGGCTTCCCACCGGTCTAAGCTTATTCATAACCTTCAAAGTACCGTCGGAAATACCTATGGAGCCATTCACCCAAGCCGCTCTAGCCCGTTGAATCCATGCAGCATTACCTGTAAGCTCCCCTAATTTCAACCATTCCGTCACGAAATCGAGCGCATAAGGATCGATATGGTGATGCTGAGTTGAAACCGAGGTACCGCCGAGCGTATCGTAACCAAGAGCATGGAGAGCGCTTCCCTCTGGATAGGCTACGGTATGATGCCACTGCCATGTCGCTAAATACCAGGAAGCTGCTTCTGCCCACTGTAAATACTGAACGTTTGTTGTCGCTTCATACAATCCTAATCCTGCCTTCAACAGAGGAATGGCGGACTCTTTATCAATACAATACGTATCCAGAGCACCTGCCGTTGTAAATCCGTTGTCGAGCAATTCTCTAATATAGTACCGATAGCCTTGCTCTGCTGCTTCCAAATACTTCGTTTCGTTGGTCATATTATAGGCTTTTATCAATGGAGGCACAAGAGAGCTTCCTATCGTTCCTTCAGGGTCGACAGGGATTCCTTCGTTATTCCACGCTTTGCCGATCTTCCCTTCCTCATTCTGATGCTCCACAGCAAAGCTGCAAATACCCAATGCTGTTTCTTTATAAGACGGTCTTGCTACTCCGCACTTATTGGCAAGCTCATAGGCTTCAAAATAGTTCATGGCTGCAGCCCCCAAATGAACCGCATCCTGGATTTCAGGAGAACTCGGCTTGTTTTCGAGCAAATGATCGAAATGACAGCGGATCAAGCCGTTGTCCAGCCTGGCATGATTTGCCCAGGTATCCAAGGCAACAATCCCCTTTTCCAGCGAGCTTAGGTCGCCGGTCTTTAAATAATCAACCAGCAGGGAGTTGGCCAACGAAATATTTTGACCGGTCCAGCCGATTTTGTATCTCCATGTTTTTCTTTGCTCCCACGCTTCGCCATTCCATTTCAACCCGATTGAAAAACCTTTGAATATCCCCTCCTCGGCCCACAAGCTTTCCTTCGCGTAGCGAATTCCCAATTGCCATAGCTGATCCGCCTGATAAGAAGGCTTTTCAGCATGGTAATTCAAGCCCCACGCAGCTTCCAGCATTTTGCTCCAGGAAGCCCCTGCTTCCGCAAGCGGGCGGATAACGAGATAGGCCGTGATCCGGTACTCCTGATCTGGTTCACATAGCCATTCCTCTCGGTAGGGGGCTCCGTCCCTGTCTCTTCCTACATACGTGACTGGCGTTTCCGCAAGCGGCCATATAAGACGGTGAACAGTATATTCATCCTGAGGCGTAAGAGAACAGGAAAAACCACAGTCCTCATACTGCCCGAAGAGCCCAACTGACCATCCAGATCCTTCGGAGTAGGTTGCACCCGCAACGGCTGCGCGGTGATAAGCAAAGGTCCAAGGCTGCCCGTCCTTCTCGAAGCCTTTCGGCTCCAAGCCCGATCCCCATGTATTTCCGTTGTAGGTTACCGCAGGAATCATGCCGTACGTGGTCGGATAAGAGGTTTGAAAGCCCATCGTAAAAGCAACCGTCTGGCGCTCCTCGACTGTAAAGCTGCGTGTCCATTGAAACACGCCCTCCTCCGTTTCTTTAATTTCATCTCGATACTTGATACCGCTGCTTGCTTCAGAAACAATATGTCCAATTCGCTCTACTCCGCTGTATAGCTGTCCGTCTTTCCATATATAATGCGAGTCTTGCCCAGTATCTATTTCGTTCATCTCTATAACCCTCCGGCATGTCATATTATAAATAGGGAGACAAGACCTTCACTGCTTCTTATAGAGGTTGTTCAAAAAGTCCCCTTTTGATCACGAAGTATCTCAGGAAGCTTATTCGGCATCGAATCTTGCATTCACCTTCGAAGTCCGGTGCTCATTTAGGTTTTGCCTAAACTCCGCTCCTCCTTCTTCAGGTTCTTGCAACCTTTTCGGTGCTGAAATGTTGACTTTTTTAACTCTCACTTTGAAGCCTTCAGTCTTGTCTATGATTTCATTATTTTTTTAGCTTTGCATATTCGGCTGACGTTTCCTCTATAACCTTGTCTCCGCCGTTCTTTTTCCACTGCTCGATAGCCTGCTTCCAACCGTTCTCATCGATATTGCCCAGAATGAATTTTACCTGAGCATCGGAGATTACCTTATCCAGCTCTTTACCTTTCTCAACCTGTGTCTTCGAAATGACAGGAATCGCCGGATTCATCACCGCTATAGATTCGTTTTCTTTCCACATCTGTTCGATTGTTTTGCCTAATTCCGATTGACTCTGTTCCGTGTAAAGCAAGTTATACCCAATAAATACGAGCTGCGTCAGCGGATCTACCTCTTCCACATAAGCGTTTTTATCCGTGAACACAAAGGCGCCGTTCTCTTTCTTGAAATGCTTGCCCTCGATTCCCCATGTGAACAATTCGCGCATTTTCGGGTCCATGATTTTATCCATGAAGGTCAGCACATCTTTCAGTTCGGCCTCTGTCTTCACCGATGTTTTTGGAATCATGAAGCCGCCGTTAAATCCAGAGCCCCCCATCACCTTGGGCCCTTTCGGTCCGTCAATACGGCTGATAACAGTCAGCTTAGCCTGCGGGTTCAGCTTCCTTAGCTCGGCATATGAACCGCTTAGAGAAGAATCCAACGGGTTGAAGGCGATACCTATTTTACCTTTGTTAAAGTCGTCATCCCGGTTTGGATTGATAGCAAAGTCCTGATTCATAAGCTTCTCATCGACCAACCGTTTCATAAACTTCATCGTTTCCAAATATTCCGTTGATGCAAAAACTGGGCTTAGTGACCCGCTTTTATCGTCCCATGTATTTCCTCCACCCATAACGGCCAGCATATGGCTGAAAATATTCAGGCTCTTATCTTCCGTGATGCCTGCTGTATCATTTTTTCCATTCTTATCCGGATCATTTTGTGCGAACGCTTTAATTACATTATATAGTTCATCAACGGTTTTCGGCTCCTTCAAGCCCAGATTATCCAGCCAGTCTTTACGGATGATAATTCCGTTGCGCGCCAAGACCCTCTCCCTCGGCAGCGAATACATTTTCCCGTCGATTGCGGTATTCTTCAATGCAGTTGCGTTTAACTTAGATAAGTTCGGATAATCCTTCAGAAGAGGCCCTAACTCCCAGAACATCCCGGATTTCACCGAATTCACGACGACCGAAGCTTTCATATCGGGGATAACCATCACCTTCGGAAGTGACCCGGATGCAATGGTTGCATTCAGCTTTTCAGGATAACCATTGTTTGGAACCCAAGTAATATTTAATTTGGAATTTGTATATTCCTCAATTTTCTTAATAGCGGCGTCACTGCGCGGCGGTTCCTTAGAGAAAAAGGCCATCATTAACGAAATATCTACCGGCGCCTTGGCTTTTGCAGCTTCACCTGCTCCAGTCCCTGCCGTTCCCGCCGGTTGCGTGCTTGCGCCTGTACCTTGGCTGCTGCAAGCGGACGCGACAGCAGCTACCATTACACAGGACATGATCGTAGCCATCATTTTTCTAGCAACTAATTTTCGTTTCATTGTAAACCCTCCCCTTAGTATGTTTCCTTCATCTATAACCATCACCAGCAAGCTTAAAGCCCGCGGATTAATGTCTATCCTTTCACAGAGCCCATTAAGGCCCCTTGAGCAAAATGCTTTTGCAGAAACGGATACACCAGCACAATCGGCAGCGTCGAGACCACGATAATTGCCATCTTAATGGTCTGGGACTGCGGCACTGCTTCACCCGCCATTGCAGAGGAATCGCCCACACCCGCTTGAGCCAGAATAACGATTTGTCTCATCCATACCTGAATCGGCCATTTCGTATGATCATTAATATACAGAACTGCGTTAAAAAAGGCATTCCAGTGCCCAACTGCATAAAACAATGAAAATGTCGCAATAGCAGGCAGAGACAGGGGAAGCACAATATTGAATAAGATTCGAATATCGGAGCATCCGTCAATTTTGGCCGCTTCTTCCAGACCGTCCGGCAGCTGCTGAAAGAAATTTTTAATGATAATCAATATAAAAGCGCTTATAGCCGTAGGGAGTATTAACGACCATACCGAGTCAAGCAGCCCCATCGATTTGACTACCAGGAAGGTAGGAATCATGCCTCCACTGAAAAGCAGGGTAAACGTGACCATCAGCAGCATCGTTCTTCTGCCCATCAGCTCCTTCCTCGCCAAAGGATAGGCCGTTAAGCAAGTCAACAGCAGATTAATCAAGGTTCCAACAACCGTTATGAAAATGGTTACTAGCATACTGCGCGCTACCGTACCTGTCGAGAAGATGTAGAGGTATGCGTCCAAAGTGAAAGTCTCCGGGAACAAAATGAACTTCTTCGTCAACACCTCCTGGGAGGTGGCAAAGGAAACCGAAAGAATGTAGAGAAACGGAACAATCGTGCATAAAGCAACCAGAAGTAGTGCTGCATAATTAACATAATCGAATACTTTCGAACCAAAAGATTTATAAAGCATTGCTAAACTCCTCCTCCCTTCCTGAATTAATAGACCCCTTCTTCTCCCAGCTTCTTGGCGAGGAAATTAGCTCCAACTACCAGGATAAGCCCAACGATCGATTTAAATAGACCCACCGCCGTGCTGTAGCTGAATTGGCCGTCCTGTATGCCTACCGAATATACATACGTATCAAACACTTCCCCGACCTCGCGGTTCATCGCGTTTAACATCAAAAATATTTGTTCAAATCCGGTATCCAAAAAATTGCCAAGTCTCAAAATCAATAATATGACTATCGTGCTGCGGATGGAAGGCAGTGTAATGTTCCATATCAACCGCCATCGATTGGCTCCGTCAATCCGAGCCGCCTCGTACAGCTGCTGATCAACTCCAGCCAAAGCAGCAAGAAAAATAATCGTTCCCCAACCACTTTCCTTCCATATTACCTCAGCCGTGATCATCGTTCGGAACCATTGCTCGCTCAGAAGGAAATTAACCTCTTGCCCGCCCAGTTTTCTGATTAGCTCGTTAACGATCCCTTCGTCCGTAGCGAAAAATATATATACAATCCCGACCACAACGACCCAGGAAACAAAATGCGGAATATAAATGAGCGTTTGAACAAAGCTTTTATAAATCATCAACCTCACTTCATGCAGCATTAAAGCTAAAATAATCGGCAATGGAAAAAAGAACAAAATGTTGTACGCTGCCAGCACGATGGTGTTCACGAATAGTTTGGTGAATACGGGGTCCGTGAAAAACCTTTCAAAATGATGAAGTCCAACCCACTTGCTTTCTACAAATCCGAGAAACGGCTGATAATCCTTAAATGCGATCAATAAACCATACATAGGAATATACCGGAAAATGATAAAGTACAATGCTCCGGGAAGCAGCATGATGTACAGCCAATGATCGCGTATAAACCGCTTCCATATCTTGTTGCTGCCCGTTCTTGTCCGTGGCCGGGTCCGCAGCTCCGGAGTTATTGATGCAGATTTCACTCGTATTCCTCCTGTTCAATTTGCATGTCGTGTTGCATTAAGCATAGCAAGCGGATAAAAGTTCAGTCTACGATCATTGCTGAACTAAATCTTGGATTGGGCGAAAGCCCTTGATTCACAAGGGTTTGTGCAAGGGAATAATCATGAGCTAACAGGATGATCATTGCCTATTCGGTTCGGGATACCCTATAAATTCCGAGTCAAGCAGCCCATGAGTTGTGCTAAATCAACAAAACAGACTTTCCCTTAAGCAGAATCTCTGCTTGAGAAAGCCTGTTTTTGATAACAAATTCTACTGTATTACAAAGCATTCCGACCGGCGAATGAAAGCTAGAATCTGCGTTCCAATATGCGATGCGGTCTGCTGCTAATTTCGCCTTTGAATGATCAGCTGCTTATCGACCTATCTCCCTCAACAAGCTGCTCCTTATTCCCTCTATTTATGTGGAAGAACCGTCCCGCCAAATAATAGCCTAGCGTTGAAATGGCTCCCATCACTGCCAGTACTATAAAGGAATTTTGAAAACCGTATTGTGCAGCAAACACACCTCCCAGCATCCCCCCGATAATTTTACCAACGCTTAACTGGATGACTGAATTCAGCATTTGTCCGGTTGCCTTTAATTCCTTGACTACATGGGTGTTTACATACTCAGCCAGACACATATAGAACAAGATAAAGGTTCCCCCATGCAGAACCCAGCTAAATAAATAAGTAAACGGTGTCAAAGCAAATGCATATAAGCACCATCTTAATGTATGAATAACGCCCGAGAAAATTAGAATATTACGTATTCCAAAACGGTTATAGAACCTTTGAAAGAACAGCATAAATGGAAATTGGCTTACCGACCCGACAGCGAGTCCAATGCCTATAATCTCCATGCTGATTCCTTGCTCCTTGCTGTAAATCGCTTGAAACGACCACAGAAACCCCATAGCCACAGATAAAGAAAGCGTATAGATATATATAACCGTCAATTGCTTATTTCGAAAAATTTCTACCAGCTTCACCTTATTTTTTCCGCTTTGATGACCAGCCACTTGAGGTATCGCTAGTGATAAAAGAAAGCAGCCCAGCATAATAAGAGATGTGACCAAAAATATCGAATTGATGTGAGTGGCGAACAGCCAGCCCGCTAGAATAGAGATGAACGCATAGCCTACAGAACCAAAGGTTCTTATCGTAGGGAAACGAACAATTCCTTTAGATGACAGCTCCAGCGTTATTGCATCACTCATTGGGTTAATCGCTACTTGGAACAGACTGAACAGCGCCATCGCAAGCAACAGCGGTACAAACATATCGCCTGCAGCGGGCACCAGCCATACCGTTATACAGGAAAACAGTGTGCAAATGATCAATATCCGGTTTTTCGACTTAGAACGGTCAGCCGCCATCCCCCATAAAGGTTGTGAGAATATCCCAACGACTGCACCGATTGAGGTAAGTATTCCGATCTGCGTATGGCTCACTCCCGCTTCAGCGAAGTAAACTCCGATATACGAGGAGAATGAACCTGTACTCATATAAATAAATGCATAAAAAATCGCAAGGACCACAACGTTCTTATTGTTCATACCAAATTCATCCTCCCTTTTGTTCTAAAATTTATGTATATTCGGCATAGACAAGCACTTTCCTATTATTTCATTGGATGCCATACATGACAAACAAAATTTGCAGTTAATCCCTAATTAGCAATAGAAACCCACACTCTTCTCATTTCCAAATCATATACTAGCTTGTAACACTTACTAGAATGGGGGGGATACTTATGCAAGCTCTATCAAACTATAAGAAATGCAAAATGCACCTAAATAAATATGTATCAATAAAAACGAAACGTGGTACTTACAGGGGACAAATTGTCAAAGTTGATAAGAAAAAAGTGTATCTGAAAGTTTCATCCTTCAGAGACGGCAAGCAAGCGCACACTTCCTTCTTCCCTTTCATCCTTCCTCTTGTTCTCTTCGATTTACTCGTGATTGTTCTGCTGGAAGGAAGACGTAGAAGATGGTAAAATTTACTCGTGATTGTTCTGCTGGAAGGAAGACGTAGAAGATGGTAATAAGTGCTGCATTGTGAAGCTGAAAACTTATTAATTCTGATATTATAACAAAAAACCGAGCGACTGCTTTCAGTCACACGGTTTTTTTATTAATAGTCCTTATTTTGTTATATAGATTATTTCACATTGATAAACGGAGTGGCTCCGCCTGTTACATTAGGCAAAGCGCCATTCCACTTCTCAATGGCTTTTAATTGAGCCTCAATTTCCCTTAGCTTGATAAGCTCCGCGGTAACCTCTTGCTTTTGAAGTCTTAAAGCTTCTGCTTGCGCTTGTGCTCGAGTAATCTCCTGCTCCTTCTCGATCTTAATTCGTTCTAGATCAAGCTTGGACTTAAGCGCTTGTTGTTCAGCGATTTGCTTCTGCTCAATAGCGCGGTCGAATTCCTCCGAGAACTTAAACTCTGTAATATTGATTTCATCCAGCACCATATTATACAAACCTAGCTTACTGGCCAACGCATCTTTTACCTTCGCACTGACTTCTGAACGTTTGGCAATGAGATCCTCTGCCGTGTATTGGGCTGTAATTCCTTTCAACGCCTCACTGATTGCGGGGTCAACGACACGTGCTTTATATTCCATACCTACCGTCCGGTAAAGATTATTAACAGCAACTCCATCCAAGTGGTAGTTCACTGCCAATGTTGTAGTGACGGTTTGCAAGTCTCGGCTTGCGGACACCTGGCTCGATTCAGCCTTTTGCACTCGAATTTCTACCGGAATTACTTTTTGAATAAAGGGTATTCTAAAATGCAGCCCTTCTTCTAATACCTGCGGCTGTACCGCCCCCAATTGCAATACAATACCGCGATGACCCGCTTCTACAATAGTATAGGATTGAAACCCGAGCAGAACTATAGCAACTACTACAATAAGACCTATAATGGATCTAGAAATGTTCTTTGGATTCGGATTCTGGACAACCGTTTCACTACTCATACTAAACACCCTCCCCCAACGCTATAATCACGCTTTGTTCTTGTATACGTGAGAATAACGATTGCGTTTCGCAATCTGGACTTGTGTCGGTAAATTATAACAATGTGTCGGCCCTAGCCACTCTATTTCCATCCGTATAGCTTGAATGTTTGCACAGATAAATAGACAAACATAAGTGCTAAAATCAGAAAAAGATAGCCGTATCCACGTTTTCTTTTCCATTCCTTAAAACTATACGCCCCTAAAAAGATAGCCATAACAAGCTGAGATAGAAACAGAGGGTTTATACCTTTTACATCGCCTGTTTGATAATAATACTCCTTATACAAAATGATACTCGTTATTTGAACAAGCACCACTATGAGAGCAAGTATATTAAACCATAATGGATTTTTATTTTTGAGCTTTATCATAAAAACTCCCCTATCTACGTCAAATCTAAAGCTATTCTGAACTTTACATGAAGCATTTCCCCGTATAACTTATAATTAATATTGCGCCCAATGCTAACATTTTTTACGAGCCCTAATTTAAAAATTTAATACCTTTAGACCCTTTCCTCAAGTACACCATTTACTACTGTTATTCTTTAACTTTAACATACTTCCGTATCTTGCCAAAGAAACCAATGAGCTTCAAGTACATAAATAGCAAAAAAAACGAATTCGACGAACACGTCAATTTCGGCTTATTCCATAATTTTAAGATTAAATGATTGACGGGAGAAACTCCAGTTAAAGATTGGCAAAGTGGGTTCATAGCCACCAATAGCGGGAAATCAAGCTAAATTCACCCCTCGCAGTATTTTCGCCAATGAGTGCTGCATTAGATGGAGCTTTTCCAGTTAAGCCATTTTATACAAATCCATCTTGGATAAATACAAAAAAACTCATCAACCCGTGCGCTTAGGAGGTAAAATGCGATCAATGAACGGAGTCGTATCGATCTCGGCAAGCTTAGTTCGTCCTTTACCCCAGCCGATGGTCTCCCTCCAGCTGCCCAATACGTTGTTCGCAACTAATTGTGCCTCAATAGGAGCCGCTTCCAGAGGATCTGCATACGGAGCAACGTAGAGCGCATCCACAGGGCAATAGGCTTCGCATATAAAGCAGGTCTGGCAATCTTCTTGACGAGCAATGACCGGAATCCCATCCTCACCTTTATCGAACACATTCGTTGGGCATACTTTCACGCACAGCGTGCACTGGACGCATCGATCTGAGCTTACAAATTCTATCATCCGGGCACTACCTCCTGTCCAAGCTGCTGTTCTCTCAATTGCTCCGCATGAACCCGAATATGATCAATGCCTGACACGATAAGGCGATGCTGTAGGGCAGGTTCAGTTGCCGGATACTCTTGGAGCATGTGCAATCCGCGCGTTTCTCTTCTTTCCAGCGCGGCCGTGTACATCCATCTGGCCGTCGCGATCATCGCTGCGACTTCTCGTGTCCGCAAGCGGTCCTGGATCGTAGGCCGCACCGCTCCCCGCACGCCTGCCCACAGGCTATGCAGGCGCTCCAACGACTGACGCAGCACAGGCTCGCTGCGGAAATAATTAATGTCCAGCGGAAACACCTCCTGCTGGACAGCCTTCACCATCGCCGCCGAGTCAATCTCCTCCGGCGACTGGTTGCGGCCTGCCAAGCCGTAGCGTCCGGCAGGTTGCAACTTCCGCGCGGTCGCGCTGCGCCCCTGGGCCAGCGCGAACCGCGCCGCACCGGCACCGGACCATGTGCCGGAGGAGATCGCCCAGGAGGCGTTGAACGCGCCGCCACCGGATTTCGCTCCCGTGACACGTTCACGGGTAGCCGCATCTCCCGCTGCGTACAGTCCAGGGACGGTGGAGGCGCATTCCTCGTTCGTCAAGCGTATGCCGCCCGTGCCGCGAACCGTCCCTTCATAGCGCAGCGTCAGAGGAAAACGCTGGGTGAATGGATCGATACCCGCACGATCCAAGGGCAAGAAGAAAATCGCATGCGATTTTCGCAAAATTTGCCGCTTCTCTTCCGTATCCGCATGATTAAGCACTGCGTAAACGGGTCCTTTACTCAGCATAGTCGGTAGAAAATCGCCAGCCCTCGGTCCCCCTCCTTGCAGAACCGTACCATCCTCCGACGTATACGTCGCCCAGTTCAGAAGTCTTCCGCGTGTGACCGTACCGTAGGCAACACTCGGTGCATATTGACGGGTGAATTCCATTCCCGACAGCTCGGCTCCAAGCTCCGTCGCCATCAGCAGACCATCTCCTGTGAGCACATTACATCCGAGTCCTTTACTTAAGAAGGCGCAGCCCCCGGTCGCAATAACGACCGCATTAGCACGTACCTCCCATTCTCCTCCATCCAGACGAGAAATACCGCGAGCTCCTCCTACGCCATGCTCATCCACCAACAGCTCCAACGCAGGCGACTGGTCAAGGATGCGCACGCCTGCTCTGCTCACCTGCCGGCGCATCAGCTTCATATATTCAGGTCCTTGCAGATGATCCCTCAATGGTACACCATCCTCGTCACGTCTGAATGGATACCCCCAACCATCGACCAACACGAGGCTCTCATACACTTGATCCAACACTCGATGAATCCACTCCGGCTCCGCCAAATAGCCGCTTTCCCGATACCTCTGCTGCACGGCCTTCTCCCGCAGCTCACGATCAGGTGGAAGGTATAGTAAGTTGGTTCCTCCCGGTGCTGTAGCTCCGCTCGAGCCCAGATAGCCTTTGTCAGCCAGTATGACTCTGGCACCCTGCTTGGCTGCGCTCCAGGCTGCCCATGCGCCTGCCGGCCCCCCGCCAAGTACCAACACATCAGCTTCCATTTGATTGATTTGGGATGAACTCATATGCCACCTACCCCCTTGAAGTTCTTACAGCCAGCGACCTGCTCAGCGACAGCTATAAAGTTATTTCAAAATCCATTGATTCAGATCAAAATCTTTCTCCGCTAACTTCTCGTCTACTAGAAACTTTTTGGTGCCTTCCAGCAGCTTAATGCCTTCATCCGTAAAGGGAACATCCTTAATATTACTGATTGGGCTTACCTTCTGCATAAGCTCCGGCGTTGAATTGTTCAACTCCGCCAAAAATTTGTAATACTCATCCGGCTTCGTCTTCAGGTCATTCAAAACTTTCAATCGAATTTCATTCCAAATCTTAGGGAAATCCGCTTTTTTACTTAAATAGTCTTCAGTCGTGACCGTTGCGCTTGTTCCGAGCAAGTTCGTATGCTTCGTTGCATCGTCGATTAAGGGATAACCCTGATCGATCTGTTTGAGTGCAAATACATCCGTATTGGTCATCGCATCGATCTCACCTCGAGCGAGCGCAGCTTCTGCATCAACGCGAAGCAAATGTACAATTTTTACATCTGTCATATTATTCTCTTTCAACAATCCTGCCAGGTAACGATGGTGGAATGAACCTTTTTGTGTAGCAACCGTCTTGCCTTTTAACTCAGCTAACGTCTGGGGACCGTTCTTTTTACCAATTAAATAGCCAATACTGCTAGTCGATCCTTGCGTAATAAAACGTGTTTTGGCACCTGTCGATCTGGACAGAATAGCCGGTGTGTCCCCCAAGCTGCCAACATCCAGACGACCGCTGATTAACGATTCACTTAGATCCGGTCCGTTCGGAAATGCAGTTAATTTCACATCAGTGATACCGTGCTTTTTCAATTCCTCTTGAATGATACCTTTGTAAAACCCCCAACCTTCGGCCCCACTTGGGAAATTCAACTTACTTGTCCCGATATATCCGTAATTTAATGTTGTCGGACCCTTCCCCACCGTAGACGCAGTAGAAGCAGCTCCGGTTGAAGGCGTCTGTTGTGCCACACTACCGCAAGCTTGAGTAAACAACATAATAAAAACTAACGCCAGCAATCCCCCCACGTAACGACTCTTATGAAAACCATGCTTGTTTTGTCCCTTTTTCATTGTACTTCTCCCCTTTTAACTGATTAAATCAACCTTGAAAGCTATCTCTCCAGCTTAGCCACTTACTCTCCAACAAACGAACTCCAGAATCCACAAGCTTGCCAATAACAGCAAATATAATGACCCCTACAAAAATGAGCTCCACACTAGAGGTTTGCTTACCGTAATTAATAAGGAAACCAATGCCGGCCTGTGAGCCAATTAGCTCCGCTACGACAAGACCCAGCCAGGAAATGGATACAGATAAACGTAATCCTAACAAAATGCCCGGCAAGGAAGCCGGAAGAATCAATCGAAAAATTTGTTTCGTTTTACTGAAATTGAGAACTTGAGCCACTTCAAAAAACTTGCGATCCACATTGCGAATCCCTATAAACGTATTAATATACATGGGAAAAAAAGCGCCGTTCGCAATAATGAATATTTTGGAAACTTCTCCAAATCCAAACCACAGAATGATCAACGGAGCCAACGCCAAATGAGGTATCATCCGCAGCATCTGAAACGAAGGATCCAGCATAAATTCCAGCCGTTGCGCAAATCCAACGAAAATCCCGAACACAAGTCCTAAGACCCCTCCAATCAGGAAGCCCACAAGAGCCCGTTGCAGTGAAATCGATAAGTGCTGAACTAATTCTCCTGAAAGGATCAGCTTCTGAAATTCGGACGCAATACTGATTGGCGTTGGTAGGAACGAGGAGGAAAACACGCCTAAATCTCCAAGTACTTGCCACATCACCACAATCAATACGGGCAGTATCGACCCGATGGCAAAATCGTTTATTTTTTCCCTAAACCATTTGTTCCGAAGGAGCAGCAGTTCAGTCCGATCCGTTCTATCTCTAGACTGCGGCCGTTGTATTAGCACTTTGACTCCATTGCTCATAAATTCCTTCCTCCTCAATTGATTAGCTCAAAACAAGCTTTCTTCAAAGGCATATACATATTGGTTCTAGCCAAGAAAGCTTGCATCGTAAGATCGGCTTATCGTCCATTGTAACTTTCGCGCCAAGATAGCCACTTCCGTTCAAGCAACCGTACCAATGAATCGGAGAGAATACCGAATGCTGCAAAGATCAGAATACCAACGAACACAATCGGCGTCTTGGAGAACTGTCTGGCATCCGACATCAGATAACCGATCCCTGCCGTTGAACCCATCAACTCGGCTACAACCAGACCGAGCCAAGCTACACCCAACGATATGCGAACGCCAAGTAGAATATTGGGCAGCGCAGCCGGTAAAATCAGACGTATGATCTGCTTCCATTTGCTGAAACCAAGCACTCTCGTCACATCGAACAGCTTGTTATCAGCGCTTCGAATGCCTATAAACGTATTAATGTAGAGAGGAAAAAAGGCTCCTTTGGCGATCAGCAGAATTTTGGCCGTTTCTCCAATGCCGAACCATAATATGAACAGCGGGGCTATAGCCAAATGCGGCACCATGCGTATCATCTGTACCGTTGGGTCCAACGTTCTTTCTGAGCTACGGAACAAGCCCACTAGTACGCCAAAAGCAAGTCCTAAGGCTCCCCCCATTAGAAATCCGGATATAGCGCGTATTAGACTAATTTTCATATTGTCATACAGCTCGCCCGTCTGAATTAACCGGATACCTGCTTGAAATATCCGCAGCGGTGTCGGAAACAGCAATGATGAAATGATGCCTAGATCACCAAGAATTTGCCACGCGATCAAAAGCAGCACCGGAACCAGCGCTCCAAGTACAAAACGTGTTATCCGCTGAATAATTCTTTGCTTTTTTTCTGAAAAGACGGGCTTTTGCACATATTCCAAATCAACTGCTGCTAATTGCCTTTGCCGGCTCATCTTGATCCCCCCGCTCCGCTTCAGTTCTAAATACCTGAGCTATCTATTAACTCCAGTTCTTCTATCCTCTCGAATTCGTTAAGCACCTTCAAACGCAGCTGTTGAAAAGAGGTCGTTGTTTTTTTCCTAGGTAATGGCAAATCAATGGAAACAATATTACGAATAGCTCCTGGACGCGGTTTAAGGATCACAACACGGTTCCCAAGATAAATCGCTTCATCGATGTCGTGGGTAACGAAGATCATTGTCGTTTTATTTTTTTGCCAAATATCGATAAGCACTTCCTGCATATGTGTTCTTGTGAATGCATCCAACGCCCCGAAGGGCTCGTCGAGCAGCAGCACTTTAGGATTTCTCAGCAATGCTCTTGCAATAGCTACCCGCTGCGCCATCCCCCCAGAAAGCTCTCTTGGGTACGACTTTTGGAAGCCTTCCAACCGAACAAGCTCGATGAGTTCATCCACCTTCTTACGCACTTCAGAGTCTCGCAGCGAGAGATCGGCAGCAATATTTTTCTCAACTGTAAGCCATGGAAACAATCGCGGTTCTTGAAAAATAAAACCTTTATCGATGCCGGGACCTTTGATCGACTGCCCGCCGAGTCTTACATCTCCGTTGTACTGGACATCCAATCCTGCGATGATCTTAAGCAATGTGCTCTTTCCGCAGCCGCTTGGGCCAATGACGGTTATGAACTCGCCTTCCTTGACCTGAAGCTGAATGTTGTTAAGTGCTTGAACGAAGCCTTTGTTAGATTGAAATGTTTTGTTTAAGTTTTCGATTTTCAATAATGGTTCAGTCATAACGGTCATCCCCTTTTCAAAAGTACGGAGCATTCAAAAAAATTTCAATCAGTAATTTCTCTATTTATTTGAATTCAAGAACTGGTTTTCGGTTGTTAACTGCCCAGCCTACCACAGCTCGATAGCTGCCAAGCACCCCTCGTCTCTGTAATTCAGCTTCGTCCAGCATGCTCTGTGGTTCAGGATTTGGATCCACGAACAAAGCGTCAGCAGGGCAGTACAACTCACACATAAAACAAGTCTGGCAGTCGCTTTGTCGCGCAATGACAGGAATTCCATTCACTGTCTTGTCAAAGACATTAGTTGGACAAGCAGATACACACATGTTGCACTGGATGCATTTGCTTTCGCTGATGATTTCAATCATGCTGCCACCTCCTTTTCATATAAAAAAAGACACCCCACTCTTAGATAAGAGAAGAAGTGTCTCCGTACGTACGGTAGTCACCTATTATGATGTTAAGATCGGGATATTTAAAACTTAGTTAAACCATAGGAATTGTATGGATAAAACTTTTATATCCATAGATTATCACCTCAGGATGAATAACGTCAACCAATTTCTTTAATTCCTATAAAAATAATCGGAAAAGATATTGACACCTCTCTTCCATGGATAGTAGTATGAATGCATTACAACTAATCGACCATACCCATGGAGATGCGTTTCTATTGAAACGCGTCTTTTTATATTACCCATTTGGCAAAGGAGACAACTCATGACCAACCATTCCAAGGACAAAGAACGTTCCCTAGAAGCAGATGTACTCATTCTGGGAGGTGGGCCTGCCGGCACTTGGGCGGCTGTTGCTGCTGCAGAAGCAGGGGCATCCGTCATTTTGGCCGACAAAGGCTATTGCGGTACTAGCGGAGCAACTGCTCCGTCAGGCAATAATATCTGGGTGGCCCATCCCGATCCTGAGCTTCACGAGAAGGCGATGCAAGATCGTCATAGACTTGGCGGTTTTCTGTCGGACCATGCTTATTTGAATCCAGTACTTGCACAAACCGTTGTGAATAGGTCTCGACTGGAAGCTTGGAAATTTCCCTTTCATTATAATCAAGCGGGAGACACGATCTACTCACTTCAAGGACCTGAATATATGAAAATGATGCGTTCGCGCGTGAAGCGAGCAGGAGTAAAAATAATGGACCACTGCCCGGCAACCGAGCTTCTTGCGGATGATGAAGGCGTATGCGGAGCAGCCGGTATCTTGTTGGACAGCGGGGAACGGTGGAGTGTAAAAGCTAACGCAGTCATCATAGCAACTGGTGGTTGCGCCTTCCTCAGCAAAGCACTCGGCTGTAATGTACTGACAGGCGATGGCTTATTAATGGCTGTGGAAGCAGGCGCTGAGCTATCAGGTATGGAATTCTCCAACACTTACGGCATCTGCGCTGCTAATTCCTCAGTCACTAAGAATGCGTTCTTCTCGTATGGCTCCTACACCTATGAAGATGGTTCACTTGTTGAGGGAACGGAGGCAGCGGAAGATGTAATTGTGCCTGCCAAAATCTTTACAATCCAATCCGCTATTGCCAAAAAATTAAAAAATCATCCTATTTATTGCAAATTCGATAAAGCCAGCGAAGCCCAGCAGCCGCAGATGCGGAAGAGCCAGCCTAATCTTTTTCTCGCCTTTGATCGATTGGGGATTGATCCGTTCAGGGATCGTTTCCCTGTCACATTGCGCTTGGAAGGGACCGTTCGCGGGACGGGTGGAATCAATATCCTCGACCAGACCTGCGCGACACGCGTCCCTGGTCTGTATGCTGCAGGGGATGCTGCTACTCGGGAGCATATAGCAGGCGGCTTCTCTGGCGGTGGCAGCCATAATGCGGCTTGGGCAATGTCCTCCGGTGTCTTCTCGGGTCAAGCTGCCGCACAGTTTGCGTCAACACTAGGACAGCATGGTAGGAAGCGCAATTTCAAAGGACTGGCAGGTACCACCGAGGCTGGATCAGGTGAGCGAACCTACCAGGACGTGCATAATACCGATATCATTCGTGCTGTTCAAGACGAAGTCATGCCCTATGATAAAAACTTTTTCCGCTCCGAAGCCAAGCTGCACAGCTCCTTGTCTAATCTGCATGAAGTCTGGAAAAACATCCGCTCTACCTCCGCGCCCACGGGTCGGCAGGAGGTCAAATTCCGTGAAGCAACAGCTATGGCTGCCGTCTCCCGATGGATGTATACATCTGCGTTAAATCGCACTGAATCGCGAGGTATGCATCAGTACGAGGATTACCCGCATCTGGACCAGGCCCAGCAGCGCCGCCTTCTGTCAGGCGGCTTAGATCAGGTATGGGTGAAGCCTGTATAGGCCGATCTGATTTTATGAGAGATGCAGATAGAGACCCCTCAGAATGCTGAGAGGTCTCTGTTTATTTGAAATTGTTAGTAAAATAGTGGCATAGTGGACCATTCTGCTTCTCTACTATAAGTTAGCATAAGCTTACACAAATGTTATCTTTTTCGTGATATGATGAACATATATCCTTTTTTTAAGTTACTATTCCATAATGGATTGAAAGGTGTAATACTCCATGAATTTAAAGTCAATTACAATTGTTATTTTTGTATTAATTCTTTCTGAGATTGTATCTGGCATATGTACTGCTGCTCCTAATGAAACAATCTCTAATGCTGAATCGCCCCTAATACTTGACGGACAAGTACAACAATTTCAAGCACCACCCACAGCGGTATCCAGCGATATAAAACTTGAGCATACTCTTTGGAGTAAAACACTTGACGGTTATCCTTTAATAGCGCCCATTGCTTACAAAGATATAACATTTATTAATACAAGCAGTAGCTTGCTAGCCATTGAAACATCGACTGGAAATTTAAAATGGGAGCATACTACACCTGATGATTCAGTACAAATCTCTACTCCTGTAATTGTGGGTACCTATATCTGCTATACAAAAGTAGATACCCTGTATGTACTCGAAGCAGACTCTGGACAATTAGCTTGGTTCAAGAAATTGCAAAAAGATTCAGAAAATCTTGACCTGCATTCCATGGGCACATATGATAATTTGCTAATATTCACAGACCATAATGAGTTAAAGGCAATCAATGTAGAAACCCAGGAAGAAGTCTGGGTGAATCATCAATCTATGTTTTCCTATTCTGAACCTACTCTACATATAGTCGGAGAAAATATCTTCGTTGCCATACCCGGAAGTATTTATATTTACAATGCTGCAAATGGTGAAACCATCAAAAGCTGGGAAACGGGTAATATTCACTCTTCGTTACATATTTGGGGCGACAAAGTCATAGCTGTTGGTACCTTCGGAGAAGTGGAAGCTTGTGATATAGAAACTGGAGAACTGCTCTGGAAATTTATAACGAATGAAAATGTTGGTGTAGCTCGATCCGGCATTGCCTTTAGCGAGGATACCCTTTATATTACGAATCATAAAGACGGATTCTTATATGCAATAAGTCCGGAAAACGGAAATCTCCAGTGGAGTAAACAGATTGGCACTCCTACGTTTGCCAGGCGAATATTTTATGTGAACTCCAAACCTACATATCACAACCAGGTGATCTACATCGGGAGATGGGTAGAAGAAGACTCAAGTTCAAGTTCAAATTTTAAACCTCTTAAAGGAGAAATGCTTGCACTCGACTCTACATCCGGGGATATCCTCAAGAAATACCCTATTCCTAAAAGCTTCGCACAGGCGCCATTAATCATCAATGGGAAATTCTTAGTACTTCCTGCTTCTGGTAGCTCAGGTGATGTAGTTATGATTGAATGATATAATTAATGCATAAATGTGAATGAATACACTCCCCGCTTGATAGCAGGGAGTGTATTTTTTACCAACAGCCATTTCAATCTTACAGGATCAAACTAATACCCCTGCATATTAGGACTTTCTCTTAAACACAAAAAAAGAACCCAGCCAACGGGGCGTGAGTCTAGGTAATTTGCTACTAAGGAATTAAATTTATTTAGCCAGACTATGCTTCAAAAACCACTCATATAGTTCCATCTCCGTAAAAGCGCATACTAAATCGGCATGACCGCCCTCTGGATAAATCGTCAGCTTCGGATTACCGCCTACGGCGCGATGCGCTTCAATTAATGCTTCCGCCTGCTCAACGGGTACCGTCGTATCTTTCCCACCGTGAGACACCCAGACAGGAACATCTTTGAGTAGGTGAAGTTTATCCGTTGGACCAGTGGAGCTAATCGGTGCAATCGCAGCGAATCGGCCCGGATTAGCTGCAGCCACATTCCATGTCCCAAAACCGCCCATGCTAATGCCTGTGACATAAATACGATTTTCATCTACTGCATAGTTTGCAATGATGTCATCCAGTAGAGCGTGAAGCAATTCATTTTCCTGTGACCATAATGTAGTGTCTGGACATTGTGGCGAAACCGTTATAAAGGGAAAATCATCCTGCTCCTCAACGAGCTTCGGGATACCGTACTTTTTGAGAAGATTCAGATCAGAGCCACGCTCACCACGTCCATGCAAAAATAAAATAAGCGGCCATTTATGATCGGATTCTCCGTAACCAGCGGGCAAATGAAGCAAATAATCGAGCTGAAGTCGTTTTGTAATTTCCTTGTCCATCTTGCCAGCTTGCTGTCTTGGGTTCATTTCAATATCCCCTTCTTTTTCTGTCAAAATCAGGATATCATGTCGTGTTCTTCCTTACAATGAAAACTTCTGTTAGGAAAAATCCTATTCAATCAAAACGTGTGATCTGACACATTATTTCATTCAAAAATATGATAAGCTAATTGGTATTACTTCAAAGGGTGTGTATCAGATGAATTCTCAAGGAATTACAAATGAAGAATTAGCATTATTATTATCTAAATCAGATATTTCAGAGAAATCAGCTGAGGAAGAGCTGTTTATTCCTAGATCAAAAAAGAAACGTAGAAGAAATAAATTCTTTTCACGAATAATATTCTTTTCACATAAATGAAATAGCTATTTTATTTTCTAACAATTATCTTCCTTAACCGTCATCGTCGCTGCTCATTTTTTCACCCCTCCTAGCTCTAATAAATACTTCCTCTTCATCTGATCCATACTTTACAATTTCCCCTCACAAAAGTTGCCCGCTTCTTTTCACACAATCACCAGTAAACTTTTCAACTATGCCAACAGTATTTAATTCTGAAGCTACACAGACAGCCCCCACCTTGTCATCAAGTTGAGGGCTACTGTAATTAAGATTTAAAACGTTGGAGTACTGCAGGCTGCATGGCCGGCGGTGATATTGTTGAGGTGCCTTAGTTTAATAGCATTGTAGTGGCATCATTAATATCGTATAGGGAGCCTTTATTACCTTCAACAAGCTGAATAATTTGCTCATAGCCTAATCCGCTGTTTGGTGCGATAGCATCAAAAATAACATTATTCGTTTGCAACTCAGTAATAATTTGTTCAAGAAAGAATCCGGCCATTCCTTGTGAGGTGCCTTTATCGTGAACTGGGGCATCGGTTATAAAGATGATTCTTTTGGAGTTAGTGCTTTCCGATAACTTATTAACTGCCATATGAATCGCCTCCAGTCCGGATTCATCCAGATCTCCTCCGCCAGAAGCCACTAATGTATCTAAATTAGCCTTTAACAAATCTTTATCGTTAGTGAATTGAAAAAACTCCAAATCCCTATTATCAAGGTCCACATAATTAATATCTCGATAAGCAACGATAGCAAAATTAGAACCGGATGGGACGGAATCCGCGAAGCTTTTAACCGTTTCTTTTACATAGTCTATAACACCACCCATACTAGCTGTAACGTCAATTACAAAAACGATATCAGAAGAATCGGTAATACCTTTCGATATTTTTCCTAAAATAGGCGAAGAACTAGACGGTTCAGATTGTACTTGTACAACTTCCTCAATTGGAGCCTGTTCGCTTTCAGCAGATGTAGGGATAGATGGCTGGTTTTGAAAAACAACAACCGACTTAGAAGTCTCGTCCCACTTTACAATTCCGCCAAGAGCCTCGCTAACGAATCGAACAGGAACCATTGTGTTTCCATTTATTAATTGTGGAGCTACATTCAATGTTATAGGAGCCCCATTCACATAAGCAATATTAGAGCCAATAGTTAATAAAATGGTTCTACCTTCTCTTGTTGCAGTAACAGTTTGGCTGGAGCTTTCCCATTCTACTTTTGCTCCAAGCGATTCGAAAATAGCACGGAGCGGAACGAGTACACTACCACTCAAATTTACAGGTGGTTGCTCATAAGCTTGCTTTTGACCTCCAATAAACACTTGAATATTTGGATGTTCATTGTTGATCGGAACAAATTGAGGTATAGATGCTGCCAAGCTACCTGATTGATTGACTGTTTTCAAATAAAAGTAATATCCACCGGAAGGCAGCCCAAGTTTGCTCAGCGAAAAGGGTGAAGGGTTATTCGCGTTAATTTCGATTCTTCTAACTACTTTCCCATTTGCATTTCTGACCATTAAGTATGAAGTATAGGTCGGCTGCATGGTTGTAACATTCATATTAGCAGTGAAAGTACCATCCGACTTTATCGTAATATTGCCAGGAAAGCTTGCTCCACTAGGTACTTGAAATTGTGGTTCTACCGCTTTAATTGGGGATGAATCTACAACTCCACCCGATGAACTATTAGCTGGCGGATTGTTTGTTGATGGATGATTTGCTGTTGTTTCACCAGAAGATGATTGGGTACCGATAATAGCAGATTTAGGAAAATAAAAGTAAATTTTCGACTTCGCGCTCGGTGCTCGGCGTTTTTCTAATATAGTTACTGTATTATTCTCATAATTAAAGGTGAATTCAGAGGCGGAAATTTTGATCCCATCAATGTATAAACTGACATTTTTACTAGAGTTTATACTATAATTTGTAGTTAATTTAAAAACTCTTGTTGAACCATCTCCGTTAGACAGAGCATTTCCAATTTGGGCTACACCTGACTTTCCTTCTTCCCATTCAAATGTAGGGCTTATTAAGTATTTAATTGAGACTTCGGCTCCTCTATCGGGAGCTTTACGCATAGTTATGGCGTAGCTTTCATAATCAACCGTATACTCTGAGGAATCGATTTCACTTGCATTGATAAACAAGCGAAGTTTAGTATTAGTGGCCGTAATTTTGTTGCCGGGTGTGAATTTATAAATGCGCTCCTTTCCATCCCCATCTTTAAGGAGATTTACAAGGGAATCGCCTTCTTTAAATTCATGCGAGTCATTAGCATTTACAACTCCTGCACAAAGATCCAAGCCCCCGAAAAATAGGATGGAAATAATAAACAAACAAATCATTTTTCTACACTTCATACTTTTCACTCCGTTTACAAATGGCATTTTATCTGCAGCTTGTTCCACTGTGTGGCAATGGTAGCTGACATCTCACTTTACCATACATAACGGGGCTTTTCTAACTAAATTGCTTGATCTCGATCTATTTCTTATGACGGTACCCTCGCCCCAAGTGGTGTTTTCTGGCGATGAAATCCCATCGCCCCAATTTCAAAATTATGCCTCAAGACCTATGTCATCCTACACAAGATCCATTGCTTGTTCATTTTACAACATTTTTTCCCCAGTTTACACTATGGTATTGACATCTATATGTCAGCAAACATATGTACGTTTCATTGAATGGAATTCCCCTTAAATTTACCCAATCGTAAAAAAGAGACCTCACAAAAGTTCTAAGAACTAATGTAAAGCCTCAATCCTCATGAATCCTTGCTCCATAAGGGTTATTTTAGACAAAAAAAGAGACCCGCCAACGGGGCGGGTCTTCAAGAGTTTATATTAAAAAGGGGGTCTTGTTTATTATAATACTCCCAAAACATGTTAAAACGATAACAGTAATATTTCAATTGTGTAACAAATTTGAAAGCGCTCTATTATTTTCGAAAGATGCTCCTCTAATTGATAAAAGTTCTCTTTATATTGATAACAATTATCGAATTGTTGAGAAAACCTATCATATCGCTGATAAACCTTATCAAAACAATGATAAATCGTCTCAAATGGCTGAAAATCGCTATCAATTAAAGTATTTGCCAAAATACGGACCTTGACGTATAATAACTCGAACATAGACAAATTCATACGGAGGTGATTTATATGTACGATTATCATCATTTACATCATGTTAAAGAACAATCGAAATCCAAGAAGACTTTGTGGATTACCTTATTTTTAACCTTGTTTTTCACCATTGTTGAAATTATCGGAGGTTTACTCTCTAACTCACTAGCCCTTCTATCGGACTCCGCTCATATGATATCTGATGTCCTAGCTCTTGGACTTAGCATGGTAGCTATTTATTTGGCCACAAGGCAGCCCAACGCCAGATTTACGTTTGGTTATTTAAGATTTGAGATCGTAGCTTCATTCTTGAACGGATTGGCACTCGCCATCATATCCATCGGAATCTTTGTGGAAGGTATCCGCCGATTTTTCAACCCTGAACCCATTGACTTCAAGCTAATGCTAATCATCGCATCGATCGGTTTTGTTGTTAATCTGGTACTAACGCTTGTGCTTAGCCGCAGCATGAAGGAAGAAGAGAATTTGAATGTGCAAAGCGCACTATGGCATTTCATTGGTGACTTGTTAAGCTCCGCAGGGGTTATTATATCTGCTATTCTCATCTATTTTACCGGCCTACTGTGGTTCGATCCATTGATCAGTATGATTATCGGCGGCATTATCTTTGCCGGAGGCTGGAAGATCATTACAGAGTCCTACCTCATACTAATGGAATCTGTCCCTTCCCAATATAACTTAGATGAGGTCCGTCATGCGATTGCCGAGGTGGAAGGTGTAGAGGATGTTCACGAAATGCACCTATGGGCTATTTCCTCGAACCATTTCTCGCTAACCGCTCACGTATTTATCAATGAGAAGATTCAACCGTTCTGCATCATACTCGCTATCAATGAAACATTGAAGGAAAAGTACGGGATCGAACACTCCACCATCCAGATGGAGCACGCTACGATTCATCCCCACGGGGAGTACGGTAAAGAGTTTCTTCGTCATAAAGAAGAAGAGCTTTCTAATCATCACTAAATGAATAAGCAAAAACCTCCAAGGTTGGAGGTTTTTGCTTTAATTGAGCCTGCTATTTTCTCTCGTACCAATAGCCTTGAATTCCTTTATCCAAACGCACTAAAGCCTCCAAATAATAATAATCTCCCCATATCACATAGTCATCAGGAGATACTCCGCCGCGAACCGAATAAGAACCACGGTCCAACAGTCCTTCTGCGGCAGGCTGCCCAACTGTCGAATAGCCCTTCACGAGGCCCTGCAAAGAACGCTGCATACCACCCTCCAATAAATTACGGTCTGGATCACTTGCTTCCAGATGAGTCAGAAGCTCGATAATCCCCGCCGCGGTTATGGCTGAAGCTGAGCTATCCCGTTTGGTATCGGAATTAATAGCTACATTGAAGTCCCAATACACAACATCATCCTCTGGCAGGCGCTCCAGAAAATATTTGGCCAATCTTTTGGAGGTTTCTAGGTACAAAGGATTTTTCGTATAGCGGTATGATAAGGCGAAGCCGTAAATTCCCCATGCTTGACCGCGAGTCCATGTGGAACCATCGGTGTATCCTTGATGAGTACCGCCGCGAATAGCTTCGCCCGTCTCTTGATCAAAGTAGAAGGTATGGTAGGAAGAATCGTCCCCTCGCACCAAGAAACGCCGGGATTTGTCAGCATGAGCTACAGCAACCTCTTTATACTCTTCCTTGCCTGTATGTTCATAAGCCCAATAAAGAAGCGGCAGATTCATTAAGCAATCTATAATAATGCGTCCCCCGTTTTCCGGATCACCTTCAGGGCCCCAGGCTTGAATATACCCGCCTTTTGCTCTCCAGCGCGACATCAGTACATCCGCAGCTTGAAGGGTCAAATGCTTGGCATCTTCGTTGCCCTCAATAATCCATTGTGCTTTAGAGGATAAAGAATATAAGAAGCCAATATCATGATGATCTAATTTTTGGTTCGTTCCTAACCGATTGCGGAAGCTTTCCACTGTTTTTTGGGCGGCTGTTTTGAATACTTCGTCTCCGCTGTACTCATAGCACAACCACAAGATACCTGACCAAAATCCGTCAGTCCACTCGTTATTGTCATTAAGCAGATACTTTCCTTTCTCACTCACATGAGGGAATTGATCACCAAATCGCTCGATGTTCTCTCTTGTTTTTTGCAAAGCATGCTCAATAGCCTGTTTCCACATTTGCAAATTCGCTCCTTCATGGTTAGATAATCTATTAAAATGAATGCAGATGCAGTCCATTTTAAGAAGCTGTTTAAATAACTTAACCTCACAGTTACAGGGATGTAGACATCCTTGGGATTAGCGTGAGCGGAATTTTCACTTCATGCTCATCATCGAGCTTAGGCAGTATCACGCCTCCAGATTTACTATCACAATCGCTTGGTTCTATAGCTTCACCTAGCTGTCGCAGCATCAAGGCGATCATTAACTGAGCCTGCTGGTTGTAGGGGATGTCCAAAGTGGTTAGCTGCGGATAACAATCGCTGGACACGCTATCATTGTTAATTCCAACAATTTTGTAATCCAACGGTACCCTGTATCCTTGTTCCACCACAGCTGACATAAACCTCAATGCAACCAAATCATCAAAAGCCAGAATACCAATCGGTTTCGATCCCCCGCTTATTTCTTGTGTCATACGAACAATGCTGTGGACTTCATGCAAACCTAGTTCAATGATTTCGGAAATAACTGAAGCTTCTAACTCAATCAATCCTTTATTAAAACCGATTACCCTCTGCTCATTGATAGCATGTGCTCTTCCCGAGCTAAGGTAGAACAGACTGCGGCAGCCCTGATCGTACAAATGCCTAACCGCTTCCACACAGCCTTCGGAAAAATCAAGGTTAACTGCACCGACGGCGATATCCTGAGGCCAATTCCAGCCATTAAACAAAACTAGTGGAGTCCCTTCGCCGACAATCTTTCGCGTAGTATCGGGTGACATAGCCAAACCATGACAAAACAATCCGTCAACCCTGCGCTGCAGCAAAGCGTCTAGATGCCGCTTCTCGACCTCTGAGTCAAAGCCTCCCGCAGAATATACGGACAGGTGATACCCATGCTGATGTGCTGTACGCTCCATTTCCTCTGCGAACCGCCCATAGTACCCGATAAACCCAGGGACAATCAATCCCAGCTCATTCGACTTTCTACGGCTTAGATTGGCAGCCATCGCGTTGCGCCGATAACCAAGCGCTTCCGCAGCCTTCTCCACCTTACGGATTGTTTCCTCCGCTATCGGTACATTACGCCGATTCAGTACATTGGAAACAGTAGCAATTGAGACAGCAGCTGCTTCTGCAATATCAACGATCGTAACCGTGCGTTTCTTATTCATGAATCATGTCCTTTTATTCTTATTTAAACGTTTCAATTGAAACGTTTAAATAAATTATAAGCTTTGCAGATTACAAGGTCAATACAGATTTTCACATTTCTCTTTTTAAATTGTTGATACTCAAGAAAACGCCACAACTTACCTCATAACCGATCACTAATCGGCTCTTGTTTCGGTTCTTTACTCTGTCTTATCTCCGATCTTTGAACCGGCATTCATTCATAGCCATGCACACGCAATATTGAAAGCATCCGCGCCCTAAGGATGCTTCTAGGTTGGGAAGGAAACATCGTTAACACCTCATCTATTCTAACTGCTAATTGGGGAAGTGCTCTTGCTCTTGCTCTTGCTCTCGCTTACGGAACGTCATTCCGTTACTCCTCTACTATCCCACCGTACTCATGATTGCGAGGAACTACGATGCGTTATTTCTTGTATAACCTGTCAAAATGCCACATTCTGATGCAAATAGAGAATCGTAGTTCCCTTCCACTTGAATGATCACGTGTGCATAACAAAATAGCGTACCTCAGTTCCTCTCCCCACCATTTAGAGGAATATAAGGAAACCGTGTTCGAAGTAGTGTAGTGTGTAGGCGTAAGCTTCAATAAACCCAAACCATATAGATTTTTGCATAGGTTTGCCCCATCGCCATGCATCACAGCAAAGCACACCTGGGACACGCACACAAGAGTAAAAAAAAGCCCCAAATGGACTGGGATAGTCCATTCGGGGCTCAATTTTACAATTACATACCCAACCACTGTTTAAACAAATGCTTAGTTGTATCTCTGTTCATGGCTGCAATCGAAGTCGTCAACGGAATGCCTTTTGGACATGAGCGTACACAGTTCTGCGAGTTACCGCAGCCCTCGATACCGCCGTCCTCCATCAATGTTTCCAAACGCTCTTCTGCGTTCATCTCACCCGTTGGATGAGCATTGAACAAGCGAACCTGGGATATAGCAGCAGGTCCGATAAACGATGTTTTATCATTTACGTTCGGGCAAGACTCAAGGCATACGCCACAGGTCATGCACTTGGACAGCTCATAAGCCCATTGACGTTTGGATTCAGCCATACGAGGTCCTGGACCTAGATCGTACGTACCATCGATAGGAATCCATGCTTTGACCCGCTTCAATGCGTTGAACATCCGCTCACGATCTATAACAAGGTCACGAACAACAGGGAACGTACTCATAGGCGCAATGCGTACAGGCTGCTCCAGCTTATCGATCAGCGCCGAACAGGCTTGACGCGGCTTGCCATTGATAACCATTGAACATGCTCCGCATACTTCCTCCAGACAGTTCGATTCCCAGCACACAGGTGTGGTCTTGCCTCCCTGTACATTCACAGGGTTCCGCTGTACTTCCATCAATGCGCTGATTACGTTCATGTTCGGACGGTACGGCACTTCAAATTCCTCTGTATAAGGCTTGCTTTCAGGCGATTCTTGGCGGGTAACGATAAACTTGACCTTCTTACCTGCAGTTGTAGTTTCGGCCATGATTAGCTTCCTCCCTTCTTCTTGTCCGTCGAATAGTCGCGTTTACGCGGTTTAATCAACGATACATCGACTTCTTCCCACTCGATAGTCGGGCCTTCAGCGCCCCACTTAGCTTTCGTTGTTTTCAGGAAGTTATCATCGTCCCGCTCAGGGAATTCAGGCTTGTAATGCGCGCCGCGGCTTTCATTACGTTGCAGTGCACCTAATGTCATAGCATGGGATAGCTCCAGCATGTTCCAAAGCTGACGAGTGAACGCCACGCCTTGGTTATTCCAACGAGCCGTATCCGTCATGCTGATGTTCCGGTAGCGCTGCTTCAGCTCATTGATTTTATCCAATGTATCCTGCAGCTTGTTGTTGTAGCGAACCACCGTCATATTGTTGGTCATCCACTCGCCAAGCTCTTTGTGAAGCACATATGCGTTCTCGGTGCCATCCATTTTCAAGAGGCCCTCGTATTTATCCGTTTGCTTCTTCTTCTCACGGTCAAATACAGAAGAAGAGATATCTTCGGTATGCTTGCTTAAGCCTTTGATGTATTCAATGGCCTTAGGACCCGTCACCATACCACCGTAAATAGCTGACAACAATGAGTTCGCACCCAAACGGTTAGCTCCATGGTATTGGTATTCACACTCACCACAGGCGAACAACCCTGGGATATTCGTCATTTGGTTAAAGTCGACCCACATACCGCCCATTGAATAATGAACCGCAGGGAAGATTTTCATTGGAATTTTACGTGGATCATCACCCATGAACTTCTCATAGATTTCGATAATACCACCCAACTTAACATCCAATTCCTTCGGATCCTTATGGGAAAGGTCAAGGTATACCATGTTCTCGCCATTGATACCCAGCTTCTCGTCTACACAGACCGCAAAAATCTCACGTGTCGCGATATCACGAGGCACAAGGTTACCGTAAGCCGGATATTTTTCTTCAAGGAAGTACCAAGGCTTGCCGTCTTTATAAGTCCAAATACGACCACCTTCGCCGCGAGCAGATTCAGACATCAGACGCAGCTTGTCATCCCCAGGAATAGCAGTCGGGTGAATCTGGATAAACTCACCATTAGCATAATATACGCCCTGCTGATAAACCGCACTAGCTGCCGTACCCGTATTGATAACCGAGTTCGTTGTTTTACCAAAAATAATACCAGGGCCGCCTGTTGCCAAAATAACAGCATCAGCTGCGAACGTGTGCACTTCCATGGTACGCAGATCCTGAGCAGACACGCCGCGGCATACGCCATCATCATCAAGCACAGCGCCCATAAATTCATAATGCTCGTACTTCGTTACAAGACCAGCAGTCTCCCAGCGACGTACTTGTTCATCCAATGCATATAACAACTGCTGACCTGTAGTAGCGCCGGCAAAAGCAGTACGGTGATATTGTGTTCCTCCGAAACGGCGGAAATCAAGCAGACCTTCCGGTGTACGGTTGAACATAACGCCCATCCGGTCCATCAAGTGGATAATACCCGGCGCCGCGTCACACATTGCTTTTACCAGTGGTTGGTTAGCTAGAAAGTCGCCGCCATACACGGTATCGTCAAAGTGCTCCCATGTGGAGTCACCTTCACCTTTTGTATTAACAGCTCCGTTAATTCCACCTTGGGCACAAACGGAGTGGGATCGTTTTACAGGAACCAAGGAAAACAGGTTGACGTGAACCCCGGCTTCTGCGGCTTTGATGACTGCCATTAAACCTGCCAGGCCTCCACCAACCACGATTACTTTTGAATTAGCCATTGTTGTTCACTCCTCCTTATCCTTGAGCCATCTTAGGCACGGTTTGGAACTGCGGGTCTACGAAAGCCGACAAAGACATGATAAACATAATTGACATTACAATAAACACACCAATCCATACATATGTGGATACGCGTTGCGCTCTCGGGCCGACAGTGATTCCCCAGCTAACCAGGAATGACCACATTCCATTGCTAAAATGGAACACAGCCGACACGATGCCAATACAGTAAAGAACAAAATTAACAGGATTCGATGCAATAGCATGCATCTGTGTTCCGATTGCGTCCTGAGCTACGTTACCCAATGTAATCTGGAAGCGCGTTTCAAAGAAATGCCAGGCCACGAACAAGAACGTGATAACACCTGTAACACGCTGTAAGAAGAACATTTGGTTACGGAAATATCCGTAATTCGACACATTATTACGTGCTGTGTAAGCAACGTACAAGCCATAGACGGCATGGTAAAGAAGCGGCAGCCAGATTCCGAAGATCTCAAGCGCCAGCATTAGAGGCAGATCGTGAAGCCAGTGTACATTTTCTAGAAATGCAACATGTCCGCCTTTGTAAGCCTTGTAGTTAGTAAGCAGGTGCTCGATCAAAAAGAAGCCGACCGGGATGACACCAAGCAATGAATGCAGCTTACGATAAAAATACGAGTTACGAAACATTGGATTCCTTTCCCTCCTTAAATAATAAATACTTCATTTTAATAAAGCCGGGTCACACGTTAATAAACCATGTTTCATTGTACTCCCGCAGGAAACAAGCGTCAATAAAATCACTATGCCTATTTTCCATGGATCGACATTTTTTTATGCAGAATCATGCGAAAAATGTGAACGATGCGTGACATATACATACTACTCTTTTATCGCTTATAATGGAAGTGCCGATTGTTTATAATCTGTTATTCGTTTTTGACATAAGCAAGGATAAATATCACAATATCATCATCTCCTTTTTGAAAGAAGGCTAACCTGTTGCCAGAAAATATGGATATCTTCGCCATCGTTGTTGAAATGGAAAGCTTGAATAAAGCCTCGCAATCCTTGAACATATCCCAACCTGCCCTCTCCCGCAAAATTATGCGATTGGAGGAGGAGCTAGGAGTCGAGCTATTTCTCCGTAAGGGCAAACGGCTCGAGCTTACTCGCGCAGGGCAAGTTTGCTATGAGCACGCATTAGAGCAGCGCCACTTGGAGCGTAAGCTCCAGCGCTCTCTTGAAGAGTTCAAATCAGCGGTCAAGCCTTCCAGCATCATTATTGGTGCAAGCCTGACCACACTGCAATCCACACTGCCGGATCTAATCACCATCTATACAAAGGATTACCCGAACACCGATATCAAGGCTATTACAGGAAAAACTCACGAAATTGTACCCATGGTGAAGGAGCGTAAAGTCGATATTGGCCTAGTTGCTTCCAAGATAGAGCATCCTGGCTTGCAGTGCATCCCCTTGTTCGATGATCACCTCTGTCTCGTTCTGCCCATTGGTCATCCGTTCGTAGACAAAGCTTCCATAGAAATAAGCGATCTTCACGAGCTGCCTATGATTCTCTTTTCCAGAGGTACCTGGTACCGTGTCCTAATGGATGAGCTGTTTCACCGATATGCGGTACATCCCGATGTTAAGATGGAGATTGATTCCTTTGAAGCGATCATTCGTCTCGTATCTACCTGCAAAACAGCTACGCTCCTGCCGGAGTCGTATTTGCGACGCCATTTAATAGAAGAAAACGAGCTTATCATCCGATTTATACCAGCGCTTGAGCAAACAACAAGAACGACCTCTCTGTTGTTTACAGAAGAGGCCGCTCATCATCCGTCCGCGCAGCAATTTATTGAAAAGGCAAAGGATTATTTCAATAAACAGGGTTAGTCAGTTTTCTATCAATATTACTTCTATTATTGATGAACGCTTTCATCTGTTTCTTCAATACCCAGCTTTTTCGCGACATAGGCAGTAGTTCCCGCCTGAACGAGAATCGTCAGAAGCACAGCTAAAAAGGTCACAGATGCGATAACATCTGCGTATTTAATGCCAAGTCCAGCGATCAAACCTGACAGCGCCGCAGGAATAACACCAGTCTCACGGACCCAGAACATGAATACAATCTCGTTCCGGGTCCAACCTGCCTTGCGATCAGGTAACGTGCACGCCAACACGGTTAACGGACGCGCAACCAGCATAAATACGGCGATAACAGCAAGACTTGGCCACAAATTTGCCAGAATCAGCTGGAAGTTCACTTGACTGCCCAGCATAATAAAAATAAGCATTCGCATAATAACAGTTATATTCTCCGTAAAATGCCCCATCTCATTACGCTTATCATTCAAATTCAGCTTGAATAAATCCACATTGCCCCAGATTAAGCCTGCTGTGAAGGTCGCCATGAATCCGCTGACATGGAGCATGTCCCCCAGCCAATAAGCTCCAATCGCTGTTACAACCAAGGATATAGTCGCATAATCACGCAGCAAGCCTAGCTTAAGATGCCCTGTAATATAAGCTAATACGAAGCCTACGACTGCACCGACTAGGATCCCGCCAACAGCTGTTTTCAAGAAATCAATCACGCCGGATGCTAGAGATACTGTCTGTCCGCCTACAATTACTGCAATAACCGTGAAAGTCAAGATGGACGCGGTTGCATCGTTGAACGCAGATTCACTTTCAACCGTTTCCCTCACCTTAGTACGAATCCTCACCTGCTTGAAAACGGGTATTAAAGTAGCCGGGTCTGTAGAAGCAATAATCGCACCCAGCAATACAGCATACATCATAGGTAAGCCGAGGAACCAATGCGCTGCAAAAGCAACTACAGCACATGTAATAAGCACACCAGGTACCGAGAGCAGCGAGACGGTTAACCACACCTTCTTTAACCCGGATAGCCGAATATTGCGTCCCCCATCGAACAGGATCAATGCTGATCCAAGCGTCAATATGAATTGATTGGTAAACGAGCTGCTAGTCTCGGTTACCAAGTGAAGCCCTTGCCCTACAATCATGCCAGCTACTAGAAAAAGAGCAACATCTGGAAGCTTAAGCCAACCTGACAGTCTACCAAACAACATGCCTATTCCAAGAATAAAAATTAATAAGAACAATACATGGTGAATCATTTCATTAACGTCAGTCTGCATCGGTTCGCTCCATCCGTTTCCTTACAAATGCTTGCTCGACCTTTAAGCTAATTACCGCCTAACTTCATTCTCAAATAGTTCGATCTGCTGATTGGTGCCAATGATGACCATTATATCTTGATCGTCAAGGGTGTCTGAGGCTGTCGGGGCTATAATAACGCTGTTCTTCTTATTAATAGCTACAACACTGCAGCCGTATTTGGCCCTCGTATCCAGTTCTCTTAATGAACGACCGCATAATCGTTTGGGCACAGTCAGTTCAGCGATTGTGTAATCCTTCGAAAGCTCAATATAATCGAGCAAGTTAGGAGATACCAGCTGATGGGCAACGCGGATACCCATATCCCTCTCCGGATAGATCACTCTATCCACGCCTATCTTTTGCAGCACCTTGCCATGAAGCTCGGACAGCGCCTTGGCCACCACTTGCTTCACACCGATATCCTTAAGAAGGATAGCCGTCAAAATACTCGATTGAATATCATCGCCAATTGCTACGATAGCACAGTCGATGTTGCGAATCCCTAGAGACCTAAGCACTTCCTCGTCTGTCGAGTCCGCCACCACAACATGTGTCAGCTTCTCGCTCATTTCATCGACCGCTTCCTCATCCTTATCGATGCCCAATACCTCATATCCTAATTCAATCAATTCCTTCGCCAAGCTCGAACCGAATCTCCCCAAACCAATTACAGCATACTGACTGCGTTTCATAAGTATGTTCCCCTATCCGATTGTAATTTTCCCTTCCGGGTATCTATATAATTCTTTTTCCGTTTTCGGTCCGAGCGCATATGCCAACGTCAATGGTCCTAGGCGGCCTATAAACATCATTAGTGCGATCATAACTTTACCGATATCCGACAAGTCTGGTGTTAATCCCATGGTTAAACCCACCGTGCCGAATGCCGAGGTTACTTCAAACAATATCATTAGAAAAGGATGATCCTCCGTTGTCGACAGCACCATTGAGACGATTATGACTAGAAACAGGGCAATCATCGTCAACGTAATGGCTTTTAGAATACGATCCTTGCCCAAGCGGTAATGAAACAGGACGATATCTTCTTTACCACGAATCATAGCGATGGTGGCACCAACCAGCGTTGTAAACGTTGTTGTCTTAATACCGCCGCCCGTTGACCCAGGAGAAGCCCCTATAAACATCAGAATAATGGTGAAAAATTGGCTGGCCTGCCTCATGCCTCCTATATCAATCGTATTAGCTCCTGCTGTCCGGGGAGAAACCGATTGAAAGAACGCTGCCAATACTTTACCTGACCAATTAAGAGGGCCAAAGGTTTTCTGATTCGTAAATTCAAAAATGAAAATAACAATCGCCCCGACAACAATTAAAAATCCTGTTGTGCTAAGCACTACCTTTGAATGGAGCGAAAGTCTTTTACTCACTCGAAAGTCAAGTAAATCGGATATAACTATAAATCCTATTCCGCCTAATACGATAAGCCCCATCGAGACGATATTAATTGTCGGATCGGAAGCGTAGGAGGTTAGACTGCTGAAAGGTCCTGTCACTGATCCAAACAAATCGAAGCCCGCATTGTTAAAAAAAGAAATTGCATGCCAAATTCCATAATATATCCCTTTAGCCGGACCTAAATCCATCGACCAACGAATGGAGAAGATGACCGCAGCAATCAATTCAATCGTTAAGGAGTACCGAATCACCTTACGAATGAGGCGTACGATTCCTTCCATGCTCCCTTGATTCATAGCCTCCTGAAGGACTAAGCGTTCTTTAAGCGAGATTCGTTTCTTCAGCATAAAAGCAAACAAGGTCGCCATCGTCATAAAACCGAGTCCGCCAACCTGAATCAGCGTGATGATAACGATCTGCCCAAACATGGTGTACGATGATCCTGTGTCCACAACCACAAGTCCGGTTACACAGGTAGCTGAAGTAGCTGTAAACAATGCGTTAAGAAAGGAATGCGGCACCCCAGTTGCAGATGCTATAGGAAGGGTTAAAAGTATCGTCCCAACGAGAATAATTGCAGCAAAACCTAAGACCAAAATTTGCGGCGGTGTTAGTTCGATTTTTTTCAATGTAAGCTTCATTTTCCACCCCAACCCTTAATAATCCACACGACAAAAACCTCCAAATATCAGAAAATACCTTTCTATAAGCACAACAAAAAAGACACTGGAAGCCCACTGCCGTATTTATGGGTCCTGTTATTAAGCCTACGAGGTTAGCTGACGGATTCGGGCTTACAGGTACCCTATCACTCCACCGTGGTGTACGATGGAATTGAATTCACCCCTATTACAATGGTTCCCCCGTTTTCGAAAAGAAATTCGGCTTTTTATTCAATTGATATGAATTATAATGGTCTTTATCAGGAAGTACAAAGTCGCTTTTGATCGAAAACGGGTGAAATTCTTAATTTTACAAGTACTGGCGTGAGTAGGATAGAGGATTCGCTTGGCTTTTCACCGATTATCCTCCTTTTGCTCTTGAATTCATTGGATTTTGCTTAGTCATTTGTGCTAAGTTAAAAGAATACACTGTTAAAATACTCAGACTCCCCAATCCATTCATTTCAAAAGGAGACAATCATTAGTGAAACGTCAATCCGAATCTCCTCTACTGCTGTTAGCCGTTATCGGCATCATTATTTATTTGACTGTTATAGGATCATCATATTTACAAGATCCAAGCAAAGCGGTCGAGCAAGAACCGCGATATCCCAGCATTACAAAGCAGGAAGCAGCTGATGCAGCTACCCAATTTGTTAAAGAACGGTTTGGACTTCCTGTTGATAGTTACACCACCAACACTTTATTTCAATCCTATACCAAACGAAGCGGCTATTTGCAGAAAGAAAAGCTTAGCGAAGAATATACAAAGCGTTTCAGTAGCTTGCCGATTGATTATTATGAGGTCGAAATCAACGATAATACCAACAAGATGAATTATTATATTGATGTGAATTATTCTAACCAGAGAATACTTGGCTGGGAAGCCTACAGCTCTCCTTCGACCAAGCGGCCCGTTACTTCTTCTCCCAATACAAGTTCCTTAGAACTGGCCGAGCAAGCTATAACCAATATGGGATACCCAGCAGCAGATTTCAACAGAGCTTCACATTATCAAGGCAAAAAGATCGCCGAAAGACTCGATGGTCCGTCAAGCGCCGCTGGTACGGAATTTGTGTTTGAGAGCAAAGATAAACAGATTGGTACGGCCAAGCTGCTATTGTCCATATCTATTGCTAACGGCAAGGTCGTGTCCTTCCATCCGATATTCGACATTCCAGCATCATTCACGGAATGGCAGAAGCATCAGGACGACCGAGCTACTCTAATGACACGCTTTAGCTTAGGCGTTTCCTTAATCATGGCAATTGCTTCTGTATACATCATCATCCGCTACCGTAGAGAAATTACGTTTCGCCGCGGCTTACTTCTCAGTTTTCTCTTTTTTTCTGTCTACGTTGCAAATAATTTTAATATGCTGCCTGCGTTCCGCACCTCTCATACAGAAGGTCCCTCGGAGCTTCAAGGGATCATTTACTTATGGATTAGCAATGTGATTATCTTCTTGATGGCTGTAAGTGTTTATTTCGCATTGCTTGCAGGCAAGAACATGTGGCTCCGCCGAGGCTGGAATCCGATCACCGAATGGAGCGATTCAAAGTTTGGGAATCATGTTATGACAGCTATGGGCCGGGGATACTTGCTTTGTTTATTCATCCTCGGTGTACAGCAGGGACTTTTCTTCATTGCAGGGGAGTATTTCGATGTCTGGTCGGTAAGTGACCCATCGGATTCGGTGCTAAACATGTCCATTCCCGCTGTATTTCCATTGTTAGCCTGGTCTGCATCGATCTCGGAGGAAGCTATTTACCGGCTGTTCGGTATCGCCTTCTTCTTGAAGCTCGTTCGCAATCGATTTGTGGCTGTATTGCTTCCAAGTATCGTTTGGGCGCTCAGTCACACCCAATATCCGATCTATCCCGTTTATACGCGTTTAATTGAGGTTACTATTATTGGTCTTATTTTCGGCTTCGCCTTCTTCAAATATGGCTTTATGACTGTGCTGTTTGCCCATGCCACTATGGACAGTATACTAATGGGGCTATCTCTTATAGATATGGGAGACCTTCTGCAAAGCATTACGGGCACCTTCTATCTGATTTTTCCTGCAATAATCGGCTGGTTCCTTGCATGGCTCCATGGCAAAAGAAAAAGACGAGAGCAGATTGTCCCGTCTTGAATCCATATAAACCTTAGCTATCACTCGTCGAATGTATCAGAAAGCTCAGATTCTTGCTCTGGGTCCTGAGCAGCAGCTTCAGCGCTACCCAAAGACTGCATAATTTGAGCAGCCAGCTTCTCCCCAATTCCAAGGGGCCGGAAATCTTCAATTCCGGCTTCTTTTATTTTCTTCAACGAACCAAAATGCTTAAGCAGAGCTTTGCGCCGCTTCTCGCCAATGCCGGGGATCGCATCGAGCTGTGAGACAATCATAGACTTCGCACGGGTTTCCCTGTGGAAGGTGATGGCGAAGCGGTGAACTTCCTCCTGTATACGCTGAAGCAGGTAGAACTCTTGACTATCGCGAGGCAAAGGCACTACCTCAGCAGGATCGCCAATGATCAGCTGAGCTGTTTTATGCTTCGCATCCTTTACCAGCCCGCAAACCGGAATAAAGAGGCCTAGCTCATTCTCCAAGATGTCTATTGCGGCGGATATTTGCCCTTTGCCGCCGTCTATTACGACCAAGTCGGGGAGTGGCAGGTTTTCCTTCAAAACGCGCTCATAGCGGCGTCTGACGACCTCACGCATTGTACCGTAGTCATCCGGTCCCTGTACGGTACGGATTTTATATTTCCTGTACTCCTTACGGTCAGGCTTCCCGTCTATGAATACAACCATCGCGGATACCGGATCGGAACCTTGAATATTGGAATTATCGAATGCTTCTATCCGCCGAATAATCCCTCCTGTACCTAGCCAGTCGCCCAAATTCTCCACCGCTTTAATCGTACGCCGCTCATCTCGCTCAATAAGCTTAAATTTCTCTTCAAGACTAACCCGCGCATTGTCTCCAGCCATTTCGACCATACTTTTCTTGGTCCCACGCCTCGGAATATGGACTTTCACCTTCAGCCAGCTTTCCAGAGCTTCCTTCACATCGGTCTTAACGATCTCAACTTCTGCCTCCAATTTATCAACTGTAGCAGGGGCAGTTGCAGGGTCTGTGTCCTCACCAGCAGCTTCAACAGGAAGGAATATCTCCTTGGGCAATGCCGGATTCTCGCTATAATACTGCGATACGAACGTTATGAAATCCTCATACTGTTCACCGTAATACGGGAACATTGAAGCATGGCGCTCAATCAGCTTGCCTGAACGCATGTACAAAATCTGCACACACATCCAGCCCTTATCTACAGCGAAGCCGAATACGTCCCGATCCACAGCATCAGTTGTCGTAATGCTCTGCTTCTGCATCACCGCATCGATGTGCAAGATATGATCACGCAGCTCCTTGGCTCGCTCAAAGTTAAGCTCCTCAGAAGCTTCCTGCATTTTCCGAGTCAAATCCTGTTTGATTTCATCATGCCCGCCATTTAGGAAGCGCGATATTTCTTGTACCATATGCTCATAGGTTTCCGGTGCCACCTCGTATTCACAGGGAGCCACGCACTGGCCCATATGGTAGTACAAGCATACCCGATCCGGCAGCGTCTTGCATTTACGCATCGGGTACAGACGGTCAAGCAGCTTTTTCGTCTGTTGTGCAGCGAAAGCATTCGGGTACGGGCCAAAATATTTAGCTTTATCCTTAAACACCCGACGTGTTACTTCCAGCCGCGGATGTGTTTCATTCGTAATTTTAATATAAGGGAATGACTTGTCATCCTTCAGCAGAACATTATAGCGAGGATGATGCTTTTTAATTAAATTACATTCCAGAATAAGTGCCTCAACATTGCTTCCCGTAACAATATACTCAAAATCCGCAATCTCACTGACAAGTGCCTGCGTCTTGGCGTTGTGGCTCCCTGTAAAATAAGAACGCACCCGATTGCGCAGCACCTTAGCTTTACCGACATATATGATGGTGTTCTCTTTATTTTTCATTAAGTAACAGCCAGGCTGCTCTGGTAATAGTGCAAGCTTATGACGAATCGCTTCGTCTCTTTCCTTACGTTCCAGTTCACTGTCATACAGTGACATTGGCGTCCTCTCCTTTCCGATAAACAAACAGTCCCCATAAGTGAAGAACATGCCCTGAAGCTTATTCCAATTACTTTCGGAGGAGCCCCCTAATACAACAAAAAAGCTCTTTCTCAGCATAGCAGAAAAAGAGCTTTTTCTCATCTAAAATTCGAATTATTGATGACGGCTTACTACATTTTTCAAAGCATCCTTGGATTGGAAGCCAACTACTTTATCAACCGGTTGACCGTCTTTGAACACGATTAGTGTAGGTATACTCATAACTCCAAAACGGGATGCCGCTTCCGGGTTATCATCCACATTTACTTTTGCAATTTTCAAGCTGTCACCGAGCTCATTATCCAGCTCTTCTAATATTGGAGCGATCATTTTACAAGGCCCGCACCATGGAGCCCAAAAATCAACAAGAACCGTACCGGATCCTTCAACTTCATTCTGGAAAGATTGGTCCGTAACATTTACGATAGCCATTTAACGTTCTCCTTTCAACCTATAAAAATGTTGTCAACATGTAAAGTATACCACAAAGCACCCTATTTTCAACCGCACCCTGGTGTATCAAAGTGTTTCCAGAACCGTTTTTACCGCTTACAAATCGCATCTTAAAAAACCGTCGCACAATTGTCACTTTCCTAGCCTTTAAATTATTCGCAAAGTTGGGTATACTAATCCTAACTAATCCCGTAATACCGAATTGCGGAAATATGATGAACACAGCGAATGCTTACAAATACCGTTTTCTAACATGAAAACCCCGAGGAGGACCCATCCATGAACGACCCGAAACATCCTGAACTGCACGTCAACGAAGAACCAAGCAATGATTTTATCGATACAGCCCTCGGCTTCGGCGTGTTTTTTGGAGTTTTGCTCCTTATTGCAGTTGCTGCCACTGTTATCTCATTAATGATCAAATAAGCTGTGCCTGTGTCAAAAGCCTGCTCCGCGAATACGCGGGGCGGGCTTTTTATATAACCAATAGTTTTCAAGAAAAAAACGTCACTTCAGATCTCCCTTACGATCCTTTTATGTGTAAACACAAATGTTTGTGCGTCTGGAGGGTAGGCGGATGGGGTTAAAGACGTTGTTGAAGTCGTGTTCATTTGTTTGTAGGCTTGCAGCTGTTGGAAGAATACCTCCTTCTTTCTTGCTTTACCGGTTTGTTATGCAACTCCCTAACTAACTTGCTTACAACGAAGAGAATTTTCCAATGGGAAGCTTTCATTATTTAACCCTTGTATAGAACCATACGCCCTTAAAGAGATCACTCCATTTCCCCTCGCGGAACGTGATTCCGCTAATGGACACGCTACCTCGTAAATTCATTATTACACGGAACTACGATGCTCTATTTCGTCTCCGACCTACCTAAATGACTACATTTCATACAAATAGAGCATCGTACTTCCGTTTCACTTGAATGAACACGTGTGCATTTCAAAATAGCGTACCTCAGTTCCTCTACCCGCCAATTGTTTATGATGTGAACTCGGAGATCTACCGTCAATCCTCAGCTTAACCCCTCGTCGGTCTTTTCGATGTACGGTGAAATTTGCATACGCACATTTATTAAATTAGGTGAAATAAACATACACCAAACCCAAAAACATATAAATTATATGTTTCACAAAGGATTCTACTCGAAGCCTTATCGATGAAGATACATTTATGTAATAGAGGTAGCTTTTCTTGCAATATCAGAATGGTTCAGCTCCGCTGGCAACTTATCAATTCTGATGTTATAAGAAAAAAGCCCGCTCCGCATCACATCGCAGAGCCGGGCTTTTCATTTATCCACCGCGTTTATTAAAACCATTGACCAGGATTACATCGACAAACGGACGAATCCGATCCATAATTCGCCTCCCCTTGAACTCCTCATCGCCATCCTTGCTCGTGAAGCTAAAATGCTTCTCCAACGCTCCCAAATCGTGGTTCGAAGTAAAAAAGGTCGGCTTCCGGTTCATCCGGTAGTTAAGAATAGCTCCCATGACATGATCGCGCAGCCAAGGATTAAGGTTTTCTGCACCAATATCGTCAAACACCAGCAAATCCGTTTCCTTCAACGCATCGATCGTTTCCTTTAGCTTAAGCGGATCATTAAACATTGACTTCAGATCCTCGGCAAAATCCGGCATGTACACTATCGCTCCTGTGTAACCGTCTTTCGCCAACTCGTGAAGCATGTAGCACATGAGGAAGGTCTTCCCTGTACCGAAGGTCCCTGCCAAATAAAGGCCCTGCTTCTGTATCCCCTCATTTTGAGTTTTCAAAATATAATCGATCACTTGACCAACAGCACCCACACGGTCCTCATCTTTATCGTAGATTTCCAATGTGGAATATCCCTCGGACAAAGCCCGCTCGTCCACATAAAAGCTGCGGATGCGTCCGCGGATCGCCTGCTGCGATTGCTGGGCAATAAACTTTTTACAGGCCACCTTCTGGTCGTATACTCTGGCCTGCTGCTGCTCAGATTCCACCGTAATCAAGGTATAATGGCCTTCCATGTCGTTCGGACAGCGATCCAGCCCCGGACAATTGGAGCAATTGCGGTATTCCACTGTATATTGATGCAGCCTGTTTAAATTCAGCTTCAAAGCCTCATGATCCAGCTGCGGGTATTTAGTGCGAAGCTTGACGATCAATGGATCTGCCGCTACTTCCTGCAGCTTGTCCTCAGCCTTTTTCAACAGCTCACGCCCAGGCATCCCTCGTAAAATCTCTCCTAATGATTCCACAGCACGGCCCCCTCTCTCCTTCGGTTACTTCCGGCTATCGAGCTGCTGTGCCTTACGGCGAATTTCCTCACGCTCGGAAGTGGTAAGCTGCTTAGCAGGCGCGATTACATTATCGCCAACAATCGGCAGCGCAGGCTTCTGCGGCTGTCTGCTGCTTCCCCTACTGTTACCTCGGCTAGCACCACCGGCGCTTGCTGCGGCCCCTTTACCTGACTGACGCTCCTTAAACTTCGCGTACTCACGTATATATTGAACGGCTTGCTCAAACGTGCTGACCTGCTTCCCCAGCATATCCGTCACGCTGGCTTCAATTGAATTTTTGGCCCATGATCGTTTATTGACATATATAAAATGAATAAGAACATTAATAACTTCCTCGTTCAACCTGTAGTTCAAATCCACCTTGGCCAGCGTGTCCAACAATCCGTCAGGCACTGTACCTTTGGAGAAAATCTTTTCCAACACAAACGTATACGGCTCATTACGCAATATATAATTATATTGATGCTGATTGCATTCCCCTTGGAAAATATCCGGTACTTCCAGATAAAACTCCATCTCGACCGTTTTTTCCTCTGAAGCTGCCGTTCCTTGCCCTGGCTGCTCTCGCGATTGCTCCACTTTGGATAAATAACGGCTTCGTTCCTCTCCGCGCTTCTTGTCTTGCCGAAAGGTCTCATTGGCCTTGTGCTGCAATAGCTCTAGACTCAGGCTGCCGTCAGGCTCGAATACTCCATCTTCATCCAACAATCTGCATATGTCCGTCAGGTACAGGCCGTATTTTTTAACTACAAAGTTAATTTGCGCCATTTGCTCTACTTCGTATTTCAAACGCTCTACAAAATCCCGGTTATTCGATTGTCTTGGAAACTGCCTAATAATATCAGCGTATTGGAAGCCTTTATTAGTTAACTCCGGCTTGGACTCGTCAGGCTTGGAGGCAGCCGATTCGAAAAATGCCTGCTCCAAATCAAGATCAATAACCTGTGAATTCAGATGAAACAGCTCGTAAAAAGGTACTGATAAGTTTTCAGAATTCGCATCCTTAAGCTCATCCAGCTCCTGTAGAACCAGCTCATCCCGCAACGAGAATACCATATATTTGCCAACTTTATCTCTCAGCAGCAAGGTTAAATGTTGATTTTTGAAAAATTCATTAGGCGACAACGGGGCAAATAGCGTGTATTGATATACGTAGTCATCCGATTCTGCAGAAAACCTGCGAGTCGTCCGCAGCAACCCTACCGCTTCGAGCTTCGAGGTTTGCTCAATAAAAAATTTACGTCCTCGTTCCCCAGTTTCAAGCTCCAGAGAAAGAAATAGCTTGCGCTGCTGCTCCATAGGAGAATACCCCACTTTATCGGAGGGCAGCTGTAAAAACAAAGTCTGGTACAAGCTTATAGCATAAGCCCCTATCATCGGCTGATAGATTGTAGACAGCACTTTCATATCCAAACTGCTTAGTGAAAAATCACGCGCCACATAAAAACGGTGATATTCAGAAAAATGCAGCATATTCGTTATTCGCATAAGCTCAAATCCCATCTTTGATCCAACATCTTAAAGTCCATTTTACCACATAAACCGACAATTCGGGTGATGAAAAGAATCCAGAAATTTTTACAAAAAAACCGTCAGGGTTCAATATCATCCTGACGGTTTGTGGGTGCAACCTTGTATGTTTGTACGTTGGTAGGAAAGGAACTCTAGTCTGCAATAATTTCTTTGACCCGACCAACCGTCCCATCCGTCAATCGCACCTTGATCCCATGCGGATGATTCGGTGAATTCGTTAATATATCCTTTACCGTGCCAGCTGTCAGTTTACCGGATCGCTGATCCTGCTTCTGCACAATCTGAACCCTTCTGCCGGGCACAACATCCTTGCGAAGCTGTCCATTCATTGTATTTCTCACGCCCTTTTTCTAAAACATGGTATACCCTTTCGTCCGCAAAGACTTAATCGTCGAGCCGCTCAACGCAGCTCCAATCAAGCCTCCAACCGCAGGTACATAATCGGCAATTCCGTACTCCGCCAAGTTCGTTGCAAGAGAGCCTGTCCCCCAGCCCCAATATACGACCAGAAAAATCACGAGCGCAATGTAACCATAGATGGGAAACCAGGTTGTTTTCATCAGCATGTTTAATATAAAACCGAGCCCAAAAAACAATACGAACAGCAGCACGGTAACAATTACTAATTGCAGCAAAACCGCCAACTCCTTTTTATCGATACTTACACGTATGTTCATTTTATATAAAATTTGGTCCGGGGTAAAGTGAACGCTTGATGAACATCCCCACCCCGATTGACTCAATTTGTTATTATATAAGCTCACTTCATTTGCCCTTTGATCATGATTTCGTTACAATGAAACAAGTGAAAATTACGAATTATTCCATTATATAAAAGGAGTGGACCTTATGAGTGAAGCAATCCAAACATTAGAAGGCTGGTATGCGCTGAATGATTTCCGTGCTATCGACTGGACGGCATGGAAGAGTCTTACCCAACAGGAAAGAAACCGTGCAGAGGACGAGCTGTACAGCCTGCTTGCACAGTATCAAGATGTAGAGGATCAAAAACAGGGCAGCACCGCGTTCTACAGTATCGTCGGACAAAAAGCCGACTTCATGTTCATGCACCTGCGTGAAACCTTGGAGGAACTTAACGAACTGGAAACAGCATTCAACAAAACGTTGTTTGCTCAAGTAACCATACCTACCTACTCCTATGTTTCTATTGTAGAGCTTGGCAGCTATATGGCTAAACCAGGTACAGATCCGATGCAGGATCCAGATATTCTTGCTCGTCTAAAGCCTACATTGCCTAAAGCTAAGCATGTATGCTTCTATCCTATGAACAAACGTCGCGAGGGCAATGATAACTGGTACATGCTATCCGCAGACGAGCGCCGCGGCTTTATGCGCAACCATGGTATGATCGGTCGTAACTATGCCGGTAAAATCAAACAAATTATTGCTGGCTCCATCGGTCTGGACGATTGGGAATGGGGCGTTACCTTGTTCGCGGACGATGCGCTGCAATTCAAAAAAATCGTTCATGAAATGCGTTTCGATGAAACTAGCGCCCGTTTCGGCGAGTTCGGCGAGTTCTATGTCGGCAACCTGTTGAACAAAGACAAGATGACAGCTATGTTGAAGCTTTAATAGAGGTTCCATACCGCTGAAATTGTATGTTATCCCAAAAGAGCCTTTCCGCCATTTTACTTAGCGGACAAGGCTCTTTTCCTAGCAACGATTTCTAATTATTTATTTACCCGCACTACACGAGTTGCAAACATCCGATCATGAAGTGCACGTTTTTTATCATCCCAGCCAGCCATCATATAACCAACGCAGAAAATAATACCGGATATAAATTTACCGATAACCTCTCTTAAAATAATGATTCCCCAAGTATTTGGAGCTCCATCATTACGAATAACTTTGATGCCTAGAGCCATTTTACCTAAGGTTTGTCCCCAGATCACCGTCATAACAATATAATAAACGCAAGCTAGGAAGGACTCCAGCATAGAAATAGCAAACGGCGGCTCAAGTAGACTATAACCAAGCATTAAATGAAAGATAATGAATACCGTTTGTAAACAAATTCCATCCAACAAAGTAGCCCCGCATCGTATCCAAAACCCTGCGTACCTTCTTTCAGTGCTAATGGTTTCAGAATAAGACGTTTTCCCTCCTGAATATGCGGGTTCTGATCTCGTTTCGCTCTCCAACTCTCTTCACTCCTTCTAAGAAATTAATATTTAAAAAGATACATAAGTCGAGGACCTATGGATACTTCCGGTAGTACTTCTTGCAGCACCTGCGCTGCAGGAGATGCCGAGTGCATCATTGCACCGCTGAATAGATCCGACAAAGAAGGCTCCTTAACATAACGAACCACCTTCGGATTGGCAATTCCTGTTTTTTCCGATGCATAGGCAGTAGCTGCTTCCATAGTCCCGAACGCGTCAATCAGACCCAAGGCTTTAGCCTGCTGGCCTGAATAGATACGCCCGTCTGCGAGCTTCAGGACCGTTTCTCGCGGCAGCTTACGCCCCTTTTCAATAACCGTAACGAACTGTTGATAACTCTCATCTACCAGCTTCTGAAATATTTCTCTCTCTTCTGGCTTCATCTCCCGAAGTGGACTCGCAATATCTTTATATGCACCACTTGTGATTGTATTTTCCTTGTAACCAAGCCACTCAGCTGCTTTCTCATAATTAGCTATAGAGAAAATAACGCCCAAGCTGCCTGTTAAAGTTGCAGGATTGGCAAATATATAATCTGCCGGGGCCGAGATATAATAACCTCCTGAAGCAGCCATTGAGCCCATACTCACAATAACCGGCTTACCGCTTTCCTTAAGCTCCACAATTTTGGAATGAATCTCGTCCGAAGCTACTACCTCTCCCCCCGGACTGTTTACCCGGATTACAACAGCCTTCACATCCTTATCCTTGCGAGCCTGGTCCAGTTGGGTAATGTAGCTGCCTGCGTTTAAAGCGCTTGAGAAGCTCCCGCTTTTTTCGGTAATAGCACCCTCAACAAACAGTTGGACTACTTTATCAGTCCCTTTACCTTGAACGGTTTGTTCATTCCACTTTTGTTTACCTCCCATTACATCCCCACTCATTAGCGAGTCAGACTTCGTAATAAGAATGACGATCAAACTTGCAAATAATACGCCTACAATGAGCCAGGCCCATCCCTTTCGTCCCATTGATGCTTTCCTCCCCCATTGAAATGAACTGTGTTTATTAACAATTAATTATATTGATAAGTCCTTTACTATCTTTTTTTTCATCCATTCAACTAATCCAACGTTATATTCACCATGAATTTGACTTACCTCTTCATAACCAACCACTCTTCCCTCATTAATCAGCATTACTCTATCCAATAAGGATTCAATTTCATCCACCTCATGAGTAGTCATCACCAAGGTCTGTTTCTGAGGATCAATTAATGCTATAACGCTGCGGATAATCTCCTCTCGAACTAAGGGATCCAAACCTGATAACGGTTCATCCATCACAATTAAAGGCACCTGTCGAGCTAGCGTCAATGCTAATTTCAAGCGTGCACGTTGTCCTTTCGATAATTGAGAGGCTTTCTGTTCCAAGTCCAATCGGAAAACTTCAACTACCTCCAATGCCTTATCCCTATCAAAATCATCAAATATCTCATCGTAGAATTGCAGTGCTTTTTTCACAGTATGAAAGGGGTAATACACATCAGCCTCCGGCAAAAAAGCAACCTCTCTTGAGCTTAGTCGCTCCGGAGCCCTGCCATTCAGCAGCACACGCCCTGCACTTGGTCTTTGCAGCCCGGCCATTAATTTCAAAACCGTGGATTTACCGCTGCCATTTCTCCCAATAACCCCAATAATTTCACCTCTTGGAATCTCAAAGCTCACCTTAACTATAGCTAATTTACCGAAAAACCTTTTCTCCACTTGATCGAAAATAATAATAGGCTCTTTCTTGGCCGCTTCTACGCCCATTTGAACTCCTCCTGCACTTAGTAGATCTATTTGCTTTTACTTTCCAAAAATGCCTTTACACCAGCAACAATTTCCTCTTCGGAATAGCCCAATTCATTCATCTCGTCTGCAAAACGAGTAATTTGTTCTTCTTTTAGCTGCTCTCTCATTAAGGCTAGCCTTGAGCTGTCTTCTGTCACGTAAATGCCCTGTCCTCTTCGACTTTCAACAATCTTCATCCGCTCTAACTCCATATTTACTCGTTGTACGGTATTTGGATTTACTCCATATACGACCGCCAGATCGCGTACAGAGGGTAATTTTTCACCAGGCTGTACCTCCCGTCGAACAATTTGTCGGCATATGCGCTGAACCAGTTGTAAATAAATCGGTTGTGTGTTCGAAAATTGTTCAACCATATCCTATACCTCCACTTTGCGATCCAATAGCCATGCAGATAAGTACAAGCATATTGCCATATTCAACCATACCCACAGATGTTCACCAGAGGAGTTGAATAAGCTTCCTACCCCGTTGACATCAGGATTACCCCAGTCGAAAAAATAACGGTATGCGGCAGTTTGCTCAAAGAAATACTCCAGAGTTGAAACGGCTACAAGCAACAATACAGCCAGAGGCCAGTTCCAGCGCCCAAATCGGTTCCTTAACGCAGAGGCAGTAAGATACAGCATAACTAGTGATATCGCCAATGCAAAGGATATAGATATAAATTCCAGAACAATAGAAACATTAGTACCATTAAATACAACCCATATTTTCTGAGCTTCACTATTTATATCAATTCGATTCTCTTCCCCAACTAGCCATTCAACTCCTGATTTTTCAACGGCCTGTACCCATAAGAAAAATACGGTTGAAACCAATAAACCCGAAATGAATTCAACAAATGCTGCCGCATATTTTGCCGCTAACAGCTTCCAGCCTGGCAATGGCAATTGCAACCAAAAAGGGTCCAGCTTACGTTCTTTCTGTAAGCTTATTAGCATATAGGCAGCCGGAGCAAAAAAATGGAGATACATGATAGACAGCCATAAATTGCTAATAAAACCAGATTGAAAGCGATAGGATAAAAAGACTGATAAACCGCCCAAAATCAAAACAATGCATAAATAAATCCAGATAGGACCTGACCACCTTGTACCAAAGGCCAATTCCTTCTTAAACAAACTCCACCAAACCTTCAACTGTTTGCCCCCCTAGAGATGCGAAATATTCAGATAACTAGTGTACTACCACAATAGTACACCGATTCAATTCTTGTGTCAATATGTTCCAATAAAGCAAGTTTTCGATAACAACGTCATCAATATTGAAGGATTATCTAGCTTCTAAGGAAACTGATGATTCAAATAGCAAAAAAACCTGTGGTTTCACCAGAACATCGGTGAAACCACAGGTTTTTTAATATAAAGTAAACTCAATGCTTATACATCGTCTTCGTCATCATCATCAAAACGATCATCGCGACTTGCTTCGCTTTTATCGTTCTTAGCCGCCAGATAGGCTTCTGTGTCCCTATCACGCTGCCGCGACTTCTCCTTAAGACGTTCAATTGCCGGGAGAATGAGAATGTCAATTTCTTTTTGCACCGTATAAACTAGATCATAGCGGGTTTGAGATTCTAGGAAGTGACCAACGTCTATAAGGGCATTGTAACGATCCAACTCGTCCCGCGTCAATAAACCGCGTACCTGTACGCTGCAGTGGCGCATTACTAGAAACGGCCTTTCTTAAGTACTAATGGAATACCGCCAATGATGTACAAATAGCGCACGTCAATGACTTTTTTCATTACAGCCGCGAGGCCGCCTTTGATTTTACGTGAACCAACAATACCGATAGCCTCACCGCGTCCAAGGGATGCAACTGTACCTTTACTTTGGAAGACGAAATTTTTCATTTGCTCGCCACGAATTGAAGCTACGAGGTTGTGCGCACAGACATCAGCTTGCTGCATCGATATTTGTGCTGTAGGCGGGTAAGGACGGCCTTCCGGATTCAATACTATCGAGCAATCGCCCAGAATATAAATGTTATCATGACCAGGAGCGCGAAGCTGCTCGTCAACCTTGATCCTGCCGCGCATCGTTTCAAAACCAGCATCATCCAGCATGTGATTACCGCGAACACCGCCAGTCCATACAACAGTAGCCGACTTAATCTCTTCACCAGTAGCCAATGAAACGCCATCCGGCGTGCATTCTTTAATTGCGGTTGCTATTTTAAAGGTAACCCCTTTATTCTGCAGAACATTCATCGCATATTCTACCAATTCGGGATCGAAACCAGGTAAAGCCGTTGGCGCCGCTTCCACATTATATATTTTAACAAGGGACGGATCCACGTCGAACTCTTTGCAAAGTTGAGGAATACGATCGGCCAATTCTCCGACAAATTCGATTCCTGTAAAGCCTGCTCCGCCCACTACAAAGGTTAAGTAGTCCAAACGGTTCGGCTCACGTTTAAATCTTGCAAATTGATATTCTATGTGCTCGCGAATAAAGCGTACGCTATTAATACTGCGAATGCTAAGCGCGTTCTCTTTCAATCCCGGAATACCAAAGGTTTCTGGCTCTCCGCCAAGTCCTACGACCAAATAATCATAAGACAATGTACCTTCTTCCAAAATAACCTTTTTCTCTTGTGGACGAATTTGTACAACAGTGGATTTAACAAAGTCGATTTTGAATTCATCAATTAGCTTAAGGATATTAACGCGCGCGTTCTCCGGATTGTCTGTGCCTGCGGCAGGCATGTGCAGATGAGTAGTAATATAATGATAATCATGTTTGTTAACCAGAGTTACATCTGCCTCGTTATAATTTAATTCCTTTTGCAAACGAATAGCCGTCACAATGCCACCATATCCTGCTCCCAAAATGACTATTCTTGGTATTCGACTCATGGTTGATCCCTTCCATCCTGTTTATATTCTGTATTTAATGGTCATAATTCGTTTGTGAAATTTTACACATACTACGCCGAGAATTATTTTTCAATACTAGTTTGAACAGTATGAATTGAAAATATAAGCGTTAAAAAGCGAGTTAAGCCATCAGTTTTATCCAGTTCCTCAAGACATAATATAATGTAACATGACAAATAGCAAGTATTATTTTGGTTAAAAATCACAGAAAAAACCGAGACTAGCCCGTATATATACAGGATTACTTCTGATTGCTGAATATTCCCATAATAGTTAATAAAGCACATGATTATATCTTTTTATTCTAAATGTAAATGAAAATCGTTATTATTTTCTTTCCAAATTTATAGGTTTATAATATAATTCGATTGTTATTAAGTCTCGGAGGTGCGTTTAGAAAAATGCAAAATGAAATAGTAGACATTATTATCGTGGGCGGAGGCCCAGCAGGTATGTTTGCCGCTTTCTATGGCGGTATGCGTCAAGCATCGGTAAAGATCATTGAAAGCATGCCGCAATTAGGTGGGCAGCTAGCCGCGTTGTACCCGGAGAAGTATATTTATGATGTTGCAGGCTTTCCGAAGGTTACAGCTCAAGAGCTAGTTAACAACCTCGATAAGCAAATGAAGCATTTCCCTATCGATATTCGTTTAGAGGAAAAAGTGCTTCAGGTTATCAAAAAGGATGAGCGTCTTTTTGAGGTAGTAACGGATAAAGGAGTTCATCAATCTAAAGCCGTTATTATAACAGGCGGAGTTGGCGCATTCGAGCCTAGACGTCTAGAGCTTCCAGAGGCATCCAAGTTCGAGAAAAAGAACCTGCATTATTTTGTCAGCGACCTGAATCGTTTCAAAGGACAAAAGGTTCTGATTAGCGGCGGAGGCGATTCTGCAGTAGATTGGGCTTTGATGCTGGAGCCGATTGCTGAGAAAGTTACGTTAATTCACCGCAGAGATAAGTTCCGTGCTCACGAACACAGTGTTGAAAACCTAATGAGTTCCAAAGTAGATGTACAGACACCAAAAGAAATCACAGCGCTTCACGGAGATGAATTTATCACTAAAGCTACCTTGGCTGATATCAAATCCGGAGAAACCTATGATTTGGATGTCGACGCGGTTATCGTTAATTTCGGATTTATTTCGTCGCTTGGTCCTATTGCAGAGTGGGGCTTTGAAATTGACAATGGTTCAATTATTGTTGATTCGCGTATGGAAACAAGCATTCCAGGTATTTTTGCAGCAGGCGATATCACTACATACCCTGGAAAGCTCAAGCTCATAGCTGTAGGCTTTGGTGAAGCTCCAACGGCAATCAACAATGCAAAAGTTTATATTGACCCTTCGGCTAAGTTGTCCCCAGGTCACAGCAGCAACATGAAAATGTAATTTAACCAGTTCAAATAATAAGGGTTTCTGCCACAACTAACATTGGCGGAAACCTTTTTATTGTTCTCAGAATGCCAAAATCCAAAAAAAAGGCAGGTCAACTGACCTGCGCTTCATTGTTACCGTAATATTCCAAATTCAGCTTACGACGTCTGATTTCTTCGAGCAGTAATTCGATAAACTCGGCTTCCAGCTTCAAATTCAACGCCTTAAAGTATGAATCAATTAAAATTTCATTACTCATTAGTCTCATTAAGATCACCTAACTTCTTTAAGGTAAAATTATATTAACATGTATATGCTTTTAGAACAAGCGTTCTGTTATCCACATCATTTTGTGTATAACCTGTGTGTATTATGTTAATAAGTGTGGAATCCTATACGGTTATGCAGTGGATTATGTGGACAAGGTTATGCACAAGCTCCTATTTGAAAATAATAATTCAAAAATATTTTTTCCAGATTTTACTTAATCGAGTGATAAAAGGATGGCTCCCTTTTTTGTGAATACTAGTAAGCATCCTCATTCAATCGAGGAAAGCAAAAAAAGCGCAAGCCCTAAGGCATGCGCTCTCATTATGTACGGGTTTACAAGGATGTTGTCTTGTTGTGTGTAATGCTTTGATCTTTGGCTTCGCTGACATTTTTCAGTACATTAATGGTAAACAGGACTACAGCAAGAGCAGTCAAAGAACCGCCTACCGCAACAACAGGTTCCGCAGCTTGCATTCCACTAAGAAGGAAAATAAGTCCGATCATCATAATCGGCAATCCGATATTGTGGAGCCAAAAATGAATTTTCCCCAACAAGGATGAGGCCGCCTTTGGAAATACATGGTACACAAACCCCGCTAATGCAAGTGAAACCCAGCCTACCAAATTAATATGGGCATGCACAGAAGCGAATTGAAACTGGTGCGTGATGGACATAAACATGCCAAAAAACACACCTACAACAAAGTATACCGAAGCAATTTTAATTAGCTTAGCACCCATAAGACAACCCCTCTTCAGGTATTTGACAAGATGATTATAACAAATACATTCCCAAATTCAAGACAATCAACTAAATTTTACAATTATTTTTTTTATATTTTCAATAAGGGAAAGGAAATATCAAATACAGTTCCTTTTCCTAATTCGCTTTTTACATTGATTTTTCCTAACATACCTTTTATCAAGCTGAATGACACCATCATCCCAAGACCTGTACCTTTATCTTTGTTAGAATAATAGGGCATTCCTAGACGACTTACTTGGTCATTTGTCATTCCAATTCCAGTATCGCTAATGGAGAGAATCACCTCATTGTTTCTCTTATAAGCTTCAATTTTAAGTACTCCTCTCTTATCTCGCATCGCTTCTAAACCATTTTTGGCAATGTTAATGATGCTTTGCCTTAGCTTTTTCCGATCACCTAATACTAACAAATTAATGTCATATTTAATCTCTACTTCTACTCCTGTAAGGTTTGCAACGGATTTTAAAACATTATAAATATATTGAATTTCCTCACCAATATCCAATTCTTCCAAAATCTCCGGATAAGGCTTTGCTAATGATAGATAATCATTAATAATTTGCTCCGCACGATCAATTTCTTCTAAACAAATTTTCCCATACATCTGTTTTTTGTCAGGATTCAGTTCTGTTTGAGTAAGTAGTTGAATAAACCCTCTAACTGAGGTTAGCGGATTTCTAATTTCATGCGCAACGGATGCGGAAATAATACTTGCGATGTTCATTTTTTCTGAGAATATTAATTCTTTTTTTAGTTCAGCGTTTCTTCTAATAGATTCAATAATGTATATAGCTAAGCCCATAAATAAACTTTGAACAATATAAAATTTAAAAGCAGATAGGAAATCATAATAAGAATCAATAACTAGAATACTTGATATGCCAATTATTTTACAAACAAAAGATAGTATAGAGGATATGAGAATTTTATTAAATAAACTATAAGAATGATATTTGTTTGATAAAGATATGATTACAATGAACGATAGAGTGGAAGAAATTAAATTTAGATAAGCGCCTGTACCGCCAATCATAAAACGAACACTTATAAGAGAGAGGAGTAACATAATAGAAGTTTTGGAGTTTCCATAAAAACATCCCAATATCAAAGGAATAATTCTAAGATCAAATATTAAACCATTTGCTTCTACAGGAGGAAAATACATACATAAAATCATTGGGGTGGCAAATAAAAAAAAGATGACTACATTTTTAAAAGCTGTTCTATGATTCATCTTTTCATGAATTGTAAATTGATAAAAAATTAGTGGGAACAAGATGAAAAAAATATTAAGAAGAAAATTGCTTAATTCGTAGTTAAATCCCATAAATTTGCACCACTTTTAGTGACATAACCTATCTCCTAACATTTGTGAGTTAAAGTTTGATTGGAAGGAGTTATTACCTCTCTTTATAGTAAAATTATACCACACTCTTTCATTTTTGAATCCAATTTGATATTCACTTTGTTGTTGAAAGCTAATCTGCGGATATTCTTGCTGATCTGGACGTTTGCCATCTGGTATCTTCGTTTTTTTGTTTTTAAGCATGTAAAAAAAACCTTCTAAAATATGTGTATCAGCATCAACACACACACTTAGAAGGTCGTAATCTGCAACCCAGAAATCGTATTTCTAGGGTTGTGTACTTTCAAGATAATTGCAAGTCAATATTTCACTCAAATCTCTATAGCCCTGTTAAGCCTCGACTTTATCGTCGCATTTCTCAGGTGTGCCTTCTTCGTCCTTCACTTTGAACGAAGAGCCACAGCCGCAGGATGCAACTGCATTCGGGTTGTTGATGGTGAAGCCGCCGCCCATGCCGGATTCTTTAAAATCGATCTCGATGCCATACAAATATTTAGAGCTTTCTTGATCGACTACCACTTTTAACCCATTCAATTCAAAAGCTTTATCGTCAGTATTCTCTTGGTCATCGAAGCCCATACCATATGAAAAACCGCTGCAGCCTCCTGATTTCACCCCTAAACGAAGGAATAAATCCGGTGTCTCCTCACTGGCCAACATTTCTTTAATTTTATCGCTTGCTGTTTCGCTAATTGTAATCATAAAATACAACCTCCTTACGGTAGTGGAGTGCCATGATAATGCTCAAAGTTCATATATCGCTAGAGAGCAATAATGAAACAGATGTTCAACTTTTAGAAAGGTTAATTAGCCCAGATAGGAGCTCTCTTTTCTCTAACATATTGCCTCTTCTTTATAAGTATACTCCTAATAAGCAGACTCCTCAAGGACTTATATCTATTACCACAACCTGTCTCGAGCCCGTTAAGGGCTAATCCCCATTTTGTCGAACTACGTATTGCCCCGCCCGATAAGGAGGTCTATAATAGATAGTATTGTTTTAATTTATTTGTTTTAATAAGGAGACTTTATATATGAATATAATGGTACACTCCTCCCTGTTCGACGATATCAATCAAAAGGTCATTCATGGTAAAAGCATGACTTTGTTATTCATTTTGGAGGTGGATTTATGAGCATCGTTATCAGTAATCCGGATCAAAGAATGGCAGAAATAGCAGAAAAAGTGAAGCATGGTGAACGCTTATCGCTTGAGGATGGCGTATTTTTGTATCAATCCGATGACTTGCTTACAATTGGGCAGCTGGCAAATGAAGTTAATCTCAGACTGAATGGTAAACGGGTTTATTTCATCGATAATATGAGCCTTTACTTTACCAATGTATGTGAAGCTCACTGTGCATTCTGTCATTTCCGCAAAGATGAGGGCGAGGAAGGTTCCTATACGCTTTCACCTGAGCAAATGTTTGAATTTATTGATGAGCATTATCATCCGGGTATGCGCGAGTTCCATATAGCTCAAGGACATAACCCTAATGTACCTTTTGAATATTATGTGAATTGTATCCGCGCATTGAAGGAACGTTATCCTGATGTTACCATCAAGGCTCATACTGCCGCTGAAATCGAGTTTTATTCTCGCCTCAGTGGGTTAAGCTATAAAGAGGTGCTTCAGACACTTATGGATGCCGGTTTAAGCACATTGACAGGCGGCGGTGCCGAGATCCTATCTGAGCGCTATCGGAAGAAAATGGGCGTTGGTAAAGCAACAACGGACCAATGGCTAGAAGTACAACGGGTTGCTCACGGTTTAGGTCTGAAAACACATGCGACTATGCTGTATGGCTCCATTGAGACGCTGGAAGAACGAATTCAACACATGATCTATTTGCGCGAAGTGCAGGATGAGACCAACGGTTTCATGGTGTTCATTCCGAACTCCGTACAACCGGCCAGCGTAAGTGCAGGCTTGAAACGCCGCGTGGCTGCTTTTGATGATCTGAAAACAATCGCAATCAGCCGCTTAATGGTTGATAATATTCAACATATCAAAGCATACTTCATCAATCTAGGCACACAATTAACGCAAATAGCCCTAACTTTCGGTGCTTCTGATGTTCACGGAACGATTGTAAAGGAGCGTATCAGTCATGCCGCAGGTGCCTTATCACCGGATAGCTTGACCCGTGAAGAGCTAGTTTGGCTTGTTAAAGGTGCCGGTCGCATTCCAGTTGAACGTGATACATTCTATAACGAAATCAAAGTTTATTAGTTCAAAATTTACTCAGAAGATATGACCATGACAATGCTGCTGATATTTTTCAGGGAGGCTTGCCGTCCCCATATAGAAAGGGTTCATCATGATGAAGAAATTAGTTATTTTAGGCGGCGGCTACGGGGGATTGACTATAGCCAACGAGCTTTTAGAAAAAGAGTTACCTTCGGACACTGTGCTCGTACTTATCGACCGTATGCCCTATCAGGGACTGAAGACGGAATATTACGCACTGGCATCTGGAACGGTAGCAGATAATGAAATACGTGTTCAGTTTCCAGTAGACCCACGCCTAATCCTTAAATATGGAGAAGTGACGGCGGTTGATCCGGTTAACAAGCTGGTTCTATTTGAGAATGACGACCCGCTTTCATATGATTGGCTCGTTATAGGGCTCGGCTGTGTGGACAAGTATCACCAAATTATTGGAGCCGAACAGTATTCGCATAGTATCCAAACATTGTCCTCGACACGCAAAACTTATCAAACCGTCAATGATACCGTTCCTTACGGCCAAGTTTCAATTATAGGCGGCGGTTTAAGCGGTGTAGAGATGGCTGCAGAACTAAGAGAAAGCCGTCCGGATATGAACATAAGGATTATAGACCGCGGCCCTAGCGTGTTATCTGCTTTCCCGCCTAAGCTTCAATCTTACGTTCGTGAGTGGATGCTGGAGCATGATATTGAACTGAGGTCACATATTAATCTTTCCCGTTTGGAAGGCGGGCTCCTCTATAACGATCAGGAGATCATCCATACAGACGTTACGATTTGGACTGCAGGGATTCAGCCAAGCCCGATCATACAGCAGCTGCAGCTTCCTAAGGATAATCAGGGACGTATAATTATTAACAAATTCCATCAAATCAATGAATATCCAGACGTTTTTGTTGTAGGCGACTGCGCTTCCCTTCCTTTTTCTCCAAGCGCCCAGGCGGCGGAAGGCCAAGGCAAGCAGATTGCAGAGGTCATGAAGGCTATTTGGAAAAATGAAACCCCTCGGCTAGGAAAAATTAAGCTCAAAGGGGTTCTGGGTTCACTAGGTAAAAAATCAGGTTTTGGGCTGATGGGCAAAAGGACGATTATGACAGGTAAAATTGCACGAACTCTAAAGAGCGGTGTACTCTGGCTGTCCAAGCATCATTTTGGTTAATCTATTCTCCAAGGAGATCGAACATGGCTTCGATCTCTTTTAGTTTATGTTCGATTCGCTGCTGCAGTTCCTCAATATTGGCTCCCACCACTATTTCACCATTAACCAGAGCATAAGGGAACATATAACATTCTCCACAATTGCCAAGACAGCCGTATTCAATCACATCATAATCGGGGTTGTCTTCCAATTGTTTCATTAATCGATCCGTTCCATGGTGCATATTATTCGTACAAAATTCAATGATAGGTCTCATATATGATCATCCGCCTTGTAAACCATTTTATTTTTGCGCTTATTGTAATATAATAAGTTATAGAAAGGAGTTGAAGCAAATGAGTGAACAAACACAAAGCACCATGTACGATGAGGTACTGGAGGTTTTAGATAAGCTTCGCCCGTTTTTGCAGCGCGATGGCGGTGACGTTGAGCTTGTTGATGTGGAGGATGGTATCATCAAACTTAAGCTGGTAGGTGCCTGCGGCAGCTGCCCAAGCTCAACGATCACATTGAAGGCCGGTATTGAACGCGCATTGCTCGAAGAAGTTGAGGGTGTTCAAGAGGTTGTACAAGTGTTCTAATTTATCCTTCAACAAATTAAAGACCCTTAGCTCTTAAGGTTGCTGGCGCTCGCGCCGCTACTCTTAGTGCTGTAGGGTCTTTTTTATACTTAATCTGGCCCTCATTCATGGCAGTTACTTACTTCTGGTGAGATGAACCAATGATCGCCCTGATTGGATCCAGACCACCCGAAACATCCATGATATTGCCCGTAATAAAATCAGACCGCTCCTCGCAGAGAAAAGCAATAACTCTAGCAATATCCTCACCAGCTCCTGGTCGTCCACGGGGAGATTCAGGATCAATCTCTTGCTCTACCTCGGAAATCAATTTCTCTTTGTTCATTCCACGGATATCCCCTGGACAGATCATATTAACTGTAATGCCGTAAGGGGCCTCTTCTACCGCTAAGGTTTTAGTAAATGATACCAGCCCGACTTTTGCCGCTGCGTAAACAGCACGATGCGGCCAGCCTCTTGCTTCTGCTGCGTGACCAAAGCCAAAATGGACGATTCTTCCCCAACTCTTATTTCGCATCATGGGCAATACCAAATGATCTAGCTGCATCACGCCTAACAAGTTGCCGTGCATTAAATAATTAATATCTTCCTGCGAATACTCACTAAACAGCTTTCGTTCGCGGACAAACGGACCTGCATTATTAATTAAAATATCAATGCTGCCAAATTCGGCCACAGCCGACTTTACAAGCTGGCTCATTTCCATCGGGTTTGCCACATCGCCTTGAATAGCTATGCAGCGGCGTCCCTTTGCTTGGATGCGCTCACATAATAGATATGCTTCCTTCTGGCTGTGCACATAATTAATAATTATATCGCAACCTGATTCGGCGAGCAGAAGCGCTGTCATCTTGCCCAATCCCTTGGCGCTTCCTGTTATGAGTGCAACTTTTGGTTGTTCGGTCATGCTCGCCCCTCCTAAACTTTCCATGAGGAAATTTTACCTCGTAAGCATTTGCTAGACTTTCCGCAAGGAAAGTTAAACTTAGTAAGCAATTACTAAGCTTTGCTACTCTAAAGTATAGATGAACCGCCCCATCGATTCAACCCATGCAACGTTAAGCGACTCCATGCGAGCCCTTCAGTTCGAAGGTGAGTACTGACCGGACGATTCCGATAAAGTACGAATATAGGTAAATATCTTCTCACTGGCGGTAAACGTCATATTACAGCCAATTTCAAGATCCTTGAGATGCTCTTGTATATTTTCCGTTTTCTTACGTTGATCTAATGATTGCTTTGATTCAGCAGCCTGAAGCAGGTCATCAAGCAGATCTGCATTAATCGTATGAATTTCCATGTTCCGTTCATTGCGAAGACGCTCAACAGGCACTTTGTAAGCTACTTTTAATCCATACAGCTGCTCTTCCAATTTGGTGTACAAATGATTTGTGTGCATATTACGCAGTACCGTGAAATAAGAATATCGCGCTTTAATTTCTTCGGTTTTTAGACGGAACCGCTCGTTCATGAAATGACCCAGCTTATCCAATATAGCGAATAAACGAATGATTGCATTTTTATAGAAATATAGATGCCTATGATAGTCGTCAAGCTCAGTGTCTGACATTTCATCAATATAGGTCTTCGTCACCTTGCTGCCGTAGCTTACAGCTGCGAATTGGCTTTGCTCCAGCTCGTCTAACGCGCGAAGGAAGCCTCGGCCCCATACTATATATCGCCGCTCCTGCAGGTTGCGCTCCTCAGCCGGAACCGACTCAAGCAAGTGCAGATAGCCCGTTATCGCTTGATTGACGGCTGCTAACAGTCCTTCATCTTTACGGCGCGGTTCGCCGAACATGCTTCTAAGCATCCTATGTGCTCACTTCCTTCCAGATGATATTGCCTATGCTTATCAACTAAGTATACACCCGCGGAATCGGGATGATACCCGATTCCATGAGGCATTAAATGCTAAATAAACCAACTTCCCTACGAACATGCCCAGCTTCGGATCTACAGCGACACTTATTTCAACCCACTGCTTTTTCTTTGTGCAGCGCTTCCAATGAGCCGCATGATAGAAAAGAAGGCTTACGCAGCTATCTAGCTCCGTAAGCCTGTCTGCCGCCCTTTCCTGCCTGCAGGGCAAGTACACATAAATAGCAAAGAATACCGAACAAGCAAGCGATGAGAACCGCATGGATAAGGCTTGCTATCAAGTACCAATCATACCCCAGGGACAAAGTTACAAAGGCACCGCTAAATATTTGCAGCACAACCAGAATGAGCGCCCATTTGGCAGCTTGATAAGCATTATCCTGCTTCCCGTTCTGCGATCTTATAGCCATAAATAACCACATGATGATCAGAAACAAAATAATCGCGCCTACACGATGTGCAAATACAATTCGGGTTGCCCCTATCATCTCGGGTATCACTTGTCCATTGCATAACGGCCAGCCAATACACCCTCCCGATGCTTCTGTATGTCTTACAAAGGCTCCCAGGTAAACAACCGCATAGCTGTAAATCAAGGTCAATGCTACTCCCCAGCGAACACCAATCGATAAGGTTGAAGGCGGTCCCGACATTGAGCTTCCGAATCGGGTAAACACTAAGGCGAGCAGTAGAGTAAACGCAAATGCCATCAATGAGAAGCCGAAATGAAGCGCCAGAACAGCAGACGATTGCGGCCATATAACAGCCATTGCCCCAAGAATAGCCTGCAATACTGTAAACAACATCGCACCCGATACAAACCATTTGGCTTCCTTGCTTCTACTGTAGAAGAGGACCAACAACATCGTGATCAACAATATGATACCAACGACGCCGACCACAAACCTGTGGCTGTATTCAATAATAGATTCGATCGTATAGGCTGGAATGAATTTACCGTTACATAACGGCCAATCGTCTCCACAACCGCGGCCTGATTCTGTCTTAGTGACAAGCGCGCCCATTACAAGAATTAAAAACATTCCGTACATGCTGGCGAACGAAAACCGTTTCAGCCATTTTTGAAGATTCATGAACTGGTTTCACCTACTTTTTCTGAATTCGACATATATTGCTAATTAAGTCGAATCGTTCATGTATCATTATAGCGATAATCCAAGAGCAAATCCATGTGGAAATGTTACAAAGCGTTGAAAGAAAAAAGCTGATTCCCTTCAAAGAGATATGTGAGAGACATATCCCTGAAGCATCAGCTTTTTTCACCTAAATTATTTGCTATGCGTTACTTCTTCAAGGCTTCGGCAACTTCCAGGGCGCGATCGAGAAACTGTTCAATTTCATCTCTGGTTTTGCGCAGCTTGCTAACAAAACGAACGAGCTCCTCACCTTCACGAAAAGCAATAAAGCTCGGAATCCCCAGAATGTTCAGCTTCTCGCATAGATCCGGCACTTCATCCCGGTCCAGCTGAATAAAGTCCAAACGATCTTTATATGCTTCCACCACTGCAGGCATAAATGGATCAATGAAATGACAATCTTTACACCAGGTTGTTTTAAATACAGCAATTGTAGGCTTGCTTCCAGCAATTTTCTGTTCAAATACTTGCTCGGTCGACACTTGCTCCATCCTATTGCACCGCCTTTAATTAATTAGTTTGGCGATTTCTCTCTCGCCCTCACACTCAGCTTACAACCACTTATAGCACGATGTCCATCCCCTGTCAACGCCCGTTTTGTTAATTAACATCTTATTCCATTTTACATTTATTACTAAAAGTGATATCATTTAAATATCAAAACAATATGTTACACAAAAAGGAGTGTTCTAAAATGAAAGAACAAAAAGCTTGGTCCTTTAACGGCTTCCTTGGTTTGTTATTAATCTTGATCTTTATGGCTCTCGCAACTTTCTTACTGGTTAAGGAGATAGTAATCCCAGGTATTCTTCTTCTCATTATCGGAGTAGCCCTGGCATCAGGTATTACAGTTGCACAACCGAATCAAGCTATAATCGTTACTTTCTTTGGAAGCTACGTCGGTACAATAAGAGCAAGTGGCCTTTGGCTAGTCATGCCCTTCTCCATTCGCAAATCCGTTTCATTAAGGGTCCGCAACTTCAACAGCGTCAAGCTTAAAGTCAATGACATAGAAGGCAATCCGATTGAAATTGCCGCAGTTGTTGTATTCCGCGTTGTTGATTCGGCCAAAGCCATGTTCGATGTTGATAAGTACGAGCAGTTCGTTGAAATTCAAAGTGAGACAGCACTACGTCATGTTGCTAACAAGTACCCTTATGATGTGTTTGAAGGAGAAGGATATTCACTGCGCAGTAATTCCGAAGAAATTGCGCTTGAGCTGAGCCGCGAGTTGCAGGAACGATTGTCTGTAGCCGGTGTAGAGGTTATGGAAGCCCGATTGACTCACCTTGCCTATTCAACCGAAATTGCCAGTGCCATGCTTCAGCGTCAGCAGGCGGCGGCCATCATCTCTGCGCGTTCCAAAATTGTTGAAGGAGCCGTCGGCATGGTCCAGTTGGCAATTGCCCAAATCGAGCAGGACGGCATCGTAGTTCTCGATGAAGAGCGCAAAGCCGCTATGATCAACAACTTGATGGTTGCCATCGTTTCAGATCGTTCCGCCAGCCCTGTTATTAATACAGGCAGTCTTTATTAAGCTGAACCCCTATGGCAACCAAGAAAAACTTTGCTCTGCGGTTGGACCCGAAGCTATATGAAGCGCTAGAACGATGGGCTAATGATGAGTTCCGAAGTGTCAACGGACATATCGAGTTTCTACTGCGTGAAGCTACAGCCCGTGCTGGGCGGCTACCTGGTCCACGTCCTCCTGGAATCACAGAAATAGATAGCCAGGATAAATTAAAGGATTAAGCTCGGGTAAGCAGCGCCTGACTTCCAACCGAACCGCAAGCATAAGAAAAAAGCCTGATCCGGCGGAATCAGGCTTTTTCTTATGGAGACTATTCTCAAAACTTAATATTCACATGTAATGGATTTCATTTACTAGGGTAGACTAATCACGTGTGATAGTAACCATCTGCAGCTCCTGGTTCCAATTCACTTTAGCGCCCATACTCTCAGCAATGAAGCGAATAGGTACATAGGTTGAACCATTGGTAAGCTCCGACTCCTTATCTAGCAGTTTGATCATACCATTAACAGTTGCTTGCTTGCTTCCGACATTCAGATTGATCACAGCTCCGCTCACAAGGTCGGTGACGGTTACTTTTTGCGTAGATGACTCCCATGCTACATCAGCATCCAGCTGTTCGACAACAAAACGAACTGGAACCATTATTGTACCGTTGCTGTTGTAGGGTTTAGAGGAGTCCCCCACATAATCATCCTGGCTGCCCATAATCATAGTGATTTCTTTTTTCGTAATATTTAAATCTTCTTTAAGTAATGTGTACAAGCGAGACTTAGGGTCCACAACCGAAATCACTCTGGACGGTTTACCTAGCGTCGTAAGCTCTAATTGTCCCTTCGAAGTATCGATCTTGTCTGCCGTTACTGGCTTGTTCACATCCCAGATTTCGCTGGATGCGTTGATTTTCAAGCCTTTTACAGCACTTTCAGTATCAGGTAATGAATAAGCAAATTCCATATTGGATTTGCGAGTCGTCAGTTCACTGTCAACAAATAAATCCATCTTCAAGTACAGCGAATCATTTAACAGCTTACTCAGATCTTCTCCGGATGGGGAGTTCAGTAATTCCTGCACAGATTGATCATATTTAGCAAGCATATCTTTCAAATAGGTATTAATTGCCGTATAAGCAAATCCTACAGCTAGCGACTTGTTGTTAAGGAATGGGGCTATGGTGTCATTAAAAGTGTTGCTCTCTTGGTCGCCTTCTTTAGCAGCCTGCTGCATCATTGGAGCGTACAGATCAAAAACTTGTCCCAACAGCTCTTTCAATCCTTTTTCATCAGCCAGTACATTAGTTAGAAATCCTTTTACAAGCTCCAGCAAATCACTGCCTTTGATTTCTAAATGAATGTCCTTGCCCTTTAAGCCTTCCCCGTGGATATTAGCCTTACCGTCACCAACCGTGATAATTTTGGGATTTGGTGCATTACCTAAGAAAAAGGACACGATAGTAGGTGCAAATTCCGTTGCTTTTTTACGTAAATCCTTGAATTGCTGCTCCATTTCTTGCGAAAGCTTACCATTCAATTGCTGAAGGGAAGACATGCCGGTATGTATGACTATAGGCTTTTTAGCGCCCTCAATTAAGAAAATATACTCATCGTCACTCATGGACAGTTGGAACGGGATTTGTCCCTTATTGTATTCAAATACACCTTTTGCTGAAAAATGAGTAAGATCCTGCTGCTTCATTTCTGTTAAACTAACACTTACTTTGCTGAAAATCTCGAGCATCTTTTGCTCGTCAGCCGTTGGTGTGACAGATGCATTTGGTGTAAGCTCCAGCGTAAGCTTTTGTGTTCCTTGAACAGATTTCACGTTGGTTCCGTTTTGAAAGACCTTGTTCAAGTCCAATCCGTTAACCGGCTGACAGCCTGCAAGCACAACCAGCATAACAACTAGAATAAGGGAGATCCATGTTAGTTTATTCCTGTTTTTCATTGCTAACCTCCAAAGTATAAGAATAAGTACGAGTTGCGTTCCCCGCATAGATATATACGTTCGGATTAGTTAAATGTTTCCTTTGCCAATATATAAAATAATTACGACTGTCATTCTTAAGTCCTTTATTGGAGTAAACGAAGACCTAATCCTTTTAAACTAAGGGGTTGAGCCGATTAATGGGTGATGGAGGATTTCGATCGATAGGGATGGATTTGCTGCAAAAATTAGTCGAAATTCCACAGGAGCTTGTTCATTGGGCAGAGGATAAGACAGCGACTTTACTGTATGAAAGACGTCAATTAAACTCAATGCAAGAAATTCATATCCAGCCTGAGAATGTCGCTGCTCTACGAGCTCTTTTTAACCAGTCCGAAGCTGGATCTGATAAATGCGGTCCTATAACATCTCTTCTATCTGTCTCAGATCAAGCTTTAGTCCAACGTATCCGTGAAGACACCGCCTATCATAACCGCAATAATGTAACAAGAACAATGGCCTACTGGAACATATTCCGAACGCATCCTGAGCTTCATTGGGCTTATCTAGCGCATATGGTATCACGTAATGGAGGTTGGAATATGACCGACCTACGAGGCGAATTGCTCCCTTATTTGCTTAACGAAGCTCAGCGTGGGAATGTGTTTGCCTTGCTGGAGCGTGCCAATGGGCTTATTTTTCATGACGCTTATCCTCAGCTCTTGCTCTACTCTGCCAGTAGACGAGCGGATTCCCCGCTCTTTCATTTGCTCCCCCATCTACAGGTTTCTGCTTTTATGCGCCCAATCTGGGAATTATTCTGGGAACAACTGGATTCCGCGCTTCTGACTCAAGCTCTAATCGTTAATGAGCAGAACTATATAGAACAACGGATTATACAGCACCCTACGTATCGAGATCTAGTGCTTAACTCTTTGTTTTTCAATGCCCAGTCTCTGCTTCAGCTCAATCAAGTCGTGTTTCCTTATGTGGATGGAGATGAAATGCATTTGGCCGGTCTTGTCTTGGAAAACTTCAATAATTTGCATGAACGAATTGAGACGGGAAAAAAGCTGTATGCGATTTTATTCGGGGTTCCTGTTGTTTGTGAAGGGGCGATGCGATTTGCCAACAGTAAGCCTCACACCGCCTCAAGAGCCGATTACTGGCCGCAGCTATTCTCATCTATGCACCAAACAGCGCCTGTCCCAAAGGGCCTGCTCAAGGAACGGCTTGACGGCTGCAGACTTATAACTGGTGCTTCGCCACTGTACAGCCCGAAATTAACTAATGCCTGGAAAAACTATTCCATGGACCCTCCAGAACCAGGTGATTGGTTTGAACATGACAGAGGACGCTGCTTAAGTTACCTCGCTTCTGTTCAGCCACCCTTTTCATTCGAAATGACCCAAGAGCATGGCTTTGGCTTGAACAAAATCGAGCTGGCCGTGCTAGCCGGTGATATATGGCAGTAAAATACCAAACTTAGATAGTGATGTAAAACTTAACGGGACTGATTGTAGGTTGGATGAAGAGCAATCTTAAGGGGAAAGTTACTACCGGGAGGTGTGATTCCTTATGCAAACAGATGCTCCAAAGTCGGAGTTATTCCCGGTACCTGTATGGAGATGCAGAAGTAAGGATTGTAAAGCATGGATACGGGAAGAATTGACTTCTTCCCCGTCTCCCGAATGCCCATTGTGCAACGAAGGCATGATTCGCAGCATCAAGCATTTGCCCAAACTTGTGAAAAAGCATAAAGCAGTGAAAAAAAAGAAACCCGAGGAGTCATGGGTTCATTAGAAAGAGATATTGTACAAATTATTCGATAGTCATCGTCTATCTACTTCTTCTCGACCTCTTGGCTGCATTAGTTGCAGCTTTTTTTATTGCTTCCTGCCACAGTAGGTGACCACAGTCACCCTTGGAGAAGCCACAGCTGTGAGTAGCTGCTGTCTGCGAAACTCCCTACATTAAGCTAAGCTCGCAGAATCCACTTCTCTACAGCATAAGCAATACCATCGTCATGCAGCGATTTGGTAACGAACTTTGCCTTCTCCTTCAGCTCATCGCAAGCATTCCCCATTGCAATTCCAGTACCAACAGATTCGATTAATTCCAAATCGTTAAGCCCATCGCCAAAAGCGGCAACCTCATTCGGCATAATATTTAGATGGTCAAGCAGCTTCTGAAGGCCCAGTGCTTTATTCATGCCATTGGGATTGATGTCCACTGCCCATGGACGCCACCGATGAATGTAATAGCTGTCCCCTGAGTCCTGAAGGTAGCTTGCTTCTTCCTGCTCACCACAAAAAATAATACATTGGTATATATCAGGAACTTCATCATTCTCGCCCAGTAACACAGGCTCCATGAATCCAATCTCCTGCTGAGCTTGACGGAAGTACTCTGAGTCCTCCTTATTCGTGAACATGAGCTCAGATCCGTATAAAAGTATAGAATGATTCAATCGATTGGCCTCTTGAAGCCATTCGATTATCGTTTCTTTGGGAAATGCATTTCCTGAAACCGTCTTACCCTGATGTCCAATGTGACTGCCATTACATGTCACAGCCCAATCAATAGCAAGCTCCTTCCACAGTGATTCCATTTCATACTCACTGCGTCCCGTGCATAAGGCCAGTGCGATTCCCTGTTCCTTCAATTTAAGCAATGCTGTCCGTGTGGATTCCGGTAGATAGTCACGATCTCGTAAAGTTCCATCCACATCGAATGCCGCTAACTTAATCATCCTCTGTCACCTCATTTATGTATTCTGCCCTTTATTATAGCAGAGGGCGCCCATTTGTGGGACAAGGATTACTATAAGGAAATCTCATCGTGATAGGATGCAAAAAGGCATCCATACCGAAGGATTGGATGCCTTTTACTATCACTTAATTTCTTTACCGAGCTTTTCAACCTCGTCCCAAGCCTTTTCCGGAGTAAGCTTGCCGAACATAATTTGCTGTACAAGGTTGGTATATTCCTTCTCGAACTTATCCCAGCCGCCTTTTAAGCCTGGACCCGGGTAGAAGGTTTGCCCGTCAGGAGCGGTTTTGTTAATCAGCTCAATACCCTCTTTGTCGGTTGGCGTAAATTTGGATTCCAAGCCGCTGACAATTTTCTTCGAAACAGGAACGCCGCGGGAGGTCCCCAAAATATCAGCTGCTTCCGTATCGTTGATGAACCAGTCTATGAATTTCTTGGCTTCTTCCGCATTTTTCGTATCCGGGCTGACGCTCCAATACATGGAAGCCTTCAACCAGCCTCCCGCTTTCTTATCTTGCGGTATGGTCACCAAAGCCAATTGTCCAGGCTTCAATGCATCAAAACCCGGGAATTCGGCAGCATGTGAATTTCGAAGCAATATTTTATCCTGCACCATTAAATCCAACTTGGCGTCCGCTCCTTTGTCAGAAACGTTTACGTCCGCCGGCGGTACGATTCCCGCTGCCCGCATTTCGGCAAATTTGTTCATCCAGTCAAGCCATGTGGTTTTATCATAATTAAATTTGCCTTCTGCCTTAGGCCAGCCTTTGCCTTTAGCCAATTGATAGGTGTCATAAAGCCCATCAATGGTTAAGTCCTTAAACACGTACTTATCTTTACCCAGCTTGGCCTTTGCTTCTATACCGAATTTGAAAAATTCGTCCCATGTCCAACCGTACTTAGGAGGAGTAATGCCGAGCTTTTCTACAGTCGCTTTGTTGTAAACCAATCCAAAGGCATTATTTCCGAGAGGTATGGCTACAAGTTTGTCCTTATATTTACCGGTATTAAGCAGAGTTGGATCGACATCCCTAGTATTGATGGCATTGGTCAGATCCATCAGTCGGTTCGTGCTTCCCCAATCGCTTATCCACGCTGCATCCGTCTGAATAACATCTGGCAAGTTACGAGCTGCGGCCATTGTAGACATTTTGTCCAAATACCCGTCAAAAGCTTGATATTCCGGTTCAAAAGTGACATTCGGGTATTTTTTCGTGTATAAATCAAGCGCTTTCAATGTTGCGTCATGGCGAGCCTGCGACCCCCACCACATAATACGCAGCTTCACTGGCTTTTTGTCTGTTGCCGTGTTAGCCGCATTAGGAGCAGCAGTCGGTTGAGATGGCTTAGCCTCCTCCTTGACACCGCATGCAGCCAAAGAGACAGCCAACATGGAAGATAACCCGATTGTTAAGAGCTTACGTGCAGATTTCATACGAATTCCCCTTTCGGTTCTGTTCTTTTTAATAAGCTTATCGTACCAAGCAGCGAACCGATTGAGTAGAATAGAGATGCACAATTTGTTTCAATTTTTTACGAATTCTGTCGGATTGGTTCCAGTATGTTTTTTAAACAAGGTTGTAAAATATGGCACATTTTTGTAGCCAACCCTTTCTGCTACCTCATAAATCATCCAACGGCCCTCCAGAATCATACTCTTTGCTTTCTCCATGCGGACACGTGTCACATAGTTATTAAAGGTCTCACCCGTAGCCTGTCGAAAAATAGTGCTTAAATAATTTCGCGATATATATACCTTTTCCGCTAATTCGCTCAAGTGAAGATCCTCTGCATAATGTTCGTGGATATATTGAACCATGAAATCAACCGCCTGCTTATGCTTCAGCTTCTCACTTTTGCCTGACAGCTGACAAATAACGGACACCTTATCCAACAGCCAAGCTTTAAGCTTATCAGGTACCGTCTGCTGTTGTACCTCTTCCTTCAATAAAGCCGTATCAAACAGCTCAGCTACTCGCACACCTGCATCAAGAAGTGAATACGTAAGGATTGCCCAAGTTTCTAAGCCCAGATTGCGAACATCCTTCTCTGTGATCCTTCTAGCCCCCTCCAGCTGCTGAAAGAAACGCTCGATAACCTCTTCAATCTGAGATTCCTGCAGATGCCGGATTGCTTCTCCAAGCTGCTGATAAAATTGGACTGGGCGCAGCTCCGTTGGCTTAAGTAATGCCGACTGATTGTCCGATAGGTCATGATCCCTTATCCATTCGTACATAGGCAAGCCTGGGAAGGGCGCATTCCGTTTGGCTGCCAGGGCTTGAAAGGCCTCTTCTGTTGAATCGGCAATCTCCTGCCAGCGACCCTTCCAGCTGCCAATGCCGATTTCCAGCTTCACCTTCAAATAGTCTTCTACATGCTTCATCATACTGTCGCATAGCGATCGTATTCGAAGTCTTCCTGCTTCTCTCTCAGCATGAGGCGCATGCAGTAACACGGCCATATGCTGACTATGCAGCTCAATTAACCGGGCATTCTTCCAGTCTGCGGAAATAACCTCCTGCAATATATTACCGACAGCAAACCGGAACAAATTAAAATCGCTTGGCGACAGTTCGGAAACTCGGACAGTCCGTAAAATTTCTACGGCAATCACAAGAAAATCAGATGCGTCTTCTCCGTGTGGAAGCAGTCCTTGCACAGAAGGTGGAAATGGTTTCACTAAGTTTACGTTGCCCGTTACAACCGCCTTTACCCACTCCTGCTCGACAAACGGTTCATATTGCATTAGCTTCTGCTTTAATTGATGCTGCTCCAGCTTATGAACGGTCGCACCCTCCAACTGCGCAATCGCTTTTTCCAAAACAGACTTAATGGTCTGCACCGTTATCGGTTTAGATAAATAGTCATCTACATTCAATCGCAGTGCCTGTCTGGCATATTCAAAATCAGCAAAACCGCTTAAAATTACGATTTTACCTTCGTATCCTATTTTGCGCAGCTCCTCCACCATATCCAAGCCATTCATAAGAGGCATATAAATATCTGTAATAACAATATCCGGATTAACCGAGGCGATGAGCTTTAAGCCCTGCTGACCATCCATTGCTTCTCCCGCATGCTCTGCTTCCAGCTCGTCCCATGGAATGATCTTGCGCATGCCTTGCAGTACTGCCCTATCATCATCAATGATGGCTATCTTCCACATGGTCATTTCCCCCATTATCGTCATGCTCGAGTCTTGGAATCCGCAAGGTCACCTGTGTCCCGCTGCCTCCAGAGACAGGCTCAATCGTAATACCAAAAGGACTTCCGAAATACGCCTCGATCCTCTCCCGGACATTTCTTATGCCGTAGCCGCCTGTTGATCTGCGCGGCTGGCGATTCCAATCCGGCTTCAAGCCAACTCCGTCATCAATAATTCGAATATAAAGCCCCAGAGCATCCTGTTCGATACTTATCCTAATGCAGCCATATTCCCTGCGATGAAATCCATGAACGACAGCATTTTCTACAAAAGGCTGCAGCGTAAGCTTGGGAATATACAAAGTCTTTAAGGTCTCGTCTACTGTAGTTATGCTGTACAATAAACCATCTCCCCAGCGCAGCTGCTGGATTTGCAAATAGCATTCCGTGTGCTCCAGTTCCTGCTCCAGAGTGATCAAGCTCTCCCCATTCGAGAGTCCTATTCGAAACATACGACCCATCAGCTCCAGCACCTCACTCATCCGTTCATGCCCTGCATCAATCGCCATCCAATTGAGCTGGTCGAGCGTGTTGTACAGAAAGTGCGGGTTAATCATGGCCTGCAACGCTCTTATTTCAGCCTTCCGCTGTCTTTGATGCTCATGATTCAAGCTGCGGTATAAATCCTCAATCCTCTCCATTAGCCGGCGGTAACCGTTAAACATAGAACCGAATTCATTGTTATAATCATTAGGCAGATTCACTTGCTTCAGCTCTATCGGAAATTTCCCCATTGCCTGCAACAGCTGACGAATCGGCTTTGTAAAGCTGCGTGAGAGATACAACGTAAATAATACCGCTACCAAAACTGAAGCAAGTCCAATCCAGAAAATCGTCATAGCCAGCTTAAGGCTGCCTGCAGCTATGACTTGCCATGGAGTGACCTCCGTCATAATCCAGCCTTCATTAAATGATTTGGCCCATACAATTAAGTAATCTTCAACTGCGGCGCTTTCACTGCGTTTCTTATGCATATATCCGGTTCCTGATTGAGCCACATTAAGCATCTCGGGCAGCTTCAGTTCTGTGTATAAAGAATTATGAGTACCCATAATCAGCCTGCCACCGGAATCAAGCAAGTAGCGGTGAGCCGTCTGCTTCTCACCAAGCATCATGGTATACAGCACCTTGGCTTTTACATTAAGCAGCAGCACTCCTTGGTATTCCAATGTGCTGGAATAGATCTTTCGAGCAAATGTGACCACATTCTGTGTACCTTGAGTCGTCTCGATAGAACGTTCGCCAAGCCAAGTGAAATCAGATTTCTCTACCTGCAAATACCAAGGCTCGGTAAGCAGGTCTACATGTTTCACGAAGCTGACATATTCCTTGGGATCAGAAAATGTAGGATTATTTACATAAATCGTCATCGACTGCAAGCTGGGAGTACTGTTAATCAGCTCATTCATCACTTTTTGCAGCTCGGTTTGCTCTTTTTGCTTCGTGTAGAAGTCGCTTTCCGGAACAAGCAAATAATGCTGCAGCTCCGTATTCCGAGAAATAACCAATGACAGCTGCTCCACAGTGCGCATTTGCAGCATCATCTGCTTATTCAGCTCACTCATCAGCTCCTGCTGATATAAGGACGTATTTTCCGCCAGCTCTTTAGAGGAGACTGTGTAGCTTACCCAACAAACGATAGCCAATAGTAAAATAAAAAAAACGGTGAGGCTGCCCGACAAGATGTAGTCGATTCGGTACTTTTTGATAGGGTTTATCAGAGCGGGCACCTCCTTGAGACAAAAAGCCACGTTGTCGGGATTTAGACCCTCTACGCGGCTTTTCGCCTTTTAATTCTCTTAGTTTAGCCCTTTAATCCAGTTGTGGCAATCCCCTCAACGAAATGACGCTGTGCGACAAAAAAGACAAGGATTTGCGGCGAGATGGATAATAGGGACATCGCTAATAGCTGACCCCAAGCGGTTGCCGACTGTGTATCTACGAACATACGAAGGGCAAGCGGAATCGTATACATATCAACCGAGTTAAGATAAATCAAGGGACCAAAGTAGTCCTCCCAGCCATATAGAAACGAGAAGATCATCACCGTTACTAAAGCAGGCTTGGTCAGCGGCATAATGATTCGCCAGTAAATGCCGAACCAGCTGCAGCCGTCCATTTTGGCGGACTCATCCAGCTCTCTCGGTAGTCCGCGAATAAATTGCACCAGCAGGAAAATGAAGAAGGCATTACCCATAGCGCTAGGAACAATGAATGGCAAATACGTGTTCACCCAGTTGAACGAGTGAAACATTGAATATTGAGGGATCAAGGTCACTTGTCCCGGCAGCATGATCGTTAATAGCAGCAGAGAAAACCACAGCTTTTTATAAGGAAACTCCAGACGCCCGAAGCCAAACGCAACCAAGCTGCTGGAAAGAACCGTCAGCAATGTCGTCGTGATATTCAGCTTGAAGCTGTTCAAGTAAAAATAAGTGAATGTATACTTCGGCAGCGCATTCCAGCCCTGCGTATAGTTTTCCCACATCCAAACACTAGGAAATAAAGTGGGCAGTGCAAGCTCAGGATTTGATTTAAATGAAGCCCCTATCCACCACATAACCGGATAAAACATGAGCAGGCTAAGTGCCAGTAAAATCAAATGTGTCCATAATCGACTTCTTCGTATACTCAATCTCATTTCTTATCACCTGCCTCAGTCTCATAAAATACCCAATATTTCGAAGCAATAAAGTTAATTGAGGTTGCTATACCGATAATGATCAGCAGCACCCAAGCCAATGCTGAAGCATAGCCCATATGGAATGAGGTGAATGCCTTCTGGTATAAATAAAGCGCATACACTTCGGTTGAGTTAAGGGGCCCCCCGTTGGTAATAATGAAAGCTGAGGTAAACATTTGGAAGGCTTGGATGACTCCCATAATAACATTGAACAAAATCACAGGAGATAACATAGGAAGCGTGATATTGAAAAACTGCCTTAGCTTGGACGCGCCATCAACGGATGAAGCTTCATAAAGCTCATTCGGAATTTGCTTTAACCCTGCCAGGAATATAATCATCGCCGATCCAAACTGCCAGCATCTCAGCAGGATAAGCGTACCAAGTGAGGTTTCGGGAGTTCCAATCCAGTTTTTCGCATCAATTCCGAATAGAGGAACAATATGATTGATAAACCCATCGATGCCAAAAATATTTTTCCAAAGGATTGCAACAGCTATACTGCCGCCTATAAGGGAAGGAAGATATATCAACGTACGGTAGAATGAAATGCCGCGAATTTTGCGATTCATCAGCATGGCTACCATAAGGGCTACAAACAGCTTGGCAGGAACGGAAAATAAAACATAAGCAAAGGTCACTTTGAGCGAATTATAAAAGAACCGATCCTTTGACATTTCTTTATAATTATCGAGGCCTATCCACTTGGCAGGCTCCAGCAGCGAGAAATCGGTGAACGAGTAGTACAAGGACTGAAGCATTGGCCATAAAGTGAGAAATAGAAATCCAATCAACCATGGGGAAATGAACAAGTACCCGGCTAAGGCTGCTTGGTTGTGATTTTTCAATTTGGATTTAGGAGCAGTATGTGGACGGCTTTTGGCAGCCACAGTGTCTTGGCTAAGGGTGCTCATGTTAGACCCACCTCTATTCTATGTTATTTGACAGCACTTGTTTGTTACTTTTAGTATAGAGGGGACTCATGTAGGCTTGTAGCAGAGAGATGAACAATTTCTTTCAATATTTTACGAAATGCGCAGATTGGGTAAGAGGATTGTGTAGCATTTTTAAAATTTTCGCCACTATTTACTAACCATTACGTATGCACTCCTACAAATATAAAAGTGAAGGTGATTTAAATGAATGATATTGGAGCATGGTTTTCAGTTATCGTGGCTGGTATTTTGGAGCTGTGGGTCGCCATTCCGCTTGGCTTCACCCTGAAGCTGCCCCCTGTCTTAACCGCTATTTGGAGTGCTGTAGGCTCGATTGGAGCAGCAGCGATTATTATCTTCTTCGGTAAATCCATCCGCAGTTGGTTGGTGCACCGCTTTCAACAAAAAAACGAGCGCAAAGAAACCACCATGTCCCGTATCTGGAAAAAGTATGGTATCATCGGGCTTGGCTTCTTATCACCGCTTATTACTGGGGCGCCTCTTGGTGCCGCAATAGGAGTTTCATTCGGGGCAAAGCCCGATAAGCTAATGCTGTGGATGACGATCGGGATTGTTTTTTGGAGTGCTGTTCTCACCACAGCCGTATCGTTAGGGGTTATGACTTTTTCTTGATAGGTTTGAGTTCTTCTCCGGCCCCCTGATTAGCTGGAAAACCTCCAGCTAATCAGGGGTTAATTGAGTCCAACATAACAAATAACAGGAACTGCTCCAAAAATTCCAGTTAGACACTTGCTATAATTAAAAGGACACCCAAGAAGACTGATACAAATCAGCTTTCTTGGGTGTCCTTTTCTAACCTATGAAATAACGAGTTAATTCGTTCCGCTTTCTTTGTCGCCCTTAAGCAGCTTCGGCGCCACCTTCCCAATTAAACGTTGGACAGGACGAGGCATTTGCTGCAAATCAGCAACGCTAAGAGTACGGGTGAGCATTAACAGCAGCGGGTACAACCCTCCCACTACCGCACAAATAATAATGGCTTGGATACATGCATCCCATCTAAGGCTTCCGAAAGGAACAACATACGTGCCTGTTAATCGATCCAATGCAATCCCTACAATTACCATAACCACAGTTGTAATGCTGATCCCAAGCCATCTGCGGCTGCCTAGAACCCGGAACGGAACCTCTTTACGCAACACCATAAGATTCATAACCGTCATAAGGACGAAGCATAGACATGTAGCGGCGATGATACCGTAAATACCGAACCATGGAGCCAATACATAGCTGCCAATCAGCTTGAGTGCGATACCTATAGCGACACTCAGCATCAGCACACGCATTTTACCCATGCCCATCAGCACAGCGCCTGATGTCTGCATGATAATCTGGAAGATGGTGCTTACCGTCAAGAACACAATAATTGGAGCCGCATAAGCATCAACAATAGCCGATCCCTTATCGTTACCAAATATAAATCCATTGATAGGGCCTGCGGCCAAGCAAATGATAAGTACCGCTGGCAGTCCTGTTAGAATGGACAACTGAAGCACCTTTCCAGTCTGCTGAGAAACCTGCTTCATATCCTTCTGTGAGTAGGCGGAGGAAATTATCGGTACTATGGACTGGCTTAGCGCCACTGCCAAAATAATCGGTATGCCGGCAAGCGACTGTGCCCGACCAAGCAGAATTCCCAATATTTCCTTCGCCTGCAACTCTCCAACCTGATCCCTTAGTAAAAGGGTTACTATGGAGGAATCGATTGTATAAATCAAAGTTACAGTCAATGAAAAAATAACGATAGGAATTGATATTTTAAATAGCTGAGAATAGATGGTCTTGAAGGACAAACTGCTTCTCCAGACACCCTCCTGAGAGGCCTTACTCGATTGATCTGCGCGGCTCTCAGCCGAGGGCAGCAGCCCTTCAGCGCGATCACTACGGCGAAGTTTGAGCGCATAATAAAGCATGACAGCAGCAGCAGCCACACTGCCTATGACTCCGCCAAAGGAAGCACCCGCAATTGCCCAGTCCATGCTGTAAGCCAACAATACATACGCTAATCCGACTGAGGTGACGACACGGAAAAGCTGCTCAATAATCTGCGATAAGCCATTGGGCATCATCATGCGCCGACCTTGGAAGTAGCCGCGCATAATGGCGATCAGAGGAAACAGCAGCAGAGCGGGAGCCAAGGCGCGAATCGGCAGTGTCGCCTGCGGATTGACAATGCTAGTCGAGTAGTAAGGAGCAATGATGAATAGAAACAATGTCATCACTACGCCCGCTGCCGCGGCGAATAATAATGCCGCGCGATAGATGCGGTTCGCTTCCGCGTGAAGTCCTAGCGCCGTTCGCTCCGAGATCATTTTGCTAAGTGCGCTCGGAATACCCGCTGTCGCCACAACTAACAGCATCGAATAAATATTAAACGCAGTACCGTAAGCCGCCATGCCTATATCGCCTAACAGAATAACTAGCGGAACACGCTGCACCACACCAAGTGCCCGTGCAACCAGGGCCGCCATTGCCAATATGAATGTGCCTTTTACTAACGAATCCTTAGCCAAAACGTTTCCTTCTCCCTGCTATGGTTAGTTCTGCAATACCCAAACAAAAAACAAAATGATCATCAGCGCCTGCAGCAGCAATTTTACTACCACACTTGAGAAAAAGCCGACTAGCGCGCCCACGCCTGCCCGCAGAGCTTGTTTCCACTCCGTGCCGATGATGAGTTCACCTATTACAGCACCGAGAAAAGGTCCTATCAACAGACCTGCAATCGGAATCACAAAAGGCCCCAATATCAGACCGATCGTGCTGCCAATAACGGAGGCTTTTGTACCGCCAAACTTTTTCACACCTAATGCGCTTACTGCATAATCGGCGATCAGAAGGACGACTAAAATCGTTGTTTGTGTCAACCAAAACCAAAATCCGAAGGGCTCGAACCCAATCATCCATCCGTATACGAAATAAGCGGCATAAATGGCAACAGCCCCAGGGAGTACAGGATAGACAGCACCCACCATCCCGATGATAAATAGAACGATTACAATGATCCATGCAGCGATTATCATGGCTTTCCCACCTTCAAAATTAGTTTTGCTTGGCAAAACTGTTTCTTCATATGGATTAGCTTAAGAAAGTACATACTGCTCAATAATCTTAGCTACTCCATGCTCATCATTCGTGGCGGTAATCACATCTGCCAGCTGCTTAATCTCATCCTGCGCATTGCCCATAGCGACACCAAGGCCAGCTTCGCGAATCATCGATTCGTCATTCAAGCTGTCACCCATAGCTATAACCTGTGACATCTCAATGCCAAGCAGCCCGCATACCTGCCGAATTCCGCTGGCTTTGTTGACGCCTTTGGGATTAAGCTCAATATTAAGAGGATGCGAGTTCGTTATTTCCAATGCATCCCATGCTTCCAGCTTCATTCGAATCTCCTTCATCATCGCTGCATCCTCGTAATAGTAACCAAATTTCAGCCACTGCTTCGCATCGACCTGATCCGTCCATTTTTCCTTGTTAAAAATTTGATCAACAGCATACGCCCAATACCAGGTATCATACTCCAGCGCTATGGCATGCATTTGTTTGAGCAGGGATGTATCCAATAGCTTACGACTGTGAAGTACTCCGGGCGCCGCCCATACTTCGCTTCCATTGACCGCAACTATCGGAGCCGCTAATTGCAGCTCCTCCACATAGGCAGTTACATTCTGTATGCCTCGCCCTGTTGCAAACATCACTGTTACCCCTGCTGCGTTCGCAGCTTTAATAGCGGCCTTATTCTCTGCTGAAACAAGCTTGTCTTCCGTCAGTAGCGTACCGTCCATATCCAAAGCTATCAGCTTATAATTCCCCACGGGCAATCCTGTCCCCTTTTCTTAAACAAAAGTTACAATGCATTTGCAAAGGTTGGTCTCGGCAGCTCTTCCATAAAAGTCACATGCCACAGAGCAAACATATAGATAGTCCACAATCGGCGAGCGTAATCGCCTTGGCCGTTTTGATGCAGGCTTACCATTCGGCGAACGGTATCCATATTGATATAATCCTCAACGCCGCTAGCTGCGATCTGCTCCATCATCACGGTACCTTGGTTGCCCTTCAGCCAATCTCGAAGCGGTACAGGAAAGCCTAGCTTCGGCCTGTTCAGAATGAAATCCGGAATGATACCTTCCATCGCTTTGCGGAAAATGTATTTAGTCGTTCCTTCAGCAATGCGGTACCGTGTTGGAATTTTGCGGGCAACCTCGAATAATTCAACATCCAGAAACGGCACACGCAGCTCCAACGAATGAGCCATCGTCATTTTGTCCGCTTTCATCAGAATATCGCCCGGCAGCCACAAGTTCATATCGATATACTGCATCCTAGTAACTGGATCCTGATGACGTGTCTTATCGTAATACTGCTGAGCAATTTGCCATGGATTCCGATAATTACGCAGCATTTCTTTGTCGATTCTTACTACTTCGGCCTTCATATCCTCGGTAAAAATCTTAGCATTACCAAGAAATCTCTTCTCCAGCGGCGTCGTGCCGCGTAGGATGTAATTTCTGCCGTATAGACCACTCGGCAGCATACGAGCTGCTGCGTTCAACAGCTGCTTCAACGGCAATGGCAGCCGATCAAGCGGACGCAGTGACATCGGCTCGTTGTAGATGCGGTAGCCGCCGAACAGCTCGTCGGCACCCTCGCCTGAGAGCGCAACCGTCACATGCTCGCGCGCCAGCTGCGCCACGTGGTACAGCGCGATGGCCGAAGGATCGGCCACAGGCTCGTCCTGATGCCACACGGCCTTGGGCAGAGTGTCAAAAAAATCTTTCTGCGTAATAATCTTCGCATAATGCTCTGTATCCAGCGCTACGGCAGTCTGACGCGCAATCCCCGTCTCGTCGTTCGGCCCTTCGAAGCCAACTGAGAACGTCCGAATCGGCTCGATGGACCTCATATGCGTTGCAATAGCTGTAGAATCGATTCCGCTCGACAGAAAACAGCCACGCTCTACATCGCTCTGCATGTGGTGAATAACAGAATCCTTCAGCCCTTCGCGGATTTGCTCCACATATTCTTCAAACGGACGCTCCTCTGTCTCAAACATTGGATCCCAATAACGGCGTATCGCCATTTCTCCATCATAGTCAATCGTTATGTAATGACCTGGGGGCAGCTTGTGGATGCCTCTAAACATGGTATCAGGCTCAGGAACGTACTGGAATGTCAAATAATTGAGCAGACTTTCTGTATGAATCGTGCGATCCATTCCATCGGCTGCCAACAAGCTTTTAATCTCCGACCCAAACAGAAAACGTCTGCTGTCCTTATAGAAATAAAACGGCTTAATACCAAAATGGTCACGAGCTCCGAACAGCCGCTTCTTCTTACGGTCCCATATGACGAATCCGAACATCCCGCGAAGCCGATGAACGCATTCTTCTCCATACTCCTCGTAGAGATGAACGATAACTTCTGTATCGCTATGCGTTTTAAATTGATGCCCTTTATCCTGCAGCTCGTGACGCAAATATTTATAATTATAAATTTCTCCATTAAAAACGATCCATACCGAATCATCTTCGTTGGAAAGCGGTTGATGCCCTTCTTTCAAATCTATAACGGACAGCCTACGAAAGCCTAATCCTATACGGTTTTCACCCCAAAATCCAAAATCGTTCGGCCCGCGATGCACAATACAATCAGTCATTGCCTTGAGCATCGCCTGGGACGGTTCTCTGTCATCAAAATACATTGCTCCGGTGATCCCGCACATGTCTACATTTCCTCCTCAAGCGTCGTCCAAACTGCATAATTAATATAATCGATATAATAGTATACCATATTCACAGCAACATCAGGAAATTAGACAAAAAGCTAAATATAGCAAGGTCATAAGTAACCTTTCATAAGATTGTGGAAATTTCCCCGTATCTAAATTCATCGCACTCACTTCCTTTCTATATTTTATATGTATGCAATTTTCTTTCCTTTGTGCAACTTTTTGAAAACGTATTCTTGTAGTTTGGAAGCAAGTTGTATTTCTGAACGAATCACCGTAAGAAAGTCCTCCGAAACCTTTATGTGCTTTTATATTATCCCCTAAATTTGTGCGTGGGAAGGTATTCAGGGCTTTGGGTATATCAGGAATGCCTTTCCAATCACTGTTGAAATCATGGCATATATCCTTACTAGTAGCTACGTTTATCCAAGGAATTAGAGTCCATACTCTTAGCTCATAGCTCTTACTCTTGGTCTTAGCTCTTAACGGAACTGTTAGTTCCTTTATTACCCGGAAAGCACAACAAACAAAGAGATAAAGGAACAGCCAGTTCCTTTATCTCTTTGTTTGTGTACATTCGGCTCAGATTCGACCAAAATAGCGGAATTCCGACTTCCGTTATCACCCTAAATTGGAGGCAGCAGACAGAATAAAGGAACTCTCTGTTCCGTTCAATTCCTAAATCCTTATGGACCCTGGCAGCTTCGTCGCAATCCGTATGAAAAGCTCATTTATTGCGCGGAAGTTGTACCTTTACCACCCTTTGGTACGCCGTCCAGACCGTAGTATTGATCATAAGCATCGAACATCTTTCTGGCAATAGGAGCAGCGTTCCATGAACCGAAGCCGCCCTCCGGCACAACAACGGCAATCGCCAGCTTTGGCTTATCCAATGGTGCGTATGCGATAAATACCGCATTATCTATCATTTTACCGCCAACTGACTGCGTAGACGTTCCGGTTTTACGAGCAAAGCTGTATGGGAATCCATCAAAGCCCTGTACGGTAACCTTCTCCATCCCTTTAATGACAGAATCCCAATAAGGTTTAGGGAAGATCGTTTCCTCCAGCACCTCCGGTTCCATCTTTTTCACTGGATTGCCTTCGTAGGTCTCAATTTTATCGACCAGCAGAGGCTTCATTCTTTTGCCTCGGTTAGCCAACGTAGTAGCATATTGAGCCATTTGCATCGTTGTATATTTCTCATTCTGGCCCCAAGAAGCGTAAACCATCCGAGATTGCAGTGTTTCCTTCGTATTGGTCTTAAATTCACTTAAGCCCGCGTACTCTCTGGGCAGCCCGCTTCCTGTTAAAACGCCAAGCCCGAATTTATTCAAATACGACTCCCATAAATCAGGCGCCTTATCCCCGTTACGCAAATAAAGCGGGTTGCCGATCATCGCTGACATGAAGGTGTTGGATGAATGCCATATCGCATCCGCAGCATTGATAGGACCGTAAGCTTTCCTGTCGGAGTTGGTTAACTTGGCATTGTTGTCTTTACCAAAATTGAACACCCCTGTGTCATTATAAGGAGTGTTTACTCCGAACAAGCCCTCATTCAATCCAATAAGCACAGATAAAGGTTTGATGATAGAGCCTACATATACGATCGAAGTAGGGTGATCCTTCAGCTCATCCGCCGGATAGTTAGGATATGCCGTAGTAATAGTCCCATTGTTAATAAACGGCTGTATTCGCTGATATTCTTCATTGTTTGAAAAACCGGCACTCCACATACCCGGATCATAATCCGGCATACTGGCCATGGAAATGACCCGTCCTGTATCAACCTCCATCGCCACGGCGTAGCCTGCTTTTGCATTAGGAGCGTAACCGTATTGAGAAGCTCTGGCCGATGCCGACTTGGCATAAACCAATTGATCGAGAATAGCCTGCTCCGTTACCTGCTGCACATCTTTATTGATTGTTAGAAATAAGTTATTCCCTTTTTTCGGCGCTTCAACTTGCACTTTTCCGATGATTTTGGCTGATGCGTTGACCGGGTATGTTTTCATCCCGTTTTTACCACGAAGATCCTCTTGATACATCAATTCAATGCCATCGTAACCGACATCCTCCGTATCGAGATATCCTTGCGTATTTTGTTTATTTTTATAAAAATCAAGCCCGTTCTTCGGCTCCCTCGCTCTGGAAAAAGGCCTCATATATCCGATAAGCTGCACACCGATAGTGCCGGGGTCGTAAGTTCGGATACTCTCTTCCATAATTTCAAGCCATTTCAACTCATCACGGTGCTCAAGAATAAAAGCAATTTCTTTTGGGGATAAACCCGATTTAATACGGCGTGGAACGAACGAATAGCTAGGAGGAGTGGTCGGATTTTTTTCCAAATCATAGCCTACATCCATTTCCTTGATAATACTGGCCGCGGTCATCACATTTTTAGTGGGATTGCCGTATTCATTAAAAATCTGTTCCAGTTTCTGTGCCATCGCGATGACATCATCCTTCTTCTGATCCGACTCCATGCGGAAATACAGCGATTGGGCCGAGGACGTATAAGCGATCGGGTAGCCGTTGGAATCATAGATGTTACCTCGAATAGGCGCGATAGGCGAATCCCGTACAGTAGTCTGGGCCTCCTCCGCCGCAAGCTGCTTTCCTTCGACAAATTGCAAAATCGCTAACCGTATAATAAGCACGGAGAACAGGAAAAAGATACAGAAAAATAACAAATTAATACGAAAAGTAAAATGCCGCTGTTTGTTCTGCTCCTGCTTATGCGGATCATCCGTCGACATCGATTTTCTAAACTTCATTCCAATTACAGCTCCTTTATCCTTACCAAAATCCTGAGGCAGCCTTGAAAACTAGGCTTGTAGTAGCTCATGCAGCGTATGAATGCCCTCGCCCGAATGGTAATCGTAGCGTTTAATTTTGACCGCATCGATACCGACTTGATTCGGTGCCCAAATATCGTTTCTATCGTGATCTCCAATGTACAAAACATCCTCAGCCAGCAAACCCGACTGTTCCAATGCGAGCTTAAATATAGCCGGATCCGGCTTCTCTAATCCAACCAGTGTGGATACAATAATGGGATCAAAGTAATGGGCAATCCCCTTTTTTTGGAGAATATCAGGCAATGTGGGTGCAAAATTTGAAATGATGCCTAACTGCAACCCTCTCGCTTGAAGATTAGGAATGCACTCTGACACATCGTCAAAAAGCTGGTAAGCTTCAGGACCGGTGAATAGATCATATAGCCCATGACAGCATTGGTGAATACGCTCATCCGTCCAATTCTCTTCTTGAACTCCCAGCTTGTCTAGAATGTAATGATACAGTTTCATCCAAAAAGCACGATCCGACTCCGGTGTACATACCTCAAAAGGGTCCAACTGCCTGCCATAATAAAATAAGCGGAATGCTTCAGTAAACAGGTCGCCAACCTCCTCCTCCGCACGGTGTAAGGAACGAGCTGCCAGAAATTGCTGCATGATAACTCTTGCTGCCGGAATAGTCATCAAAGTATCTCCAACATCAAAAAAAACGGCTTTATATAAATTCAAAGGTTTACGTAAAATCATGAATGTCTACTCCCTTGCTAGTTAGCTTACTGACAGCTTCCGCAGCAACTGCTCCAATAGTTTACCATAATTCGCGTAGAAGTGGAAAACCGGACACTCTCCCACAATACGTGGTTTGAATGCCCGGCTTCCGGGTTATGCCTCGCGGATATGTGTATCATTAAAGTTCGGCGGGTTGAACCAATTACCGCCACTGGCGACCCAAGTTGAATCTAATGGAACCCATTTCTGCCTATCCGGTATATAAACCTCGTTCCAAGCATGCGGTCCATAACTCCCTCTTCCATCGTAGCCGAGGCCAGTAACAACCTTAACCTCAAGACCTATTGAACGGGCCATAACCGCGTATAATCTGGAATAATCTATACAAACACCTTGCTTGGTTGCGAACGTTTCTTCCGGTGTTTGCTCCTTCCATATCCGCTTTTGTTCATACAAATTCACTTTATCCCAATCATACTTTACACGGCTGCCCACCCAGCTGTACAGCAGCTTTGCTTTCTCCTCATCGGATTTGCCTTTTGCTGACACTTCCTTTGCAGCTTGGGCAATATCCGTAGGTATATTAGCGTCGAGCACCTCATATTTACGCTGTAGAATATTCGTGAATTCCTGCTCGACCGCCCTAGTAAATACCGGAAGCTGATTAGCAATAAAATCACCGGTTACTGGTTTGATAACTTCGTTTGCCCCTTTCTGATATAACCCCGAGGCTTGAATGTAAGTGGCAGCAGGAGTCTGTGGGAACAAGCTGGCGAAGATGAATAGAGCCGCGATAACAAGCAAGGATCGGCCAGCACCGGTGACAGCTCCTATGCTTCCCCCCACTAAACTGCTAAATAGTGTCGGTTTGCCTTTCCAGTTAGATCGACCTTCCAGATGCATCGTTCCCCTAGCCCATCTATCAACAAGCGGATCAATAATACGGTACAGCAGCTGCTTGGATACAAGATAGCCGATTACAAATAATACGCCGAAGCGCAGCAATGAGAAATCACGAATTCCTGTTACACCGGTGTAATACAGCTGTTCCAAAAAACCAAGCTCTCGTGAAGGAATAATTATATCAAACGAAATAAGCCAGACTTGAACCTGTGGAGACAGCCATGCAGCAAGCTTCCATGCAATGATTAATCCCAGGAGTGTTGCTATTCCTTCCGACACCATCAGCATCAAGTGCTTGGCCGAGGTGGAAGCGCCGCGGAGCATTCCTTGAAAAACCGATAAGAGCAATGTGGAGGCAAGTACAATCGTAATCCAATTCGCTGCGCTTAGTACGTTCCATGCTTCTGCCATACGCTTCACCTCAATTCGTTCATGTCATCAGCCATTTACAGCTTCGTATTTTTCTTAGCTTGCTCGATTAACGCGTTCACAGCGTCGTCCATCTTCATCGTAAAGGTCTGGTTCATAAATGTTACTTTTACCTCATTAGAAGAAGGATTGCCGTCTAATTTCAAGCTCTTGGTAGTAACAGTAAATGTACCATCGGCATTCTGCTTATACTGTGCTTCCTTCATTTCATTGGAGAAAGCTTTAACTGCTTGATTCTTAGCCTCTGTCGATACGGCTGTTCCAATATCCAGAAGCTGATCCTTATAGCTTGCACCGTAGAAGAACAACCCGGCCAACACAGCCAACACGATAACCCATTTAACGACAGTTTTTAATATCCGAACTACTAGAAACAACACTACGATAGCACCCACAATAATAAACCAACGTTCTTGCAAAAAAGACAATAAGAAATCCAATTCCATCTCTCCCTACATTCATCAAAATGATAAAGCTGTAACTTGACTTAACTTATCTTATCTTGCTCACGATCTTCATCCCGCTTCTTCTTAAGTTCCGCAAGTCTTTGCTGGATCTCATCGGATCGGTCGAATTTCTTCGTTTTGAGATAGGTAGAACGTAAACGAAGCATTGCAAGAATCAAAATAACTGCCAAAATAATAAGATATGGACTCACTTCAGGCGTCCGCCTTCCCCCAAATTAGTTCGTATAATTACGAGTTAAGGATCTCCCACTCGCTCTTAAGCGAAACGTCGCTCCTCCGATTTCTCTTGCACCTGCTCAAAATTCTCTGATTATTAACCTAATCCATCTACTGTTAGTAAGGACGCAGCTCTCAAACAAATGTTGCAAAAAAAATAATGGTACTAACCCACCAGCTTGTCACGTAAAAGTAATCATATACGGATAGGAACTAGACAAAGATCAGAAGTTGAGGTGATGATGTTGAAAACCGCAATTTGGCTTTACTTGTTTATGTTTGTAGCCTTTTTCGACTTACACGCACAATACCCTATTTTATCTCCGTTTGCTATATCATTAGGTGCGGCTCCATCGTTTATCGGATTGATCCTGGGTGTGTACTCCATCACTCACCTACCTGGAAATCTGCTGGCAGGTTATGGCGTCGATCGGTATGGCAGCAAACGATTTATTGTATTCAGCTTGATTGTAGCAGGAATCGTACTGCTCATTCAATCCCGAGTTACCGATCCATGGGACTTGCTAATTGTACGCTCCATTAGTGGATTTGTGCTTGCCTTTCTTTCTCCGGCATGTCTTTCCCTGCTAGCCAGACTTGCTAAAGACAGCGTTCAACAAAGCAAGCTAATGGCAGGCAACGGGTTCGTGCATACCATGGCATCCGTGTTAAGTCCAGCGGCAGGCGCCTTTCTAGTCGCTAAGCTCGGTTTTTCCCAATCCTTCACCTTGCTCGGATGGCTGCTAATTATTACAGGGGTGCTCGCTATATTCGGCGTCAAAGAGCGACAGTATACGCAGAGCGCTGTAGAACTATTTCCGCAAGCACACGGACATGGTGCTCATGCGCTTCCAGGAGGCATAGAGGGATCGAACGCAAGAACAGGAACTATTCCTTGGTTGTTCTTCGGCGTTCCGTTAGCCATTTCCTGCTCGCAAGGGATATTGTTCTTTGAGCTGCCTCTTATGAAAGAAACGAACGGCTCCATTCTAACCTCTGGGATCCTCTTTTCATTGGTTAGTTTAGGCGCCCTAGTAACGTTAAGCATGGTCTTCTTAAACCGAGTCTCGCCTTTATTGCGCACATCTTTAGGCAGCTTGGCACTAGCGTTCATCTTCTTCGGTTTATCGATCAAATGGCCGCTGCCGATGCATGTCTCCTTGTTCTTGATTGGAATGGCAAAAGGCGTTATCTATCCAGCCATCGCCTCTTTATTAGCCAGTTTAACAAGCGCGAACCGTTATGGACGTATTTTTTCATTCCTATCGATCTCTTTTTCCATCGGAGCCTTTATAGGACCCATTGTTGCCGGTCACATGCGGAGTCATACATCGCCTTATTTTATCGCTTTTATTTGTTTAATGACAGCACTCACTCTACTCCCGCTTCGAGGTTTTAAAGCCATTCAAACCTAATGATCTTTGTGAGCACCTCTACTCCCCTTTTCTTCTCAACATGCATTTTTGTCTTAATTATACAGTCTGTTAAGAGTTCTCCATAGCTAACCGTTCGGTGATTTTGCCGGGCGGTTTTTCTTTTTGTGATTCACTAAGATAAGTGCTGGGTAAGTATAAAACATGTCGTACCACTTCTCACATTTCTGCCATATTTCCTACTAAAAATGATTTTTATAGGAGAGACGGACTTAAATCAGGGGGTTGGGTTCGAAGATTTTTGGTGTTCTGTTTATTTTTACAAAGGAGGTGAGATGCATTTTGAGTAAAGAGCCATTTCAAGAATCGAAGAAATTATTAGAGACAGAAAGGAGTGAACCCTTAATGAAATCAACGGTATTCAAAAAAACGGCACAAGTCACCGTCATGATGCTAATCATTTCGGCGTTATTGCCTGTACTTGCATTCGCAGCAACAGGCTTCAGCAATTTAGTTTATAAAAACAACACAGTAACAGGTAACGTTTATACAGATAATCCTTACAGCGTGAATACTCAAGTCTATATGTATGATCCAAACGGCAATAAAGTGGGATCTATTCCTATAACAAGCGCTACATATAGCGTATATGAGGGTGTATACTCTTATTCTTTCACTGGCACTACTGTAACCCGTCAAACTTACATTGATCTTGAGGAAGAAAGTCAATCCGTAACTGGACGTGTTTATGACACAACGTCTAACGGCAACAACAACAATAACGGCGGTAGTGGCGGCGGTGGCGGTGGCGGTATTTCCAACGGAGCTACAATTACTGTAAATTCCGATGGATCTATTGATGCAAACACACTGCAAAATGCACTCAGTCAATACGACATCGTTGAGTTGAAGCTTAACGGTGATGTTGCATTAATTCCAGCTAAAGCGTTGGTAAACTATGTAAGCGACAAGAATAAAACGCTGAAAATTTCTAGCGAAAAAGGAACTTATACTCTTCCTCTTTATGTATTGAAGTTGGATGATCTTGCTAGCAAGCTTTCCACAACAGTTGATGATTTGAAAATCAAAGTAGGAATTGCTGCTGTAGACGAGACATCAACTAATGAAATTGCAACTTCTGCTACTGCATTGGGAGCAACTGTGATCAGCAGTGCTGTTGACTTTACGCTTGCTGCTGTTGCAGCAGACGGTACGACACAGAATATTGATCTTGGCAGCAATTACATCAACCGGACGATTCCATTATCTAAAGAAGTGGATCCATCCCGTACAACAGCAGTCGTATTCGACACAACTACGAAAAAGCTTAGCTTCGTACCTTCTTTGTTCACAACAACTGACGGCATCAACGAAGCTGTTATCAAACGTAACAATAACAGCATCTACACCGTTATTGAAATGAACAAAAGCTTCAATGACAGCAAAGGTCATTGGGCACAAGGTTACATCGAGCTTCTAGCTAACAAGCTAGTTATCGATGGCGTAACTGATGATTCCTTCCAGCCGGAACGCGACATTACCCGTGCTGAATTCGCAGCATTGGTCGTTCGTGCTTTAGGTTTGGATCAATCCAATGGAAGCAGCTCATTTAATGATGTAACTTCCGGAGATTGGTTCTCTGGTGTAGTCGGCGCAGCAGTCAATGCGAAAATCATTGATGGCTATGAAGACAACACTTTCCGTCCAAACCAATCGATCACACGTGAAGAGCTTGCAGCAATGGTCGTTCGTGCATTAAGCTTCGTAGGCGCTAAGCCTGAAGTATCCTCTTCTGAGCAATCCGATTTGTTAGCGAAGTTTACTGATACTAATAAAATCGTATGGGCTCAGAACGAATTGGCTGTAGCAATTCAAGCAGGAATTGTAGATGGAATCACAGATTCCACCATTTCACCGAACACTCAAGCTACTCGCGCTCAATCAGCTACAATGCTGAAGCGTTTGTTGACTAAAGTAAATTTCATCAACAATTAAGATTGATTCTAAGAACCACACTCTCCAAAAAACAGGACTGACAAATGTCAGTCCTGTTTTTTTATCTGCAAATATTAGCTTCGCACCACTCACCCCCGTTAAAAGCGCTCGTCCTGCAATGGAAGCTCAATGAAGAAGAAGCAATCTACAGACCTTACCCTACCCAAACGCTTACTTACCTAAGTACCTAACATTACCTTAACTTACCTGAACCTGCTTTAACCTGCCTTATCTACCTTAACCACCTTATCTACCTTAACCTAACTTAACCTATCGCCTGGCGCTCCGGCAGCGCTGGCGGACCGAGACCACAAGCTCTCTCAGGGTAGTCCTGGTTACTTACCTAACTACCTTACCTACCTTATCTACCTTAACTTACCTTACCCTAACGCTTATCACCTAACATACCTTAACCTATTACTTAGATGAAAGCTTGATCTGGAGATGTTTTTCCACTGGATAGCTGTAAAGCTGAACCTGCAATAAAACCCGGTATGATTATAACGGAACTCTTAGTTTCGTTATTTAATCAGGCGCCTCCAATTTAAGGCTATAGAGGAAGTCGGAATTCCGTTATTCGGGACACAGAGGAGCATTTTGCACACAAACAGAGAGATAGAGGAACTGGCTGTTCCTTTATCTCTCTGTTTGTTGTGCTTTCCAAGAAATAGCGGAACAAGCACTTCCGCTATTGGCCTCCGCTTCCATGGATGAATCCCTGCTATTCGCCAGGACGCTTCCTCTCGGATTCAGCTTCTAAGGTATAAGATGCAGCAGGCAATACATTACTTTTCTAGAACAGTGAATCAGCGCTCTTGCTTAGCATAGTATCAAATGGATTCCTAACTACTGGAAACCTCTAATAGCGTTAATACACACCAAAGTAGAGTGTACGCTAAGATCGCCGAAATTCGTTTCTCTTACCAGCAAGTTTATGTGCTTTATCCCACTAAGTTTTCGTGGTAACCTTTTCTACTTGATCGATAAATGGGTTAACCGAACGGACAATTTTTCTTCCTTAACGGTTCTTTTTATATAATGGATAATCAACCTCAGTCGGAACCTCGATCAGAATCATTCTTAATCCATCTTCCGATGCTGCAAGAACCACATCCTCTGGTTGCCCAGATTCCGCTGCGGTGACTGTAAAGTCCTTATGGTTGAACTGTACGGCATGCTTTGCAGCCTCAGTGTCTAATGTCCAGCCTCCGTGACCACGAATGGCTAATGCAGCCAAAGAACGCCCTGCTGCAAGCTTATGACTGTATTGGCTTCCTCCTGCAAGCTCTACATCCCACATCTGAACATCTGCCACCAGCTCTACCGGAGAACCTTCCCCAAGCACTGTTTTCACAGTGAGTCCAGTAGTTTCGACCACAGGGAACGCTTCATGATCAAATTGGTTGTAGGTAGGCTTGCGCTGCAGAGCTTCACGAATATACGGCTCAAACCATATTTGAAACCCTTCTGAATCCGGCCCAATAAATCGTTCGCTATGCGATACGCCAGACCCCGTCTGCATCACCTGTAGTCCGCCTGCCTCGACTATGCTACTTGTACCTAAAGTATCTGAATGCTCGGCCTTGGCATTTACCATGTACGTTATTATCTCGAACGCTTGATGCGGATGCATTGGAATATGGCCCTCCTTCTTCGAATGCGCCCATGCCCAATAAAATAAAGGTCCAATCCCTTTTACTGCTGATCCTTCTCCCGGGAAACCGATTGGTTTCAGCTCTGTTATTTTACCTCCATCAAAATTGCCTACGGCTTGCTTTTCAGGTGGGTAGATGGTAATTGTCATCATTTTTTCCTCCGTTCAATTTTCCCTCTAACTTTAACAGCACCAATTATTTACTTACTATTATTTAGTTTCTATAATTAGATTATTTTATTTCTTAAGGTTCGTCAAGTGAAATTTCAATCCTTTATAGACATTTTAATGACTTCTACTTCCCCCTCCCCTATCATCACAAACAAACGGCTAAGCTACATTTCGACATTTCCTGGGAAATACGCTTTTACTCCTCATACATCTTGGAAGGAACTAAAAAACTGGTTATACTACAAAAAGATACTGCTAAACAAAGAGGTGCTTCCTATGCCGATTATTATCATTGTTGAAGGAAAAAATGACAAAAGCAGGCTACGCCGTCTATTAAGCAACGAGGTCGATATATTATGCACCTACGGATCCTTGAACACGGAGAAATTGGAGGCATTGAAGAAGAAGGCTGATCATAATGAGGTCTATTTATTCACCGATAATGACTCCTCCGGGAAAAAAATACGCGGCATTTTAAGGGATACGTTTCCCGAAGCAGAGCAAATCTATACAAGAAGAGGCTACGCCGGGGTAGAGGGCACACCCGCTGAATATTTAATCCAACAACTAGAAAAAGCCGGTCTGGAAGAGTTTATCCTATACCCTCCACCAGATCCGACTTTATAGTTAATAAATAGTTGTTATTCCTTGGACAGCTGAATCATATCCTGAGCTACTTTTTCCACATCCAAATCTGCATCGCTTCCATTATAGTACGTTCGCAGATCACCTTTTTTATCTACTAGCAGAATGACATTGTTATGTGTAAACGTACCGCCCTGCTTATCTTTCATTACCATAACTCCGAATTTTTCCGCGAGCCCCATTGCTTCAGCTTCTCCCCCACGCAGGAAATACCAGCCCTTGGGATCCGCATGAAAGCGACCCGAGAACTCTTTAAGCTGCTCTGTTGTATCCTTCGTAGGGTCAAAAGTAATGGAAACAATCGCCGTTTTATCGCCGAAAACACCTTTTTTCACAAGCGCATCCTGTACTTTCGATATCGTGTAAGTGGTAGGAGAGCAGACATCAGGACAAGTAGAATAAAAGAAATAGACCAGTTTAGCTTTGCCCGACAAATCAGCCAGCCCTACGTTCTTCCCATCGATATTCTCAAGTTTGAAATCAGGCGCCGGTTTAATGACTCCTATTTTAGTATCTTTTCCTTTGAGCATCATATATCCGAAAACGCCAATCATTGCAAGCAGCAAAACAACAACGACAATTTTAAACCAACTATTCTGAGCATTTGTATTCATAGGCTTCTCCATCCTTTATCTAAAAAAAATAGCCCATGCTTCCATGGGACTTAGGGATTTAAAGACTTACAGCACTTACTGACGGCCGTAATTTTAATGATTTGTCGAAACAGTTGTAATAACCATAATGATAAACAGCAGTGTTAAGTAGTTAATGGAATAAATGAACATTTTTTTGGCCCAAAGCTCTTCATCCTGCGCTTTGAAGCCTTTAATACAGAGAAATGCCCAGTAGAGTCCCATAATCGCTGCCGCATAAAAATAAAACACATTCACATAACCATATACGTACAGCAGAAGCGATACTGGAACCAGTAAGACAATGTAGCGAACCATACTGATCTTAGTAACATATGTCCCTCTTACAACGGGTAATAAAGGGAAGCCTGCAGCACGGTACTCTTCCATACGACGGATGCCCAGCGCCCAGAAATGCGGAGGCTGCCATAGGAACATAATACCGAATAAAATAATCGCACCCGCATCAATGTCCGGTCTAACTGCACAGTATCCGATTACCGGCGGTATAGCACCTGAGAAGCTCCCGACAAATGTACTCCAAACCGAGGTGCGTTTGAACCAGGCCGTATAGATCCATACATAACCAAAAAGCCCCATCAATCCTAGCAGCGCAGTCATTGGATTGACCAGCAGTCCGAGACCACAGATACCTATAACACCAAGGATAATCCCATAGAGCATTACCGTCTGTGCAGAGAGCTTACCGCTCGGAAGCGCACGCTTCTGGGTACGAGCCATCTTCGTGTCCATATCGCGGTCCAGATAATTGTTAAGCACGCAACCCGATGCCATAACCAGTGCGGTGCCAATCAACGTGAACAGCATTTGCAACCAATTTATTTGCCAGCCCGATGCCACCCAGAAACCGCCGAATGCCGTAATCGAATTGGAAAAAATAATACCTGGCTTGGCTAATTGTACGAAGTCTCTCCAAGTGACAGGCCCATGATCAACCGTTTCGGATGCTGCTGCATCCGCAGTGTTAACTGTGTTGTTGAGGTCTAGCCTCATTTGTTCTTCCACTTTATTTGAACCTCCTAAGAGTTTTGCTATAGCAAAACTATCCTCGTAAGCTGGGCTGAGTTCTGCTTGTGCATAACCTTCTCGTAAGCATAAAGCTAAGTTGGCTTTAGCAAAACTTAAGCTAAAAATATATTTACTTTTACACCCTCTCTATAATAACAACCACAAACCTGTTTGACAATGAACCCAAGACCGAGTTCAAAATATTGTCGAATCTTTTGAACTGTATATGAACAAATTTCTTTAATATTTCTTATTATCAGTAAAAAGCATACATTTCAATCGTTTCCATTCATTCGAATTCACAAAAGTTAAAAAACAACCGATTTTTATGTACTTCAAGCAACTTACCAATCTATCCCACAAAAAAAGTTACGGCTAACAGAAAAAATCCGTTGCTAGGAA
>NZ_WHOD01000023.1 GCF_013141765.1 Paenibacillus foliorum
AGAAAGAGCCTTTTTGGACTTAGTCCAGAAGGGCTCTTTTGTTGTATCCAGGCATAAAAACCGTCACAAAGCGAACAATAAAATGAATCAAGGCCGTAGTTGCAAATTATCTGAAAACTGCTATAATGATATTAAAGTCAAAGAAAGTCAAAGTCAATTTACTTCTTGACTAGGAGGTTGAATTGATGCGTAATGTTTCTGAGGTTATCGAGCAATATCTGAAGCAAATTTTGCAGCAAAGTAATGAAGGTATTGTCGAAATCCAACGTAATGATCTGGCCGATCAGTTCGACTGTGTACCCTCACAAATCAATTATGTTATAAGCACCCGATTTACTCTCGAGAAGGGGTATATTGTCGAAAGCAAGCGCGGGGGCGGAGGGTATATTCGTATCCAAAAAATCGAATTAAATGCGCATGGTTCAGTTCTTGACCATATCTCCAAAACAATTAGTGTCCAAATCGATCAAAGCGCCTCTGATGGGCTTTTGTATCAATTGGAGGAGAGCGGTTATCTGACATCAAGAGAAGCGGCTTTGATGAAAGCAGCAGTGTCTAGAGAGGTGCTGTTTTTGAAGCTTCCATTGAGGGATGAGATTCGAGCCAGAATACTTAAAGCTATGCTAATATCCTTGTTGAGTAAATAAGGAGGGAATGTCTATGCTATGTCAGGAATGTGGAAAGAAGCAAGCAACGCTTCATTTCACGAAAATTTTAAATGGTGAAAAGACGGAATTTCACATCTGTGAATCATGCGCCCGAGAGAAGGGTGAACTAATTCCAGGTACACCGAATGGCTTTTCTATTCATAATTTATTGTCAGGGCTGCTGGATTTCGATCCCTCACATGGTACTCTTACACCAAAATCGCAGCCAGGTCGCTGTGAGCAATGCGGGCTTACTTATAGTCAGTTCAGCAAAGTGGGCCGTTTTGGCTGCAGCTCATGTTATAAGCATTTTGAAGATAAGCTGGATCCTTTGTTTAAAAGGGTTCACGGAAATACATTTCACACGGGCAAGGTTCCTAAACGCTCAGGTGGGTTAATACAACATAAGAGGGAAATCGAGACCTTGAAAAAGGAGCTCTTGCTGCGAATTCAAGGTGAAGAGTTTGAAGAAGCAGCAAAACTTCGAGATGAGATCCGTCAGCTTGAGAAAAAGGTTGCTGAAGGTTAGTTTTGTTGAATCTCTTTGAATTGCAGCCGTTCATAGGGTAAGTATATTTAAGATAGAGGTTTCTTAGGGCAAGGAGGAAACTTATGACGTCGAATACGAATCGTTTTACACAACATGCTTTGAGTGACTGGATGAAGAGTGAGGGACCTGATTCGGATATCGTTATCAGCACTAGAATCCGTATCGCAAGAAATATACAGTCATACCCATTTCCGATGCTTTCTTCTAGCCCGCAATCCCATGAGGTGTTTGAGAAGGTATCCGGAATAATGGGGAATGAAGAACTCAGCACCATTAGTAACTTTTCTTTGCTGTCACTCGATGAGTTGGATGAACTCGAAAAACGTGTGCTTGTAGAGAAACATTTAATCAGTCCTGCATTAGCTAATGAGTCTCGTAATGGTGCGGTAATATTAAGCGATAATGAATCCATTAGCATTATGGTGAATGAAGAGGATCATTTGCGAATACAATGCTTGTGTCCTGGTTTTCAGATTAATGAAGCTTGGGACCTTGCAAGCCAAATTGATGACTTGTTTGAAACACAGCTGGATTATGCGTTTGACGAAAAACGGGGGTATTTGACCAGCTGCCCTACAAATGTAGGTACGGGGATTAGAGCTTCAGTAATGATTCATCTGCCAGCCTTAGTATTAACCCAACAAATTAATCGTATTTTATCAGCAATAACTCAAGTAGGATTAGCGGTTAGAGGTTTGTATGGCGAAGGTAGTGAAGCTTTAGGCAACCTGTTTCAAATTTCTAATCAGATTACATTAGGACAATCCGAGCAGGAGATCATCGATAATTTATATGGAGTGGTCCGGCAAATTATCGAGCATGAGCGGGCAGCACGCGAGAAGCTGCAGCTCGAGACAAGGCCCAAGCTTCTGGATCGTGTTAGCAGGTCATTTGGAATCATGTCATATGCGGCTATAATGGATTCCAAGGAAGCGGCTCAGCGGCTGTCTGATGTACGGTTAGGTATCGATCTGGGTATTATAAAGAATGTTCCCATACAAGTTATGAATGAGTTGATGGTGATGACCCAACCTGGTTTTTTACAGCAGTATGCAGGAGAAAAGCTAACCGCTGAAGAAAGAGACATAAGAAGGGCGCAACTCATTCGAGAGAAGTTTACATCTGAGTAGATAACAGCATCGTATGATTGCTCATTTAAAGTCAAACGTGCTTCGATAATTTTATTCTTTATGGAGGTGTTACGCATGATGTTTGGAAGATTCACGGAACGTGCGCAAAAAGTATTGTCCTTGGCACAGGAAGAAGCCGTTCGTTTAGGTCATAATAATATTGGAACTGAGCATATTTTATTGGGTTTAATTCGTGAAGGTGACGGTATTGCTGCTAAAGCTCTTATAGCTCTCGGTTTAGGTTTGGAGAAGATCCAAGACGAAGTGGAGGCACTTATCGGTCGAGGGCAAGAACAGCCCACCAACATTGCCTACACTCCCCGAGCTAAGAAGGTTATCGAGCTTTCGATGGATGAGGCTCGTAAATTAGGCCATACGTACGTTGGAACAGAGCATATTTTGCTTGGATTGATTCGCGAAGGTGAAGGCGTTGCTGCTCGTGTATTGAATAATCTTGGTGTTAGTTTAAATAAAGCGCGTCAACAAGTTTTGCAGCTGCTAGGTAGTAGTGAAGTTGTATCAACTAACCACGGTAATAACGCTAATGTAAACACACCAACCCTTGACGGATTGGCTCGAGATTTGACTTCTTACGCTAAAGATGGAAATTTAGACCCAGTTATTGGCCGCAGTAAAGAAATTGAGCGTGTTATTCAGGTATTAAGCCGCAGAACCAAAAATAATCCGGTATTAATTGGTGAGCCGGGTGTTGGTAAAACAGCGATTGCTGAAGGTTTAGCGCAAAAAATCATTAATAATGAAATACCTGAAACATTACGTGATAAACGGGTTATGACTTTGGATATGGGATCTGTTGTGGCAGGAACCAAATACCGTGGTGAATTTGAGGATCGTCTCAAAAAGATTATGGATGAAATCCGTCAAGCCGGTAATATCATACTGTTCATTGATGAGCTGCATACATTGATTGGAGCAGGTGGAGCTGAAGGCGCAATCGATGCTTCAAACATCCTAAAGCCGGCTCTAGCTAGAGGCGAGCTTCAATGTATAGGTGCTACAACATTAGATGAATATCGAAAATATATTGAAAAAGATGCGGCACTGGAAAGACGATTCCAACCAATTACAGTGGATCAACCCTCTCCAGAAGAGGCAATTCAAATCCTACACGGGTTGCGTGACCGCTATGAAGCGCATCACCGGGTAAAAATAACGGACGAAGCTATAGAGCAAGCGGTAAAATTGTCAGACCGTTACATTACGGACCGGTTCTTGCCGGATAAAGCAATCGACCTGATTGATGAGGCGAGCTCTAAGGTAAGACTTCGCTCTTATACGGTTCCGCCTGATTTGAAAAAGCTTGAGAATAAGCTAGAGGATATCCGCAAAGAGAAGGACTCGGCCGTTCAAAGTCAAGAATTTGAGAAGGCGGCATCATTGCGGGACACGGAGCAAAAGCTGCGTGAAGAGCTGGATACCACCAAGAACGAATGGAAAGAAAAACAAGGTCGCACGGATTCTGAAGTTACCCCTGAAGATATAGCTCAGGTTGTAGCAAGCTGGACTGGCATACCGGTAGTTAAGCTGGCTGAAGAAGAGACGGCGCGTTTGCTTAAAATGGAAGAGATCTTGCATGATCGAGTTATTGGTCAGGAAGAAGCTGTGAAAGCAGTAAGCCGTGCTATTCGTCGTGCGAGAGCAGGACTTAAAGATCCTAAGCGGCCTATAGGCTCCTTTATCTTCCTCGGGCCTACCGGGGTCGGTAAAACTGAATTAGCACGCGCTTTGGCGGAGTCGCTGTTTGGTGATGACAATGCGGTTATTCGTATCGATATGTCTGAGTATATGGAGAAACACTCAACCTCTCGTCTAGTAGGGGCTCCACCGGGATATGTTGGTTACGAAGAAGGCGGACAGCTTACTGAAAAGGTTCGTCGCAAGCCATATTCTGTAGTCTTGTTAGATGAGATTGAGAAAGCACATCCAGAGGTGTTCAATATCCTGCTGCAGGTTTTGGAAGATGGACGGTTGACCGATTCCAAAGGCCGCACGGTGGATTTCCGTAACACACTTATCATTATGACTTCTAACGTAGGCGCGGACATGATTAGGAAAAATTCCTCGTTAGGTTTCACGGCTGTTCAGGATGCAGGGAAAGATTACGGTAATATGAAAGATAAAGTAATGAGTGAGCTTAAAAAGAGCTTCCGTCCGGAGTTTTTGAACCGGATTGATGAAATAATTGTATTTCATTCCTTGGAAGAGGCTCATATCGCTCAGATCGTAACCTTGATGGCAGATGATCTCCGCAAACGGTTGAAAGAGCAAGATGTTGACTTTATTCTAACCGATAAAGCTAAAGCCTTTTTGGCCAAGGAAGGATTCGATCCTACCTATGGAGCAAGGCCGTTGCGCAGAGCCATTCAGAAGCATATCGAAGATCGGCTGTCTGAGGAATTGCTTCGCGGCATGATTACCAAAGGGGATACATTAACGATTGATGAGCACGAAGGAGCTTTGACTGTAGATCGCAGTCAAGGAGTCACTAGTCCTTAACTTAACTAAAGAACAAATGAAAGCATTCTATGGCATTAGGCCATAGGATGCTTTTTTTTCCATATTCAAGGAGAAGGGTTTTCATTGCAGCTGCAAAATGGTAAACTTTGTAGGCACGCGTTAAGATTCGGAGTGAATATACAGCTGGGAGAGTTTGGAATGGCTAAGCAAAAAACGAAGTTTTTCTGCTCGGAATGCGGATTTGATTCTCCCAAATGGCTAGGCAAATGCCCGGGCTGTCAGGCCTGGAACACATTTGTTGAGGAACTGGAGACAGTTACGAAGACACAGGGGATGCAATCTTCTCTTTTACGGACGAAAGAAAAGCCTATTTCCATCATAAATATTAAAGGTACGGAAGAGCAGCGAATTCAAACACGGAATAAAGAATTAAATCGTGTGCTCGGCGGTGGACTCGTTCCTGGTTCTTTGCTTTTAGTAGGGGGGGACCCAGGTATTGGGAAATCTACATTGCTGCTGCAAACATCCTTTGATTTAACGCAGAGCAATAAAAAAGTATTATACATTTCAGGTGAGGAATCAGTCCGACAAACCAAGCTGCGCGCGGATCGTTTGAATGCAACATCGGAGCTGCTCTATGTGCTGTGTGAAACCAACTTGGAGCAGATTGAGGCTGCGATTGAAGAGGTTCAACCTGATTTTATCGTTATCGACTCGATCCAAACCGTTTACCATCCAGCTATTTCGTCGGCACCGGGCAGTGTATCCCAAGTCAGGGAGTGCACAGGTCATTTTATGCGAATTGCCAAAATTAAAGGTATTGCAACGGTGTTGGTTGGTCATGTTACTAAAGAAGGTGCCATTGCGGGTCCAAGGATGCTAGAACATATGGTGGATTGTGTCCTATATTTCGAAGGAGAAAGACACCAGTCCTACAGGCTATTGAGAGCTGTTAAGAACCGGTTCGGCGCAACGAACGAGATCGGAATCTTTGAAATGCAGGAAGGCGGATTAGTTGAAGTAAATAATCCTTCTGAGCTATTTTTGTCGGAGCGTCCGCTCGGTGTGTCAGGTTCTACGGTAGTCGCAAGCTTGGAGGGAACAAGAACTGTACTTGTGGAGCTGCAGGCTCTTGTTACTACTACTAATTTTCCTTCCCCGCGGCGGATGGCTACGGGAATTGACCATAACCGATTGGCTTTAATTATTGCGGTATTGGAGAAACGTTTGGGTATGTTTTTGCAAAACCAGGATGCCTACGTGAACGTAGCAGGTGGGGTTAAGCTCGATGAACCAGCTGTTGATTTGGCAATAGCAGTCAGCATTGCTTCTAGTTTAAGGGAGCAGCCTACACAGCCCTATGATGTGGTATTTGGGGAGGTAGGATTGACGGGTGAAGTTCGTGGTGTTTCTAGGGTAGATCAAAGGGTGAAAGAAGCAGAAAAGCTCGGTTTTCGTCGTGTTATCCTTCCAGAAAAAAGCCTCAAGGGCTGGACTCCCCCGTCTTCCATCGAAATTATCGGCGTCAGCACAGTTTCGGAAGCTTTGAAAGCTGCGTTGGGGTAATTCATATGGTTATGGTTTGATGAAAGTTGATGTAAATATACTTTTGAAAATGACTTTACATAACTAAGAGCATCAATGTAAAGCGTGTCCCGCAGGGACGAAAGCGTGTAAGAACATCTATCGAAAATCCTTCCCTACTACGGGTGTTCAGAGGGCGGAGCCCTTGGGACCCTCCCGGCGGGGAGGGTGGGGTGGGGAGTACCATGAAAAGCGTGTAAGAACACCTGCCGAACTCCTTCACCATACGGGAGTCCAGAAGGCGGAGCCCTTGGGGCCATCCCGGCGGGGAGGGTTTGGGTGGGGAAGTACCACGAAAAGCGTGAAAGAATGCCTACCGAATCTCATTTCTCAAACATGTGTCCAAAGGGTGAAGCCCTTGGGGCCCTCCCGGGTGGGGAGGGTTTGGGTGAGAAGTAACGAGGGTTTGGGTGGGGGATATGGAGGGGACAACATGAGCAAGGAAGAAATAAAACGAGACGTTATGAGTCAGTTGCTGCAAATGGTAGCGCCAGGTACTCCTTTCCGAGACGGATTGGAGAATGTTCTGCGGGCCAAAACCGGGGCTTTAATCGTAGTCGGCTACAGCCCGGAAGTAATGGAGGTCGTGGATGGAGGCTTTTCCATTAATTGCGATTTCTCTCCTAATTACTTGTATGAGTTGGCCAAAATGGATGGCGCGATCATCTTAAGTGAAGATGTGAGACGAATTCTTTATGCTAACACTCAGCTTATTCCTGATTCATCCATTTCGTCTTCGGAAACAGGGATCCGGCATCGGACAGCCGAACGGGTTGCCAAACAAACCTCCAAGCTCGTGGTGTCCATCTCGCAAAGGCGTAATGTGATTACGTTATATCAGGGAAACCTTCGATACAGTCTAAAAGATATAGGTGTCATTCTTACCAAAGCGAATCAAGCCATTCAAACGCTGGAACGTTATAAGTCGGTGTTGGATCAAGCTGTAACCAATTTAGGAGCATCTGAATTTGAAGAACTAGTTGCTTTACATGATGTAACTAACGTCATACAACGTGTAGAAATGGTGCTGCGTGTTAATGCCGAAATAAAGCGCTACATCAACGAATTGGGCACAGAAGGGCGCCTCATCAGTATGCAGCTGGAAGAATTAATCGGTAATACCGAGATGGAAGTTCAACTTTTGCTAAAAGACTATGTAAAAGAACAAAATGATGATAGAATCAAGGATATGACGAATAGTCTCAAACGTTTAGCAGCAGAAGAAATTCTTGATCATTACCATATTGCCAGGCTGCTTGGCTATCAACATACCAATAACAGTTCTGAAGAAACAGTATCTCCAAGAGGGTATCGGGTGTTGAATAAAATTCCTCGTCTTCCTGCAGTAATTATTCACAATTTAGTGGAAAAATTCGGTAGACTCCCGCATCTAATGATGGCTACAATTGATGAATTGGATGAAGTTGATGGGATTGGTGAGGTTCGTGCAAGAACAATAAAAGAGGGTTTAAAACGAATTCAAGATCAAGTACTCATTGACAGACATATTTAACTTGCATACAATCAGATGGTATCCTAATATAATAAGAGTTATTAGGGTAAAGTAAACCAGAGGTGGACAAATAATGCTAACTAAATCTCTTCCCAATCTTTTTACTGTAGGGAACTTGTTTTTGGGAATTATTTCGATCATTCTCGTTTTTAATAACAAGCCCGAGCTTGCAGCTATTATGGTTATCGTGGCTATGTTGTTGGACGGATTGGATGGTAGTGTGGCGCGTGCTCTGAACGTCCAAAGTGAGTTTGGTAAAGAACTGGATTCTTTATCCGATGTTATCTCTTTTGGTGTAGCACCAGCTTTTATTATGTATGTGGTTGCTTTTACAGAGCTTAATGCAGCCGCTGCGTGGATTGTAACCGCAATTTTCCCGATTTGCGGCGCGCTTCGTTTGGCTAGATTTAATGTTGTGGCTGGAACTCCAGGCTACTTCATCGGTCTACCTATACCGGCAGCTGGCGGTGTATTATGTACACTTGCGTTATTCCAGAAGGAATTGAATACATTTGTATTGGTTCTTAGCACCTTACTGTTATCGTATTTGATGGTAAGCACTGTGAAGTATCCTAACTTCAAAAAAATAGGGATTCCGAAAGCTGCTATCTGGATTACACCGATCGTTGTTGTTATTGCGGTTGTAGTTGCGGTTCAGTTTCCAGGGACATTATCCAAAATGATTTTTGTACCGCTGCTTCTTTATGCGCTGTACGGCTTAAAAAAAAACGTTGAACGACTCTTTACAAGACGTAAAAGAAAGAATAAGTCCATAGATGAAGTGAAGTCGGAAACGACCCCATTGTAGAGGTTACTCTAATCTAAACTTATTTATAGTTTTAGGCGAAAATGAAAAGCATTTATTTTCCTTTAGAGGAAAATGAGTGCTTTTTTTGCATTTTCTTCAAAACTGACGATTAGGCAGGAAAGATTTGGTTCATAATTGTAACGAATCGAATTTTATAATTGAAGGTATGGAGGTGATTCTATGATGAAAAGATGGTTTCAAAGTTTTTTTGCAGTTATTGGAGGCGTGTTAGGTTATGGGTGGAGTGATACCGTCGGTCGACCATTTTTTAATTTCATAGAAACGGTTTTTGGTGTGAAAGAGGTTGTAGGCCAAGCTTATTGGCTAATGCTACTCGGCGTGGTTCTCTTTTATACGCTCAGCTCTTGGGTGGTTAACTATGGATTTAAATGGATGGAGAGGGGAGAAGAGAAAGTCGCTCATGTCCCCATTACTGACCTTCTAGCAGGTACGGGAGGAATGTCAATCGGATTGATGTTGGCAGTAATGCTTTTAACCCCATTCGGACAAGCCGGGTTATTCTCGCCCTTTCTGCATGTTATTTTTACGGCAATGCTCGGTATTGTAGGGTTCCGTTTGGGCTATGCAAAAAAAGAAGAGTTTATTGTACTTCTGACAAAAACACGTTCATCCAAAGAGCGGGGGGCATCAGGTGAAGTAAAAGGGTTTGAAGAGCATAAAATTTTGGATACTAGCGTGATTATTGACGGTCGCATTGCAGATATTTGTAAAACGGGATTTATCGAAGGCACACTGGTTATTCCCGAATTTGTACTGGAGGAATTGCAGCATATTGCGGATTCATCCGATTTGTTGAAGCGAAACCGAGGACGTCGGGGGCTGGATATACTTAATAAAATCCAAAAAGAGCTGGATGTTAAGGTTTTGATTTACGAGGGTGATTTTGAAGAAATTTCTGAAGTGGACAGCAAGCTGGTGAAGCTAGCCAAAGTGCTGCAAGGTAAAGTAATCACGAACGACTTTAATTTAAATAAAGTGTGTGAACTTCAAGGCGTGTCTGTCCTGAACATTAATGATCTGGCAAATGCGGTTAAGCCTGTCGTACTGCCTGGCGAGGAAATACTAGTGCAGGTCATCAAGGATGGTAAGGAGCATGGACAAGGCGTTGCTTATCTGGATGACGGGACTATGATAGTTGTTGAAGGAGGGCGTGACTTTATCGGCACCACTCTGGATGTACTGGTTACTAGTGTGCTGCAGACATCTGCAGGTCGGATGATCTTCGCCAAACCGAAACTATTGGAAAAAGCTCTCTAAAACGTATATGATAAGAGGAGTGAACGCACTAGTCAGATCGTGCGTAGATGGTAACTGGTAGGTGGGGATGCAATGGGGAAATTGGCAGTAGTCGTTGTAGCCGCGGGGAAGGGCTCGCGAATGAGGACAGAGGAAAGCAAACAATATTTGCAATTAAGTGGGAAACCCATTCTTGTACATACATTGACATTGTTTCAGCGGATCGAACAGGTGGATACAGTTGTATTGGTGACTGGTGCAGACGATGTGGAACGCTGCAGAGGTTACATCGAGCAGTTTGCGTTAAGCAAAGTGCAACACATTGTATCCGGTGGCAAGGAGAGACAAGACTCTGTTTACAAAGGGCTTGAAGCACTGGATCCCGATGTTGAATGGGTTATGGTACACGACGGCGTCCGCCCTTTCGCTTCGAAGGAGCATGTTCTGGCATGCTGGTGCAAAGCGATAGAGGCGGAAGCTGCTGTTCTTGCGGTTCCGGTTAAGGACACGATCAAGATTGTCAACAACGAAGGAACGATTGAGTCTACGCCAGACCGGCGCAGCTTGTGGGCTATTCAAACCCCACAAGCTTTTCGTCTTTCATTGCTCAAACTTGCCTATGTACAAGCCAAGAAAGATGGCTTCACAGGAACGGATGATGCCATGCTGGTCGAGCGGATCGGAACACCGGTGCAAGTGGTGGAGTCCGATTATTATAATATTAAAATAACAACGCCGGAGGATTTACCTTGGGCAGAGTGGATTATTCAGAATGTAAGGGGAGAGAGATGACAATGATTCGAGTAGGACAGGGCTTTGATGTGCATCAACTGGTGGAAGGAAGAAAGTGCATTATTGGAGGTGTCGACATACCTTATGAAAAGGGTCTTCTAGGTCACTCCGATGCGGATGTACTTCTGCATGCAGTCAGCGATGCGATCCTTGGGGCATTAGGCATGGGGGATATCGGCAAACACTTTCCCGACACTGATCAAGCCTTTAAGGATGCAGACAGCTATCAGCTGCTGCTGGATGTTTGGAAGCTTGCGAAAGAAGCGGGTTATAAGCTAGGTAACATCGATTCCACGATAATCGCGCAGAAGCCAAAGATGGCTCCTTATATTCCAGCGATAGTACAGCGGATTGCGGAAGCATTGGAGGCAGCGCCTTCTCAGGTTAATGTAAAGGCTACAACAACGGAACAGCTGGGATTTGCTGGCCGTGGTGAAGGAATAGCTGCACAATCGGTTGTTTGTTTAATCCAAGATGTGCTATCATAACAAGAATATTTAGTTTACGGTTTATTAAAAAAGGTAGTTTAAATTAGAGGGGAGCAAGCAGTATGTCAGGTCAAATGCGTGTAAGATATGCGCCAAGCCCCACAGGACATTTACATATTGGCGGCGCACGTACGGCATTATTCGATTATTTGATCGCCCGCAAGCATGCAGGGCAGTTTATTATCCGTTTTGAAGATACCGATCAAACGCGCCATGTAGAGTCAGGAATCGGAAACCAGCTGGAAGGCTTGAACTGGCTCGGCTTGAACTGGGATGAGAGTGTTGATGTAGGCGGGCCTTACGCCCCTTATCGTCAAACAGAAAGACTGGACCTGTACCAGCCCTTTGTGGATCAACTGCTACAAAATGGCGATGCCTATTATTGCTATTGCTCAGAAGCAGATTTGGAGCAAGAGCGCGCCGAGCAGGAAGCAAAAGGTGAAATGCCTCGATATTCCGGCAAATGTAGACAGATTCAACCCGACCTGCTGGAAAAGTACAAAGCGGAAGGTCGCAAGCCTTCCATTCGGTTCCGTGTAACGGAAAACCGGGTTATTGCTTTTGATGATCGGATTCGTGAGCATGTTGAATTTGAGTCCAATGGAATCGGAGACTTTATCATCGTACGTCCAGACGGGATTCCTACGTACAATTTTGCCGTTATTCTGGATGATCATTTGATGAAAATCAACCTGGTTATTCGCGGTGAGGAGCATCTGTCCAATACACCGAGACAAATCATGATGTATGAAGCTCTAGGGCTGCCTATTCCAGAGTTTGCGCATTTATCGCTAATATTGAATCCGGACCGTAAAAAGATGAGTAAACGCGATGAGTCCATCATACAATTTATTCAGCAGTATAAAGAACTGGGCTATTTACCTGAAGCAGTGCTGAACTTCATTGTGCTGTTGGGCTGGTCGCCAAAGGGCGAAGAAGAGATTTTCACCAAGGAAGAGCTGATTGAGCAATTTGATCTGGATCGGGTTTCCAAGAGTCCGGCTGTATTCGACATGGATAAACTTAATTGGATGAATAATCATTATTTGAAAAAGGCTGAGCTATCCCGTGTTGTGGAGCTGTCTTTACCGCATCTGCAGAAAGCTGGGCTCATTCCAGAGGAGCTTGGAGCTGAGCAGCAGGAATGGGTCACTCGACTAATTGGGCTGAACCAGGAAAGAATGCAATACGCTGCCGAGATTGTTCCGTTGTCTGCGTTATTTTTCCAAGAGGATGTCTCCTATGAGGAGGAAGAAGCGAAGGCTTTGTTAACGGAAGAGCATGTTCCAGTAGTGCTGCAGGGCTTTCTTAATGAAGTGGCGCAAGCTGAATCATTCGCGGTAGAGAACATTCCTGCTATGCTAAAAGCGGTGCAGAAAGCTACCGGGTTCAAAGGTAAGCAGTTGTTTATGACCATTCGTGTTGCCCTCACCGGTCAGACACATGGTCCCGATCTGAATATGACGGTTTTCTTGCTTGGTAAAGCTAAAGTGATATCCAGACTGAATAAATTATTGTAAACCATTTGATTTTCATATAAGATTAAGAAAGTAAAATTTAGAACCGAAGGTTCTTGAAGCAAATATATGGATCGTGGCGTAGAGCAGGAGAGTACAATTGTTATTGGGTTTCACAGAGAGGATAGTCGGGAGTTACAACAGTGACCCCAAGCTGAGAGCTGTCCATTCCCTCCTAATTGGAAATGCACCTGGGAGCCGTATTGACGAGCTGCTATATGGCTTTGTTCGCAAAGCATACAGCAAGGTAGTCTTACCGAATTCGTTCACGTTACGAACGCACAAGATGGACATAGCATGCATATAGCTGCATGTCCAAGCAGAGTGGAACCGCGACTTTTCGCCTCTGCAGCCTTTATGGCTGTGGGGGCTTTTCTATTTGTTTGCAACATCTTTGCCTTATGAAAAGGAAAGAAAGTAGGAAGCAGGTGAGCTGTCTTGTTCAAGCACATGAGAGAAGATATCGCTACTATATTTGAGAATGATCCCGCCGCGCGGAGCTGGTTTGAAGTGGTGTTCACTTATTCCGGTTTACACGCCCTCTGGGCGCACCGAGTGGCTCATTGTTTATATCAGAATCGGTGGTATACAACTGCGCGGATCACTTCGCAAATTAGCCGCTTTATGACCGGCATCGAGATTCATCCAGGTGCGATTATTGGTAGGCGCTTTTTCATTGACCATGGAATGGGGGTCATCATTGGTGAAACTTGCGAAATTGGTGATGATGTTGTTTTGTACCAGGGCGTCACTTTAGGAGGAACAGGTAAGGAGAAGGGCAAGCGTCATCCAACGATCGGCAGCAACGTGGTTATTGCATCTGGGGCCAAAGTGCTTGGATCCTTTACCGTCGGTGATAATTCCCGGATCGGTTCGAATGCAGTAGTTCTTAGCGAGGTGCCTCAGAACAGCACGGTCGTAGGAATTCCCGGACGAGTGGTGAAACGTGACGGTGTTCGTGTAGGCCGGTTGGATCATAATAACTTACCCGACCCTGTAATAGATATGTTCCGTCAATTGCAGGAGCAGATTGAGGAACTGAAAATAGAAGTGGCAGCTATAAAATCCAAAAGTGGAGGTAGCCAAGAGCATGACGCTAAAAATTTATAATACGCTATCCAGAACGAAGGAAACATTTAAGACAATTGAGCCTGGAAAAGTAAAAATGTATGTATGCGGTCCAACCGTTTATGATTATATTCATATCGGCAATGCCCGTCCTATGATTTTTTTTGATGTGGTAAGACGGTATCTGGAATCGACTGGTTATGAAGTTAACTACGTAGTGAATTTCACTGATGTCGACGATAAATTGATCAAAAAAGCAGCTCAGATGGAACTGACAGTGCCTGAAGTGGCGGATTTGTTTATTCGGAAGTTTTACGAGGATACGGAAGGCTTAGGCGTTCACAAAGCAACCTTGAATCCACGAGTAACGGAAAATATCGATGAAATTATTGCCTTCATCGAAGGGCTTGCAGAGAAGGACTACGCCTATGAGAAAGGCGGCGATGTCTATTTCCGTACAACCAAATTTGCGGATTACGGCAAGCTGTCTCAACAAAATCTAGAAGAGCTGCAGTTCGGAATTCGCGTTGAGGTTGATGATCGAAAGGAGAACCCTCAGGACTTTGTGCTCTGGAAAGGAGCTAAGCCTGGCGAAATATCATGGTCCAGTCCTTGGGGCGAAGGCAGACCTGGCTGGCATATTGAATGTTCTGCAATGGTTCGCAAATATTTAGGAGATACCATTGATATTCATGGCGGTGGACAGGATCTTCAATTTCCTCATCACGAATGCGAAATAGCTCAGTCCGAATGTTTAACTGGACATCCGATGGCTAATTACTGGATGCATAACGGATATATCAACATCGATAATGAAAAGATGTCTAAGTCACAGGGGAACGGCGTTAATGTGAACCAGCTGCTGCAATCGCTCAGTCCGCAGCTCATTCGCTATTTTATGCTGTCTGCTCATTACCGCAATCCGTTGAACTTTAGCAATGATACGATCGAGCAAGCCAAGAATGGCTTGGCTCGTATTGAAAATTGCTTGGCTAATATTAAACATCGCTTGTCCGCAGCTGAAGACGGTGATACCGCTAAAGAAGTGACAGAAGCTGTAGTAGAGATTAGGGATCAATTCGAAGCCAAGATGAATGATGACTTCAATACGCCTGATGCTGTTACAGCGGTGTATGAGTTGGTCAATGCATCGAATCTTTACTTGCAGCAAGAGGTTGTTACTAGCAGCTCACTTGAGCTATTGTTAGAACAGTTCGAAGCCATGGACCGTATCCTGGGCATACTAGTTCATGTGGAAGAAGGGCTGCTTGATGAGGAGATCGAGCAGTTGATTATAGACCGGACGGAAGCGCGTAAAACGAAGAATTGGGCTCGTGCCGATGAAATTCGTGATTTGCTGACAGAGCGGGGAATTATTTTGGAGGATACACCACAGGGTATCCGCTGGCGGAGAAATTAATGAGTGAGCCATTTTCTTTGAACTCTGACCTCTTTTCCTTTCCTCCAGCAAAAGAGCCCAAGCTGCTAAACCCGATAGTACTTGCTTATATCGGTGATGCGGTTTACGAGGTATTTATTCGTCAATACGTAATATCCCAGACCAATCACCGGCCCGACCATTTACACCGTTTATCTACACAATATGTATCGGCCAAAGCGCAAGCCAAATCGCTAAAGCGATGGATGCCCCATTTAACGGATGAAGAGACGGATATCGTGAAGCGGGGGCGTAATGCAAAATCGGGTACCTCGGCTAAAAATGCCGATATTTTAGAATATCGGCACAGCACGGCCTTTGAATGCTTGATCGGTTTCTTGTATTACACTAAACAGCTGGAGAGGCTTCAGTATTTGATGATGCTATCTTTGGAGCGAGAATAATCTATAGAATCAAACGAGCGATTATGAGGAGTATAGTTTGAAATAGGTTGGAAGCAGTTATAAAAGGAGAGAACGATAATGGAGGAAGAATTAGAATTTCTAGCGGGGAAGCATTCCGTACTGGAAGCACTTCGGTCTGGAAGAACGATCAATAAAATTTGGATTGCCGAAAATGCACAAAAGCAGCTGACTCAACCCATCGTTGCAGAAGCCAAGCAAAATGGTGTCATTGTCCAATTTGCGGATAAGCGGAAGCTGGATCAAATGGTGGATAATATTCAGCATCAAGGGGTAGTTGCCCAAGTGGCGGCTTATGATTATGTGGAAGTAGAGGACATATTGGCAATCGCCCAAAGTAGGAATGAAGAGCCGTTCATCCTTATTCTGGACGAGATTGAAGATCCGCACAACCTTGGCTCGATTCTCAGAACGGCTGACTGTACTGGGGTTCATGGAGTCATTATTCCCAAACGCAGATCGGTTGGGTTGACCGCTACGGTATCCAAGACATCAGCAGGCGCTGTGGAATATGTGGCAGTGGCGCGGGTGACGAATCTGGCGCAGACGATTGAACTACTGAAAGAGCGGGGGGTCTGGATAGCAGGAGCAGATGTAGCGGCTCAGCAGCCAGTGTATCAAACAAACCTTAATATGCCGTTGGCGCTGGTTATAGGGAATGAACAGAAAGGCATGGGTAGGTTGATTAAGGAAAAATGCGACTTTTTACTGAAGCTGCCTATGTTTGGACATGTCAATTCATTGAATGCATCCGTGGCGGCGTCCGTGTTGATGTATGAAGTGGTCCGTCAGCGCTTGTCTAAGAAATAGATGGTGTTTCCGGGATGATTCAAGAAATACTTATTGTAGACGGCTATAACATTATCGGCGCCTGGCCGGAGCTACAGAAGTTAAAAGAAATCAGCTTAGAAGAAGCGCGGGACCGCCTCATTGAGCAGTTAGCAGAATACCAGTCTTTCTCTGGGGTAAAGGTGCTTCTCGTTTTCGATGCCTACTATGTTCCTGGTTTGGGGGGCAAGTATGTGCAGAGGAAGCTGCGCATTTATTATACGAAGGAGAAAGAAACCGCTGATGAGCTGATTGAGCGCTTGGTTACTGAACATATCGGGCGTCGGAAGCAGATTTATGTGGCGACTTCAGATATGACGGAGCAGCATGTAATATTTGGTAAAGGTGCTTTTCGCGTCCCAGCGAGTGAATTGTTGGTAAAGATAAGGCTATCGCGGCGGGAGATTCAGCAAAAGATCCGTGAGGACTCCCCATCTAAGAGAAATACATTCGACAGTAAGCTTAGCAGCGAGATGAAAGACTTGTTCGAAAAGTGGCGCAGAGGCCAGAAATAGTAGGTATTACAAGGTTTTACTAGTGTGAATTTGGTTGACGATGTTAGATTACATAATGTATACTGATTCTATCTTTCAAGTAGAACATAGGTATAGTTATTCGCAGTCTTGCCAGGGCCGGAGGGATTATTGGTGAGTGTCGACCTCAAAGAATTGAGAATGCATGAATATGACCTCAAGGCAGATGAAGATATTGTCGAGGCGGTCCGCGATGGCGAAAGTGACGCATTGGAGTATTTGATTAACAAGTACAAAAACTTTGTCCGAGCCAAAGCACGCTCCTATTTTCTAATAGGTGCTGATAGGGAAGATATCGTGCAAGAAGGTATGATAGGATTATATAAATCTATTCGCGATTTTCGTGGAGACAAGCTCGCTTCCTTTAAAGCTTTTGCAGAACTGTGTATCACCCGTCAGATCATAACAGCTATTAAAACCGCAACGCGGCAGAAGCATATACCTCTTAATTCTTATGTATCGCTGGACAAGCCTATTTATGATGAAGATTCTGACCGTACCTTGCTTGATGTCATTTGTGGTTCTCGTGTAACGGATCCTGAAGAATTGATAATTAATCAAGAAGAGTTTAGCGGTTTGGAAGATAAAATGGGTGAGATCCTAAGCGACCTTGAACGCAGGGTTCTTATGCTTTATTTAGATGGCCGTTCCTATCAGGAAATTGCGGTCGACTTAGACCGCCATGTGAAGTCGATTGATAATGCTCTGCAGCGAGTCAAGCGAAAGTTAGAGCGGTATTTGGAAGTAAGGGACGCATAGACAGCACCTTTCGCGCGAAGCGGGGGTGCTTTATTTTTTGTATATAGTTTATCCTTTCCTCTTAGCGTTAATACTAGAATCTGTTAGATCATGCAGATGAGCGGTTATGTTACTAGGATTATCTTGACATGAAATTGGTGCTATGCTAAAGTATTCAGGTAGCCCTAAAATTTGAGGCGTTTTTTTGCTGATCGTTTAAGGTTTTCAAAATACGAGGCTGGTCCGTAGGAGGTGTACATCATGCGGGTTATAATCACGTTAGCGTGCACGAACTGCAAGCAAAGAAACTATACGTCCAATAAAAATAAGCGCAACAATCCAGACCGCATGGAGTTGAAGAAGTTTTGCAAGTTTTGCAATGAACATACCGCTCATCGCGAAACTAGGTAGTCTTTGGAGGTGTAGTTGTGTCCTTTTTAGCTAGAATGAAGAACACATTTTCCTTTTTTACGGACAGCTGGTCTGAATTGAAAAAGGTGAAGTGGCCAAGTCGTAAAGAACTGATCAGCTATACGCTAGTCGTTCTGTTTACGGTTGTCTTTGTAACCATTTACTTCTACGTACTTGATTTGGGGATTTCTGAGCTGCTTCGTCTTATTTTTAAATAAGCGAGAGTTAGGTGGCTAATTATGGAAATGGAAAAAAGATGGTACGTCGTACATACCTATTCAGGGTATGAGAATAAGGTCAAGGCAAACTTGGAGAAACGCGTAGAGTCTATGAATATGTTGGACAAAATCTTTCGCGTTTTGGTTCCGATGGAAGAAGAGATTGTGAACAAGGACGGCAAGAAAAAAACGGTTATGCGCAAGGTGTATCCGGGTTACGTTTTGGTCGAAATGATCCAAACCGATGATTCGTGGTATGTCGTTCGTAATACACCGGGTGTAACGGGCTTTGTCGGTTCGACAGGGTCTGGATCTAAGCCGACTGCTCTGCTTCCTGATGAAGTAGAATCTATTCTCAAGCATATGGGCATGGAAGAACCAAAACCGAAGATCGACTTCGACATCAAAGATACTGTGCGTGTTATGGTAGGTCCTTTTGCGAATTTTGTTGGGTCAGTCGAAGAGATTCTTGTCGACAAGGCTAAGCTGAAGGTTCTTGTAAACATGTTCGGGCGGGAAACACCTTTAGAGCTGGATTACCATCAAGTGGAGAAACTCTAAATGCTAATAATCCGTCATACTACATGCAAGGAGGTGTCACACAATGGCAAAGAAGGTTATTAAAGTTGTTAAATTGCAAGTTAATGCTGCAAAAGCGAATCCGGCTCCACCAATCGGTCCGGCTCTTGGTCAAGCGGGTGTTAACATCATGGCTTTTTGTAAAGAGTTTAATGCTCGTACTGCAGATCAAGCAGGTTTGATTATTCCTGTTGAGATTACAGTATTTGAGGATCGTTCTTTCACTTTCATTTGCAAAACGCCACCGGCTGCTGTATTGCTCCGCGTAGCTGCAAAGATTGAGAAAGGTTCAGGCGAACCTAACAAAAAGAAAGTTGCAACTGTGAATCGCGCGACTGTTCGCGAGATCGCTGAGCAAAAAATGCCTGACCTGAACGCTGCATCCGTTGAGGCTGCAATGCGTATGGTCGAAGGTACGGCTCGCAGCATGGGCGTAACTATCGTAGATTAATACGAATCGCCGTGCTTGCGTTTCTTGACGTCGATTATGGCGTCTGGAGGTGACAACCAACTTTGCTTTGCAAAAGGTTGCGCCACAAGTGATAACTGTCATCGCTTTGCTGATGTATCAGTTGCACTTTAAGTGGGAGGATATTCCGCTAATACCACACGAGGAGGATAAACAAAGTGCCTAAACATGGTAAAAAGTATTTAGAAGCTTCCAAGCTGATCGATGCTGAAGCAGTGTATGAGCCGGCTGAAGCGATTGAGCTTGTTAAAAAATCGGCGCCTGCAAAGTTTGACGAAACCGTTGAAGTTGCAGTTCGTTTGGGTGTAGACCCAAGAAAACAAGACCAAGCTGTTCGTGGCGTTGTTGTATTGCCACACGGAACTGGTAAAACTAAACGTGTTCTTGTATTCGCAAAAGGCGACAAAGCCAGAGAAGCGGAAGCAGCTGGTGCTGATTTCGTAGGCGATCAAGACATGATCAATAAGATCCAGCAAGGCTGGTTCGACTTTGATGTTTGCGTAGCTACTCCCGACATGATGAGTGAAGTGGGTAAATTGGGTCGTATCTTGGGTGGTAAAGGTTTAATGCCGAATCCTAAAGCTGGTACAGTTACATTTGATGTAACAAAAGCAGTTCAAGAGATCAAGGCTGGTAAAATCGAATATCGCTTGGATAAGGCTGGACAAATCCATGCTCCAATCGGTAAAGTATCCTTTGATGCTGAGAAGTTGGCTGAAAACTTCCGCGCATTGGTTGATGCTTTAGTAAGAGCGAAACCTGCAGCAGCTAAAGGTGTATACCTTAAGAACATCGCAGTTTCCTCAACGATGGGTCCTAGTGCTCGCGTAAACGTTCAGAATTTTAGATAAGTTTGGCGGTTGACTTTTAAAGTTACACATGCTAACCTATCTAAGTTGACAAATGAATATGACTTACCGTAGACAGCAGGTGTTTGTTTATACAAACTTAATTTCCTGCCGAGGTGTTATGATATAAGATCGGTATCTTTGCTTTAAATCAAAGATTAAATCGTTCATCATGCCTTCGCAGTGTCTGCGAAGGCATCTTCGCATTATGCGGATGTTTCGAGACACTGGCGAATTGTTTACGAGTTAAGTATGACTTGGATTAATTAAGTTGCTTCTAAGCGGAAGCAAACTGAATTTCTTATGATGATAGCTTTCTTACGGAAGCTCTTAGGAGGTGCAAAAAAATGGCAAACGCAAAAACCCTTGAGATTAAATCTCAGCAAGTGAGTGAAGTTACTGACAAGCTGAAAGAAAGCTCATGCACAATTGTTGCGGATTACCGCGGTCTTAACGTGGCTCAAGTAACTGAGCTTCGCAAACAACTGCGTGAAGCAGGCGTTGAGTTTCAAGTATTGAAGAATACTTTGGCTAGACGTGCTACTGCGAATGCTGAGTTGAGTGCACTGGATGAGTATTTGACTGGCCCAACGGCTATCGCATTCAGTAAAGACGATATCGTAACTCCAGCTAAAATCTTAACAGATTTTGCTAAGAAGAACGATAAGCTTAGTGTTAAAGCAGGTGTAGTTGAAGGTAAAGTGGTTGGTTATGACCAAATCAAGGCATTGGCTGATCTTCCATCCAGAGATGGTTTGCTGTCCATGTTGCTCAGCGTGCTTCAAGCTCCTGTTCGCAACTTCGCCCTTGCGGTTAAAGCAGTGGCAGAAAAAGACGGCGGCGCTCAAGAAGCTTAATAGGCAATTGGTAACTGTTTCATAACAAAAAAATTAATCGGAGGTATATATACCATGAGTAAAGAACAAATCTTAGAAGCAATTAAAGGTATGACTATTTTGGAATTGAATGATCTTGTTAAAGCAATTGAAGAAGAATTCGGCGTAACTGCTGCAGCTCCAGTAGCAGCAGGCGGCGGCGCAGCTGTAGCTGAAGTTGCTGAGCAATCCGAATTCGACGTTATTTTGAACAGCGCTGGCGCTTCCAAAATCAACGTTATCAAAGTAGTTCGCGAAATCACAGGTCTTGGCTTGAAAGAAGCAAAAGACTTGGTTGACAGCGCGCCAAAAGCAATCAAAGAAAAAGTGGGTAAAGAAGAAGCAGAAGCGGTTAAAGCGAAGCTTGAAGAAGCAGGCGCTGGCGTAGAAGTTAAATAACTTCTTTTCATCTACAGACCCCTTGGAGATTAAACTTCAGGGGTTTTTTCTTTTCCACCATCCCCCCCAACCTACCCTATAAGGAATGTTCTAAGGGCTCTGACCTCTAGTTAGGTGCAAGTATAGCGCTGATGTACCTCACCCAAGGTATTGGGTATCCTGGGCGTTTTCGTCCTATTGGGACACGTTTACTGCTGCACCTTCGAGTATCAACCCAAACGATTAGTTAGTGAAACCATCATGTATGAAGCGCTAACGTTAAGCTTGTCCCGATGGGACGAAAAGTTCTCAATCATATGTGCTACTAAAAGGTACAACTAGAGTGTGTTCGCAATGATATTTCCTATGTCCAGAGAGTGAAGCCTGGAGTCCTTGCCTTCACGGAGAGTATGGGAGGGTAGCTACCAAGGAGGATGAGGTTGATGTCCGAGCACTATTATTCACAAAAACCGACTACGGCGCATAATGTTCATACAATCGAAGAAACATTGCGCGGCCGAAAATATACATTTGTGACGGATGCAGGCGTTTTTTCAAAACGAGGGGTGGATTATGGGTCTAGAGTACTGATCGAAGCCCTTGATATACCTGAGAATGCTGAAGTACTGGATGTCGGATGCGGTTATGGTCCTATTGGCTTCGCAGCTGCGGGAGTGGCGATTCGAGGGAAAGTGACTATGGTTGATATCAATGAAAGAGCAGTTGAACTGGCACGTCAGAATGCGCAGCGGAATCAAGTTGGTAACGTTGAGATTTTGCAAAGTGACATGCTGGGCGCTGTGATAAACGAGCGTTTTGATGTAGTGATAACGAATCCTCCTATCCGCGCAGGTAAAGAGACGGTCCACCGTATATTCGAGCAAGCCCATGAGGTGCTGAATTCGGGAGGGTCTTTATGGATTGTCATTCAGAAAAAGCAGGGAGCGCCATCGGCGTTTGCGAAGCTGGAAAGTATGTTTAATAAAGTAACCGAGATTACCAAGGATAAGGGCTATCGAATTATTAAAGCGGTGAAATGATTGCATTACATGACAAAAAATGTTGACTTGACTTTTCGGATGTGTTATTATAATAAAATGTCAGTATTAAAGTGGGTAATATCTCTTTAGTTTACTAAAATGTCAAGAATTATTTTCTCGGCAGGGTGAATAAAATTTAAATGTTATACGTATAATGTTTAAATTTTAAGTAAAACCTACAAGGTATGAAGAAAAATATGGTAATCTGAAATTCGATGTTTGGAAAAAGCTTCTAAAAGGAGTTTCACTTGGGCGGTATTTACTCGAGAAGGCTTCAGGAAAGAGGCTTTTATTTTGTTCTATTGAGTAGACATGAGGGGTGAATCAAAGTTGGCGGGTCATCTTGTTCAATTAGGTCGACGCAAACGCAGGTCATACGCTCGGATTCATGAGGTGTTGGAAGTTCCAAACCTTATCGAAATCCAACAAAAATCGTACGAATGGTTTTTGGAAGAAGGATTGCGTGAAATGTTTCAGGATATTTCCCCTATTCAAGATTTTACGGGGAATTTAGTATTGGAGTTCATTGATTACAGCTTAGGAGAGCCTAAGTATTCAGTGGATGAGTCCAAGGAACGCGATGTGACTTACGCAGCTCCGCTTCGTGTGAAAGTGCGCTTGATCAATAAAGAAACTGGCGAGGTCAAAGAACAGGAAGTATTTATGGGAGACTTCCCGTTGATGACGGAAACAGGAACTTTTATTATCAATGGTGCTGAACGGGTTATCGTCAGCCAGTTGGTTCGTTCTCCTAGCGTCTATTTTAGCACGAAAGTGGATAAAAACGGTAAGAAAACATACACTGCTACTGTAATTCCTAACCGCGGCGCGTGGTTGGAGTTAGAGACGGATGCTAAAGATATTATTTACGTCCGGATAGACCGTACACGTAAAATTCCTGTAACTGTTCTATTAAGATCTTTGGGTTTTGGGACAGATGCGGATATTTTGGACTTGTTAGGTGACGATGAGTATATCCGTAATACCTTGGATAAGGATAATACGGATTCTACGGATAAGGCGCTTATCGAGATTTACGAACGCCTGCGTCCGGGCGAGCCTCCTACACTGGATAATGCAAGAAGCTTGCTTGTGGCACGTTTCTTTGATCCGAAGCGCTATGATTTAGCGAATGTAGGGCGTTACAAAATCAATAAGAAGCTGCATATCAAAAACCGTCTGTTTAACCAACGGTTAGCTGAATCTTTAATTGATCCTGAAACAGGTGAAATTATTGCTGAAGCAGGACAATTGTTGGACCGCAGATTGTTGGATGATGTTCTGCCATTCTTGGAAAAGAATGTGGGCTTCAAGGAATACACAGCTCCTAACGGTATGAGTGATTTGGAACATATACCGCTGCAATGCATCAATGTGTACTCTCCTATTGAAGACGGTAAAGTCGTAAAGGTCATAGCTAATGGCAAAATCGACAAAACCGTAAAGAATATTACTCCTGCAGATATTATTGCTTCGATTAACTATTTTATTAATCTTTTACATGGTATCGGCAATACAGATGATATTGACCATCTTGGTAACAGAAGATTGCGTTCTGTTGGTGAGTTGCTGCAAAATCAATTCCGTATTGGTTTGTCTCGTATGGAACGGGTAGTTCGCGAGCGGATGTCGATACAAGACGCAAATGTTATTACGCCTCAAGCGTTAATTAATATTAGACCGGTAATTGCATCGATTAAGGAGTTTTTCGGAAGCTCTCAGCTGTCTCAATTTATGGACCAAACAAATCCGTTGGCTGAACTTACGCATAAGCGACGCTTATCAGCGTTAGGACCCGGCGGTTTGACTCGGGAACGCGCGGGCTTTGAGGTTCGTGACGTGCATCACTCTCACTATGGCCGTATGTGTCCTATTGAGACCCCAGAGGGTCCAAACATTGGTTTGATCAACTCCTTGTCTACTTTCGCAAGAATCAACGAATATGGCTTCATTGAGGCTCCGTACCGTTGGGTTGATCCGAAGACTGGGATTGTTACCGAGCAAATTGCTTATCTAACAGCAGATGAAGAAGATAATTATGTTGTAGCACAAGCGAATACGAAGCTGACGGAAGAAGGTCATCTTGCTAATGATACGGCTATCGTGCGTTTCAAGGATGATAACTTGATTCTTCCTAAAGAACGTGTTGACTATATGGACGTATCGCCTAAACAGGTCGTTTCAGTAGCTACTGCATTGATTCCGTTCCTTGAAAATGATGACTCCAACCGTGCGTTGATGGGTTCAAACATGCAGCGTCAAGCAGTACCTTTGCTTATTCCGAAGTCACCTCTTGTTGGTACCGGAATGGAGCATAAGTCAGCTAAAGACTCGGGCGTGTGTATTGTTTCCAAGGTTGATGGGGTAGTCGAAAGAGTGTCGGCTAATGAAATTTGGGTTCGCCGTCAAGCGATAGTGGATGGTAAGCTGGTTAATGGAGATTTGATCAAACACAAGCTCCATAAGTTTATGCGTTCCAACCAAGGTACTTGTATTAACCAACGTCCGATTTGCCATAAAGGGGAGCAGGTCCGTGCCGGCGATATTCTAGCTGACGGTCCTTCCACGGAAATGGGAGAATTGGCGCTTGGACGCAATGTAGTCGTTGCCTTCATGACTTGGGAAGGTTACAACTATGAGGATGCGATCTTGCTGAGTGAGAAGCTGGTTAAAGAGGATGTATATACTTCGATTCACATCGAGGAATACGAATCGGAAGCCAGAGACACTAAATTGGGTCCGGAAGAAATCACGCGTGATATTCCGAACGTTGGTGAAGATGCGCTGAAGAATTTGGACGAGCGCGGTATTATTCGCGTGGGTGCAGAGATCGGTGCGGGAGATATATTAGTTGGTAAAGTAACGCCTAAAGGGGTTACAGAGCTTACAGCTGAAGAACGGTTGTTGCATGCTATTTTCGGCGAAAAAGCTCGTGAAGTTCGTGACACATCGCTTCGTGTTCCACATGGTACCGATGGTATTGTTGTAGACGTTAAGGTGTTCACGCGCGAGAATGGCGATGAGCTTCCTCCAGGTGTTAATCAATTGGTACGTGTCTACATCGCACAAAAACGGAAAATTTCCGAAGGGGACAAAATGGCGGGCCGCCACGGTAATAAAGGGGTTATAGCGCGCATTTTACCTGAAGAGGACATGCCGTTCTTGCCTGATGGTACTCCTGTGCAGGTTGTTTTGAACCCGCTGGGCGTTCCATCCCGGATGAACATTGGACAGGTGCTGGAAGTTCACTTAGGTATGGCAGCTAAGTACTTGGGTATTCATACCGCAACACCAGTGTTTGATGGTGCTCGAGAGTATGACGTGTTTGATGCAATGGAAGAAGCCGGTATGCAGCGTAATGGTAAAACATTATTGTTCGATGGTCGTACAGGTGAACCGTTTGAGCGTGAAGTTACTGTTGGCGTCATGTATATGATTAAACTGGCGCACATGGTTGATGATAAGATCCATGCACGTTCCACAGGTCCTTACTCACTTGTTACACAGCAGCCGCTGGGTGGTAAAGCTCAGTTTGGTGGACAGCGTTTCGGTGAGATGGAAGTTTGGGCGTTGGAGGCCTATGGCGCCGCCTATACTCTGCAAGAAATTCTAACTGTAAAGTCGGATGATGTGGTTGGACGTGTAAAAACGTACGAATCCATTGTCAAAGGGGAGAATGTTCCAGAGCCTGGTGTTCCGGAATCCTTTAAAGTTTTGATAAAAGAACTTCAGAGCTTAGGTATGGATGTTAAGATACTGTCTGGAGACGAGCAAGAGATCGAGATGAAGGAAACAGACGACGAGGATGAGGTAACAAGCGATAAGCTGAATCTCAATCTTGAAGGCACGGAGTTAGGTGTAGAATAACGTGATGTTAGCTAGGCTCTGCCCCCGATAAGAGGTTTTCTTATCATATAGTACATTCTTCTTAAGGAGGGTTGCTCCTTGATGGACGTTAACAACTTCGAATTTATGAAAATTGGATTAGCTTCTCCAGAAAAGATACGTTCGTGGTCCCGCGGGGAAGTAAAAAAGCCAGAAACAATTAACTACAGAACCTTAAAACCTGAAAAGGAAGGTCTGTTTTGCGAAAAGATTTTTGGTCCAACAAAGGACTGGGAATGTCACTGTGGTAAGTATAAGCGTGTCCGTTATAAGGGCGTAGTATGTGACCGTTGCGGCGTTGAGGTAACTCGTCAAAAAGTTCGTCGCGAACGCATGGGTCATATCGAATTAGCTGCACCCGTTTCTCATATTTGGTACTTCAAAGGGATTCCAAGTCGCATGGGCTTGGCATTGGATATGTCTCCTCGTTCACTCGAGGAGATCATCTACTTTGCTTCTTATGTAGTTACGGATCCAGGAGATACACCGTTAGAGAAGAAACAGTTGTTGTCTGAAAAGGAATATCGCAGCTATCGTGAGAAATACGGCTATGCCTTCCAAGCTGGCATGGGCGCTGAGGCTGTTAAGAAGCTTCTTCAGGATATTGAGATCGAAAGAGAAGTAGAAATGCTTAAGGAAGAGCTGAAGACCGCTCAAGGGCAACGTCGTAATCGTGCCATTAAGCGATTGGAAGTTATGGAAGCATTCCGTAATTCGAAAAACATGCCTGGTTGGATGGTTCTTGATGTACTTCCTGTCATTCCTCCTGAGCTTCGTCCGATGGTCCAATTGGATGGAGGACGCTTCGCGACTTCTGACTTGAACGATCTTTATCGTCGAGTGATCAACCGGAATAACCGTCTGAAAAGACTGTTGGACTTGGGAGCACCTGATATCATTGTTCAAAATGAGAAACGGATGCTTCAGGAAGCCGTTGATGCTTTGATTGATAACGGCCGTCGCGGTCGTCCAGTAACAGGACCGGGTAACCGTCCATTGAAATCCCTTAGCCATATGCTTAAGGGTAAGCAAGGTCGTTTCCGCCAAAACTTGCTAGGTAAACGTGTTGACTATTCCGGTCGTTCCGTTATCGTAGTAGGACCTAGCTTGAAGATGTACCAATGTGGTCTTCCGAAGGAAATGGCACTTGAGTTGTTTAAACCTTTTGTTATGAAAGAGCTGGTTAATAAAGGCCTTGCTCATAATATCAAAAGCGCTAAACGTAAAGTTGAACGTGTCAGTCCTGAAGTTTGGGATGTGCTGGAAGAAGTAATTAAGGAGCACCCGGTTCTGTTGAACCGTGCACCTACACTGCATAGACTGGGTATTCAAGCGTTTGAGCCTATCTTGGTTGAAGGTCGCGCTATCAAGCTGCATCCTTTGGTATGTACGGCATACAATGCGGATTTTGATGGTGACCAAATGGCGGTTCACGTACCATTGTCCTCAGAAGCACAAGCAGAAGCTCGTGTGTTAATGTTGGCCTCTGGTAATATTTTGAATCCAAAAGACGGTAAGCCTGTTGTTACTCCTTCACAGGATATGATCTTGGGTAGTTTCTATTTAACTACTGATAATAAAGAAGCTAATGGTGCTTTGACGATCGTTCGTACTGTGCACGAAGCGGTATCCTTATACCAGCGCGGTGCTGCGTCTCTACATGCACGTATAGCTATTCCTGCCAAAGCGTTGAACAAAACAAGCTTCACGCCTGAACAGCAAGAAGCTATGCTTATTACAACCATTGGTAAAGTTATATTTAACGAAATATACCCAGAGGATTTCCCGTACATCAATGAGCCTACCAAGGCTAACTTGTTGTCAGGTGCTTCTGATCAGTATTTCGTGTTCAATAAAGGTGCGAATATTCGCCAAATCATGCTAGATTTACCTGAGGCTAAAGCTGTAGGTAAGGAGTATCTTGGGTCGATTATCGCCGAGTGTTTCCGTAAATACCATACAACCCTTACCTCTATTATTTTGGACCGTATCAAAGAGCTTGGTTTCACTTACTCAACAAAAGCTGGTATTACGATCGCAGTTTCGGACGTAAACGTACCGCCGGAAAAAGTAGCCATTCTTAAAGAATCCGATGATAAAGTTAGTGTTGTAACTAATCAGTATCGTCGTGGTTTGATTACGGACGAAGAGCGTTATGACCGTGTCATTGCGATCTGGAGTAAAGCTAAGGATGAACTCACAGATATTCTGATGAAGTCACTCGACAAGTATAACTCCATTAATATGATGGTTGAATCTAAAGCGCGTGGTAATAAATCACAAATTACACAGCTTGGCGGTATGCGTGGTTTGATGGCGAATCCGTCCGGTAAAATTATTGAGTTACCTATCAAATCGAATTTCCGTGAAGGCCTTACGGTATTGGAGTACTTTATCTCTACCCACGGAGCGCGGAAAGGTTTGGCGGATACAGCCCTTCGTACGGCGGATTCAGGTTATTTGACTCGACGTCTTGTAGACGTTGCGCAGGATGTTATCGTGCGTGATGAGGATTGCGGAACCGATAAAGGCTTTACTGTAAGTAGAATTCAAGACGGTAAAGAGGTTATTGAGGATCTATATGATCGTATTGAAGGCAGATATGCATTTGAAACGATTCGCAATCCAAAAACAGGCGAAGAAATTATTGGTCGTAATGAATTAATTGAGGCAGGAATTGCTGATAAAATCATTGAGGCTGGTATTGAAAAACTACAAATTCGCTCAGTATTGAGCTGCCGCTCTAGCCATGGTGTATGTAAGAAATGTTACGGACGTAACTTGGCAACCGGACAGCATGTTGAAATCGGTGAAGCTGTTGGTATTATAGCGGCGCAATCCATCGGAGAACCAGGAACACAGCTGACAATGCGTACCTTCCATACGGGTGGTGTAGCAGGAGATGATATTACTCAAGGTTTGCCGCGTATTCAAGAGTTGTTCGAGGCGCGTAATCCTAAAGGGCAAGCCATTATCTCAGAGCTGGATGGTATCGTTAAAGATATTCGCGAAGCCAAAGACCGTCGAGAAATTGAAGTTCTGGGTGAAGCTGAATCCAAAGTTTACGCGGTTCCTTATGGCTCCCGTGTTCGTGTTGCTCTCAATCAACAAGTTGAAGCAGGCGACGAGCTTACGGAAGGTTCAATCGATCCTAAGGAAATGTTGCGGATCAAAGGGATTCGTGGCGTGCAGAACTACATCTTGCAGGAAGTTCAGCGTGTATACCGGAACCAAGGGGTAGAAATTAACGATAAGCATATCGAAGTTATGATTCGTCAAATGCTTCGTAAGATACGTATCGTTGACGCCGGAAACACTACTTTACTGCCAGGAGCATTTGTAGATATCCACGAGTATGAAGAAGCTAATAAAGTGGCTTTATTCTCGGATCAGGAGCCTGCTGTTGCGAAGCCTGTGTTGCTGGGTATTACCAAAGCATCACTTGAAACGGATTCTTTCTTATCCGCCGCGTCTTTCCAAGAAACAACAAGAGTTTTGACCGATGCAGCAATCAAAGGCAAGGTCGATCAGCTTCTTGGCTTGAAAGAAAATGTTATCATCGGTAAACTGATTCCAGCAGGTACAGGAATGCCGAGATACCGTAACATTCGTATAACCAACCCGAATGAAGTGGGAATTGTCGAAGATTCCTTGGACATGGAACCAGTTTCAGTAGAATAAAGCTTTATAAGAAAAGCATAGTTATCGCCTTCATGAAGAGTTTATTGTGAATTCTTTATGAAGGCACGTGTTTTTCTTGACAATGGTGCTTTCATAGTGCTAATATATCGAAGTGTGCCAATTTATCAATAGTCTCCTGTCCTTTGGAGGATGTTTTTACATGTCTTATGAAAAAGTAAAACAGGCTGCGAACATAAGTACTGGCACAAAGCAAGTTGCAAAAATGGTAGAATTGAACAAGGCTTCAGAAGTTTTTGTTGCTAAAGATGCAGATCCGCGAATAACGATAAAAATAGTTAACCTCTGCAAGAAAATGGGGGTTAAAGTAACATACGTTGACTCTATGAAGTTGTTAGGTAAGGCGTGTGGTATTGAAGTTGGAGCTGCTGTAGCAGCTGTAGTAAATGAATAATGCAAATGCGTTTTTGCCGCAAAACTGCAAGGTGATGCTGGTAGAAACTTTTCCTTTGTTCATTTACGATTCGCCTGGATCTGTGGGCTTGAAATGAAGGATCAATTTCGGAAGGAGGTGGCGAAATGCCAACAATTAACCAGCTCGTTCGTAAAGGACGTCAAGCAAAGGTGGAAAAGTCGAAGTCCCCGGCTCTTCAAAAAGGTTTTAACGCTCTGAAAAGAGAATCAACCAATATCAGCGCTCCTCAAAAGCGTGGTGTATGTACTCGTGTAGGTACAATGACACCAAAGAAGCCGAACTCCGCTCTTCGTAAATATGCTCGTGTTCGTTTAACAAACCGTGTTGAGGTAACTGCGTACATCCCAGGTATCGGACACAACTTGCAAGAGCACAGTGTTGTATTGATCCGTGGAGGAAGAATCAAAGATCTTCCAGGGGTACGTTATCACATCGTGCGCGGCGCATTGGATACTTCCGGTGTTAACAACCGTAAACAAGCTCGTTCCAAATATGGTGCGAAACGTCCAAAAGCAGCGAAAAAGTAATAAGAATTTAGAAACGAATGAACTTTTTCAGAAAGGGGGATAACTATGCCTCGTAAAGGTCCAGTTACTCGCAGAGACGTATTGCCAGATCCTATTTATAATAGCAAACTGGTAACTCGTTTAATCAACCGCATTATGCTAGATGGCAAAAGAGGGGTCGCTCAGACCATTCTATACAATGCTTTTAACATGATCCAAGAACGTACAGGTAAAGAGCCTATGGAAGTGTTTGAAGCAGCTATCAAAAATATTATGCCTGTTCTAGAAGTTAAAGCACGCCGTGTTGGTGGTGCTAACTATCAGGTGCCTATCGAAGTAAGACCAGATCGTCGTACGACTTTGGGTCTTCGTTGGTTGGTAAACTATTCTCGCCTTCGTGGTGAGAAAACAATGGAAGAAAGACTGGCTCAAGAAATCATTGATGCTAGCAACAACACTGGTTCTTCCGTTAAGAAACGTGAAGATACACATAAAATGGCGGAAGCTAACAAAGCGTTCGCACATTATCGCTGGTAGAATTAAAATTCCTGATTAATTGGAAGGAGACATCCTGATGGCTAGAGAGTACTCCTTGGACAATACGCGTAATATCGGGATTATGGCGCATATTGATGCGGGTAAAACTACAACCACTGAGCGGATCTTGTACTATACTGGTATCACTCATAAAATCGGTGAAGTGCACGAAGGTGCAGCAACGATGGACTGGATGGAACAAGAACAAGAGCGCGGAATTACCATCACTTCCGCAGCGACAACCACTCACTGGAAGGGTAAACGCATCAATATTATCGATACCCCGGGACACGTAGACTTCACGGTTGAAGTGGAACGTTCTCTTCGCGTGTTGGACGGAGCTGTTGGTGTATTCAGCGCGAAAGAAGGCGTTGAGCCACAGTCCGAAACAGTTTGGAGACAAGCTGATAAATACAGCGTTCCTCGTATTGCTTATGTTAATAAAATGGACATTATCGGCGCTGATTTCTTGGCAGTTATTGAGCAAATGCGTGAGAAGCTAGGTGCTAACGCGGTTGCAATTCAATTGCCAATCGGTGCTGAGAATGATTTCGTTGGTATTATCGACTTGATCGAGCAAGTTGCCTTCATCTTCAAAGATGATATGGGTAAAGAAGTAGATAGAGTCGAAATTCCAGAAGAGTACAAAGCAAAAGCGGAAGAGCTTCGTCTTGAGCTAATTGAAAAAGTAGCTGAACTAGATGAAGAACTTACTATGAAGTACCTAGAAGGTGAAGAACTTTCTATCGAAGAGATTAAAGCTGCTCTTCGTGTAGGTACATGTCAAGTTAAAATCTTCCCTGTTGTATGTGGTTCTTCTTATAGAAATAAAGGCGTTCCGTTGATGATCGATGCTGTTGTCGATTACTTGCCGGCTCCGACTGATGTTCCAGACATTAAAGGAACTTTGGACGATGGTACGGAAGTAATCCGTAAATCTGCTGATGATCAGCCGTTCTCTGCTCTTGCTTTCAAGATCATGACGGATCCTTTCGTAGGTAAGTTGACGTTCTTCCGCGTATATTCCGGTGTGTTAAATGCTGGTTCATACGTAGTCAACTCCACAAAAGGTAAACGCGAGCGTGTTGGCCGTATCCTTCAGATGCATGCTAACAGCCGTCAAGAAATCAGCATTGTATACTCAGGAGATATTGCTGCAGCTGTTGGTCTTAAAGACACAACAACTGGAGACACTCTCTGTGATGAGAAAAACCAAGTAATCTTGGAATCCATGAACTTCCCTGAACCTGTAATTCAACTTGCTGTTGAGCCGAAAACTAAAGCCGACCAAGACAAAATGGGTATTGCATTATCCAAATTGGCTGAAGAGGATCCAACTTTCCGTGCACACACAGATGAAGAAACAGGCCAAACGATTATCGCTGGTATGGGTGAGCTTCACCTTGAAATTCTCGTTGACCGTATGTTGCGCGAGTTTAAAGTAGAAACCAATGTGGGTAAACCACAGGTTGCTTATCGCGAAACTTTCCGTCAAGAGGCAAGAGTTGAAGGTAAATTCGTACGTCAATCCGGTGGTCGTGGACAGTATGGACATTGTTGGGTTATTTTCTCTCCTCAAGAAGCCGGTGCTGGATTCTTGTTCGAGAGCAAAGTTGTCGGGGGTTCTATTCCTAGAGAATATATCGCGCCTATTCAAGCCGGTATTGAAGAATCCATGAAAAACGGCGTTATTGCCGGTTTCCCGATGGTTGATATCAAGGCAACCGTTGTTGACGGTTCCTATCATGATGTTGACTCCAATGAGATGGCGTTTAAAATTGCTGGATCGATGGCGTTGAAAGCAGCAGTAGAGAAATGTGCTCCTGTATTGCTTGAACCAATCATGAAAGTAGAAGTAACAGTTCCTGAAGAGTACATGGGCGATGTTATGGGCGACCTTAACTCTCGTCGTGGACGTATCGAAGGTATGGATGCGCGCTTTGGTGCACAAATCATCCGTGCTAAGGTGCCTTTGTCTGAAATGTTCGGTTACTCAACTACTTTGCGTTCCCGTACGCAAGGCCGTGGAGTTTACTCCATGGAAATTTCTCACTATGAAGAAGTGCCTAAGTCAATTGCAGAAGAAATTATTGCAAAACACAAAGGTGCATAATTAATAAAACGTCTATTATAATAAGGAGGCATTCTAATCATGGCAAAAGCTAAATTCGAACGTAACAAACCGCACGTGAATATCGGTACTATCGGTCACGTTGACCATGGTAAAACAACTCTTACGGCTGCTATCACAACTGTATTGTCCAAAAGATACGGTGGAGCAGCGGTTGCTTTTGATCAAATCGACAAAGCACCAGAAGAGCGCGAGCGCGGTATCACTATTTCCACAGCTCACGTAGAATATGAAACTCCTAACCGTCACTACGCACACGTAGACTGCCCAGGCCATGCTGACTATGTTAAAAACATGATCACTGGTGCTGCACAAATGGACGGAGCGATCCTGGTTGTATCCGCAGCTGACGGCCCTATGCCGCAAACTCGTGAGCACATCCTATTGTCCCGCCAAGTAGGCGTACCTTACATCGTTGTATTTTTGAACAAATGCGACATGGTAGAAGACGAAGAGCTTCTTGAATTGGTTGAAATGGAAGTTCGCGATCTTCTTAACGAATACGAATTCCCAGGCGATGATACTCCAATCATCCGTGGTGCAGCTCGTGAAGCTCTTCAAAACCCTGATGGTGCTTGGGCTGACAAAATTATCGAGTTGTTTGAGCAAGTTGATACTTACATCCCAACTCCTGAGCGTCAAACAGATAAGCCTTTCTTGATGCCTGTTGAGGATGTATTCTCAATCACTGGTCGTGGTACTGTTGCTACAGGTCGTGTTGAGCGTGGTACTATCAAGATTCAAGAAGAGGTTGAAATCCTTGGTCTTCAAGAAGAAACTCGTAAATGCGTAGTTACAGGCGTTGAGATGTTCCGTAAATTGTTGGATTCCGCGCAAGCTGGTGACAACATTGGCGCATTGCTTCGTGGTGTTGATCGTAAAGATATCGAGCGCGGCCAAGTTTTGGCTAAGCCAGGTTCAGTTAAAGCACACACTGCTTTCTCTGCACAAATTTACGTTCTAACTAAAGAAGAGGGTGGCCGTCATAAGCCTTTTTTCACAGGCTACCGTCCACAGTTCTACTTCCGTACAACTGACGTAACGGGTATCATCTCCCTTCCAGAAGGTACAGAAATGGTTATGCCAGGCGATAACATCACTGTTACTGTTGAACTAATTGCTCCAATTGCTATCGAAGAAGGAACTCGTTTCGCGATTCGTGAAGGCGGACGTACTGTTGGTGCGGGCGCGGTTGCAACTATCAGCAAGTAATATTTAATAACCAAATAAATCCCTTCATCCTTACAAAGATGAGGGGATTTATTTTTTTAGGCAATAGTCATAAGTTTCGCTTGCTTTTTGTTTTCATATTTTATATAATATTAAACGTTGGTCTGTGACGTTGCGATGATGTGAGAGGTTGCTGACACACCCGGCCCCTTTGCCATAGGGACCGAGTCAGGAGATTTTCACGGAGTATGTCCGATACTAAATTGGGCGATAGAAGGAGGGAATACTATGGCTAAGCAAAAAATTCGTATTCGTTTGAAGGCTTATGATCACAGAATCTTGGATCAATCAGCTGAGAAAATCGTAGAAACGGCTAAACGTTCCGGTGCAGGTGTATCGGGTCCGATACCGCTGCCTACGGAAAAACAAATCATTACGATTCTACGTGCGGTTCACAAATACAAGGATTCACGCGAGCAATTCGAAATGCGTACACACAAGCGTTTGATCGATATTGTTAATCCAACACCACAAACTGTGGATGCGTTGATGCGTTTGGATCTGCCGTCCGGTGTGGACATCGAAATTAAATTGTAATTCACATGTGTATAAATATATGAACGTATGAGAGAAAAGAGGTGTCAACGATGACTAAAGGTATCTTAGGAAAGAAACTTGGAATGACTCAAGTGTTTACTCCAGAAGGTTTGGTAATTCCGGTAACTGTAATTCAAGCGGGTCCTTGTACTGTTCTTCAGAAGAAGGATGCAGAAAATGATGGTTACGAAGCAATCCAAATCGGTTTTGACGACAAGAAAGAAAAAAATGCCATCAAACCTGAGTTGGGCCATGCTAAGAAAGCAGGCGCAACACCTAAGCGCTACATTAAAGAATTCCGCGGTATTCAGATTTCTGAATACGAGGTTGGCCAGGAAATCAAAGCTGACTTATTCGCAGAAGGTGAATTCGTTGATGTAACAGGCACTTCCAAAGGTAAAGGGTTCCAAGGCGTTATCAAAAGACATAACCAATCTACAGGTCCGATGGCTCACGGTTCTCGTTATCATCGTGGTCCGGGTTCCATGGGTTCTATCCAAGCGAACCGTGTTCCTAAAGGTAAAAAGCTTCCTGGACATATGGGTAATGAAACAGTTACTGTTCAACGTCTAGAAGTGGTTAGAGTTGATTTGGAGCGCAATGTTCTTCTAATTAAAGGTTCCATTCCTGGACCTAAAAATAGCTACGTTAGCGTTAAATCAACAGTAAAGTAAAACAGGAAAGGAGGATTTTCAAATGCCAAAAGTAGCAGTTTATAATGTTAGTGGCTCCCAGGTAGGAGAAGTTGAATTAGCTGATTCCGTGTTCGGTATCGAACCACATTCACACGTATTGAATGAAGCGGTATTGATGCAGCGTGCTTCCTTGCGTCATGGAACACATAAAGTAAAAGGCCGTTCAGAAGTTCGTGGCGGTGGTCGTAAACCTTGGAAGCAAAAGGGAACTGGCCGTGCTCGTCAAGGTAGTATCCGCGCTCCTCAATGGAAAGGCGGCGGTGTTGTATTCGGACCGACACCAAGAAGCTATTCTTATAAGCTTCCTAAAAAAGTTCGTCGTCTAGCGATTAAGTCTGCATTATCTTCCAAGGTAATTAGCAACGAAATCATTGTGTTGGATCAATTGTTGTTGAGCCAACCAAAGACGAAAGAATTCGCAGCAATTCTTAGCAATTTGAAAGTTGACCGTAAAGCTTTAGTTGTAACAGCTGGTTATGAAGAAAACGTAGCATTGTCTGCGCGCAATATTCCTGGAGTTAAGTTTGTTGTAGCTGATGGAATTAACGTGCTTGATGTTATGGTTTACGACAAGCTGATTATTACTAAGGATGCGGTACAGAAGGTAGAGGAGGTGTTTGCGTAATGAAAAACCCTCGCGACATTATTAAACGCCCAGTGATCACGGAACGTACTAGTGACATGATGACCGAGAAGAAATATGTCTTTGAAGTGGAACTCCGTTCGAACAAAACGGAAATTAAGCAAGCAATCGAGCAAATTTTCAAAGTGAAGGTTACTAATGTTAACACAATGAGAATGCCAGCAAAACCAAAGCGTTATGGTCGTCACTCAGGATACACATCGGAATGGAAGAAAGCGATTGTTTCCTTGAGCGCAGACAGCAAAGAACTAGAATTTTTTGAAACTGTGTAAGTCCACTTTTTGAAGTAAGGAGGGAATCCTAGTGCCAATCAAAAAATATAAACCAACATCACCAGCAAGACGTGCTATGTCGGTTTCAACGTTTGAAGAAATTACGACGTCTACACCGGAGAAGTCATTGTTGGCTCCTTTGAGCAAAAAGGCTGGTCGTAACAATCAAGGTAAAATTACGGTTCGTCACCAAGGTGGAGGACACAAACGTAAATACCGGATTATCGATTTTAAACGGAATAAAGATGGAATACCAGGTAGCGTTGCTACAATTGAGTATGATCCGAATCGTTCCGCTAACATCGCTTTGATTCATTATGCTGATGGAGAGAAACGTTATATCCTCGCTCCAAAAGGTTTGAAAGTTTCAGACAAAATCGAATCTGGCCCTGGATCTGATATCAAAATCGGTAACGCGTTGCCGCTTGAGAACATTCCAGTTGGTACTGTGATTCACAACATTGAGTTGCAACCTGGTAAAGGCGGTCAATTGGTCCGTGCAGCTGGTACAGAAGCTCAATTGCTTGGTAAAGAAGATCGCTATGTAACCATTCGTCTTACCTCTGGTGAGGTTAGAAAGATCTTGAAAGTTTGCCGCGCGACTATCGGTTCCGTTGGTAACGAAGATTATGAATTGGTTAAAATCGGTAAAGCAGGACGCTCTCGCTGGTTGGGTCAAAGACCTGAAGTCCGCGGCGTAGTAATGAACCCTAACGATCACCCACACGGTGGTGGTGAAGGCCGTGCTCCAATCGGTCGTAAGTCTCCTATGTCTCCTTGGGGTAAGCCAACTCTTGGTTACAAAACTCGTAAAAAAGGTAAAGCTTCTGATAAATATATCGTACGTCGTCGTACGAAGTAATTCATTTCTCGGAACGGTTGAAGAAGGGAGGAACGAAACATGGGTCGTAGTTTGAAAAAAGGTCCTTTCGTAGACGACTATCTTTTGAAGAAAGTTGCTGCGGTTGGTGACAGTACTACTAAGAAATCAGTGATCAAAACTTGGTCGCGCCGCTCTACTATTTTCCCGCAATTTATCGGACATACTTTTGCGGTATATGATGGTAAAAAGCACGTGCCGGTTTACGTAACGGAAGATATGGTTGGACATAAACTGGGTGAGTTTGCTCCAACTCGTACTTACAAAGGTCATGGTGACGACAAGAAAACAAGCAAACGCTAAGTTTTCGCGAATTAAGTTGTAAATGAAAGGAGGTACTTCCATGCAACAAGCAAAATCCATTGCAAGATTCGTTCGAATTGCACCTCGTAAGGCGCAATTGGTGATCGACTTGATCCGCGGTAAGCAAGTTGGAGAAGCAATCGCAATTCTGCGTCATACACCTAGATCAGCATCTCCAATCGTTGAGAAGGTTCTGAATTCTGCAATTGCGAACGCAGAGCACAACTACTCCATGGACCCTAACAGCTTGGTTATTTCTCAGGCATTTGTTAATCAGGGGCCGACAATGAAAAGATTCCGTCCTCGCGCTATGGGACGTGCGAGTCGTATCAATAAACGTACCAGCCACATTACAGTAGTGGTATCTGAAAAATAAGGAGGGATAACGTGTGGGTCAGAAAGTAAACCCGGTAGGACTTAGAATTGGGATTATTCGCGATTGGGAATCCAAATGGTTCGCAGGTAAAGATTTTGGCGACTTGTTAATGGAAGACGTCAAAATTCGTGAATACTTAAAGCAAAAGCTGAAAGATTCGGCTGTTTCTCATATTGATATCGAACGTGCAGCTAACCGTGTAAATGTTACTATTCATACGGCTAAGCCTGGTATGGTTATCGGTAAGGGCGGTTCTGAGATTGAAGTGATTCGTACTTACATCGCTAACCTGTCTAACGGTAAAAAAATTCACATCAATATCTCTGAAATCAAAAATCCTGAGCTTGACGCGATCCTTGTTGCTGAAAGCATTGCTCAACAATTGGAACGTCGTGTATCTTTCCGTCGTGCAATGAAGCAAGCTATTCAAAGAACAATGAGATCCGGAGCAAAAGGTATCAAAACATCAGTTAGCGGTCGTTTAGGCGGAGCTGAAATCGCTAGACAAGAAGGATACAGTGAAGGTACAGTACCTCTTCATACACTTCGTGCAGACATCGACTATGGTACAGCTGAAGCAGCTACTACCTATGGCCGTATCGGCGTAAAAGTGTGGATCTATCGCGGCGAAGTTCTTCCAACGGCTAAGAAAAAGGCTGTTACGGAAGGAGGCAACTAATTATGTTAGTTCCTAAACGTGTAAAACACCGTAAAGAGCACCGTGGCAAAATGCGCGGTCAAGCTAAAGGCGGAGCGGAAGTACATTTCGGTGAATTCGGTTTGCAAGCTATGGAACCTGCTTGGGTTACCAACCGTCAAATCGAAGCTGCTCGTATTGCTATGACTCGTTATATCAAACGTGGCGGTAAAGTATGGATTAAAATTTTCCCAGCTAAACCAGTTACACAAAAACCGCTTGAAGTACGTATGGGTAGTGGTAAAGGTAACGTGGAAAAATGGGTTGCTGTTGTAAAACCGGGTAAAGTAATGTTTGAGTTGGCTGGTGTAAGCGAAGAGATTGCTCGTGAAGCAATGCGTCTTGCTTCTCACAAACTGCCAATCAAAACAAAGTTTGTTAAAAGAGAAGATGTAGGTGGTGAAGCAAATGAAAGCTAGTGAATTTCGTAACTTAACCACTGCTGAGATTGAACAAAAGATTTCTGGGTTTAAGGAACAACTCTTTAGCCTCCGTTTTCAACTAGCTACCGGTCAACTGGATAATCCAGTCCAGATTCGAGAAGTCCGCAAAGAGATTGCTCGTGCAAAGACTGTTTTGCGTGAAAGAGAACTGGGAATCATTAGTTAATGAATGAGAGAGGAGGATTTTCCAATGAGTGAACGTAATGATCGTAAAACTCAAGTTGGTAAAGTCGTGAGCGACAAAATGGACAAAACCATTGTTATCGCTGTTGAAACATACAAAAAACACGATCTTTATCACAAGAGAATCAAATATACTAAGAAATTTAAAGCACATGATGAAAACAACGAAGCTAAAATCGGTGATGTTGTTAAAGTTATGGAAACTCGTCCGATTTCCAAAGACAAGCGTTGGAGATTGATCGAAGTAATAGAAAAAGCCGTAGTCGTTTAAGATATGTATGATGCATCAATTCCGGAAGGAGGGTTTAAACAATGATTCAACCTCTATCTCGTTTAAATGTGGCTGACAACTCAGGAGCTAAACAACTTATGTGTATCCGTGTGTTGGGTGGTACTGGTCGTCGCGTGGGTCACATCGGTGATTTAATCATTTGTTCCGTGAAAGAAGCAACACCAGGCGGTGTTGTCAAAAAAGGTGATGTAGTTAAGGCGGTTATCGTTCGCACTAAACGTGGAGCTCGTCGTAAAGACGGTTCATACATTAGCTTTGATGAAAATGCAGCTGTAATCGTAAAAGACGATAAGAGTCCTCGTGGAACTCGTATCTTCGGACCTGTTGCTCGTGAGCTTCGCGACAGAGAATTCATGAAAATTGTTTCTCTTGCTCCAGAAGTTATCTAATAAGAAACCGCTAAGCGGTTGAATGATATATATGATCCTTACGTATTTAGTTTTCTCGCGAAAACTAAACGTAAGCTTTCGAAGCTAACGTTCTACGAACGTTCTCAGGAGGTGGAAACTCAATGCCAAAGCAACCCAAGAAATTGGAGTCTCACAATAATAAATTGAACGTGAAAAAAGATGATACTGTGTTTGTGATTACAGGTAAAGACAAAGGCAAAAAAGGTCGTATAATCGCAGCATATCCTCGTGAAAATCGCGTGTTGGTCGAAGGTGTGAACTTAATCAAGAAGCACACTAAGCCATCACAATCGAATCCGCAAGGCGGTATCATTTCTCAAGAAGCACCAATTCACGTATCCAACGTGATGCTGATTGATCCTAAGAGCGGCCAACCTACACGTGTAGGTTACAAAGTTTTGGACAACGGTAAAAAAGTGCGTATTGCTAAAAAATCCGGTGAAGTCATCGATTAATCGTATAAGGTAGGAAAGGAGGTACATGAAACATGGCAGCAAGATTAAAGGATCGTTTTCTGAACGAGGTTACTCCTGCGTTAATTCAAAAGTTTAACTATAGTACAGTAATGCAGGTGCCTAAGATCGAGAAAGTCGTTATCAACATGGGTGTTGGTGAAGCAGTTTCCAACTCCAAAGTTCTAGATGTAGCGGTTCAAGATCTTCAGTTAATCTCTGGTCAAAAACCGGTAGTAACAAAAGCTAAAAAATCAATCGCAGGTTTTAAATTGCGTGAGAATATGCCAATCGGTGTAAAGGTAACTTTGCGCGGCGAGCGTATGTATCACTTCTTGGATAAATTGTTCAACGTGGCTCTTCCACGTGTTCGTGACTTCCGCGGAGTTTCTTCCAAAGCATTTGACGGACGTGGTAACTACACATTGGGTCTTAAGGAACAATTGATCTTCCCAGAAGTCGAGTACGATAAAGTAGATAAAGTACGCGGTATGGATATCGTTATTGTTACAACGGCTAAATCAGACGAAGAGTCCCGTGAATTATTAACTCAATTAGGTATGCCGTTTACGAAGTAATTCGGATCGGTTAAGCCCCGGAGGTGTAAAAGTAAGTGGCAAAAACTTCAATGATAGTGAAGCAGCAGCGCCCTCCTAAATTTAAGGTGCAGGCTTACACTCGCTGCGAACGCTGCGGTCGTCCGCATTCAGTTCTTCGGAAATTCAAGATTTGCAGAATTTGTTTCCGTGAACTAGCATACAAAGGCCAGATTCCTGGCGTTAAAAAAGCAAGCTGGTAAAACCCAAGTTTCGGGAAGGAGGTTTACAAAAATGGTGATGTCAGATCCAATTGCAGATATGCTTACTCGCATTCGTAATGCAAACGTAGTGCGTCATGAGACGGTAGAAATTCCTGCTTCAACGATCAAAAGAGAAATTGCTGAGATCTTGAAAAAGGAAGGTTTCATCCGTGACGCTGAATATATTGAAGATAACAAGCAAGGGATTATCCGTTTGTTCTTGAAATACGGTCCTAACAATGAGCGTGTTATCTCCGGTCTTAAAAGAATCAGCAAGCCTGGTTTGCGTGTTTATACAAAAAGTCAAGAGGTTCCTCGTGTGCTTGGCGGCTTGGGAATTGCGATTATTTCCACTTCCCATGGTGTCATGACTGATAAGGAAGCTCGTCAAACCAAAGCTGGCGGAGAAGTTATCTGCTACGTTTGGTAATACAGAACTTAAATGAACGGAGGTGCATACCATGTCCCGTATTGGTCGTAAGCCAATAACAATTCCAGGTGGTGTTAATATCACTTTGGAAAACACTCGTGTAACGGTTAAAGGCCCTAAAGGTACTTTGTCCCGTGAATTACACAAAGACATGAAGATCGTTATTACTGAAACTGAGCTTTTAGTAGAACGTCCTTCTGATAATAAACTACATCGTTCACTTCATGGTACTACAAGAAGTGTTGTTGCTAACATGGTTAGCGGTGTAACTGAAGGCTTTGTTAAAAACCTTGATTTGGTTGGTGTAGGTTACCGTGCGAATAAAACTGGCAACAAGCTAGTTTTGAACGTTGGTTACTCCCATCCGGTTGAAATTGAGCCAGAAAACGGTATTGAGTTTGAAGTTCCTACAAACACAAAAATTATCGTTAAAGGTATCGATAAAGAATTGGTCGGCGCTACTGCAGCGAAGGTTCGTTCAGTTCGTGAGCCTGAGCCGTATAAAGGTAAAGGTATCAAGTACGAAGGCGAGCGTATTCTTCGTAAAGAAGGTAAAGCTGGTAAGAAGAAATAAGTTAATCGCATAGTGCGATAGTGTTTCAGTCATGTTGAAAGGAGTGAACCTCGGAATGATTACAAAAGCCGATAAAAATAAAGCACGTCTTAAAAGACATCTACGTGTACGTAAGAAAATTCAAGGAACGGCTGAACGTCCACGCTTGAATATCTTCCGTTCGTCCAAACACATGTACGCTCAATTGATCGATGATGTGTCGGGTGTAACAATTGCTTCCGCTTCAACTCAAGATAAAGACTTGAAAGACGGAATCGGTAACGGTGGTAATATTGAAGCTGCTCGCAAGGTTGGTTCTTTGATTGCAGAGCGCGCTAAAACAACTGGTGTTGTAAAAGTTGTTTTTGACCGCGGCGGATACTTATATCACGGACGTGTGCAAGCTTTAGCTGATGCTGCTCGTGAAGCAGGTCTTGAATTTTAATAGAATTAACAAGGAGGTAAAGTCACTTGCGTATTGATCCCAATACTTTAGAGTTAACTGAAAAAGTTGTTAACATTAACCGCGTTGCTAAAGTAGTAAAAGGCGGACGTCGTTTCAGCTTCAGCGCACTTGTTGTTGTAGGCGACGGTAATGGCTGGGTAGGCGCAGGAATCGGTAAAGCTGGCGAGGTACCTGATGCAATTCGTAAAGGTATCGAAGACGCTAAGAAAAACCTGATTCATGTACCTATCGTTGGCACTACCATCCCTCACTTGGTTATTGGTAAATTTGGAGCAGGTAATGTTCTTTTGAAACCAGCTTCCAAAGGTACTGGCGTTATTGCCGGCGGCCCAGTTCGTGCAGTATTAGAACTTGCAGGCGTAGGCGACATTTTGACAAAATCCCTAGGATCTTCTAACTCCATCAACATGGTAAATGCTACACTAGAAGGCCTGCAACGTCTTAAGCGTGCTGAAGAAGTTGCAAAGCTGCGTGGCAAAACTGTTGAAGAACTGTTAGGTTAGGAGGGATACCCATGGCTAAACAATTGCAAATTACCCTCAAACGCAGCCTTATCGGTCGTCCAGAAGTACAACGTCGTACTGTTACTTCTCTTGGATTGCGTAAAATTAACCAAATCGTAACACAACAAGACAATGCAGCGATTCGCGGAATGGTTAATCAAGTAAGTCATCTAGTTGCAGTTAAAGAAGTAGAAGTATAAATAGTTTTTATCATTAAGAATTAGAGGAGGTGCAAACGATGAAATTGCATGAACTTACTCCAGCAGTTGGATCCCGTAAGGCCCGCAAACGTGTAGGTCGCGGAATCGGTAGCGGTATGGGTAAAACATCAACTCGCGGTCATAAAGGGCAAAACGCTCGTTCTGGCGGTGGTGTACGTCCTGGTTTTGAGGGAGGACAAAATCCTCTATACCGTCGCTTGCCGAAGCGTGGATTCACTAACCATTTCCGTAAGGAATTTGCAATCGTGAATTTAACTGAACTTAACAAGTTTGCTGCTGGCACGGAAGTAACGCCAGAAGTACTTCAAGAGTCCGGTATCGTCAAGAATGCAAGAGACGGCATTAAGATCTTGGGTAATGGTGAGATTACTGTTCAATTGAACGTAAAAGCTAATAAGTTCTCCCAATCTGCGGTAGATAAAATTCAGGCTGCCGGCGGTAAAACCGAGGTGATTTAATGTTTCGTACCATATCCAATATTATGAAAGTGGACGATCTTAGGAGAAGAATTCTCTTTACCTTATTGGTATTGATCGTCTACAGAATTGGTGCTTTCATTCCGGTACCTAACATCAACACAGCTATTCTTAAAGCTCAGGACCATGCCAATTCCAGTGATGTTTTTGGCTTGTTGAACACTTTCTCTGGTGGCGCATTGTTTCAGTTCTCCATCTTCGCGATGGGGATTATGCCTTATATTACTGCTTCGATCATAGTTCAGCTATTATCGATGGATGTAATACCAAGGTTTGCTCAATGGGCCAAAGAAGGAGAAGTTGGCAGGAAGAAATTAGCACAAATTACTAGGTATGGTACAATTGTATTAGGTATAATCCAAGCGTTCGGTTTGGCGATCGGATTTAATCAGATCTACGCTGGATTGGTTGTGAGTCCCAACTTTACAACTTATGCCTTAATTGCAATTGTTCTTACTGCTGGTACAGCTTTTCTGATGTGGTTAGGGGAACAAATCACTGAAAATGGTATTGGAAATGGTATTTCCATTATCATCTTCGCAGGGATTGTGGCTGCTATTCCAACTGGAATATCGCAGATCTACAAAACACAGTTTGCTGAAGCTGGAGATGCGCTTTTCTTGAATATTATTAAAATGGTGATTATTGCTGTAGTAATTATTGCAATTATTGCTGGTGTAATTTTTATTCAACAAGGTGTTCGTAAAATACCGGTTCAGTACGCAAAACGTGTGGTTGGCCGTAAGATGTACGGTGGTCAATCCACTCACATTCCGTTAAAGGTTAATGCTGCAGGCGTAATTCCAGTAATCTTTGCACTTTCGTTACTCGTGTTTCCTCCTACCATAGCTAATTTTTGGAGAGGTAATGTCGTAGCGGACTGGATCATTACTAACCTCAACTATACACATCCACTCGGGATGACTTTGTATGTGTTATTAATCATTGGTTTTACTTTCTTCTATACGTTTGTTCAAATTAACCCTGAGCAAATGGCAGATCAAATGAAGAAAAACGGCGGTTATATTCCTGGGATTCGTCCTGGTAAGACAACGGCTGTATACTTAACAAGAGTAATGACACGCATTACCTTGTCTGGAGCTATTTTTCTTTCACTGATCTCCATCCTGCCTATGATATTAGGGAAATTAGCTAACTTGCCTGCTTCGGTAAGTATTGGCGGTACTTCCCTTCTAATTGTTATCGGTGTTGGTTTGGAAACAATGAAGCAAATTGAAAGCCAATTGATCAAACGTCACTACAAGGGCTTCATTAATAAATAGCGAATAGGTTCTGGTAGTGATTTATCAACTATCGGCACCTATTGTGCTGTTAGCATCACTTGATGTGATGGGGAGGAAGTCATTATGAACGTAATCTTTATGGGGCCTCCTGGTGCAGGTAAAGGCACACAGGCGGAAAGTATCGTCAATGAGTTTCAAATCCCGCATATTTCTACGGGTGATGCGTTTCGTTTGGCAATGAAACAGGGAACGCCACTAGGACTTGAAGCAAAGAAATATGTGGATCAAGGTTTACTGGTACCAGACGAAATTACCATAGGTATTGTTAAAGAAAGACTTCAACAGTCTGACTGCGCTCCTGGTTTCCTGCTTGATGGGTTTCCAAGAACGATCTCCCAAGCTGAAGCGCTTGACGAGATTTTACATTCTATGGGTAAAAGCATAAATCATGTGGTTAACCTTAGCGTTGATCGCAATCTGTTATTGGCTCGTTTGACTGGAAGAAGAATCTGTAGAGCATGTGGAGCTACGTATCATATCTTGTTTAACCCCCCAGCAACTGAAAATGTATGTGATAAGTGTTCAGGTGAACTGTATCAAAGATCGGATGATACCGAAGAAAAAGTTGGTACTCGTCTTGATGAGTACATGAACAAGACGGCACCTTTGCTGTCGTATTATCGTGACAAAGGAAACTTGCGTGAGGTTAACGGTGAGCAAGAAATTAATACGGTTACTGCACAAATCAGTTCACTATTGCGAGGGCAAGCGTAATGATCATTTGTAAATCAGCAGCTGAGTTGGATTTAATGAGAGAAGCCGGCAGGATTGTAGCCGAAACGCATCGCTTGTTACAAAAATCAATTCGGCCCGATATTACAACCAAAGAGTTGGATCAAATCGCAGAAGATTTTATTCGCAGTCAGGGTGCAACCCCATCTTTTAAAGGCTATAACGGTTTTTCTGGCAGCATCTGTGCTTCAGTTAATGATGAATTGGTTCACGGCATCCCCAGTGGACGTAAGCTTAAAGATGGTGACATCATCAGTCTAGATATCGGTGCTAAGTACAAAGGATATCATGGTGATTCTGCATGGACGTATGGTGTAGGTGAGATTTCAGATACAGCTAAGAAATTATTAGAGGTAACTGAAAAAAGCCTGTACGATGGTCTGGCAGAAGCTAAACCGGATGCACGATTATTCACTATCTCTCATGCGATTCAAAAATGCGTTGAGGATGAAGGTTTTTCAATTGTACGAGAATATGTGGGTCATGGGATTGGCTCTGAGCTTCATGAGGAGCCACAAATTCCGAATTACGGTTTGCCAGGACGAGGACCTCGTTTGAAGCCTGGTATGGTATTAGCAATCGAACCCATGGTCAATGTCGGCGAAAGATACGTTAAGACACTGGCTGACAATTGGACGGTTGTTACAGTGGATGGCACACTGTGCGCGCATTTTGAGCATACCATCGCTATTACTCCAGAAGGGTATGAAATACTCACTAAGTCTGGATCGTAGGTGATAAAGTGAATTCGGTAAACATACCTCAGCTCGGACAAATTGTTAGGATTGCTCGTGGTAAAGATTCCGGGAAGTACGCTGTTATAATCAGCGTCGAAGACCAACGTTTCGTATGGATTGCAGACGGCGACAAACGGAAATTCGATCATCCTAAGAAGAAAAATTTGAGTCATCTCGAGCTGCTGTCAATGGTTAGCAGTGAAGTAGTGGATAGCTTGTACGAAAGCGGCCGGGTAACTAATGGTAAACTGCGGTTTGCACTCTTTAAGTATGTGGATCAAATGGAATCAGAAGCACAAGAGAAAGGAGAATGACTGTGGCCAAAGAAGATGTAATTGAAGTTGAAGGTACAGTGATTGAACCTCTTCCTAATGCAATGTTTAAGGTTGAATTGGAAAACGGTCATAAGATACTTGCTCATGTATCCGGAAAAATCAGAATGCATTTTATTCGGATCTTGCCTGGTGACAAAGTGACGGTGGAACTTTCGCCTTATGATTTGACCAGAGGCCGTATAACCTATCGTTTTAAATAAATCGGTTAAGAAGTCAGCTTGCACATCAAGCTCAGCAATCCTTACGAAGTAAGTTTTCTTCCGAAAACTCACAGGAGGTAATCAAAATGAAAGTTAGACCATCGGTCAAACCCATCTGCGAAAAATGCAAAGTCATTCGCCGCAAAGGTAACGTAATGGTAATTTGCGAAAACCCTAAGCATAAACAAAAACAAGGTTAAGGAGGTGCTTGTATAAATGGCACGTATTGCTGGTGTAGACTTACCTCGTGATAAACGCGTTGTAATCGCGTTGACTTACATTTTCGGTATCGGCACAACTACTTCCCAAAAAATCGTAGCTAACACTGGTATTAGTTTAGCTACTCGCGTTCGCGATTTGACGGAAGACGAAGTAAGTAAACTTCGTGATGCAATTGATAAAACGGTTAAGGTTGAAGGTGATCTTCGTCGTGAAATCGCATTGAACATCAAACGTTTGATCGAAATCGGATGCTATCGTGGTGTTCGTCACCGCCGCGGCTTACCTGTTCGTGGTCAACGTACAAAAACTAATGCTCGTACGCGTAAAGGTCCTCGTCGTACAGTAGCTAATAAGAAAAAATAGTAAAGGAGGTTAACACTTAAAATGGCTAAACCTAAAAAAGTTGTTCGTACCAAACGCCGTGATCGGAAAAATATTGACACTGGAGTGGCTCATATCCGCTCTACGTTTAACAACACGATCGTAACTATCACTGATCCTCATGGTAATGCAATCTCATGGGCTAGTGCAGGTAACTTGGGCTTTAAAGGCTCTCGTAAAAGCACTCCTTTTGCTGCTCAAATGGCAGCTGAGTCTGCAGCGAAAGCAGCTATGGAGCATGGCATGAAGGTAGTAGAAGTTATGGTTAAAGGCCCTGGTGCAGGTCGTGAAGCGGCTATCCGCTCTCTGCAAGCAGCAGGTTTGGAAGTAAACCTGATTAAAGACGTGACTCCTGTTCCACATAACGGTTGCCGTCCTCCAAAACGTCGTCGTGTCTAATTCAGGATTGCGAATAGTGGTATAATTATCCAATATTGGTGAATACTATTTGGATAGATATACTGCACGTTTTATGCGTCTTAAGTTATCCAGAGGGAAACGACGTTTTGAAGGAGGGTTATAAGTGATCGAGATCGAAAAGCCGAAAATAGAAACCGTATCATTGAGTGAAGATGGATCATACGGCAAATTTGTTGTTGAACCATTGGAAAGAGGCTATGGAACAACACTTGGGAACTCGCTTCGCAGAATCTTGCTGTCCTCCTTACCGGGGGCTGCTGTAACCTCCGTTCAAATCGATGGAGTTTTGCATGAGTTCTCAACAGTTCCAGGCGTAATGGAAGATGTTACGGAGATAATCCTTAATCTTAAGGGGCTATCGTTAAAGATTCACTCCGACGAAGAGAAAGTGTTGGAGATCGATGCCGAAGGTGAAGGTGCTGTTGTAGCTGGAGACATTCGCGGTGATAGTGATGTAGAAATCCTTAATCCGGATTTACACATCGCTACACTATCCTCTGATGCGCGTCTTCACATGCGTATTCATGCTAATCGTGGTCGCGGATACGTACAAGCTGACAAAAACAAAAAAGAAGAGCAATTAATCGGAGTTATTCCGATTGATTCGATCTACACTCCGATTACTCGCGTCAACTACAGCGTTGAAAACACTCGTGTCGGTCAAGTAACTAACTACGACAAACTAACCCTCGAAGTCTGGACCGATGGAAGTATTCGACCTGAAGAAGCTGTAAGCTTGGGCGCCAAGATTTTAACGGAGCATCTGATGTTGTTTGTCGGTTTAACTGATGAAGCCAAAGACGCGGAGATTATGGTTGAGAAGGAAGAAGACAAGAAAGAAAAAGTACTTGAGATGACTATCGAAGAGCTTGATCTTTCTGTCCGTTCTTACAACTGTTTGAAGCGTGCAGGCATCAACACTGTACAGGAACTGATTACGAAAACGGAAGAAGACATGATGAAGGTTCGTAATCTTGGACGAAAATCCCTTGAAGAGGTTCAAGAAAAGCTGGAAGAGCTTGGTCTGGGCCTTAGAATGGAAGATTAATCGTCTCTAATTAAGCAGAAGGAGGTTGCACAAATGGCATACCAAAAATTAGGTCGTGATTCCAGTGCGCGTAAAGCTTTATTTCGCGACTTGGTAACTGACTTGTTTATATACGAGCGCATCCAAACGACTGAAGCTAAGGCGAAGGAATTGCGTTCTATAGCAGAAAAATTAATCACATTGGCAAAACGTGGAGATCTTCACGCACGCCGTCAAGTTGCTTCCTTTGTTCGTCGTGAAGCAGCAGACGAGAATCAAGATGCAATTCAAAAATTGTTCTCTGATTTAGCTCCTCGTTACGCAGAACGTCAAGGTGGTTACACTAGAATCTTGAAGCTTGGACCTCGTCGCGGCGATGCAGCGCCTATGGTGTATTTAGAGCTTGTAGATCGTGCATAAAAGGGTAGGAAGGGTGGACGGGATCATTTTGATTCTGATGAAACCCTTTTTTTTGTAGTCTGAAGTTGACAACTGACATTTTCAAATGTGTGATAGTTGCAACGAGTGTAATGGAATTAGGGAGGTAGACCGTGAGGAACATTTGCATGACTGTCAGCTATGACGGAACGGCATACTGCGGTTTTCAAACCCAACCTAATCAGAATACTATTCAGGACGTTTTGGAGCGAGCTCTTCTATCATTGACTGGGGAAACGATAAAGGTAACATCGTCAGGCCGGACTGATGCAGGTGTACATGCACGCTGTCAAGTCATCAACTATTTCACAGCTTCAAAAATACCGGTAGAGCGATGGTGTATGGCTTTGAATACACTGTTGCCTGCAGATATTTTAGTGAGTGGAGCCAAGGTTGTGGATGATGACTTCCACTCAAGAAGAGCTGCTGTTCAGAAAACGTACCGGTATACGATTCGTTGCGGGAAACATCCAGATGTGTTCAAAAGACATTTGGAGTTTTATCATCCTACTCCTCTGAATACAGAAGAGATGAGAGCTGGACTCGAATACCTGATAGGTGAGCATGACTTCACATCCTTCTGTTCGATTCGATCTACGAAGTTGTCTAATATTCGTACGGTTTATGAAGCAAGAATGGAATGTGAGCTGCTCGACCCCATATTACAGTCCTATGCTATTCATATATATTTGACCGGTAACGGTTTTTTATACAATATGGTAAGGATCATTGCGGGAACCTTAATTCAAGTCGGAGAAGGCAAACGCTCCAGCGAGTCCGTCAAGGATATTCTGGATGCACGTAACCGTGCTAGCGCCGGACCAACAGCTATGTCACATGGATTAACGCTGTGGGAAGTATTATACAGATAAGCTATAAGAATGCTTGATTTGTAGCCGAATATATAGTACAATATCAATTGGCGTTTCTTGATCGGCTATCCCACGGCCCCGGATCAAGGCAGGGTCAAAACCAATTTTAAAATATCAATGAATGATGCAGATAGATATATGATGATGAAATGACCTATTAGTCCATCACAATTGCGTCATTTCATTAATTGAGCACCGAAATGCAAAATGTTTAGGAGGAACTATTGATGCGTACCACATATATGGCTAAGCCTAATGAAGTAGAACGCAAATGGCACATTATCGACGCAACTGACAAAACACTAGGTCGTCTTGCAAGCGAAGCAGCAAGCTTAATTCGCGGCAAACATAAACCAGAGTTCACACCTCATGTTGACACTGGGGACTTCGTTATTGTCATTAATGCAGAGAAGATCCATTTGACTGGTAAAAAATTGCAAAACAAAATGTACTACCGTCACTCTATGTACACAGGTGGTCTGAAAGTGACTTCTGCACAAGACATGATTAACAATAAGCCAGAACGTGTTATCGAACTTGCGATTCACGGTATGCTTCCTAAAAATCGTCTTGGTGACAGCATGAAAACAAAACTAAAAGTATACGCGGGATCGGAACATCCACACCAAGCTCAACAGCCTGTTGTGTATGAACTTCGCGGATAATATAAAAGGGAGGACTGTCTTGTGGCACAAGTTCAATATTATGGAACAGGCCGTCGTAAGCATTCGGTAGCACGTGTACGTTTGGTACCAGGCGAAGGCCGTATTGTAATCAACAAACGCGAGCTAGATGAATACTTCGGTTTGGAAACGTTGAAGCTAATCGTAAAACAACCTTTAAACTTAACTGAAACTTTAGGTCAATACGATGTATTGGTTATTGCTAACGGTGGAGGAATCTCCGGACAAGCAGGAGCAATCCGTCATGGTATTTCCCGTGCACTTCTGAAAGCTGATCCTGAATTCCGTGGATCCTTGAAGAAAGCTGGATTCCTGACTCGTGATCCTCGTATGAAAGAACGTAAGAAGTACGGTTTGAAAGCAGCACGTCGTGCTCCTCAGTTCTCGAAACGTTAATACTTATAAACATAAGAACCTTTCCACTATTATGGTGGAAAGGTTTTTTGTTTTTTATAACACCTTTAACTAAATGGCAAAATATAATAGTGATTAGCCTAAGAAAAAATTAATTTGACAAAAAGTCTTCGGTAGCTATAATAAACTATATATAACAAAACAGATTAATATACTCGGAATTAAAGTACAGGAGGAGAAAGTTATGAATCTATTTGAAAAGGAAAAAATGATTCAAGAATCAGCGGAAACTTTTGAAAATCAATCTCCAGAAGCTCTTATTGCATGGGCGGTAGAACAATTCCCTAACATTACATTAGCCTGTAGTTTCGGTGCTGAAGACGTCGTTCTAGTCGATATGATTCAAAAAATCAGCCCGAAAAGCGATATTTTTTATTTGGATACTAATGTCCATTTTCAAGAAACGTTGGAAACACGTGACCGTCTACAGCAACATTATGGGTTGGAATTCGTTCAGGTATTACCTAAGCTTACATTGGATGAACAAGCATCTCAGTTTGGCGAAGAACTATGGAAGAGCAATGCTAATCAATGCTGCAATATCCGGAAGGTGGATCCATTAACTGATATTTTGAAAAATTATGATGCATGGATTACTGGAATTCGCCGTGATCAAGCGCCTACTCGTGCTAATGCGAAAAAAGTTGAATATGATGTAAAATTCGGACTAGTTAAATTTAATCCATTGGCTAGCTGGACTTCTGAAGATGTTTGGGCATATATCCGCAATAATAATGTTATCTACAATCCGCTGCATGATAACCACTACCCAAGCATTGGCTGTTCTCATTGTACGCGCCAAGTTATGCCAGGAGAAGATCCTCGCGCAGGACGCTGGGCAGGGAATGAGAAGACAGAATGCGGACTTCATAAATAATAGAGGTAGTTCTTCTCGTTGCTGAAAAACTGACTTTTTGATCTCTTAATAACACTTGAAAGCGAGGGCTATTTATCCATGGCTGTAGAAACAATTCAACCACACGGTGGTGTACTAATTAATCGCATTGCTCAAGGTGAGCAGAGAGATGGTTTGTTAGAGCTAGCAAAGGGATTATTTCAATTAAAAATTAACTCATGGACGATTTCGGATCTAGATTTGATTGGGGTAGGTGCATTTTCTCCTTTAACGGGTTTCCTCGCCGAACAAGATTATACATCTGTAGTAAATAACATGCGTCTGGCTGATGGAACAGTATGGAGCATTCCCATTACATTACCTGTTGAGGCAGAGGTAGCGGACACACTGAAATTAGGTGAGCAAGTAGCTCTTGTCGGTGAGCATGATGGTGTAGTTTACGGTATATTGGACGTTCAGAGCATCTATAAGGTCGATCAAAATAACGAGGCTATAAAAGTGTTTAAAACCGATGATAACGAGCATCCTGGGGTTCAGAAGCTTCTTTCTCGCCCTAATACTAATATTGGTGGACCTATTCAAGTATTGAATCGTCCGAAACCAGAAAAGTTTGAGGAGTTTTACTTCGACCCATCCGAGACACGTCGCCTTTTTGTAGAAAATGGATGGAAATCGGTTGTTGGTTTTCAAACGCGTAATCCCGTACATCGGGCGCATGAGTATATTCAGAAGAGTGCAATGGAGATCGTTGATGCTCTGTTCTTGAATCCGCTAGTGGGAGAAACCAAATCGGATGATATTTCTGCTGATGTACGTATGCGCAGTTACTTAGTATTGTTGGAGAATTACTATCCGAAAGATCGCGCCTTCTTAGGTGTGTTCCCTGCGGCTATGCGTTATGCAGGTCCTCGTGAGGCGATATTCCATGCAATGGTACGTAAAAACTACGGATGTACCCATTTCATTGTTGGCCGTGACCATGCAGGTGTAGGCGATTATTACGGTACTTATGAAGCACAAGAGATTTTCAAAAACTTCACCCAAGATGAGCTAGGTATTACGCCTTTGTTCTTTGAGCATAGCTTCTTCTGCACCAAGTGCGGTAATATGGCTTCTAGCAAAACCTGCCCGCATGATAAGGCTGATCACTTGCATTTGTCAGGTACTAAAGTCCGTGCGTTGCTTCGTGACGGTCAATGTCCACCGCCGGAATTTACTCGTCCGGAAGTTGCAAAAGTGTTAATTGAAGGTATGAAAGAACCGGAATACCAGGTGTAGGACGAAGGTATATTTGTCCACCTCATCCCATATAGATGTTAATGAGTCTATGGGGATGTGAGGTGGATTTTTTTATGTTTAAAAGAAGAAAGAGGGTCGTTGTTTGGCTTACGATGTCCGGTAGCCTTAAATTGGTCATGACAGCTCTACTTGTAGGATTAATGCTATTTATGTTTACCTATGAGCTTCCTGCTACAAGTACATGGACGAACTGGACAATGCCGTTATCAGGTAAAAAGATTGCACTAGACCCAGGCCATGGCGGTCCTGATGGAGGTGCTGAAAGTAAGAATGGAATTATTGAGAAAGATATCAATTTGGCTATTACTTTGCATCTTCGCGATTATTTACAGGAGGCCGGAGCTTTGGTTGTTATGACTCGGGAGGAAGATAAGGATTTAGCTCAATCATCTACAAAAGGCTACAGCAAAAGAAAAACAGAAGATTTGGTTAACAGAGCACAATTTATTACACAGCAGAAATCCGATTTGTTTGTAAGTATTCACTTGAATGCTATTCCATCTGCTAAATGGAGCGGCGCACAAACCTTTTATTACCCTACACATAAACAAAGTGCAATATTAGCCTCGTTAATTCAGGATGAAGTAAAGAAAAACTTGAAAAATACAGACCGGGTCGCTAAAACAGTAGACAATGTATTTTTGCTGAAATCATTGCAAATTCCTAGTGCTTTAGTAGAAGTTGGATTTCTATCTAACCCCGCAGAAGCCAATTTACTAAATACACCGGCCTATCAGAAAAAAATCGCGGCTTCTATCTATCAAGGTATATTGAGGTACTATGCGGGGGAAAAAGTGGGTTCCTAGAGAAATTGTGATATAATAAAATGTGGCAGAAGTGATAATTTATTAGTCGAGGTGAAGATGTGCTGACGAAAGAGGAATTATTGAATGCGATACGTCATCTGCGTGATCCTGAGTTTCAATTGGATCTTGCAGAACTGCAATTTGTCCGGGATATTATGATTAAAGAAGAACGTGTTTCCGCTACTGTATTATTGTCCTTAGATGATGAAACGCATAGAAATATACTGCAAGAACAAATAACGAATGCATTCCAAAAGGCAGGGGCCAAAGAAGTTCATTTACGCTTCCGTCATTTATCCGATTTTGATAGAAATGAAGCTGTTCTTAAGCAGCAGGCACAATCAACAGAAGTACATAACGTTAAAGCTGAAGCTAGAAATATATTAGATCCATCGGCAGGAGTTCATTTTATCGCAATCGCGAGTGGTAAGGGTGGCGTAGGTAAGTCAACGGTTACTGTAAATTTAGCGGTTGCGTTAGCTAGGCTAGGAAAGAAGGTTGGGCTGATAGACGCTGATATTTATGGGTTCAGTGTTCCAGATATGATGGGAATTGATCAAAAGCCCGAGCTCATTGATAACAAGATTATACCTATAGAGCGCTTCGGCGTTAAGGTAATCTCCATGGGATTCTTCGTTGAAGAAAATACTCCCGTAATTTGGCGGGGCCCGATGCTTGGGAAAATGCTGCGCAATTTCTTCCAAGAAGTCAGTTGGGGTGATGTTGAGTATGTATTACTTGATTTGCCTCCTGGTACTGGTGATGTTGCACTAGACGTTCATCAAATGATTCCGCAGAGCAAAGAGATCATTGTTACGACTCCCCATGCTACAGCTGCTTTTGTAGCGGCCAGAGCAGGTGCTATGGCGATACACACGGAACATGAGATGTTAGGTGTCGTTGAGAATATGGCCTATTACCAGTGCGGAAAGTGCGGGGAAAAGGAATATCTATTTGGCAGAGGCGGAGGCGCTAAATTGTCAGAAGAATTGCATACTGAATTAGTGGCACAAATTCCGTTAGGTGCACCGGACAACCATATTTCTGAAGCTGATTATTCGCCATCTGTTTATAAGGCAGAGTCAGAGACGGGACAGATCTATTTAGAACTTGCCCAACATGTCATTGGAAAATTGGCATAAATGAAGGACTGGCTTGTTTGCCAGTCCTTTTTTTGTTATACAGCGGCTAATGTATTATTGGCCCTGCTTCTTCTCGCCGCTAGTATCGCTTTTGCCGCCGCTTTTACTTTTGCTCTCGCCACCGCCACCCTGACTCTTGGCCTTCGGTTGTGATTCCTCTTCAAGAACCTTTTTCATAATGTTCATTAACTCAAGTCGGAACAGAGGGCTTTGCATGGATTCCTGTATGACTGTCTTCGTTTGCTGACGATATTGCGGACTCTTCATGGTGTCCAGCAGCATTTTCTCGAAATCAGGATTGTTCAAGGTGCTTATCATAGTTGTTTGATATTCGGGGTCTTTCATAAGATCCTTTTGAAGCTGCTTTATATCCTTTTGAATGGCTTTGGCAAATTGACCGGCAAACTTAGGATCTGTTATTACATTTTGCAAAAATTTGTTATTAGATGTATCAGTTAAAACATCCTTAACAGCTAACTGAATGTGCTGAGAGTCTCCTGTTGAAAGAAGTTTTATTTGGCCATCACTACTAGCTGCGGCTTTTGTTTGAGCGGCAATGATCGCCTTTTGACCATCCTCAGTCTTAAGAATATCCAATACCATTGTTTTGGTATCTTTATAGCCGCCGTTCTGTGAAGATTGTGAGGACTTGGAATCAGAACCGCAAGAAGTAAGCACTAAAACGAACAGTAATAACGGAACCTTTTGCAACCACTTATTAAGGCTCATGGTCATAAGCTCCTTTCTTTAAAATGATGATCTTATTATTCGCCAAAGTGCCTTATTTTCACTCTAAAGCTCATTGGCTTTTTATTGTGAACGTTGGTACAATTAACTTCTGAATATAGTCTGCTTTGGAGGTATAAGTAGTGACTTTAAGAAAATGGTTTTATTTATTTTGGACAACGCTATTCATTGGTGCCGGTGCGGCTTTGGTTATCGGACTGATTTTGCAAACTACGGATCAGCAATTTACTCTTTTAGGCGGTAAAGAAATCGGGTTTAATGCCGTTACTATGCTGCTCGGTGGGGCGATGATAAGTGTTTTAAGTCAAATGGGCTTTTTCGCTTATCTTATTATTCGATTTTTGGCTATTGGTTTGGTCAGAAGTAAATGGATTTGGGATACTTTGCAAATTATTTTAATAGCCGTAACGGTGTTTGACTTAATTTATTTTCGACATATGGGGACAGAGGGCAACTGGATATCATATATGATTTTACCCCTATCCATGCTTGTGATCGCTATTGGAACAGCTTTATGGAAAGTGAAATTAACGAATCGTAACGGATTTATTCCTACCTTATTTTTTATGACAGCTGTAACGGCTATTGAAGCAGTGCCAGCGTTAAGACTTAACAGCTTTGCCTCCACCTTGTTTATGATGGTTCCTTTGATGGCAAGCAATGCATGGCAAATTTTGATTTTGTCTAAAGTGCTGAACACAAAGAAAGAGCCGCTATAACGGCTCTTTTTTTAGTTAGATCCTTCGCATCAACCTTGACGCGTTCATCCCCAAGTGACGAGGTTTGTTTAGTATGTTTGTCTTATTGGAAATGTTTCATGGTTTGATCTTCAATAGGGGGCTTATTATTCACTTGTGTTTGCTTAAGTAATTGGCCCACCGTAACGAATTCATATCCCTTGGCACGTAATTGATCAATAATGACGGGGAGAGCTTCGTGCGTTTGTTTGCTGGAATCACTTGCGTGCAATAATACGATATCACCAGGATGAGCTTTGGATACCACCCGATTGATAATAGTATCGACTCCCTTGTTCATCCAGTCCATCGAATCTGTATCCCACTGAATCACCGTATAATTGAGATCGTTAGCTATGCGCAGTACCCTTTTGTCAAAATCGCCGTTAGGTAGCCGAATTAATGATGGGTTTTGGCCGGTAACTTCATTTAGGATCTTATGAGAAGTTTGGATTTGATTACGGATCTCTTCGTCGTTCAAGCTGCTGTAATTAACATGCTTATGTCCGTGATTACCAATTTCCCAACCGCCCTTAGCAATGCGGGTTACCATCTCAGGATGGCTTTTACTCCATGGAGAGGATAGGAAAAAAGTAGCGTTTTTAACCCCCTTTTCCTCCAGAATTTTTAGAATAGGTTCTGTTCTTGTGTCACCCCAACTAATATCAAAGGTGAGCGCGATGACCTTCTTTTCCGTTTGAACACTGTAAATAGCTGCCGGCTCACCCTGTGAAAACACCGTCACATTATCTCGTTCTGAGTAAATAATACCTATAGCAAAAACCACTGCGACTGCGACAATTAATGCTTGTTTTAATTTCCTTCCGTTCAATACATAAAAATAATTCACAAACCTGTCCTCCTTTTTTACCCCTGCATATGTAGGCAGAGCTTGTATAAGTTGAGTTTAGTAAAATGTATGCTGGGACAAGAAAGATATGCTAGTCTTATGCGGTTTCAAATCAATTTGGGAGAAGGGAAACTTATGAAAAATATGTTGAACCAGTTTCGTTTGATGAAACATTATTTTATTGCGTCAGCTCTGGTATTTACTCTGGGTATTATACTAGGGGCCGGATTTTCGGATCAGTTTCAGGGATTTATTGAAGGGCAGCTTAAAGGAATGGAGCAATTGACACAATCCTTAAATGGGAAACCGAATCAACAGTGGTCGTTGTTTTGGCTTATATTTTGGAATAATACCATTAAGTCTGTTGCAATCATTGCACTCGGAGCTGTATTTGGTATTCTCCCTTTATTCTTTTTGCTGGCAAACGGTTTAATTCTAGGATACTTAGGCTCAACCTTTGCTCAAAAGGAATCCTTATTGTTTTTCGTTAAAGGGATTTTGCCGCATGGAGTAATCGAAATTCCTGCCATTATATTTGCTTGCGCCTTTGGACTTCGGTTGGGTGTGTTGATGCTGAAAATGGTAACGGCCCTCATAAGTCCAGAGCGATCCGTGAAATATAAAGAGGAGCTTGCCGGTTTTGGGAAGTCCATTGTGTTTGTTGTCCTGATCTTAATTGTTTCTTTAACGGCTGCAGCTTTGATTGAAAGCACCTTTACTTATTGGCTCGTAAAACGATAAAAATTTAATAGCATAAAAAAAACCAATTATGTGCATAACAGTAAAGCATGCAAGATGCTTAGTTGGCAAAAGTATGCAAGATAAAAGCGCGCAACATCTAGAATTTGCTATAATGTGCTTTTTACCTCGCATGCTTTTTTTGTGTCTAAATAATGCCGTAGGCTATCATGAAAGGGGCTTTGAAGCCAATGCTGGGGTTCTTGTTTAACGAAAGAGAATGCAGAGAGCTCGACTATGTTTTGAAAAAAGAGTTGGACGAAATGCTGTTTGATCTCAATGATAAGAGGATTGACGGAGATATTAAGATTGCAATTGAATCACGATATAAAGTTATTTTTCGTATGTATGCAAGATTGGCATCACCTAAGGAAATATCCAAATATGCAAGGAACCGAATGTATCATTAAAAATTGTAATAATATGCTTGACTTTCTTTTGTAGTCTGTGATACATTATTCCTCGCCGCTAAAACGGCTAAGCGTTTTGAAAGATCAAACAAGTGTGAAATTGTTTAGTGAGAAAAAATTAACACTTGCATTGAACTGAGTGAATGTGATATATTAAAAAAGTCGCCGCTAAAAACAGCGACAATAAATGACAAAATGAGATAACGAGTAATCATCTTG
>NZ_WHOD01000024.1 GCF_013141765.1 Paenibacillus foliorum
AGACGAGCATTGCCACTTCGCCGCGGGAAGCAAGCTTACCAGCTGTAAAGGCTGTGCCTAATAAACCCTTTACTTTATCTGTATCCACTTTAAGAACAGCCGCTACAATCTCCACGAGTTGTTCATGTGTGACCGACTTAGTGGGACTAAAGCTGTTTCCCTCGCCTTTCATGGCTCCGTTATTAACCATAGCTGCAACGTAGGAGGCATACCAAGCGCTCTCCGCCACATCAGTGAAATCAGACTTCTTTGTATTAGTTAGGTCCACATGTAGCGCTAATGCAACGATCTTGGCCAATTCCGCCCGGGTTACATTCTGATTCGGTTTATATTGGGTATCGCTAAATCCTGATATTACATTTTGTTTGGCCATCTCTTCGATAGCTGTTTTATAAGATGCCGCAGCTCCATCAATATCCATAAAATTAGTTGCCGCCAATACTTGTAACACATTAAAAGGGACAATGGAAGAAAAACCTACTGCAGCTGTAATCGCCAATGCCGCGAACGCCTTTTTACTTCTTATCATAAAAGATCTCTCCCTTGGATTCATATAGTGTTGTTGCTTGTTCATTAACTCTAAACCTAGAATACTCTTTTTAGCATTACAATCGAATAAAAACACCACCCCAAAACATTAAAAAAACATAACA
>NZ_WHOD01000025.1 GCF_013141765.1 Paenibacillus foliorum
AGAGGATGAAAATGGAAAAGCCGTCAATACTGCTACTACGGCTGGGAGAGGAAGGTCGATCAACTATGGTGCGTTAGAGCCCATCCGTTAGTCTGACTCCGACAACCACGGTGCATCACAGAATGTCGCTCCCTTTGGGAAGCACTTATGGTAGATTAATCCTATTTTGGTTGTTGCACCAGCTCCAATGTTAGAGCCGTAGAAAGGATACTTTCAATGGATATTCTCATTGAACGTGCATGTGGTTTGGATGTTCATAAAGACTCTATTACTGCATGCGTGATGACACCAGAAGGAAAGGAGATTTGTACGTTTTCTACTAAAACAGTCTTTCTATTACAGTTAATTGACTGGATTAAAAAACATGGATGTACTCACGTAGCAATGGAAAGCACCGGAGTATTTTGGAAACCAATTGTTAACCTATTAGAAGCTGAAGACATTGAGTTTCTAGTCGTTAATGCCCAACATATGAAGGCGCTACCAGGACGTAAAACGGATGTCAAAGATGCTGAATGGATTGCCAAACTGCTTCGCCATGGACTACTGAAAGCGAGTTTCATTCCCAACCGAAATCAACGAGAACTCCGAGAGCTTGTTCGTTATCGCCGGAGCATCATTGAAGAACGAGCGAGACAACATAATCGGATTCAAAAAGTGCTAGAAGGTGCAAACATTAAGCTTGGCTCTGTGGTTTCAGATATTATGGGCGTCTCATCTAAGGATATGCTCCATGCCATCGCAGACGGCGAAGATGACCCGGAGAAGTTAGCAAGCTTCGCTCGGCGAACTATGAAAAAGAAAAAAGAAGAACTCGAACTCGCTCTTCGAGGTTATGTTAATCCTCATCAACGCATTATGCTCAAAACCATTTTAACTCACATTGACTTCCTCACCGAACAAATTGAAATGTTAGATCAAGAGGTTGCACAGAGAGTCAATTCATACCAGGAAGATGTAGAGCGATTAGATTCTATACCTGGAATTGCTACTCGAATGGCTGAACAAATACTAGCTGAAATAGGAACAAATATTAAATACCAATTTCCAAGTGCGGCCCACTTGTGTTCTTGGGCAGCTTTAGTACCCGGACATAATGAGAGCGCAGGTAAAAGAAAGTCTTCAAAAGGAAAAAAAGGAAACAAATATTTAAAATCTGCATTAATAGAAGCCGCACATTCTGTAGGTGCTTCTAAAAACTATCTTGGTGCTATGTACAGACGTACATTAGCACGAAAAGGCAGGAAAAGAGCTGCTATTGTAGTGGCCCATGCCATGCTAAGAATCG
>NZ_WHOD01000026.1 GCF_013141765.1 Paenibacillus foliorum
AGCGAATATCAGCTAACTTAAGTCAAATGTTGACCATCCGTTATCCCGGATTCGATATAGTAAGTCTAAATAAATGCGAGAACACTTACGAGAGTTTCGCTTTGTAATTCTCTCCCAAAGCGTTTTTTTGTAAGGAATTATTATCTTTATTCTTGGTTCACTAAAAAATTCAATTTGCAACATACAGCGCCAAGCAACACATTTCGATTCAATTTCTTTTAAGTCTGTTATAGTAAAGTCGTTAGATGAATTCACATAATTCACAAAATTTTTTCTGCACTCGAGAAAATCGATATAGTGTGTATCCCCTTCATCAATGTAGTATAAACCCTGAGGAGTAATTTCTTTTATATTTTTATAATGAACCGCTTTACCACTAAGGCGGCAATATCCCACAGAATTCACCTCATTCTATAATATCCCTTGCGAATAACTGCTCGTTTAGTGAGTGAAGGGCTACCACGTGGTAGCCCTTCAGATCTTAACTATCGTTCTCCGTTAGCTTAACGCCGGACAGTTCCCATGTATAAAATCACTTATTTTATCAGCATGTAAATACTTAAAAAGTCATGTCTGTAAGCCAATCACTTGGAGATGAGCTCAACAATTTCGCTTCCGCCTTGCCACTGAAATTCCAAGCTTCCTTCCTTTTTATCGAACAGGAATTTAAACATATAATCATACGGCGTATGAAAATCCGGATTGACGTAATGCAGATTTATAATGAATGCATCTCCATCCCAATATCCTTTAGCTTTATAATCTCCAGTCTTTCGATACTCGTTATCCAATCCTATGGATATATCTACAGTTTCGGCTCCCAAGGTTTTCTTAAAAACAGCTACATCACTCTTATTAGAAAAGGTAAGTGTAAATGCCCTATTTTCGTCACCTGCGTTAGTTTTCTTTCCAATATAAGTCCTTCCACTAATCTCGTTAGCCATCACCGGAAGCTGAGGAGTAGGCTTTTTGGGTGAACTGGCCTGACGGACTTGTTCTTTCATTTGCTGGTTACCTTCCGCATTAACTGGAAGGGCATGTTCGGGTACAGCGGAACTTTCAATGCGAGAGAATAATTTGTTTGACTCTAAGAAGCCAATGCTAGCATCCAAAATATCGCTTGTCATTACAACAACGAGATTCTTCTCAGGCGATACAAAAATTCCCTGTCCATAAGAACCACTTGCAAAAAAATAATCCCGGTCACCCCACCATAAATATCCATACTTATAACCATTCGGTGTGGTGTTATTCATTGCTGTTGATTCTGATATCCATGTAGCAGGAATTACCTGTTTTCTATTTATCATGCCCTTATTGGAGTAGAGATAGCCGATTTTTGCCATATCTTCCGGAGTTAACTGAAGACCTGCCCCTCCGTAGCTAACCCCCTGCTTATCAGCCGCCCATTGGAAATTTGTAATGCTTAGCGGGCCGAATAATTTTTCCTTAGCATATTCCTTTAAGTTTTTCCCGATGTTTTTTTGAATCATAGCGGACAGCAGATGCGAAGCCCCCGTATCGTAATTGAAGGCAGTGCCTGGAGCACTTGACATAGGCTGGTTAAGGATAAATTGAACTTGATTAGGACTATCCATCATCTGGCTGACAATGTTGTTGTTTCCGTAAGGTACTTGCCCTTCCGGCCAATCTAGTCCGCTTTGCATCATCAGTAAATTTTTCACTGTAATAGCGGCTTTATTCAAATCAGTATTGTTTTTGCTTTCCTCCGTAAGGGAATTCAGTACTTTTTGATCAGTGCCTTTGAGGGCACCCTCATTGATGGCAATCCCCGTTAATGCTGAAGTAATACTCTTCGTCACTGAATGGACTGGGTATAATACGCCGTCATCCTCTCGATAAGGAGCAAAATAGGTGCTAAGTACAAGAAAACCATTACGCACGATAAGCAAGGAGTGAATATTGGTATGCTGGCTCTGAACAGCTTTGAGGACATCAGCCAACTCAGCAGAATTAATACCTTGCTCTTCGGGAGTAGAGGTTCTCCATTTACCACCTTCCCAAGGAACCGAACTCGTTTCGGGCACAGTTTTTTTGTCTGGTAACAAGTAAGCCCAAGTGACGAATGAAAGCAAGGCAACAAGAATAATGCCTATGGGAATCCAGAGCTTTTTAACACTCGTTAAACCCTTTAAAATCATATATTCTCCCTTCAATTCCCTTTATAGGATAACTATAGCATTATTTTGTTTTAATAATTCAACTTATTAGCTTATTTCCATTCCTTTCAACAAAACTGCCCGTTAGTTGAGCGCCCAGCTTGTATCAAATACTTTTTTTCTCAGTCTAGAGCGTCCCGGCTGGCGGATGCTTTTACTTTGACGGCAAAGAACCGGCCAAGCGGCCGGTTCTAGCTATTCAACACTGAGTCATTCCACCCAGCGGTACGTCTGTTTTCTCATTTGTATTGGCGATTAGGGTCTTAACTCCAGGACACGCAAAATTTTACTATTTTACGATTTGCCACGTGACGCCATAGCGATCCACGACTTCCCCGTAGTACGCCCCCCAAGGCTGGTGTTCGAACGGGAACTTGATCGTTCCTTCTTCACCGAGTTTTGTATAAGCATTACGCGCTTCGGCTTCGTCGTCAAATGCTAAGGAAAGGCTCATATTCCGGCTGCCTTCCGCAGGTTGGAAAGAGTCGGACAGGAATAAAGTGTTTTCTCCGGCTACAGTGAGGACCAAATGCATCACTTTATCTTTTGCCGCTTCAGGCGTCCCCGGAACTTCACCCAGCGTTTTGACAAAATGAACTTCACCGCTCAGTGCATTTTTATAAAATTCCGCTTGCGCTCTTGCATCTTCCGACATCAAATAAGGAACCAGCTTTGCTGCCATGTTCATCAACAACCTCTCAAGTTTTTTGGGATTTTCACTTTAACGACGAATGCTAAACGACAAAATCGACAGCCTTCAAAAAAAATTTGAGTTTTCTTTCATATTTAAATTTGTTCGCGTAAATTCGTCTCCATAGCTAGGATGATAGGATCATGATAGGTTTCTACTGGATCTACCAGCTGGCGCAACTCGATGGCCACTTCACCGCGCCCCTTGGGAACGGGAAGCTTCAGTGCCCAATCCGTCGCTTCTTCCATGGAACGAGCATCCATGATAAGAAACCCTTCCATCAAGCCGTTCTCCGCGGAAAACGGTCCGGCAGCCACTTTGGCCTCGCCCACGTCCGGCGGATACGTGATCCTTAGCCCGCTCGAACTTGGGAGCAGCGATTCATCAGCGAGCAGGATACCTGCGTTAGCAAGGGACTTGGCATACGCCGCCCGGCGGGCCGAGAAATCTTGATCATATTTTACGCCCGCTTCCGAAAACGCTGTCGATTTGAATATCAGCAAATATCTCATAAAAGCACGCTCCTTCAGGCAGGGATCGGATTGGCAGCATCCTGCCCGTAACCTGCCTCTACCTGAACGACGAACGCGAAGGCGCAGGATCGACAACCAGTAAAAAATTTATTTATTATTCATGCATTCGGATGCGCGTTCGAGCAGAAGATCCCGCTCGCGGCTGTTTCTCGTCAAGGAAGCCGCCCGTTCAAACTCAAGGCGCGCTTCTTCGAACTGGTTCAATTTGTACAAAAGATCGCCACGAATGCTGGGCAGAAGATGATATGCGGACAGCGACGCCTCTTGGTTCAATTCATCGACGATTTGAAGGCCGTAAGCCGGATCGAAGGCCATGGATATCGCAACCGCACGGTTCAATTCCACGACCGGCGAAGGCATGATGCGCGACAAAGATTCGTACAGGGCGGCGATCCGGATCCAGTCCGTATCCGCAGGAGTGACTGCTTTCGCATGGCAAGCAGCAATCGATGCCTGAAGCGTGTAGGGACCGTACGGCTTCCCTAACTGCTGGCATCGATGAAGGGCTGCCAATCCGCGACGGATCAGGAGCTGGTCCCACTTCGCCCGGTTTTGATCCATGAGCAGGATCGGCTCTCCATCCGCCCCGACCCGCGTCTTCAGCCGAGAGGATTGAATTTCCATCAAAGCCGCGAGCCCATGCACTTCGGGTTCAGCAGGCACTATCTCCGCCAGCATGCGGCCGAGCCTTAGCGCTTCCTGGCAAAGAAGTGGCCGGACCCAATGTTCGCCCGCAGTTGCCGAATAACCTTCATTGAACATTAAATAAATGACTTCCAGAATCGTAGCCAAACGTTCCTTCAGTTCCTCTCCTGCGGGAACCTCGAAGGGAACCTTCTTGGCGCTAAGGGTGCGCTTCGCCCGCACGATCCGCTGAGCAATCGTCGCTTCGGCCGCCAGAAATGCACGGGCGATCTCATCCGTCGTAAGCCCACATAACAACCTTAACGTGAGCGCTACCCTTGCCTCCTGAGACAATACCGGATGACAGGTCATGAAGATGAGACGCAGGAGATCGTCACCGATCTCCCCGTCCATGTGGCGATCCATATCTTCTTCCGTATACAATTCGGCACTTCGGGTCATCTCTTCGTATTTTCGGTCTCGAAGCTTGTTTCTTCGCAGCAGATCGATGGCGCGCCGCTTCGCCGTCGTCATGAGCCATGCTCCCGGATTGTCCGGGATTCCCGAAGCCGGCCAGCGCTCAAGGGCAATCACGAGAGCATCTTGTGCCAAATCTTCCGCCAGCCCCACATCCCGAACCATTCTCGTTAATCTGGCGATTAATTTTGGAGACTCGATCCGCCAAATGGCATCAATCGCCCGCCCTATGTCAGAAATGGAACTGCTCACAATCTGAACTGCCCCTTTATTTTTTCTCGAGTTTCTTCATCCGAAGATAATTCTTCCGGTTCAAATATTTGCCTCAATTCGATCTCGCCTTGCCCTCCCCCATGCGGATCTGGCATGCGCATCGCCCACTCTATCGCTTCTTCTCGCGACTTTACTTCGATCAGCGTAAATCCTGCAATGAATTCCTTGGCCTCCGTAAACGGGCCGTCCACCACCTTCGGTTTTACGCCCGGCTCCGAATACGAAATCCGAATGCCGCTGGAGCTAGGTTGCAGCCCATCCGCAGCAAGTAACACCCCCGCCTTCGCCAACTCCTCGTTATACCTCAGCATGGCATCGAGCAATTCCTGGCTAGGCTTTACGCCTGCTTCCGAATCCGTTGTCGCTTTCACGATCATCATAAACCTCATGGTTAATCTCCTCCAAATTTGCAGATAATTTTCGTTTTATTTGATCAACGAATGAAGACGAAACAAAAGACAACATCCGCTTTGAAGATCGTCCTCGGCGGAACCTTAATTATTACATTATAACATAGCCAAAAACTCGATCGGACAAGTGTCAAAATCGAGTTTCAAAAGGTTTTAACATTCGAACCGCAGCTCGAATCTAGATTTTACTCTCTCTTAATCGAAAGGCCGCCTCGGCGCGCAAATGAGTCGCAATAACCGATACGAACCCGAAGGCAATAATGCCGGAGCAAGCCATGATTACTCCGATCCAACTGATAACGCTAAAGCCCAGAATAATAAGAAGCGGTGGCACAATGCCCGACGCCATGCAATAGACGCTCCATACGCGCTTACCTTGTTCGGCAAATCGGCGCGCAAATATGAAGCATGCTGCGATCAGACAAATGAATGACATAAAGAACGCCGCTGAGTGCAGTGCCGCTTCGTCGCTCATTGAGGCGGGCATACCTTCGGGAGTACCGGAAGGAAACCCAAGGCCCGGGTCCGGGCGAAATATACCGGCGGTCGCCATGCCAAACCCGTATATTCCGATGAGCAGTGAACCCCACGTACTTCCCACGCCTCCTCGCAGCAAGGAGCGTATACCAAAAGCAGCAAGCACCGCGAACAATCCGGTCACGATGAAATCCGTGCGCTGAATCCACCCCAAATCACCAAGAGTCAGTGAGCTTATAGCGTGACGCTTGATGTCGAATCCGGTACGTGTAAATACTTGCACCAAAACGATTGCGTAGAAGAACGGTGCGGAAATGGCTCCGCCCATCAGAAGCTTCCTGATACCATTGAAGTAATTTGTTTTTGCAGATGCTTGTTTCATAATTTTTTCCTCTCCTTAATAAGTTAAGTGTTGTGCGATCCCCCTCTTTCGAAAGCGAAAACCTTGCCCTCTTAAGAGGTACGGAAAGCCCAAAGCGCTTAGGGAACGCTGTATTCAGCGATCCTCAAGATGCTGCCGAGCCCAGTACAGTATGCATGGTAGTTCCACCTTCGTGTTAAATCATAACGCTACCTTGAACCCTGTTATCCGGGCCTCTATCTAGACGACGAACCGTAGAAGACAAAATCGACACATCATAAAAACATTTTTTTATAAAATTATGGATATTTTATAACCCGACGCAATTCATTGCTCCATTTCCAATTCCATATGGATCCCACACGCTTTCGGCTATCGCTATCCTGCCCCGTTACTTGAATGAACATCAAATAGGAGCTGTCCTTTGGCAGCTCCACGCTATCGTATCCTTTAGCGGAATTTCATATTAGTATTAATTAGTCAAGTTTAAAAGCTCTTCGCGAAGTCCGAAATAAGCATCATTCCATCCCATCTTCGAATAAAAGCGTAATCCGATCAATCCATTGTAATATTTCCCCCCAATTATTCTTTCCTTAAAATTGTGAATGGAAATGCCAATCTGTTGCTGATAATTCTGGTATTCCTGGGTCACATCAAGTTTCCTCAAGTGCCAGTCTAATGTTGCAAGGTCAACAAGAAAATCACCATATTTACTATTAGTGTCGATAATACCGGTTATACGTTGACCATCAGATAAAATATTAAACTGATGAAAATCACCATGAATAAAATACCGATGTGGTTCATTATAGGTGGAATAGGCCAATAAACGGTTATAACATTCATCAACCACATCTTTCTCTAGACATGAAGTTTTGAATAAGCTGTGCCACCCATCCCAGAAGGTGCCCGTTTGATCCTCTGCATTAATAGCAATTACATGTTCCCTCCAAGAATTATGTGTACCATTCCCGTTCTTATTTATGAATCCGTAACCGTGTGTTTTACCTATCTCAACGTGGTTCATTCGAGTTAGAAGTTGAATGACCTCCGGAAGCAATTGGCGCTGTTGCTCAGGAGAGCAGTTTGCCAGAATGAAACCACTGATCTTTTCTGAAATGAGATAGTTAAATGATTTATATTTACCTAGCTCAAGACAAGAAGGAAACGGGATTCCCTGTGTTGTTAAGAGGCTTGAAATAAATCTTTCAGTTTCAAAACTCCCTGCTAACTCACTAAATTTAATAACGTATTCTTTATCAAAAACCGAGAAGGAGAATACAGCGCTTAAATTACCCCCTTTTAATGGCGTTACCCCTGTCACATTCGAACCAAAAAAATTCCTCAGCACAACTTCCACTTCCGGAGTTTCTAACGTTGGTTTTTCGTATGCAGTCATCTATTCCCCATCCTTCCCTTATTACAAAGTATGATTATCTTTATCTTCTTAATTCATAGTTACGATTTACTGTTTACGACTGGAATCCAGAGTTCATATGATGAATCTACTCTTAGTACTCGGAAAAATTGTGCATTTGCCACAAGCTCGTATCCATTTGCAGGAAACCATTCAGAAAATAAATAATACCAGGTTTGGTACAATGTTTGCGGTGATACTGAGGAAAGATCAAAGACTGCCCACTTTTGCTTGGAAATGATCAACTCAACAAGAGATTTAGGACATTCTGCAGTTGTTTCAAATCCAATATAATAATCAATTAGATTATCTGTATGATCGACTGCTATATGAAGGATTTCATTTACTTTTTCCATAGTTAGCTGTTCGAAATAAGTTTGCATGTCTTCATGTGTTGTTTGATCAATTCCAGGAACAAAGACTCCAATTTTATGTATTGGTGAAGCCTTTTTAATACCGACAATTTTGAAGGATTCCCTACTCACAAATCGGAAGTTCATTATTTATCAACCTTTCCGTTTATTTTTGTGTTTAAGTTTCTCGAAAACGTAGATGGTAGGGTGTAATCCCTTGAGACTTAACGGGAATGCTTTTATTAATCGCAAATACAATGACGCAGCAACTTGTAAAATCTCATCCCAATTTTCTGTTAGAATGACAGCTTTCCCTTGGATTTTCATCACTCGAGTAATTTCAATTAATATGGCTCGATTGATTTCATTTGTTTCTCTTCCAAATGAAATTTGCCTTCCAAATGGCAGGTTTGTCACGACTTTATCAATAGAAGCATCGGCAAAAGCTAATTTACGAGCATCCCAATGTGTGACCTCTGCAAAAGTATCCATGAGATTCTCTTTCGCTACTTTGAGCGCCTGATGATCGATATCCCCCCCTCCAATATAGGTAAATGGATAGGAAAATCGTTCCCATAAGATTGTGCCCGATCCACAACATGGGTCAATAAAAACATCCTCTTCTACAGGAGCTGAAAGCCAAACCATTGCATGAGCGACAGTTGGTAAAAGAGATGCTGCTGAGAAACGTCTATCATTTCGTCTAAAGCGATAGGATGCATTAGTTAACTTAAGTGAAAAAAGTCCGTGATGATCATCAATGTCTAATCGAAACTCTACATCAGGCTGACGATTCATACTAATTCTTTTGTAAGGGTAACGTTTTTTTATTCCTTCCATTGCTGCATTAGCTGCTTCAAATCGGCTATAGGTTTGTGACCCTTTACGGCTAGCATTCACATAATAGTAAGTCCCTTTTTTTAGGAATGGCTTTAGACTTATCCGAGAAACTTGATCACGCAATTGATGAAGATGTAACCGATGCAATCCAACTTCTAATTCAGAAATAACCAAATATAAATTATTTGCTAGTCTTAAACTTTTTAGATGTTCAATATCTAGAGTGGTAGTAAAGAAAACTTTTCCTCGATTTGTTTTTGTAACCACTATTTCAAAGCATCTGTCTTTAATCTCCTCAATCAAAAGATCCTCTAAACCAGGCAACACCGTGGCAAAATAGTTCATTTAAGAAGCTCCCTTCTTAAACAAATATTAGCAACTTTGGCAACATCGTTCCCGACAAATCTGATATTGCTTTTGTCGGATCAACAGTATTAAACTTAGTTAGAATAAAGACCCGATAAAATAAATACTAATTGTTGAGAGCATTTCTTTGATAGAAATTATGATAATCAGAGACAGGATGTGTAAAGACATGAATTTACTGAAGCATATGAACGATGCTTTAACCTATATTGAGGAGAACCTCGAAAATGATATAGATATGGCTGAAGTAGCAAAAATTGCTCGCTGTTCAGAATTTCATTTCAAAAAAATGTTTTCCTATTTAGCAGGGATTACATTACTTGAATATGTTAGAAGAAGACGGCTAACCATGGCTGGTTTTGAATTAAAGGGGCAACATATGAAAGTTATCGACGTTGCCATCAAATATGGCTATCATTCACCAGATTCGTTCGCAAAAGCTTTTCATCAATTGCATGGTATTAACCCTTCCGAGGTTAACAAAACCGGGAAATCCTTGAAATCTTTTCCGCGCATGATTTTTCAATTAACCATTACAGGAGGAAGCGAATTAAATTATCGAATTGAAAAAAAAGAAGCATTTACAATTGTAGGTATAAAAGAAAGAATCCCTCTCGTTTATAAAGGAGAAAATCCTGCTATAACAGAAATGTTAACGAAAATAACAGGTGACGTTTACTCCAAGCTGAAATCTCTTGCAAATGTTGAGCCTCTTGGAGGATATAGTGCTTCATTTAATATTAGGGAAAGAGAAAATGAGGAAAAGGCTGAACTTGATCATCTTATTGGTGTAGCAACAACAAAGAAAGATTTATTAGGTCTAGGTTCTCTTAATGTTGCAGCCTCTACTTGGGCAATTTTCACTGTCATTGGTAATCCTGCCATCATACAGGAAGTATGGGGACGAATTTATGCTGAGTGGTTTCCTTCATCTGATTATCAAGTTGTAGAAGGTCCTGAGATTCAATTTACAGATAGGGATACTAGTAGTCCAAACTATAAAAGCGAAATTTGGATCCCTGTAGAGAAAAAGTAAACTGTTCCGCTCACAATCAGAAGTTTAGAACATATTTTGAGCATTTCGTGTCCAAGCCCCAGTTTTTATCTCCGTTACCTACAGCATATAACGGATCCGCCAATTTGGTGGTTTTTTATAGAAATGAGGCGGCTGTCGTTAACTTGTCCTCTTAAAAGGACAAGAACTCATGTCCATAAAATAAATAAACACGTCACCCTCCCCCTCCAAGGCAACTTTCCGGGCTCCTCTGGGGCTTATGGCGAAAAACTTGCCGTTACTTGTGATACGGGTACACGGGCATGATCTTTAACTACACACTTTATTTATTAAATTAAGGAATCCGCCATCCTTTTTTGCAATGTTACATTCGCGTTATCCTGCCCGTTAGGTGAACAAAGGCTGCCGTTCGTACTGGCAGCCTAGTTCTTATTGTTTGTTGAGCTCTCGTTCTGCGTTAGCTTAATCAACAAAACATTATTTAATCATTTCTATCCGGATCGTATTCATCCTCGACTACTGGGATATATGGTGACAGGAAACTGTCCTTCTCACGAGTTAATATCCCACGAGTCAGTTTCCAGACAACAAACTTGTTGTTATCTTCAACGTCTTCATCGTCCTGTGTATATAACAATCCATATGAACCTGCAAGTTCTCTGAGACCCACTTATATATTTCTAGTACATAGTTCGAGAAATGATTATGTAAGCCTGAGATGGTCCAAGAATCTTGCCCATTCCTCCGTTTAATATTTGACAATTCTTCGGTATCTATATCTTTCAAATAGTTAATGAACCTACTGTAAGCCTGATCTTGAAGGTATTCATTTGTGTCATGTGTATGGTATCTCAACACAATCCATCCATGAAACTCGAACATTATTCCCCTCCTAACTCGTTGAACTCTAGTTCTGCGTTAGTTCAATCTAAAATGCCTAATTCGGACCGAGGGACGGCTGTCCAGAAGCGTGAATATGGTGTTATGTGAATTGAATGTAATCTTGGAATACCCACTTATTATTTTCCCTTTATTGGAAAATTCTTAATAATATCCTTTATTTCATCTATTAATTTAATTAAATATGACTGTTCCGAATGAATTTGAAATTCTAATGAAGCGCCATACCCGCTAGGAAATGTAAGTTTGACTTGCCATTCTAGTTTCCCTAGCTTATCCATACGTACTTGAATATCAACATTACTTTCTAGTCCGATCAATGAAGATGAGCCTGACATCTTACTATACATTTGAACTAATTGATCATAAAACGAAGTTATTTCATCCGTTCTAAGATCAGTTGGAAACTTAACATTGAAGCCTGGTATTTCAGCTCTGACTTCACAGATAAGCCAATTTCCATCCCAGAAGTCATTCCTGTGAGGATAAGAATAACCAATGACTTGAATATTAATAAATTGACCTTCAAGACCTTTAATTCTAAAGTCCATTATGATTACCTCATTATTTTTTGTATTACATTCAATTGATATAATGTGTTAATTGCGAACTTCGAAAATTCACCATGCGTAAGGAATTCGGCGAAATGATTGAACTATCCTGCCCGGTAGTTGAATAAATGTAAC
>NZ_WHOD01000027.1 GCF_013141765.1 Paenibacillus foliorum
AGCGGCCGGCGTGCTCGTCGCCGGCTACCTCGCGTCGCCGGCGCTCGGCACTAACGCCGGCGGTGCGCTTGCCGCCGCGGCGGGCTTCGGCGCGCTGACGGCGCGCCTGGCCGGTGGGCGCCGCTGGCTGCGCCTGGCGCCGCTTCTCGCGCTGCTGCTCGCTGCAGCGCTCGCGGGCTTGTGGCTGCTCAACTCAGGTGCAGCCACAGGTCTCCCGGCCGATAAGCAGAGCCATATCGGCCGAGCCTTCGAAGCGCTGCTCCAGGGACGGCTGGACGCCATAGGCGCCATGATTGTGCGGAAGGTCGAGATGAATTGGCATCTAATCGGCGTCTCGGCCTGGAGCAAGGTGCTGCTCACCAGCCTTGTTGTAATGGCAGCATTGGTGCTGCGGCCCAGAGGGCTGTTTCGCCGCTGGCAGCGCCGCTATCCGTACCTGATGTACGGCTGCGCAGCTAATGTAATCGGCACAATCGCGGCGCTCTTGCTTAATGACTCAGGCATCGTTGCCGCGGCAACGATGATTATATACGGCAGCGTACCTCTGCTGCTGCTCAAACTAGAAAGCGCCTGATGAGTTTCTCAGGCGCTTTCTTTTCTTCGTTTAGGCTGACTGTGACTGATCCAATTCCATTTACTTACTCCGCCAGCTGCTCCCACTGCTCGTAGCACTCCGCAAGTTCTGCTTTCTTCACTTCGATGAGCTCGTTCTTTTGCTGTACCAGTACGTAGTCGTTATACACTTCAGGCTTGGCCAACTCTGTCTCTAGATCGGTTATCTCCGTTTCTAATCGGGCGATATCTTGTTCCAGCTGCTCTAGCTTACGCTGGCGCGTTCGTTCGTAACGCTTGGCTTGCTTGCCTGCTTCGAAGCTTTTCTCAGTTGCTGCTGCATCCGTTTTAGCAGTGGTGGTGTTTTTCCCTTTTGCTGCTTCAAGTGCCAGCCTTTGCCGTTCTATCTCGGCTAGCTCCTGCTTTTTCTCTACATAGTCGTCATAATTTCCCAAGTAGGAGGTAACAGCAGTACGCGTCAGCTCCAGCATGGATTCGGCCATTTTGTTCAAGAAATACCGGTCATGGGAAATAAACAACAGCGTGCCCTCGTAATCTATAAGAGCCGATTCCAGCACTTCCTTGCTGTACAAGTCCAGATGGTTGGTAGGCTCATCGAGAATGAGCACGTTCGCTTTTTCCAACATCAGCTTAGCTAAGGAGACGCGTGCTTTTTCACCGCCGCTTAGAGCCGAAACCTTCTTGAATACATCCTCGCCGCTGAACAAAAAGCTTCCTAGAACTGTCCGAATTCTCGCTTCCTCTATATGGGGGAATGCATTCCACACCTCTTCGATGATGGTGTTTTTCCCGTTTAACCCTGATTGCTCCTGGTCATAGTAGCCGATGCGCACATTGCTTCCCCACTGGATGATGCCTGTTTGCGGCTTTTGTTCCCCAATTAACGCTTTCAACAAAGTGGATTTCCCAATCCCGTTAGGTCCTATTAGAGCGGCAGTATCTCCTCGGCGCAGCTGGAACGTAATGTCTCGAAGCAGCGGATTGCGTCCGTCATAGGATATGGATACATCATTTACCTGCAATACCTCTTTACCGGTTGCTTGCTCCACCTCAAAGGCAAAGTGAGCGCGCTTCAAGTCGCCCATAGGCTTGTCGAGGCGGTCCATCTTTTCCAATGCTTTGCGGCGGCTTTGCGCCCTCTTAGTAGTGGAAGCCCGAACCAGATTACGCTGAACAAACTCCTCCATTTTGGCAATTTCACCTTGCTGTTTTTCAAATTGCTTCATTTGGATTTCGTATTCGGCCTGCTTGGTATCCACAAATTTGGAGTAATTGCCCGTGTATCGCTTGGATGCGTGCCGTTCGATTTCGTAAATAGCCCCTACCAATGCATCCAAAAAGTAACGGTCATGAGATACAACCAGAATAGAGCCCGAATACGAGCGAAGGTAACCCTCCAGCCAAGTTAGTGTAGGAATGTCCAAATGGTTCGTGGGCTCGTCAAGCAGCAGCAGGTCTGGGGCTTGCAGCAGCATTTTGGCCATAGCTAACCGCGTTTTCTGACCGCCGCTCAATGTGTTCACAAGCGTCTCCGGAGCAAAATCTCCGAAGCCCATACCATGAAGAATCCCCCGAATACGAGCCTCAGCTTCATAACCGCCTTGCTCCTTAAACCATTCCGATCGCCCAGCATACCGCTTCATCGTATCTTCAGTGAGCTTCTCGTCAGCCAATACAGCTGGATCGGACATCATGGCCTCCAGCTTGCGAAGCTCGAGCTCAGCTTCCTCCAAATGAGCGAATACGCTTTTCATTTCTTCCCATATCGAACGGTCGGAGATGAGTCCGCTATTTTGCTTCAAATAACCGATTTTGGTTTCCTTTGCTTTGAAAATATCTCCTGAATCATAAGACATTTCCCCTGCAATAATTTGCAGCAGCGTTGATTTGCCTGCACCGTTCACGCCAACTAAACCAATGCGCTCACGCGGCTCAATCTGTAACGTTATATTAGAAAGCACGGTACTAATACCGTAGCTTTTTGTAATTCCTGACACTTGCAGCAGCATGATATGCCTCCCGAAATAGTACTTAGGATTAGTGTGTGATATCTATTCATTTACATTCTGATAGTGGACGTATGTCACCTTTTACTTCTCACAACCGTGGTAAACTCACTCGTATTTAGGGACGCCCGAAGCCGCATATCTTTGGTTGGGATAGATACATTACTTCGCACAACTTTGACAAACCGCTCGTCCATCAAGGACAGCGAAGCCGATTATCATCGGATATGCACTAATTAGTAGTGTACCATGTTCTTGTCGAATTTTCAGCCTTACCGACTGTGCCGCCGAATTTCCATCATTTCTCCCGTATACAAAGCTAAATCTGCCATCGTATGCTGAATCTATCAACTATTAAAAGGACGATTAAAGAGGCGGAAGAGGGTGTTAAGGATGCAGACAGTGGTACAAAGAAATAGCAGAGGATCATTAATAGGGCGGCACACCGTGCTGCTGGCTTTTGTGTTACTGCTCTGCGCTTCAGCTGCTTTTTCCCATTGGAACAGGATTGAGACGGCTCCCATTCAACGTGCAGCAGGGGAGCAGGGGGCCTTGCGTTTGATGACCTATAATATTCGTCATGGTGAAGGAATGGATAATCAGGTTCACTTGTCTGCTATCCGAACACAAATTGAACAGGGAAATGCTGATTTTATCGCTCTTCAGGAGGTAGACCGTTACCAATGGCGCACTGGTTTACAGGATCAGGCAGCTAATTTGGCAAAAGCTCTGAGGATGAACTATACGTTCGCACCTGCTTTTCGTCGCGGATTCTCTGAATACGGCATAGCTTTGATAAGTCGCTTTCCTATAGATAATGTACGGGTTTATCCGCTTCCCGGTGGCAAGGGTCAGGAGCCGCGCACGGTGCTGACGGCCCAAATAAAGCTAGAAGAGCGGATCGTAACTATTGTTACGACTCATCTTGGAGTTGCTCGCAGCGAACGTGAGCTGCAAATGCCTGCATTGGTTGATATTCTGAAATCAATTGGCACCCCGTTAATTGTGATGGGAGATTTCAATATGCCTGATTCCGACAACTTGATGAGCGACCTGCACAAGCTCCTTTACAAGATTCCTTTGCAGCTCCCTCAAGCTACAGTTGTTAATGGTGGAGAGATTGATCATATATTTACGAGCTTTGCTCATGAGTCTCCAGCTTGGCTGCAATATGAGCAATCATCTGACCATCTTCCCGTATTATGTCAAATTAAGGTTTTACAATAGTGGAAAAAGATCAATTTTTAATAAAATATTTCATTTCTGTCCATTTATAGTGATATTTTTAGGTAAAAGGGAGTTTTTTACAGATATTAATTTAGGGATATATTGTAAAATAAACTCACTCTGTGTCAGGTGAGTATTGCGTTTCCCCCTTCCTCACTAAACGTTTATTCACTCTGACCTTACTCAATGATGCTAATTCTCTTCGAGGGGAGATCGGTTGAATAACCATGAATGAACAGCAGTTAGTTCAGAGGATAGGGTATAGATTTAAAAGAGACCTTATCAATAACTGGGGATTGATTCTCATTCCAAAGGAAAGCCTCTTAGAAGCGCATCACGTAGAGTGGATTTTGAATCATGGAATTATAATGGAAGAGCAAGATTTCGAGAGCGCGCAACTGGTTACGAGCGAGGAGCTAGTTACTCAGGCTAGTGAGATGGTTAAGGAAATGTTTCATCTAATTAATGAGGAGAAAGAAATTCCTCTAGAAGCACTAAACCGATCCGTTATTCCGGCGATTTACCAGGCAACGGAGTTTCCAAGTTTATTCAGTGTACTTTCTGGCCTTCAGGCTAAGGATGATTATACATACAGGCATAATATTGGAGTCGGAGTCATTTCCACATTAATTGGGAGGTGGCTGCATCTCCCTGAAGATGAGCTTTCAATGCTGAGTACAGCCGCTACGCTTCATGATGTTGGAAAGATACAAATTGGTGATGAGATCCTGAATAAACCCGGTAAATATTCGGATAACGAGTATGAGATTATGAAGAGGCACACCACCTTCGGATTTGATATTATTAAACGCACCCCCAATTTGCCCCCTGAATTAGCCTTGGTAGCGCTGCAGCATCATGAACGGGAGGATGGTAAAGGGTACCCGAATGGATTGAAGGGCGATCAAATCGAATTTTTCAGCAAAATTGTCGCTGTAGCCGATATTTTTCATGCTATGACCTCTAAAAGAGTTTATAAGGACGCAGCGCCTTTCTATCTGGTTATTCGTCAAATGCAGGAGGATAGATTCGGGCAGCTGGATCCTTTGATATGCAATATTTTTATTCGTCGAATGATGGAGCTGGCTGTTGGAGATGAAGTTATACTTACCGATGGGCGCCGCGGGGATATCGTGAACAGCAACCCTTTAGACCTTACTAATCCTCTGGTAAAGGTTGGAGACGATTATATTGATTTGAGTAAGCATTCAAATTTGTTTATCCAAACCTTGGTGGGATAAGGGGAAATACGATTATAAGGGTGATACCGATGATGAGCCAACAGCCCAATGACTTGATACAGGTCGAGGCACTAATCAAACGGCCTGAGATGCTTAGCTATATTTTGGGACAGTTATCCAATCGTATGTACATTCTTGATAAGGATGGAACGATTACTTATACAGTGCTTACTCAACAATCTATTTTGGAGCTTGTGTTTATTTCGGAGCCTATGAGCCTTTTTGCATACATACATCCTGATAATCAATCGGTTGTGAAGGAAAGCCTGGTCGAACTATTAACTACCAATGATAAGGTTTCATTTGAATGTCAGTGGGCGGTCAATGATGAAGAATGGTCGTGGATTGAAGCGATAATAATTCCTGTTAAAGAAGCGGATTCTTCCGTGTACAAGTATTTTCTTTCTATAAGAAGTATTTCAGAGATCAAGGAACGAGAGGAACAGCTGTCCCGATTAGCTTATCAGGATCCTCTTACAGAGATGCCTAACCGGAGAGCGTTTGAGATGTATTTGCAGCAAGCTATTGCGAATGCCAAAAGATACAATCAGCTGATGGCTCTTTTTTATATGGATATAGATGATTTTAAAAGGATTAATGACCAATATGGACACGAGACAGGGGATTTGCTGCTGAAAACCTTTGCTTCAAGGGTGAAGCGATGTATACGGGAAATCGATATGCTGGCACGCTTAGGCGGCGATGAATTTGTTATCCTTCTGCCACGAATTGATTCCGTTATAAATGCCCAAAGGGTGGCTGAACGGATCATTGCTTCCATTCAAGAAGGCTGGAAGATTGGCGAACACGTTCTGGAGGCTACGATTAGTATGGGAGTCACTGTTTATCCAAGAGACGGAGACGATGCAATCAGGCTGCTTCAAAATGTGGACAAAGCTTTATATCAGGTCAAAAATAACGGTCGAAACGGTATATCCTTTTACAATCAAAACTATATTCAAGCGAGTGATTCCTTGGGACTGGAACTGGAAAGTCAAACAACAGAATTCATAAAAGGGAGATAACAACAAATGGCAAAAATATTAGTGGTTGATGATGCGGCATTTATGCGGATGATGCTTAAAGATATTTTAACAAAAGGTGGTCACGAAGTTGTAGGTGAGGCGGAGAATGGGCTTGTTGCTGTTGAAAAGTTCAATCAGCTGCGTCCCGACTTAGTGACGATGGATATTACTATGCCTGAAATGGAAGGGATCGAAGCTTTGAAGCTGATTAAAAGCCAGAACCCCTCAGCCAAAGTTATTATGTGTTCTGCAATGGGGCAGCAGCATATGGTTGTTCAAGCTATCCAAGCTGGAGCAAGAGATTTTATTGTTAAGCCGTTCCAGTCGGAGAGAGTCCTCGAATCCATAAGTAAGGCGATTAATTAATCCAATCGAATTATGAGAAGGGCTGCCGAGATTTTGACGGGGCTCTTTTTAATATGCTTTGAAATATGGAAAGGGGAATTCTGGCTATAAAAGACCTCAATTTCGGGGGTTTTTAAACGTATCCTTACTTAAACTCGTTATTTTAGCTGTGTTTATGGTATATTAAAAAATAAAGGTATTTTTAGACTTCATATTCCACCAGAATTTGCTATTAAGCATTGCTCAGCATTAAAATGTTCTTAATCACGTTACCGACCCCATCAAAGAGAGGCCGTCTCATGAATATCAAAGAATGGAAAATCGAGCTTCGACGCAAGGCGGAGGCTGAACGAAATGCTTTGACGCCATCCGAGCGGGGCGTAAAATCCAAGCGGATAAATGAATTATTAATCAAGCGAATAAGTGATGTTTTGGATTCCCGGGTTAGGCTGGGCCGTAGACCGACTCTTTTTACTTACATGCCTGTAAAATCTGAGGTTGATGTAACTCCGGTGATGGAGGCTTGCTGGTTAAAGCGTTACCGAGTCTTGGTGCCTAAGGTACAGCCGGAGCAGAAACTCAAGCTGTTCGAGGTCCGCTCGCACTCCGATTTGGAGAAAGGAGCCTGGGGAATATTGGAGCCGGTTCCTGATATGGAATTCCTGACTGATATTCGCCAGATTGATGCTGCGCTTGTACCCGGACTGGCTTTTGATCTTGACCTGGGACGGCTAGGCTATGGGGGCGGTTACTACGACCGGTTTATGCAGCAGTATGTTCGTGCTGGGTTCACTAGGCCATATATTATTGCGGGTGCGTTCGATTTACAACTTATTGAGGAAGTCCCGATGGGCTTGTTCGATTTCCGGCTGGACGAACTTATTACAGAGCAAAGAACGGTTCGGGCTGCCAAAACAACGAAGTGAGGCACAGGGGTTGTTGTGTTTGCACCATTCGTACGAGAGGAGAGCTGCACGGTGTCTGATGTTGATGCTAGCCCGCTAACCCATTTTAACGAACAAGGCAGAGCCCGTATGGTCGATATTTCTGACAAGCAGGAGACGAGTCGCAGTGCAACTGCACGAACCATCGTTACCATGCTGCCTTCTACACTACAGCTGATAAAACAAGGGAAGATCGGTAAGGGTGACGTTCTAGCTGTTTCCCAGGTGGCTGCAATTATGGCCGCGAAGAAGACGTCCGATTGGATTCCGATGTGCCATCCGCTATCGTTAACTGGGGTAGATGTCCGTTTTTCCGATAATGAACAAGATGAGCTATACATAGAAGCTACTGTCAAAACCAGAGGGCAAACTGGTGTCGAGATGGAGGCGCTCACGGCCGTTTCTGCTGCCGCGCTAACCGTTTACGACATGTGCAAGGCAGCGGAGAAGACGATGCAGATTGGTCCAACGCTGCTGTTGAATAAATCAGGAGGAAAAAGCGGTGACTTTCACAGAAAAGACACCGATTTGTAATAACTTTACGATACAATGGACCCATGGAGAGGAGTAAGCTTATGCGTTGGAAAGTGGCGATTTTGACGGCAAGCGATCGAGGATCCCTTGGAGAGCGAGAAGATACAAGCGCCCAAGTTATTCGGGAGCTCATTGAAGAGGAAATCAATGGGGAAATTATCGAATATCGGGTCGTGCCAGACGAGAAGGATGAAATTATGGCCGCGCTCATAGAAATGACCGATTATTTCAAGGTGGATTTGATTCTTACTACGGGCGGAACAGGACTTGCATTGCGTGATGTGACTCCAGAAGCAACATTGAGCGTCATAGATCGTCAAGCTCCGGGATTTGCCGAGGCCATGCGGATGATATCGATGCAGAAAACGCCTCGTGCGATGCTCTCACGCGCTGTATCGGGAATTCGCAGCAGAACGTTAATAATAAATTTGCCCGGAAGTCCGAAGGGTGTATCTGAAAATTTGGCTGCCATCATGGAGCAGCTTCCCCATGCTTTGGGTATACTGACTGGGCGTGAAGGGGATCATGGCTATGAAGAAGCTTGATTCCATGCTTCGTGAGGTGAAGGTAGAAGAAGCAATAGGCAAGGTGCTGGCTCATGATTTGACGCAAATTATTCCTGGAGCCTTCAAGGGGCGCTTATTTACGAAAGGCCATGTTATTACGGAGCAGGACATACCCGCTCTGCTGAGTATCGGCAAAGAGCATATCTATGTTATTGCAATGGAGGAAGGCTGGCTGCATGAGGATGAAGCGGCGATCCGCTTGGCTCGAGCTGCTGCAGGGGCCAACGTGTCATTGACGGATCCGCATGAGGGCAAGGTTTCCTTAAAATCGACCATTCATGGATTGGTCAAAATCAATAAATCATTGGTTGATGCAGCTAATTCCATAGATCAGGTGGTCATGTCCACGCTGAAATCTAATACGGTTGTCAAACAGGGTCAAGTATTAACCGGAACCCGTGTTATTCCGCTTCTTGTTGAGGAGGAGAAGGTACGGCAGGTAGAGCAGCTTGCTGTTCTGCCTTTGGTTGAGGTTAAGCCGTTTCGTCGTTTGCGAGTAGGCTTGATTACTACAGGCAGTGAGGTGTACAAGGGCCGAATCCAAGATAAGTTCGGGCCTGTTGTTCGTGAAAAGGTAGCTGCATTAGGCTCCGAGGTTATAGAACAGCGATTAACGCCGGACGAAAGCGATACGATTGTTAATGAAATTCGTTATTTTTTGGAGGAGCAGAAGGTTGATCTGATTCTGGTAACTGGCGGGATGTCGGTTGATCCGGATGATCGGACACCGGGAGCGATTAAGCAGGCTGGAGCGCGGATAATCAGCTACGGAACGCCGATGCTCCCTGGATCGATGCTGCTTATGGGCTATCTAGGCGAAGCGGAGGTGCCGGTGATGGGTTTGCCGGGTTGTGTGATGCACGACCCCTACACTTCGTTTGATGTGCTATTACCGCGTATTTGCGCAGGAGAGACTATAGTACGGGAAGATATTACGGAGCTGGGGTACGGGGGCTTGTACAATTGTTAGCGCATAAGCTAAGGCTGATGGGTGTCAGTCTAGTGTTATAGAAAGGAGTTGTTTCAACAAATGAGCATAAGTCATATTTTGTTGATTGCTGTTGTTGTACTGGTCTTATTCGGTCCGAGCAAGCTGCCCGAGCTGGGGCGAGCCATTGGTAAGACGATGCGAGAATTCAAGAAAGGCGCTCAGGACTTGATGGAAGACGTTCATGCGTCTGCACCTCAAGAAGAGCGTAAAGATGTGACGCCGCGTCCGGGTCCCGATCCGGTATCCGGTATGATGCTTCCACCTGTATCGGCTCCATCTGAGCGACCAGCTCAGCAAGGTCAACAAGCGCAGGCACAGACGCAGCATGAGCAGGAGGCACCTCAGCAGATTCGACAAGAAAAGTCAGCGGATACGCGGAGACTGCCTGAATAAGCTTCACGTTTACCACTTTACAGCTAGGTTGGTGAAACCTTTATGGATATGGATGATGCGATGTCGCTCGTCGAGCATCTGGGTGAGCTTCGCAAACGAATTATTTGGATTATCGTCGTTCTAATTATTGGTATGGTTATCGGGTTGATTTTTGCGCAGCCCCTAATCACTTATCTCAAGCAAGTACCTCCTGCGGACGGAATTAGCTGGAACGTATTTTCTCCTTGGGATGCCATACGGATGTACATGAATTTTGCATTGGTTACGGGCCTTATTGTTACACTACCGTTTGCTCTGTACCAAATTTGGTCTTTTTTAAAGCCGGGGTTGCGTATAGAGGAACAGAAAGCTTCATTGATGTTTGTACCCTTCGCCTTCTTATTGTTTCTGATTGGCTTGGCGTTTGCGTATTTTGTCGTTTTCAAAATGGCCTTTCTGTTTACATCGAGTATTACAGAGAAGCTGTCGCTGCAAGAGACCTATGGGATCTCCCAATATTTCACGTTTATGTTTAATATTTTGATTCCAATTTCACTTCTGTTTGAGCTTCCTATTGTTATCATGTTTTTAACCAAGCTTCGTATCTTAAATCCTAAACGGCTGCATACTCTGCGTCGCTATGCCTATTTGCTGCTTGTTATTGTAGCGTCCATGATTACTCCGCCCGATGCGGTGTCTGCGATTGTCGTCTCTGTGCCTATGATCCTGCTCTACGAGTTCAGTGTGCTGTTATCCGGGGTTGTATACCGTAAGCAGCTGCTCAAGGATAAGGCGTGGGAGGAAGAATTCGGAGAGAAATAACACCTGGTTCCACAGTCATTTAAAGCTAGTGCTAATGACTGTGGAACTCAGGTGTTTTTTTGCTTAGAATCGACATTTCGCCGTATTTCTACAAGCTAATGTCTACTTGGATTGAATGTATAGGGTGCTGTTGGTGGCTGTATCGGATGACCGTATATTTTACTTTTGGATGGATAGAATGATTGGGGTGTGAAAATTCGGTAAAAGCACTTGCAAATTTGCTGCAAACTGAGTATCATAATAAGTGTTGTTAGCACTTAAGGTATTTGAGTGCTAATGTGAAGAAATTTAGAACCATATATAAGGAGGCTATTTTCTAATGATCAAACCTTTAGGTGATCGCGTTGTCATTGAAGCCATTGCTAAGGAGGAAACGACCGCAAGCGGTATCGTTCTACCTGAAACTGCCAAGGAAAAACCGCAAGAAGGTAAAGTTGTAGCGGTAGGCAGCGGAGCACTAAAAGACGGAGAGCGTATTCCGCTTGAAGTTAAGGAAGGCGACCGTATCATTTTCTCCAAATACGCTGGTACTGAAGTTAAATTTGAGGGCCGCGAGCTTCTAATTTTGCGTGAAAGCGACATCCTTGCTGTTCTAGCTTAATTAAGGTTCCTATACGAATAGACGCCTCATCAGCTGCTAATGTAATTAGTGAGCATATACTTAAACAGGCTCGTCCTTGAAGGACGGTAAGCCGTTACCTTATGAAGTTAAACGAAACGTTTCCAACATACAATTTATTTTCGGGAGGGTATCACTCATGGCAAAAGAGATCAGATTCAGTGAAGACGCTCGCCGCGCAATGCTTCGTGGTGTTGACGCGCTTGCAAATGCTGTAAAAATCACGTTGGGTCCAAAAGGCCGTAACGTCGTGCTTGAGAAAAAATTCGGTAGCCCATTGATCACTAACGATGGTGTTACAATTGCAAAAGAAATCGAGCTTGAAGATGCATTCGAAAATATGGGTGCACAGCTTGTTAAAGAAGTAGCAACTAAAACTAATGATGTAGCCGGTGACGGTACTACAACAGCAACAGTTTTGGCACAAGCTATGATTCGCGAAGGCTTGAAAAACGTAACTGCAGGCGCTAACCCAATGGTTATCCGTAAAGGGATCGACAAAGCGGTTAAAGCAGCTGTTGAAGAATTGAAAAACATTTCCAAAGCTATCGAAGGTAAACAATCCATCGCTCAAGTAGCAGCTATTTCCGCAGCTGACGATGAAGTTGGCCAACTGATTGCTGAAGCTATGGAAAAAGTAGGCAAAGACGGCGTTATCACTGTTGAAGAGTCCAAAGGCTTTGCAACTGAGCTTGAAGTAGTTGAAGGTATGCAGTTTGACCGTGGCTACATCTCCCCATACATGATTACTGATACAGATAAAATGGAAGCTGTATTGGAAAACCCGTACATCTTGATCACAGACAAAAAGATCTCCAACATTCAAGAGATTCTGCCTGTGCTTGAAAAAGTAGTACAACAAGGTAAACCGCTTGTTATCATCGCTGAAGATGTTGAAGGCGAAGCATTGGCGACTCTTGTTGTGAACAGACTTCGTGGAACCTTTACTTGCGTAGCTGTTAAAGCTCCTGGCTTTGGCGATCGTCGTAAAGCTATGCTGCAAGATATCGCTGCTTTGACTGGTGGCCAAGTGATCACTGAGGAATTGGGTCTTGATTTGAAATCCACAACTCCTGACCAATTGGGTTCTGCTCGTCAAGTTCGTGTAACGAAAGAAAACACGATCGTAGTTGACGGTTCAGGCGACAAGAAAGATATCGGCGCTCGCATCTCGCAAATTCGTTCCCAATTGGAAGAAACAACTTCCGATTTCGATAAAGAGAAATTGCAAGAGCGTTTGGCTAAATTGTCTGGTGGCGTAGCGGTTATCAAAGTCGGTGCAGCTACTGAAACCGAATTGAAAGAGCGCAAGCTTCGCATTGAAGATGCTTTGAACGCAACTCGTGCTGCTGTTGAAGAAGGTATCGTATCCGGTGGTGGTACTGCTCTTGTAAACGTGTATGCTGCTGTAGCTGCTGTTAAAAGCAATGATGGCGACGAGCAAACTGGCGTAAACATCGTTCTTCGTGCTCTTGAAGAGCCTGTACGTACAATCGCTGCTAACGCTGGTCAAGAAGGCTCCGTTATCGTTGAGCGCTTGAAAAAAGAAGCAGTAGGCATTGGCTACAACGCTGCAACTGGCGAATGGGTTAACATGTTCGAAGCTGGTATCGTTGATCCAGCTAAAGTTACTCGTTCCGCATTGCAAAACGCAGCATCCGTTGCTGCAATTTTCTTGACAACTGAAGCGGTTATCGCTGACAAACCAGAAAAAGACAAACCAGGCATGCCTGATATGGGCGGCATGGGTGGAATGGGCGGCATGGGCGGAATGATGTAATATCGCCCCCAGATAGCTCTTATATATCAAGGAATTAGGTCCCTTTCGGGGCCTTTTTCTTTTTGGAAATTCATATTAAGCCGCGTCCTAATCTCTCCTGATCTGGTTATTGTTGGGTACAGATAAATAGCTTTTCTCCAATCATGATGTTAATCTAACGAAATAATTGAGCCTATGATATAATAACTCATGGGAGCGTGATTTTGTGGAGGAACTGCTGAACCGAATATTATCTGAGTTACAGGATGTCAAAGCGTCGGTTAATCGTCTTGAAACCAAAGTAGATCAACTTGACGTAAAAGTGAACCAATTGGATGCCAATGTGGACCAACTCGATTCAAAAGTGATTCAACTCGAAGCAAGATTTGATCAACTTGATTTGAAAGCGGACAGACTTGAATTAAAAGTAGATCGTCTTGAGGCCAAAGCAGATCGTCTTGACACAAGAGTAGAGCAGCTAGAATGCAGTATAAGAGAGCAGCATATCGAGAATATAGAGGCAGATAATCGTCTGCTTGAGTCGATTAGAACAACTAACGAGCGGCTTGATTATCAACGTGATAAAATATCTCGCACAGAAGAACAAACATATCTACTTAAACAAAAGTAGTACCTCATAAAGTTATAAACCTCCTTGTAATCCCGACGATGAATTACCGAGATATCGGTTACCCATACCACGAATGTGGAATTAATGAGAAAGACTTCCAGCAATTCATTAGAATTGTGAGAAGTCTATTTTTGTTCAAAGCCGAGTGAATTTTGCATGTGATATAATAAATTATCTATATATGAGCTATGGAGGATCCAAGAATTATGTTCGAATTAACCTATGAAAATCTATTTCAGAACATTCGTCCCTATTTCTCCTCAATTATTTTGAAAAGAGGTTGGGAATATTACCGCGAAGATATGGTGGAACGGTTCCGTATGGAGAACGGTTCAATAGTCCAAGCTATAATCTATGGCTCCGATTTATATAAGGTGAGGTTGGATATTAAGCATTTTTCTAGCAGTGAATGCAGTTGTCCCTATAATGGCTACTGCAAGCATATGGCTGCAGTTATGTTTGAGGCGGTTAGACAAGTGGGTTTACAGCCTCTTCAATTTTTAACGCCCGATCGGAAGTTGATGATTAACTCCAAACCAGCAGCCAATCATAAACCTGTAGACACTTTGTTCGCGGTGCAAGCAGAGATGGATTTAGGTGGATTACAGGTGTCGGCCTCAGTTTCAAATGGAGGTATATCCAATCCTACCCTACCTACAATTGCAGCAGCGGAGGGTGCTTCCATAGCTATAAAACCTGTCACAACACCAAAGGAAGTAGGCTCTGTAACAGATTGGCATCGTTATTTTGAAAAGCAATTCAGCAATTATTCCATCTACAGCTCCGGAGCTCTGGATAGCTTTTTTGATGAGGTTTCGAGTAAGCTGCTAATATTTGGACAAGGCTGGAATCCTTCGCTAAAGGTATTGTATGAGATGAACGTCCTACTATTCATAATGAAACGAACAGATGTTTTACAGCAGCAGATCGAGCGTAACTACTCTTATTATTCACACTCGTACGGACAAGGCTTTCGTGCTATTTCGAAGCAATGTTATGAACAATTTCTTGTCCTCGATTCGCAAATGAATAGCATGGAAGTAAGTCAATTGAACCCGAGTTATATGCAAGAAACAGCAGCTTTTTTAGCGGCATACAGCTCTCCTAAGCATAGCTCCATGATGCGCTGGCGAGATACATATAGCTTATTATGGTGGGGATTGCTGAGAGATGAGGCCAGAATCGGCAATGAAAAGGATCGACTGGAGTCGATATCGGAGCATCAAGAGCAGCTTTCTCCCAGACAGAAGCAAGACATAAGTATGAACCTGGCTCTTTTCGATGTGATAGAAGGAAATGATCAGCAAGCCATGCAAAGGACAAATAAACTGCCGAACAGGCAGCCGAGCTTGTATGTCTTTTTTCTGCAAGCCTTTATGACCAATCAGGAATGGGACCGATTAATTGACTGGCTGAAATGGCTCCGTCCTTTAGTACAATCATCAGGTACTTCTCATATGGAGACTTATTTTCATTATTGGCAAGAAGCGGCCAAGCATCGGGAGCTTGCTGAAGAGTGGCTTGATATCGTTTGTTCTATGCTGCCTTCGAGCTTTACCTACTATTCCCGATATTTATTGAAGCATCAGCAGTATCGGCGGTGGATTGATCTTCAGATGATATTTGAACGGACTCCTTTTGAAATCGAAAAAGAAAGCTTAAAGCTGATTGAAGCGCATGACAGGAATCTGTTACTGCCACTTTATCATTTATCAGTAGAGCGTTTTATTTTGCAGAAAAACCGTGCTGCCTATAAAAGTGCCGTAAGGCTCATGAAAAAGCTCAACCAATACTACAAGCATTTGGGGGAACAGGAGCACGGGCAGCGTTACTTGATGCATATCAAAAAACAATTTTCGCGCTATCGCGCTTTTCAGGAGGAATTGCAGAAAGGAAAGCTTATCCAATGATTAAACTTGACACCTTGACCCTTAGCGCAGAGCGGCAAGTCAATGGAGATTTTCATTTTAAAGGTATGGGAAAAGAGCATTCTTTGCTTACCTCGAATGAGCTTAGAATTCGCTTGTTTGCTTGGCATAGGCATTCTTTTTATGGAGCGATACTAGGCGGTAAGGCTGAATATGAGGATAACTTCGGTCTTTATTTATCGCCCTACACGGCACTGGATTACTTAGCTTCCGATTCCGCATCGCTTCATGGACGTATCGAATGGGATCCTAAGCTTCAAGTGTTGAAACATGCAGCTGTTATCTTCATGGAGGCACTATCCGAGGGCTGGTTTATCCCATCGTTCGAGGAGTGGAAGCAGGGGAGGACAGGCTGGAAGCTGCTGCTTCCTAAGGAGAAAGAGTCTAACTATGAGAAGCTTCTTAATGATGCGGAACAACTGGAAATTACCTACATGTCAGCTTGGTTTCAAAGTGCTGCTAACGAGCTGCTGCAAGGTACCACTAATACGATGGAAGCATGGGCGGAGCTTTGTATGGAACAGCAGGCTCTGGACCACTCGGAGCTGCCTGCCAACGTGGGTCGCGAAGCATTCACAGTTTCGAATTTTAATCAGGAGGAGAGTTTATCCTTCGATTGGCTGGATGAAGAGGAATGGCTCGTTTCAATAGGATGGAAGCAGGACGATGTCCCATTTAAAGTCTGCATTCAACTGGCGGAACCGAACATGGATATGGAGTGGGAATCACCGAAAAAAGTTGACGAGGAATGGCATCTGAAAGTGCTCCTACAGGCTAAAAATGACTCTAATCTGCTATATGAGGTTCAGGAGACTTTTTTAAATAACGGCAGTATGCCAAATGATTTACCAGATCATTGGCGTAGCTTTTATGAAGCTCGGTTATCTAAGGATATCGGTAAGCTGCTTCGCATTGTACCTATGCTGAGGCTGATTGAAGGGGAACCAGACCAAATAGCAACAACTTTGTCGGACGACCAGGCTTGGACGGTTATGGAAGAAAGCAGCTTGCAGTTATTGAAGGCAGGTTACTCCCTATTACTGCCATCATGGTGGGAAGAATTGAGAATGCTCAGACCTAGGCTCAAAGCGCAGTTAAAAACCTCGGTTGGATCCGGACGCGAATCTTTGCTAGGACTAGGGCAGCTGATGCAGTTTGATTGGAAAATAGCCATAGGCGGCATGGATCTGTCAGAAGAAGAGTTCATGAAGCTTGCTTCCGAGAAAAAAAGAATGATGTACATTCGCGGCAGATGGATTCAATTGGATCCAGCTTTTTTGGAGCAAGTCCGTCAAGCGATGAAGAAGGTCGATCAGAAACGTGGCATGTCCTTTCGGGATGTACTCCAGCTTCAGCTGCTTGGTATGGAAGATTCTGAGCGGCCGGTAGGTTCTGGGGAATCCCTTTCTGAAGATGCATCTTCAAGCGGAGGACTGCAGATTCAAATTGAGCTAAATAAACACATGCTGAAGCTGATGAATCAATTGCAGCAAACCAAGCAAATTCCGCAGGTTCAGCCTCCAGCTTCCCTTCAAGCAGATTTGCGCAGCTATCAATTAGATGGACTCTCTTGGTTGTTGTTCCTTCGCAAATGTGGTTTGGGAGCCTGCTTGGCCGATGATATGGGTCTCGGTAAAACCATTCAGTTTATATCTTACCTACTTCAAGTCAGAGAGGGGAGCCTAAGCTCATCGGAGAATAAGGGATCTGTTGAGAAGGGTGTACCTGCATTACTCATCTGTCCGACTTCTGTGTTGGGTAATTGGCAGAAGGAGCTTCAAAGATTCGCTCCAACGCTCCAGATTCATCTGCACTATGGTTCTCAGCGGGCCAAAGGAGATGCGTTTATGGATTCTATCCATGGAGCTGACTTGGTAATGTCCACCTATTCTTTAGCTCAAATGGATGAGGAGGAGCTTTCAGGTGTTAAGTGGGATTGTATTTGTTTGGATGAAGCGCAAAATATTAAAAACGCCTATACCAAGCAGTCCACCTCGATACGGAAACTGGAGGCCAATCACCGTATTGCGCTAACAGGCACGCCTATTGAGAATAGGTTGACTGAGCTATGGTCAATCTTTGATTATATCAATCCTGGCTATTTGGGCAGCTTAAAATCATTTACTCACAATTACGTGAACGCAGTTGAGCGAGACAGCGATTTACAGCTAACCGGACAGGTTCAAAAGCTGATCCGTCCCTTCCTACTGCGTAGGGTCAAAAAGGATCCTGCCATTCAGTTGGATCTGCCGGATAAGAATGAAATGAAAGCCTATGTTTCGTTAACTGTGGAACAGGGGGCTTTGTATGAGAATGTAGTTCAAAGTCTTATGGATAAGATTGATACATTAACCGGCATCGAGAAAAAGGGGCTAATCCTTGCCACATTGACTAAGCTGAAGCAAGTATGCGATCATCCTGCATTGCTGCTTAAGGAAAATGGGCAGGTCACATGGGAAGACCGTTCTGCCAAAATGATGCGGCTGCTCGAAATGATCGATGAGCTTAGGGATGAGGGGGACAACTGTCTAATTTTCACCCAGTATATTGATATGGGCCATATGCTGCAAGCAGCCATTGAGCAGGTACGAGGTGAGCCGGTTCAATTTTTGCATGGGGGCGTCCCCAAAGCTAAGCGAGATGAAATGATTGAGAGATTCCAGGACCTGACCCTTCCGAAGGAACAGCAGTGCGGCATCTTTATTCTGTCCTTGAAGGCTGGCGGCACCGGACTTAACCTTACAGCGGCCAATCATGTTTTTCACTTCGATCGTTGGTGGAATCCGGCCGTTGAGAACCAAGCAACAGACCGGGCTTTTCGTATCGGGCAGACCAAGGATGTACAGGTTCATAAATTTGTGACACTGGGCACTTTGGAGGAGCGTATTGATGAAATGCTTGAACGCAAGCAGGGACTCAGCCAACAGATTATTGGGACTGGGGAGAACTGGGTTACGGAAATGTCTACGGACGAGCTTAGAGAGCTATTTTCTCTGCGTCAGGATACATTAGGGAAGTGAGGTAGAGGATGAATGGAGGAACGTCAGTCTAAACATGCTGCGGAGCAGGTTGTGGGAGTGGGAGAAGGAGTGGAAACGGATAGGCAGGTAGGAGAGACGAGAGAAGCAGAGGAAGCTAATGGGCGAGTAAAGGAAGCGGGAAAAACAGAGCGGGCTGAGTGGCAAGTAGAGGAAGCGGCAAAAGCAGGGCTAGCTGAGTGGCAAGAAGAGGAAACGGGGCGAGCAAAGTTGCAAGTAGCAGATGCGGAAGAAGCCAAACAATCTCCTGAAGCCGTTGAAGTGGTTAAAGAAGATCAAGCAGTTGAGAAAGAAGAGAAGGTAAAGAAAACGCGTGGGCCCAGAAAAAGCAAAACGGCTGCTGTTGAAGACTATACGTTACAGTTTAATCTAGTCACTAGCCCGCACATCAAAGATATGTCTCTACAGTGGCAGAAATTATATGCCGCAGTGTCTGCCGCGGTTAAGAAGTAGTAGTTCGTTGGTTTAGAGAGTATGGATATGGTGGTGTGACACCTTCGTATGGAAATGAATAAATCCAGTAGCAGTTGATCCCGATGATCAGCAGCTTCTGGAGAAAGAGTTACTATTCAGGTGTATCTTAGCTTTTTGTTCTGAACTTATCGGATAAATATTCGTATGGCTTTTTAACTCGGAAAAATAAGCTATTATGTTCTCATAGTTTCACTAGTTGTACCCTCATCGCTCATCAACGTAAATGAGAGAGCTTGTATTGCGATCCTGCAGCTTATATTACCAGGATTGCTGACTTTTTACTTCAACGCGATTGAAAGGCGCCTACTGGGCATCTTGTGGAGTGTGAGGCATCTATGCTTTCGTAAGCTCGTCGCTCTACTGAAAGTCTAGATCCTAAATTTGCACTAAAAAGACCCGATACCGAGGTATCGGGTCTACTTGTATTAGCTCCTTAACTAAGAAGTAAGATAGTTCTATCTAAAAAGCTGCATTAGCCAATCTGCTGATTTCTTCACGCTCTTTAGGGTCCTTTGCAACTAGCTTATCGAATAAGGCTTGGTCATTTTTATTTTGCTTTTGCAGGGCTGTGAGGTACCAGCGTGCGATTTCTTTATTTGTTGTGTCATCAAATTGATCACTCACATACATTTTAAAGTAAGAAATCGCTGAATCGTAATTACCGCGGATATACTCCATTTGTCCCAGGCGAAGTGACATATTTTTTGTTACATTAAATGCTCGGCCTTGAACCTGCTCTTTTGGAAGGCTTTCAAGCTCTTTCATTTTACTTAAAACCTTATCATGAACAGCGAAAGCATGGTTCCAATACTTTGTTTTTAATGCATCATCTTTTTGCAAACGGGCTTTCTCAGCCAGAGACATATCAAGGTCAATACTTCTCTCATACAAGCTGATATCCCATGGGAAATTAGCTATTTCTGCATTTGTTAGCTCTTGTGCTTGCGCTAATTGGTCCTTAATTAAATAAGCTTGCGTTTCTTGCTCAATTCGATACCGGTTATGAGGCTCGTTTGTTTTTAATTGATTGAGAAGGCCCATTAACTCCGTGTAATATTTCTCATCCTTTGTTTGTTGAAAAGCTTGAAGCAAAAGGCTTGTTTTAAAAAGCGTGTAATCTGGATGATTATTACGAATACTCAATGCTTTATCTAAAGGCGTGAAAATTTCATTTATCGCTTTGTTGCTGCTCGCGGCTGCAGTTGCTGTACGGAATAAACTGTTTGCACTTAAGTTCTGAGCGGAAATAAAGAACATAATTACGGATAAAATCAAAAGAACTGATGGGTAAATCTTATTGATATAAGGTGCTTTCTCATCTTTTATGAAACGAAGATTAGGGCTGATAGTAACGTGAGAAACCATGGCGCCTAAGCTTAAAAAGACAACAATACCTAAAAATACATAACTCAGATCAAAATCAATGATGCTATGAACCAGCAAAGATACTGCAATAATATAAAATACGTGACGATCTGGACTGCTTTCTTGAGCTTTGAGTTGATGGCGAATATATAAGCTAAATATATAAATGAGGAAACCGATAAGGATTATAATACCGACAGTTCCTGTCTCAACAAGATATTGCATAAAAAAGTTGTGAGCTTGCCGACTTACATAAGGGTTATTTTGATATTTTTCATACAGGGCAGCCCATGCACCACCACCAGCTCCAACGACTGGATAGTCTGCAATTAGCTTCACGGCATCTTTATAAAAGGTTCCTCTTTCTAAAACGCTGTGCTGATTAAAATTAATGTTCTCTATACGATTTTTCATATAATCAGGGAGCAAATTAGTGGCGCCTGTATTTCCAAACAATAAGAGCATGCCTAAACTACCAATAATTAGTGCAGCAGCGGGTAATAAGATATTGGCAAACTTAATTTTAATTTTGGCATCCAATACTTTTTGAACGGCATGAAACACATACCTATGTAGCACCCAGATAATAGCCGCACAAATAGCTGAAGCACCTATGAACGTCCATAAACCAACGGAAGCGGAGGATAAATCCTGCTTAAAAGCTTGCTCACCAATGACGGTTACTTTATCAAGAATTAATAGAGAAATTACAAATGCAATGCCTAGATAGATGAAGTAAAAAATCTGTTTGGTCAGTTTCATAAATGGAAGGACTAGGAGTATTACAACGGGTAGTACAACGAGTCCACCCCTGGATATTGTAAGAAAGAAAGAGATGATGATCGGCACTAGCATAAATGCATTCACTAGAATAGCTTGTGGCTTTTTGCTGGATAAGATTAAGTAAACAGCACCAAGAAGCAGAGCAATTAGGAAGGCTGCATATGAATTGGCATACTGAAAGGTAGATGTGAGCCTTAACTGATTCTCGGCCGACATTACCGCATCTTGATATTGCAATCCATCACCAGGCAGTTCAACAAACCATTGAATCATTTTTGCCGCAAATTGCTTAAAGCCTACCCAGTTTAGTACTCCAAACCAAACAATCAGGTAGCCGGATCCCATCAAACTATAGGTTAAAACTTTGTTGCCAATTTGCCCTCTGCATAAATAAATACCTAAAATAAAAAAGATAGCGTAGATCATCTGAATATATAACATATTCGTCGCAAAATAGTGCGATGCTTCAGAGACTTTAGATATCAAATAACTAAGCGGAAGCAGCCAGATTACAAGACTAAGAATATCACGATGATCACGGAGTCTCCAGTTATAGAACAGGTAGATGGATGCCACAACTAGAACGATAAATCCCCAAACTAACGAACTATAAATAGGTCTTTCGAAGTCAGCCGTATTGCCGTTAAAAAGAGCCTTTTGAAACGGAGCCCAGCACAAAAAAAGCGCTGTAAAGCCCATTAACAACCAAAATAATAGCGAGGTCTTTTCTTTATCCGGTTGCTCTTGCTTGAGAGTTTTTTTTCCGTAAGCATATTTTTCACTCATGAGAAAGCTCCTTTTTATTTATGGCCGCATTGATAAAATCTAACATTTCTTGTTTGAATCGAGTTTCGTTAAATCGGTTTGCGTGTTCTTTGATAGTTTGAGAGTCGAAGGTGCTGTTATTAAAGCGAACTAGTGCCTCTGTCAAAGAAGTAACAGAATGCTCTGAGAAAAATAGGCCAGTTTGTCCATCAATCACGGTTTCTTTTGCTCCGCCTTTTCCAAAGGCGATAACCGGCTTTCCGTTTGCTTGCGCCTCAAGTGGAGTTATCCCAAAATCTTCTTCACCAGCTAAAATAAAAGCTTTGCATTTGGCATAATATTCGGAAATAATCTCATCAGATTGATAACCAAGCATTTTAACTGTAGGACCAGCCATTTTTTTCAACCTGTCTCGATCATACCCATCTCCAATTATCACTAAAGGCAATTTCAATTTGTTGAATACTTCTATTACTAAGTCAATTCTTTTATAAGGAATTAACCTTGAGACTATCAAAAAATAATCTTCATTTGCATTCGACGGATGAAACCGGTCAATTGAAACAGGCGGGTGTATCACAGTACTTTCCCGATTATAGTATTTTTTTATTCGTCTTGAAACGTTGTGAGAGTTGGAAATAAAGTGGTCCACTCTCTGTGAGCTCAGTTGATCCCAATTACGTATACGATGCAAAATAAAAGGCAAAGCTTTTTTGAAAATGGGATTTTTAATTTCATCCATATATTGATGGTACAAGTCCCAAACATATCTCATAGGAGTATGGCAATAGCATATGTGTAGTTGTGAAGGATTTGTAATAATTCCTTTGGCAAAGGCACTGGAAGAACTAAGTACAAGATCATATTCGCGTAAGTCAAATTGTTCTACAGCCAAAGGGAAAAGGCCTAGCATTTTTTTGTAATGTTTATTTGAAGAAGGTATTTTTTGAACAAATGAATTTTTAATATCAGTATGTCTAAATCGTTCAGGCATTTTAGACAAATCTGAAATTAGCGTGTAGACGGGTGCTTCGGGGAACATGTCCATGAAACATTCAAGAACACGCTCAGCACCTCCGTACTGGTTTAAATAGTCATGAACAAGGGCGACTTTCATGATGCACCTCTTTTTGTAAGCTTCATAAAAATATAGCTCAATTTAAATTGCCGAGTACTTTTTCGTATACTTGTTTGGTTTCAGCAGCTGCTTTATCCCATGTAAATTGTTTAGAACGTTCAAATGCCAGTTGAGAATAGGTTTCCCTTACTGTGGAATCAGATACTATCCCATACATTCCTTCCGCCCAAGCCATAGGGTCATCCGGCGCTAATAACATACCGGCTTCTCCGATAATTTCTGGAATGGAGGAGACGTTGGATCCAATTACAGGTGTGCGGCACTGCATGGCTTCTAGAAGGGGGAGCCCAAAACCTTCGTAAATAGAGGGCATCACAAAAACCGAAGCTGCACTGTAAAGTCCAGGCAGGTCTTCATCATCTATAAATCCTGTGAAAATTACTTCTTCTTCTAGATAATGTTCCTGTACCCACTCAAAAATAGGTGTAAACTTCCATCCTTTTGCGCCTACAATAACGAGTTTTTCAGAACAAGAGTATTCTTTTTTGAGCAAATAGAAAGCTTTGAGTAAACCCAATAAATTTTTCCTTGGTTCCAAGGTACCAACAAATAAAATATATTTTTCGGGTAAATTATATTTTTCAAGAATGGATGCAGTATAGGGAACAAATTGAAAATTGTCTCCAGCAGCGTGATAAACGACATCAACTTTATTTTCAGGAATGTTTAGAAGCTCAATGATATCTGATTTGGTCTGCTGAGATACCGCGATTATTTGATCACATTGGCGAGCGCTGAAAGGGACCCAATTGCTATGATGTTTATAAATTCGGTCACTTGTTGATTCAGGGTATCTCATATACGCCAAATCATGGATGGTTATAATACTCTTTGCCTTAACCGAAGGTGTGTAAGTGAAATTAGTTCCATGATAAATATCTGCTTTGTTTTTAGCTAATATGTCATATGGCATTTGATAGAAAAAGTTTGGCTTACATAATCTGCGAATCACTTTATAAGGATACACGCTGTTTATTAAATGAAGATGAAAATCACGTTTTATTTCCAAAACGTGATTTTCACGAATAGAATTAGCTAATTGATTAAAGGCTAAAAATAAGTTGACACCAGTATCTTTGGAAAGCTGAGAACCTAAGCATTCTACGTAGCGAGCTATTCCTGACCGTGTTCCTAATAAAGACTGGGCATCCAAAAAAACATTCAAGGTTAATAAGCCCCTTCCCCTTTTAGTACTACAGGTATGGTCTTCATTAAAATTTTAATATCGAAAGCAATACTCCAATTTTCAATATAATAAATATCTAAGCTCATCCATTGCTGGAAAGATAAATCGCTTCTACCGCTAACCTGCCACAGTCCTGTTATTCCTGGGAGTACTTCAAGCCTTCTCCATTCCCAGTCGCCATATCGCTCTACTTCATGAGGGAGAGGCGGACGAGGACCAACCAAGCTCATATTACCAATTAGTACATTAAATAACTGGGGTAGTTCATCTATTGAATATTTCCTGATGAACTTACCAACTTTAGTGATTCTAGGGTCATCTTTCATTTTAAAGGCTATTCCATCGATTTCATTTTTGTTTTTTAGCTTTTTAAGTAAGACATCCGCGTCTGAAACCATGGACCTGAATTTAAGCATAGAGAATGTTTTACCATTTCTTCCAATCCGTTGTTGTTTGTAAATAATACTTCCTTTTGAATCAAGCTTTATAGCTATTGCAGTTAGAACATAAATGGGTGAAATAAATATAATTAGTATAGATGCAGCAATAATATCCATAATCCTTTTCGCAAAAAGCCCCAGCCCGCGCATAGGTGTTTTAACCAAAGTAACTACAGGTAAAGAATTAATATTACCAATTTGAACAGTACTCATAACTAAATTATATAAGTCCGGAATGATTTTAATATTAATATCTAGCTTTCTTAAGTCAGTGATAAGCTTATTTACTAATTCTCTTTCAGAAGGAATTGTAATTATGATCTCCTCAATAAGGTTGTTTTTCAAAATCTCGTTTAACTTAGATATAGGACCTAGATTTTTATATTGTTCAAAGTCATCCTGCTCGTTATCGTCTACGAAACCAATTATATGGTATCCTAAGTATTTATAAGTACTGAGCTCCTCCATTAAAGACTTTCCGAATTTTCCTGCTCCTACAATAACCACATTCTTGCTGAGAATTCCTTCTTTAGCTAGTTTGATATAAATAAAACGTTTAATGCTTCTAACAATACTGGAAGAGATAATGGCGGCTATCCAGTAGCTTGCAATAACAATCCTTGATAAGTCCGTGTATTTGAGGAGGAAACTGACTCCAATGGTTATCAATAGAGAGACCGAATAAGCTTTAGCTACTTTGAATATTTCATCAGCTAGACCTGATTGAGATCTAAACCGAAAAATTTTATAACGATACATAAAGTAGATATAAATAATAGATGAAATGACAAAGAAAATTGAATAATTAACAAAACGGGGGGAGGCCATGTCCCAAAAAACAATATCTCGATCGAATTCTTGTCCTATACGATATTCGTAGAGATAGAAATACAATAGTGCAATTACAAGTGCCTCTAATGCTATAAATACAGTGGCAAGAAAGAAAGAATACATTTTTTTTGTCCCAAGTTTTTTATTAATTTCCATAGTAGGAATAAAATGTTCTTTTTTGTTTTTTTGTGTAGCATAAGAGTAATTCATTATTGAAATACCTCCAAAATTCGACTCCTTATTTAATTTTATTCGCAATCGGTTATAAAAACAACTTTATATATTACCAACTTATAAAACTAGCCATTTTATTTATTACTTGCTAACATTAATTTGGAAAGTAAAATTCTAAAACCATTATACTATTACAATATGGTGAAAAAAACAATTAATTCCAGAAAAATTGCGTTGTCGTATTTTGTTGCGTTATAATGATATAATTGTAGATATTCTGTGTTTTATGTCGACAAGTGGAGGGGAAGATATGACCATTACCGCGGTAATTATGGCAGGCGGAAAAGGCGAGCGCTTCTGGCCCAAAAGCCGAACTAATTTGCCGAAGCAATTTTTAAATATTTCAGGCAATAAGTCTATGATCCAACAGACAATAGGAAGACTGGAGAAGTTAATAGATGTATCTCAAATATTTATCGTTACTAATGAGCTATATGCGGAATTAATTCACGCTCAGCTTCCCAACTTACCAATAGATAATATTATTATTGAACCTATCGGTCGAAACACAGCTCCCTGTGTAGGAGTTGCTTCTATTATCATTGAAGAGAAATTCCCTGATAGTACAATGGTAGTTCTCCCATCAGACCATATTATAGAAAACGAAGAAGGATTTATTAAGATTTTGGGAACTGCTGTGGAAGTTGCCCAGAATAATAGCAATCTTGTTACTCTAGGAATAAAACCTACTTATCCTGAAACTGGGTATGGTTATATTGAAAGCACGAAAGAGATGGAAATTATTAATGAATTAGAAGTTCATAAAGTAAATAAATTTGTGGAAAAGCCCAATTTGGAAACAGCTGAAAATTATCTTTCTTCAGGTAACTTTTTCTGGAATAGTGGGATTTTTATTTGGAAAACAGCCGTTATACGGAAATATATAGAACAGTTGATGCCAGATATGCATGATATTCTGGAAACTATGAAAACGGCATTTTCTACTTCAACAAACAGGAATGATATTATAAGATCAGAATTTTATAAAATGCCTGATCAATCTATTGATTATGGAATCATGGAAAAAGTTAATAATATTTATGTAATACCCTGTATTTTTGGATGGGACGATGTTGGCAGTTGGACTGCACTAGATCGAATTAATGAACATGATGAAAATGGAAATGTTATAAAAGGTAATATACTAAATTTGGATACAAAGAGATGCATCATCGAAAGTAATGGCAAACTTATTGCAACGCTAGGTGTTGAAGATTTAATTATAGTGGATACTGAGGATGTAACCTTGATATGTTCTAAAGATAAAGCCCAAGAAGTAAAGGTGCTTCTAAAAGAACTCAGAATGCAAAAGTTAGATAAATATTTGTAATCACTTATACTTATAATAATCAAATTCTAGGGAGATAAAAATAATCATGACTAAATCTGCATTAATTACAGGTATTACAGGGCAAGACGGATCTTACTTAGCGGAGTTGTTGCTGTCAAAAGACTACAAAGTTTACGGATTGCGTAGAAGAACAAGCGTACCAATTCTTGAGAACATCGAACATATTAAGGATGAGATTGAGTTTTTAGACGGTGATCTTCTTGATGCCGGTTCATTAATAAATGCCGTTCGTATTTCAAAGCCTGACGAAGTTTACAATCTTGCTGCACAATCCTTTGTTGGTACTTCGTGGGATCAACCAGTTACTACAGGTATGGTGACGGGTATCGGTACAACGAACATGTTGGAAGCTGTAAGAATGGCGAAACCTGATGCGAAATTTTACCAAGCCTCAAGCAGTGAAATGTTCGGTAAAGTTGTAGAGACACCACAAAAAGAGACGACACCTTTCTACCCTAGAAGTCCTTACGGTGTAGCTAAAGTATACGGTCATTGGATAACGGTAAACTACCGTGAAAGCTTCGATATGTTTGCTTGCTCCGGTATTTTGTTTAATCATGAATCTCCTCGCCGCGGTGTAGAGTTTGTAACACGTAAGGTTACAGATGCTGCTGCAAGGATTAAACTTGGATTACAAAAAGAACTGCGAATGGGCAATCTTGACGCTAAAAGAGACTGGGGCTTTGCAGGTGACTATGTAAAGGCAATGCATCTTATGCTGCAACAAGATACACCTGACGATTATGTAATCTCTACTGGTGAAATGCATACTGTAGAAGAATTGGTCGAAATTGCTTTTGGTCATGTTGGCTTAAAGTGGAGAGATTATGTTGTAGTTGACCCTAAGTTCGTAAGACCGGCTGAAGTTGATCTTTTACTTGGTGATTGCACTAAGGCAAAGACTAAGTTAGGGTGGGAACTAGAAGTGGGTTTCGAACAGTTAGTAACGATGATGGTTGAAAGTGATTTGAAAAAGCTTGGAAAAGGGCAAGAGATAAGTAGTAGATAAATTTAGGAAGTGACTGATTAATGAAAGCCTTTATCACTGGGATTAGTGGATTTGTTGGGTCCTATTTATGTGAAAAGTTATTGCAAGAAGGATATCAAGTTTCTGGCATTTCACGAAGGGTAGAACTTAAAAAAAATAAAATTTCCTTTCATAGTTGTGAAATAAATGATAAACAAACATTAAAACAAATATTAGAGAAATATAAACCAGACGAAATCTATCATCTAGCTGGACCAGCTTTCATACCATTTTCATATAATAATCCATTTTTGGTATATGATATACTAGTTAATGGTACTTTAACTTTATACGAGGCCGTAAGAGAACTCGGATTAGATTGTAAAATATTATACGTAGGATCGGCTGATGTATATGGAAATGGTGAAGGAAATGGTTTTGAAGAAGAAAGAGTTCTTCATCCTAATAATCCTTATGCTGGTGGCAAGGCATGTGCTGATTTAATAAGTGAACAATATGCCAAAACTTATGGTTTACAGATAATGAGAGCCAGACCTTTTAATCATACTGGTCCAGAACAAAATGATAGTTTTGTCTGTTCTAATTTTGCTAAGCAAATAGCATCTATGGAGATTGAAGGAAAGAATGAAATTAATGTAGGTAATATAAATGTATCTAGGGATTTTCTTGATGTACGTGATGTAGTAAATGCATATCATTTAATCATGCAAAAAGGAACCCAAGGTGAGGTATATAATGTTTGTTCTGGGAAGGCTACAAAAATATCTGAGATTCTTGATTGGTTATTTTATTACTCAAATATCAATGATTCAAAGATTAATGTTGACCCTGCTAAATTAAGGAGTATTGATGCTCCGATTCGTTTTGGAAATAATCAAAAGCTTCTTACTACAGGGTGGATACCAAAATATGACTTAAAAGACACAATGAGAGATATGCTTTATTATTGGAGAGGTGTTAATGATGAAATTAACAAATAAGAATATCGTTGTAACAGGCGGGGCTGGTTTTTTAGGGTCTCATGTTGTTGACAAATTACACCAAATCGGTTGTGGAAATATTTCCGTTCCAAGAAGTAAGAACTACGATCTAAGAACTGAAACAGGCATCGTTGCTATGCTTAACGAAGCGAAGCCTGATATTATCATTCACTTAGCAGCTGTTGTAGGTGGTATAGGGGCTAATCGGGAGAATCCAGGCAAGTATTTTTACGATAACTTAATGATGGGAACTCAATTGATAGAACAATCACGCTTGTTTGGAGTTGAGAAGTTTGTAGCAATTGGTACTATTTGCGCTTATCCCAAGCATACGCCGGTACCTTTCTCGGAAGAAGATTTATGGATAGGTTATCCTGAAGAGACGAATGCACCGTATGGTTTGGCTAAAAAAATGATGTTGGTACAATCACAGGCATATCGTGAACAATATGATTTTAATTCAATATATCTTTTGCCAGTTAATTTATATGGTCCTAAGGATAACTTTGATCCAAGAACGTCTCACGTAATTCCTGCTTTAATAAAAAAATGTGTAGATGCAAAAGTGAATAAAGAATCTTCAATTATCGTATGGGGTTCGGGAAATGCTACGAGAGAATTCTTATATGTAGAAGATGCCGCTGAAGGTATTGTTTTAGCAACAGAGTCTTATAATAAAAGCGAACCGATAAATTTAGGTGCGGGACATGAAATTTCTATTAAAGATTTGGTTGAAAAAATTGCAGAAATGACTGGGTTTGATGGAGAGATTATATGGGATAGTACCAAGCCGGATGGTCAACCCCGTAGATCTTTAGATACAAGCCGTGCTCAAAATGAGTTTGGTTTTAAATCAAAAACTAATTTTGATTTAGGTTTGGAAAAAACTATCCAATGGTATATTGAATACGGTAGGGTGGCTAAGTAATGCGGACTATATGGCAGTATCGAAAGTATATCTGGGGTAATGCCGTATCAGAATTGAAAAACCGCTATGCTGGTTCTTCTTTAGGTGTACTTTGGAATATATTACAGCCATTATTTCAAATTCTAATATTTACTTATGTTTTTTCCCAGATTATGATTGCTAAATTGCCTGATATGGAATCATCCACTGCATTCGCAATTTACTTATGTGCAGGCTTGATTCCATGGGCTGCCTTTTCTGATATAGTTATAAGAGGCAGTAATGCTTTTCTTGAAAATGCAACATATTTAAAAAAATTAGCTATCCCAGAATATATTTTCATCATTCAAATCGGTATTAGTTCTGGGATAACTTTATTAATCTCAATGTGTTTACTTTTTATCATTGTATTATTAATAGGTGGATCGGTTTCTTTTTTGTGGGTGCTATTACCATTTATTTTATTCTTATTATTGTTGTTTGCATTAGGGTTAGCTTTTTTACTTGCAAGTATTAATGTTTTTTTTAAAGATGTAGGCCAGTTTTTAGGTACATTCATTCAAATTTGGATGTGGTTGACACCCATAGTATACGTGACAGAGATTGTTCCGACAGGATTTGCGAAAATTTTAACATATAATCCATTGTATTATTATATTGATTCTTTACATCAGATTATTGTATTTTCTCATTTACCAAATTCATTGAATTGGTTTTTTATGCTAATTTTTGCAATGTTATCTATGATTTTAGGTACTATTGTTTTAAAAATCTTACGTTCTGAAATAAGGGATGTTATATAATGGAACAACAAAATGTTGTGGAAATTAGAAATTTATCAAAACAATATAAGATGTACTCCAAACCTTACTATAGGTTATTAGAATGGTTAACTTTCGGATTTTTTAAAAAACATAGTGTTTTTAAAGCATTAAATAATGTGAATATAACCGTTAAAAAAGGTGAATGCTTAGGCATCATTGGACACAATGGTGCCGGCAAAAGTACTCTACTTAAAATTCTTTCCAAAGCTCTGTGGCCATCGAGTGGGTCTATCTATGCTGAAGGTAATATGGTGTCTTTGCTTGAACTTGGTACAGGATTTCATCCTGAATTAACGGGATATCAAAATATATTTAACAGTGGCAAATTACTGGGCTTTTCAGATAATTACTTAAATGATAAATTATCGTCAATAATTGATTTCTCTGAGCTAGGCGATTTTATACATCAACCTGTGAAATCATACTCATCAGGTATGTATGTTCGGTTAGCTTTTTCATTATATGCAAACTTAGAGCCTGATATTTATGTAGTTGATGAGGCTTTATCGGTTGGGGATATATTCTTTCAACAAAAGTGCTTTGATTTTTTAAATAATTTAAAATCAAAAGGAACTGCTATAATTCTAGTGACTCATGATATGCAAACAGTAAAAAAATATTGTGACAGAGTTTTGATATTAGAAGGTGGAAATGTAACACACGAAGGATTGCCACTTGAGATGGTCAATCTCTTTTACACGATGAATAATAAACAAGGAACAAAGAATAATACAATTGAGGAGAATTTAACAAAAACCAGTGATCACTTAGTTGCCAGATTAGATATTCCAATTGAAAGCAAGATCAATGTGGAAAATGCTATTGGTGTTCGGCGTGGAGATGGAAAAGTTAAAATAATTGGTGCTGTTATCCATGATCAAGATGGGTTTGAAGTAAGAACTGTAAATACTAGTGATAAGATAAGACTCCGTATGTATGCAGAAGTCATGGAAGACATTAATGATCTTACCTTTGCCTTTCAATTTTCAGATAGACACAATACTGTAGTATTTGGGCAAAACTCCTATATGGTTAACAAAAATAAATTGACTGCACATAAAGGTGAGATTATTGCTGCATCTTTCGATATTGAAATGAATTTATTTCAAGGTCTATATACAATTATGGTTGCTGCATCCGATTGCCAAACTGAAGTTGGTAATTTAATTTATGATTGGATCGAGGGATGCATGACTCTCGAGGTTATGAAACCTTCATGGAGAACATTCCATGGTATTGCTTACATGCCTTCTTCTTTTAATTATGAAAGTTGTTTGAAAAATAAGGAGATTAATGATGAACAAAATTGATATAACAACATGTTGGTGTGGTTCTTCTTTGTTGGAACTTTATTCCGAAAATTATGTTCGTTGTTTATCCTGTAATACTCTCATCAATTCTCCAAGATATGAGGATAAGTTTTTTGATGTAACTGATGAAGAACAATCGTATTATGGGAAAAATTATTGGCTCGAGCATCAAGTTAATGATCTAGGATTACAATCCATAGTCGACAGATCAAGAACTGACTTATCTGGTAGATGTATCTATTGGTTAAAAGTTATATTAAAGTATCTTGAACCAAAAGCGACAACTTTAGAAGTTGGATTCGGTTCAGGTGGGCTAATAGCTCTACTGAATGCTTTAAGTTTCAATAGTTCAGGGATTGAGTTAAGTGATTGGGTAGTACAGTATGTTAAGGACATCTATAGAGTTAATGTATATAAAAACAAAATCGAGGATCTTGATTCGAAACCGAAAAGTTATGATTCAATCATTTTGCTTGATGTTATGGAGCATCTTCCTCAACCATTGAAAACTATTGCGAGTGTTAGTAAGTTAATTAAAGACAATGGATATGTAATTATTCAAACTCCATGTTTCCGAAACCAAAATCTATCCTATAATGAAATGATAGCTACAGATGATCCCTTTCTCCAAATGATGATAGATCAAGAACATTTATATCTATATACAGAAGATGGAATGAAGGAAATGTTAAAACAATTTGGGTTTGAATATTCGTATATTGAACCTGCTTTGTTCCCCTATGATATGTTCGTTGTAGCTTCCAAGAAGCCTATTATCACTAAAAAACTTGAAGATATAGAAAAATTATTAATGAAAACTCGAGAGGGTCGTATCATTATGGCTCTTTTAGATTTATATGATAAACAAGTAAAAACTGAGAACGAAGCAATACTTCGTCTGCAATCTAATCAAAAACTAGAAATATGGCTTCAAGAAAGTGAAAAAGATAGGGTGGCTCGTTTGGAAGCTATTCAAACCTTAGAAAAGAACCTTATTGAAAGTGAAGAGGACCGAGCAGCTAGGTTAGACTTACTAAATAGAAATGATGAAATAATTCGATCTATTGAAGAAGATCGTGGTGAACGATTAAAGTCAATTTTAACTTTAGAACAAAATCTACGACTTAGTGAAGTAGAACGAACAACATTAAATAATAATCTTAGAATTGCTGAAGAAGATCGAAGAGCACGATTAGAAGCGATTATAACTCTTGAAGAGAACCTTAGAATTAGTGAAGATGATCGAAAAGCGCGTTTAAATAATACGATTTTTTTAGAAAAATTATTGAAAGAAACCCAACATAATTTAGAAATAGAACAAGTACAAAATAAGAAGTTAAAAGAAGATTTAGAAACATTGCAAAATAAAATAAATAAAAATTGGTTCTTGAAAAGATATACTAGTCGTAATAAACAAAAGTAAGGTTAGGTGTGTAAATATGAAAGTAGCTATCGATGTTGTTCCTATAAGAAATACAGGGGAAATGGGTGGTGCGCTTTTATTAGTTTTGGAATTAATAAAAGGCCTTGCTCTTTTTAATAAATCAGATAAATATTACTTACTAACCGCTGAGTGGAACCATCAATTTTTTGAACAATTTGAAAAGTTCGGTGTGGAAAGAATATGTGTTCATAACACTTCTTTGAAAGTTGAAAAAAACGGCAATTTATTGTTAAAAAAGATTCTCAAAAAATTATTTAAAATATTCAATATAAAGATAAAAAAAAAAAGTAAATCTATTTTAAGAACCAATTCAATCGACATACTGTTTTGCCCAATGAGTGCAATTAGTTTAGCAGAACCGGGTATTCCTACCCTTAGTTTGATTTACGATTTACAGCATGAATATTATCCACAATTTTTTTCAGATGAAGAAATACATCATAGAAAAAAATTTTATAACGGAATTTGTGATCTTGCAGATTATGTAGTTTGTATTTCTGAATTCACAAAGAACACATTAATTGAGAAACTTAATTACCCGGAAAATAAGTCGAAAGTTATTTATATTAGTATACAAGATAGATTAAATAACATAGATTCCACAGAACAAGATAGAATATTAGACAAGTTTAACCTTTCAAAAAAAATATATGCTTACTATCCGGCAAATTTTTGGCTTCATAAAAATCATAGGATGCTCTTGGTTGCAATGTCTATTTTTTTAAACAAGCATCCAGAAATAGACTTTCATTTATGCCTCACAGGAAGTTTATTAGGGCAAGAAAATAGTTTTAATGAAATTATTAACCAAATGAATTTGCAAGGTAAAGTTCATCATTTTGGATATTTGAGTGAACTTGAGGTTTCTGCACTAATGGCGGGTGCAAACTTCCTGGTATTTCCTAGTTTATTTGAGGGATTCGGAATACCTGTAGCAGAAGCAATGAGTAATGGTATTCCAGTAATGTGTAGCAATAATACAAGTCTTCCAGAGGTCGGTGGGGATGCAGCTCAATATTTCGATCCGAGAAAACCAGAGGAAATAGCAGAGATCATGTATATGTTAATAACGGATAATATTCTAAGACAGAAATTAATAACTAAGGGAACTGAGCAAGTTAAGAAATTTAACAGTGAAACTATGGTAAAGCATTACCATGATACATTACATGAAGTCGCAAAAAAACAATCAGTAAAGGGAAATTTGTTGAAGGGGGTATACGGAGATAATTGGACTGAGCCTGAAGTTCTCATTTCGGTTGGAGAAGATTCAAGGAATAGGGTTATAAATATTGAAATGCATCTTCCACCTGTGTCACCACATAAGCAAGCCCAGGTATATGTGACTATAGATAATAAAAAGAAAAAACATACGTTGATAAATGGTCAAGTACAAGTGATAAAAGAAATATTACCAAGTACAAGTTGCGATATTTGTATTGAAATAGAAAATACCTTCAGACCTAAGGATATTGGGATAATGGATAAGCGGGAATTAGGGATTCAAATGATAAAAATCGAAATCAAAGATAACATAACAGGAGAGACTATTCGCACTTTTCATAAAGCATAAATTATATATAAGGGTTGAGTGGAAATGAAAACTAAAATATCTGTGGTAACTCCATCTTACAATCAAGGGATCTTTCTTAAAAGAACTATTGATAGTGTTTTAAATCAGAAAATTGATGATTTGGAATACCTTGTATTCGATGGTGGCAGTAAAGATGATACAGTAGAAATCCTTCAAAGTTATGGAGAAAAGTTATTCTTTATTTCACAAAAGGACGATGGGCAATCAGATGCTGTTAACAAGGGGCTAAAAAAAGCATCGGGGGAAATAATTGGCTGGTTAAACTCAGATGATGTGTACTATCCCAATGCTCTAAGAACCGTGATTGATTTTTTTAATACAAATCCTGAAGTTGATGTAGTTTATGGTAGAGCGGATCATATTGATGAATTTGATAATTTCTTAGAAGACTATTATACGGAATCCTGGGATTATGAGAGATTAAGGGAGATCTGTTTTATTTGTCAGCCAGCTGTTTTTTTTAGAAAATCAGTGGTAGAAAAATTTGGTGTGTTAAATAAAGAACTTCGCTACTGTATGGATTATGAGTATTGGCTTAGAATTAGTAAAGATAAACCGTTTGCTTTTATAGATCAAAAACTAGCAGGTTCTAGGTTATATTCAGATAATAAAACATTAGGAAGTAGAAGAGCCGTTCACGAAGAAATTATCAGTATGTTAAAAGAAAAATCTAATAAGCCTCCTATTAGATGGATATATAATTTAGCACATGTAATCACTGAAGAGTCAGGTTATAGCCGTGGTAGTGAGAAGCAAAATTATGAATTTGTTAAAAATGTGGTTAAGACATCAGCGTTATCTTTTTTGAAATATCAAAAAAGTATACCATTAGCTCAATGTAAAGAAATGATGGGGTGGTTACGGAGTGCACGAAAAGCAATGCTGGAGGTAAAAAAATGAAAATTGGCTATGATGTCAGCCAAACTGCTGAGGAGATGGCGGGTTGCGGTTTTTTTGCTAAACAAATTATATCTCATCTTATTGAACAGAATAAAGAGAATCAGTATCTATTATACCCAGTATTTTATGGATACCGCCATCCTGACTATAAGCAGGCTTTTAAAAGTGAACTTCCGAATGTGAGTAGTTTGTTTTTGGATCAATCTTGGCGTAAGGTAAATAGTATGTGGACAGATAACTCAAATATGGATGAGTTGTTGGGTTTTCCTGATTTGATTCATTCAAATAACTTTAGTTTTCCTCATGAAGTAAAAGCAAAACGAATAATGACCATTTACGATATGGGTTATTTAGATTGCCCTGAATTTACTACAGAAGCCAATCGATTGGTATGTTTTAAAGGCGCTTTTGATGCAAGTATTTCAGCAGATCATATAATTACTATATCGGAATTCTCCAAACGATCATTCCTTAAATATTTTCCTTATTACCCAGAAGAAAAAGTGTCGGTTGTTTATCTTGGTAATAGACCAACCCTGAATAAAGTTACGGAGACAACTTTAATACAGCAAGTTTTTACTAAGTTTGGTTTGAAAGAGAACTTTTGGCTCGGAGTAGGTACAGTAGAACCTAGAAAGAACTACAGGCTTCTGATTGAAGCTTATGCAAAATTAGTGAATGAAAATAACGAAACAAAGCCACTCTATATTGCAGGTGGAAGAGGCTGGATGGAAAATGATATACAAAATCGCATAAAAGAACTAGGGATTACTGAGAAAGTGAAGTTTCTTGGATATGTGTCAGACGAAGAGTTGTCTGTCCTATATAGTCAATGCTTCGCTTTTATTTATCCGTCCCATTATGAAGGCTTTGGTTTACCTGTCTTAGAAGCAATGAGCTGTGGTGCTCCGGTTATTACAAGTAATAATTCAAGCATTCCTGAAGTTGTAGGAGATGCGGGGCTTTTAATAAACGCTAAGAAAGTTGAAAGTTTATCAGACGCTATGTTAAAGCTGAATATTCAAGAAGGTCTCAGAGAAGAACTGATATCAAAAGCTCTTATTCAAGCTGCGAAATTCTCATGGACGTATGCAGCAGACCAAGTGTTAAAAATATATGACAAGGTGATGAGTACGGAAGCATGGCACAAATAAATATTAGGAAGCCAACCGTAGCTATCGTCATACCTAATCTAAATCAAGGGCATTTTTTAGAGCAAGCAATTCAGAGCATTATGAAACAGTCTAGTTTAGAATTATTTATAGCTGTTATGGATGCTGGTTCGACTGATGATTCCTTGTCTATTATAAGAAAATATAGTAACTATATCACTTATTGGAGATCGCATCCAGATGAAGGTCAAGCCGCGGCTATCAACGAAGGTATTGTAAATTTACCTGCTACTGATTATGTTTGTTGGTTAAATGCTGATGATGTTTTTTTAGAAAATGGTTTAACAACAATGGCTAAACACCTGGAAGAAAACAATAAATGTGTAGCTGTATATGCTAATGCTTATATTACAGATAGTCACAATCAGATAATAAGTTATTATCCTACAGAAAAGTTTTCCGTTGAGGGTTTAGCTCAAAGTTGTTTTATATGTCAACCGGCTACTTTAATCCGAAGTGGTGCTTGGAACGACGTATATGGTGTTGACACTTCTTTTCATATGTGTATGGATTACGATTTGTGGTGGCGATTAAGCAAAATAGGGTGCATAGATCATATAGATTCCTTCACAGCATGTTCGAGAGATCATGAAGGCACCAAGACAAATAATAATAAAGAGAAACATTACAAGGAAGCTTTTAAATTACTTAAGAAACATATAGGGTATGTGCCTTTGCATTGGTGCGTTAGTATGATTAGAGAGATTAAATTTAAGAACACTTCTGTTGTTACTAAAATAATAAGTAAATTGGCAGGCGGATATTTGTATTTAATTAATAAGTTTTGATTAGCTAAGGATTAACGAATGATCTTTGTAATTTAGTAAATTTAGATCGGAGATGCATATGGAAAATCTCTTGTATATGCAGAAAATTACCCTTGCTCTATCACGAGCAGCAGCCACATCGCAGCTTAGACAAATAGATGAAACAAAACCAATCACTTGGGAATTTTCTGGATTTAGTCAAAACGGTGAAGATGGGATTATAGATTTTCTAACCCAAAAGATCATAAATCCAAATTATTATTTTATTGAAGTTGGCGCCTCAGATGGTATGGAAAATAATACTTCGTGGCTAGCATTCGGAAGAAAATATGAAGGAATCATGTTTGAAGGCAATGTAGATTCTTTAATAAGATTAAAGCAAAATGTTTTACCTCTAATCCTAGGTGTAGAAGGGCATCACCTTTTTGTGAGTTTAGAAAACACCGATGAAATCATTTCAAAGTCGTTGTATAGCTCACCTGATTTTTTTTCTCTGGATATAGATGGAAACGATTATTATATCGCAAAAGCTTTATTAGAAAAAGGATTTAAACCTAAAATCTTTGCTGTTGAATATAATTCTGCATTTGGTCCAAATAACAGTTTAACCATTAAGTATGATGAAAATTTTTCGATTGATTTTGGAAATTATGAAAATTATTTATATTATGGTGTTTCAATTGCGGCATGGAAAAAACTTTTTGAATTATATGGGTATAAGTTTGTTTCAGTGGAAAGAAGAGGAGTTAATGCATTTTTCATTGATCCATCTTGTTTCGAAGGCCAATTTGTTGAAAGCCTAGACGGAATACAATTTGCTGAAAATTTTTATCAATTAATAAAATATAAAGTTTCATGGGAAGGTCAAATTTTCCATTTAAATAATAAAGAATTATTAAAAATTTAATCTAATCAAATCTAATTTGCAAACAGTAATTTTAAAGAGGAGACTAACGATTTGCTTAATATCATTTTATTATATATTATTATGATGCTTTTTTTTTCAATTTGTGGTCTTATTTTAATAACCCTTCTGAAATTAGAACACAAGCAATATTATTTAATTAGTCCAATAATTGGATTGGCTGCTTTAATCATTTATTCCCAAAATATAGGTTTGATATTGTCTGGAAAATACTTATCAACAATACTATTCATAGTTATATTACTATCTTTGATTTATTATAATAAAAAAATTTTTTCCAATTTTAAGATTTTTTTATCCGAAAATAAATTAGTAATATTATTATTTTCTTTATCAAGCTTCATTTCATTATTACCGCAATTTATTGTAGGAAGACTGACTTCCTTTAATTCATTTAATAATGATCTCATTGTGTATTTACTAAATCCTGAGTGGCTAAATAGTAATAAGTATTTATCTGAACCTCCAAAAATACCTGGATATCCTTTGATTGATTATTCTACAATTCTTATAAAAAATGCTTTAGAAAGAGTTGGACTAGATTATATAACACTAAACATAAGTAATTTAACAGGGCTTGAGACGTATCAAATATTTGGGACTCTCGCATGCTTATTGTTTTCATTACTTGGAGTAATTCTATATGAACTTTGTAAAAATTATTTGAAACTATCAAAAAATATAGCACTTATATCTTTAATATTATCTTCAACATCTCCGTTAATGATGAATGTTATGTTTTCACAGTTTATTCCCCAAATATGTGGGATTGTTCTCATGCTACTGACAATTTGTTTTTTTATAAAAGTACTATATGAAAAAAATATTCCCAACATAGTGTTGCTTTCTATCGCCGGAGCATCTGCTGTTGGAGTGTATGCTGAAATAATAATCTATTTATTTATATTTTGTTTGTGTTATTTAATAGCTAATTATAAAGATTTTCTTCATAATTTTATTAAGAACATAATTTTCATTTTGATAATCACCTTTATTACTGTTTTATTTAATGTCCCTGGATTTATAATTATGTTTCATAAGCAGTTAATGCTTATGAAATTATCTGGAACAGATGCTGGAAATATAACTTTCTTTATACCAACTAATAATTACATTGCTTTAATATTAGGGTATTTACCTTTTCCAATTACGCAATCATTTACTGTAATGAAGTATTTAGTGATATTAAGTTTAATATTTATTGCTTATGGTTTTATAAAATCAAAGATTTTTAATAAGTTATTTTATTGTTATATGATTTCATTCGGATTTCTAATCTTTATATACTTTAGGTACTATAAAATGTTCCCTTATGGAACGTACAAACACATTATTTTTATGGAAAGTATTTTTATCATCATAATATCTATTTCTATATCATTCTATATAAATAATTTTAAAAAAGTGATGCTCGTACTTTTAAGTATATTCATAATTGTTAATCTAATTAATATTTATAAAATACAGAATCGTGTTCTAACAAATGAATTACTAATAAATAAAGATTTTATAGAATTAAAAGAAATTAAAAATATAGTTCCCAAAGACATACCAATCACAATAAATTTAGCTCCTTTTGGTGAAACACATTTAGCCTCATATTTTTTGAGAGATAGAAAGATATTGTTAAATAACGTAAGTTATTTTAGTTATTATGGATTGAATGATTTAACATTCAAACAACAAACCCCGATGTATATTCTTACTTCATTTGAAAAACAAGAAGATATATATAGAAGTGAAAAAGAAAAGATTATATGGCAAAATGATAGATTCAAATTGTTATATACCGATAATTTTTTAGGGGTATCATTCGAAAAAGGATTTTATAACGTAGAGAAAAGCGATCAATCTTCATGGAGATGGATGAATAATGAAGGATATATAAAAATAAAAAGCTCGCAAAATAAGGAAGTTGATTTAAGTTTTGATATCAATAATGTTGTACCATCTTCAATAACAGAATACAAAACTGGAAAAGTATTTGTGAATGATGAATATATCGGTGATTTTAAAGCGTTTAAAAATAAAAACAATAAAATAAAATTTGAAAAAATTAAACTAATTTCTGAAAAAGAAAATGTAGTTAGAATAGAAATAGTAGAAGGGGCTGATACTGTACCTTCAGATTCTAGACCTTTATCAATATTAACAACCAATTTTCAAATAAATTATTAAATTCAATTTTTAAGTCCAGTTCCTCTTTATCTATCTTTATCGAAATAAATATTAGGAGGGTTTCAATTGAAAGTTCGAAAGGCAATTATTCCTGCCGCTGGGTTAGGTACTCGATTTTTACCAGCTACAAAAGCCATGCCAAAAGAAATGCTACCCATTGTTGATAAACCAACTATTCAATATATTGTTGAAGAAGCAGTTGAATCTGGTATTGAAGATATTATTATAGTCACAGGTAAAGGAAAAAGAGCAATAGAAGATCACTTTGATAATTCCTTTGAGTTAGAACAAAACTTATTTCAAAAAGGGAAGTTTGATTTATTGGATCAAGTACAAAAATCTTCCAAAATGGTAGATATTCACTATATACGCCAAAAAGAACCAAAGGGGCTTGGCCATGCTATTTGGTGCGCAAGAAAGTTTATCGGTAATGAACCATTTGCAGTACTCTTAGGGGATGATATTGTTCAGTCAAAACCAATACCCTGTTTAAAACAGCTCATTGAACTATTTGATAAGATAGGATCCTCTATCATAGGAGTTCAACCTGTGGATGAGAAAGAGGTTTCAAGATATGGGATAGTTGATGGAAAGGAAATAGATCATCGTTTATATAAAGTTAATAATTTGATTGAAAAACCAAGTCAGAAAGAGGCACCATCTAATTTGGCGATATTAGGCAGGTACATCTTATCACCTGGTATTTTTTCAATTCTTGAAAATCAAGAAATTGGTACAGGAGGAGAGATTCAATTAACGGACGCTATAAATAAATTGAATATATTAGAACCAGTAAATGCATACCATTTTAGTGGGATTCGCTATGATGTAGGTGAAAAACTAGGATTTATTAAAACATCTATTGATTTTGCTTTAGAGCGCGAAGATATAAGCAAGGAATTACTTGATTACCTACGCAATGTGGTAGATTCATACAAAGCTATGCATTAATCCTAACTTCGGAGGATGAAATGAAAAAATTAATTTCTATTGTAATTCCATGCTATAACGAGGAAGCTGTCATAATTGAAACTTACAAAAGATTAACTTCAGTTATGGCTTGTACAGAAAAACGTTATAATTATGAGTTGATATTTGCCAATGATGGTTCTAAAGATATGACGCTTAAATTATTAAAAGAAATTTCCCGAAATGATTCTCATGTTAAGATAATCAATTTCTCGAGAAATTTTGGACATCAGATTGCAGTCACTGCTGGAATTGATTCGGCTAAAGGAGATGCAGTTGTTCTTATTGATGCTGACTTACAAGACCCTCCTGAGTTAATTTTGGAATTTATTGAACAATGGGAAAATGGTTATGAGGTTGTTTACGCGGTTAGACGAAAAAGAATAGGTGAAACATGGTTTAAAAAGGTTACTGCGAGTTATTTTTATCGATATCTTCATAAAATTACTGATATAAATATTCCAGTGGATACTGGTGATTTTAGATTAATGAGCCGGAAGGTCGTTAATGTGTTAAAACAGATTAAAGAAAGACATCGCTTTATAAGGGGATTGGTATCGTGGGTTGGGTTTAAACAAATTGGAATACCATATGATAGAGCTGAACGCTTTGCAGGGGAAACAAAATATCCTTTGAAGAAAATGATAAAATTTTCAATAGATGCTATAACTTCTTTTTCTTACTTCCCACTAAAAATAGCAGGGTTTTTAGGTGTGAGTTCAGCCATATTAGGTGTATTTGGTATTATTATTTCTCTAATTTTAAAATTTACAACAGATTATGTAATACAAGGTTGGACTTCTCTAATGATAGTTATGCTATTTCTTGGAGGTATGCAACTATTTATATTGGGGATTATTGGCGAATATCTAGGAAGAATTTACGATGAAACAAGAAATAGACCCTTGTACATCGTTGATGATGAGGACATTCAATCAAATATGAATGAACCTCAAGATGACAAAGTCAAACATATATCTGCTCGAATGTAAAGGAGCTTATGAGATGTCTAAAAGAACTTTTGATAATTTTGATGAGTTTGCCAAAGATTATCGACAAATTCATAATGAAAATATAAAAGTTAGTGGTGTAGATAGTGACTTTTTTAGTGAATATAAAATTATTGAGATAAAAAATAATGAACTCAATAATAAGAAGGTAACAAAAATTTTGGATTTGGGTTGTGGTGATGGGAATGGTACAAGATTCTTTCGCAATCATTTTCCGAAAGCTGAGATATATGGAGTAGATGTATCCAAAGACAGTATTGAAGTTGCAAAAAGTAGGAACATAAGAAATAGCAAGTTTGTTAGTTATGATGGGTCTGTTCTGCCCTTTGAAGGAGAAACATTTGATATAATTCTCATAGCATGTGTCATGCATCACATTGATATTAATTATCATAAATCGGTAATAAATGAAGCATTAAGGGTTTTAAAGAAAAACAGCAATTTATATATTTTCGAACATAATCCTTATAACCCTGTAACGAGAAAAGTTGTGAGTGACTGTGTTTTTGATGAAGATGCTGTTCTTCTAAATCCACAGTATACAAAAAGATTAGTTAAAAATGTCGGATTTAAAACTGCAAAAACCAAATTCACCATTTTCTTCCCAAGGAAAGGTTTATTTAGAAAAGTAATATTTTTGGAAAAATACTTAGCAAAAGTCCCTCTGGGGGGACAATACTATGTTGCAGCTACTAAATAGGAAATCTGTTAGATATATCTTTACTGGTATTTCAAATACATTAATAGGTTTTTTGGTTATTTACTTTTTTTATAATGTTCTTAATTTAAGTTACTTTTTTTCCACTATTTTGGGATACTTGGTTGGGTTCATTAATGGTTTTTTGCTTAATAAGCACTATACCTTTAAGAATAATGATCATTACGGAAAAGTCTTGTGGAAATACCTGATAGTTTTTGTCATGGCATATCTGGTTTCATATTATAGTGGATTGTGGATCTCAAAATTAGTTGTAAACTATTTTTTTACTAATACAGACCGAGTTATTTTAGAGAACATTGCAGTATTTATTGGAGGACTTATATATATAGTTCTTAGCTATTTTGGGAATTCACTTTTTACTTTTAACAAAAAAATCAATTCAAAGGAGATTTAAATGACATCATCCATAAATAATTCGCTTATCCGCGATATCAATCTAGCACCACAAGGCAAACTTAAACTCGACTGGGTTAAAGCACATATGCCCTTACTTAATACTATCGAAGAGCAGTTCAAGAAAGAACAACCCTTCAAAGGGCTAAAAGTAACGATTTGCCTTCACTTAGAGGCAAAAACCGGCTATTTAGCGCAAGTTATACAAGCAGGTGGAGCAGAAGTTGCTGTATGCGGTAGCAACCCGCTTTCTACACAAGATGATGTGGTTGCAGCTCTTGTTGAGAGCGGAATTACTGCATATGCTTGGTATAATGTAACAGATGAAGAATACCATATGCATATTAATAAGGCTTTGGATTTCAGACCAAATGCCATTATTGACGATGGCGGTGACCTTGTAAGTATTCTGCACAGCCAACGTCCAGAACAAACAAAAGAAATCATTGGTGGTTGCGAAGAAACAACTACAGGTATTATACGCCTAAAAGCTCTGGAAAACGAAGGAAAACTCCAATTTCCGATGATGGCAGTTAACGATGCTTATTGCAAATATTTGTTCGATAACCGTTATGGTACTGGACAATCCGTTTGGGATGGTATTAATAGAACAACTAACTTAGTTGTCGCTGGAAAGACGGTTGTTGTAGTTGGTTACGGCTGGTGCGGTAAAGGTGTAGCTATGCGTGCAAAAGGTCTTGGAGCACAAGTTATAGTGACGGAAATCGATCCTATTAAGGCGATTGAAGCCTACATGGATGGCTTTACTGTAATGCCGATGATAGAAGCTGTTAAACATGGTGATTTCTACGTTACGGTTACAGGAAACCGAGATGTTATCGCTGACGAGCATTTTGATGTTATGAAAGACGGCGCTATCATGTGCAATGCGGGTCATTTTGATATCGAAGTGAACAAAAATGATCTTGCTGCACGCGCTGTAAGCGTCCGTGAAGTTCGCAAGAACATAGATGAGTATGAGATGAAGGACGGTCGTAAGCTGTATCTTTTGGCTGGTGGACGTTTAGTGAACTTGGCAGCGGGAGACGGCCATCCTGCAGAAGTAATGGATCTGACTTTTGCCCTGCAAGCTCTTTCTTTGAAACATGTCGTGCAAAATAGTAAATCGATTGGACCCAAAGTTCAACCTGTCCCAAGTGAGCTAGATCGCTATGTTGCTTATCTAAGACTTGAAACATTAGGATTGAAAATCGATAAGCTAACTCAGAAGCAAGAACAATATTTGTCCAGTTGGGCTGAATAATAGTATAGGAGGAACAAACTAGTATGAATGAAGATAGACACTTATTTACGTCAGAATCAGTTACTGAAGGGCATCCAGATAAAATGTGCGATCAAATTTCCGACGCTATTTTAGATGCGATTTTAGCACAGGATCCTAATGCGCGTGTAGCTTGTGAAACAGCAACCTCAACGGGGTTACTATTGGTTACAGGCGAAATTACTACAACAGCAAAAGTGGACTACAATAAAGTAGCCAGACAAACTATTAAAGAGATTGGCTATACACGTGCTAAGTTTGGTTTTGATTCCGAGACAAGTGCTGTTATAACGGCGATTAACGAACAATCCCCAGATATCGCTATGGGTGTTAACAATGCGCTAGAAGCCCGTGAAGGACAAATGAGCGAGGATGATATTGACGCGATTGGAGCAGGGGACCAAGGACTTATGTTTGGGTTTGCTTGCAATGAAACACCTGAGCTTATGCCGCTTCCTATTGCTCTGTCACATAAATTGGCTCGTCGTTTAGCTGAAATTAGAAAAAATGGCACCTTAACTTACTTGCGCCCTGATGCAAAGACTCAGGTTACTGTTGAGTACGAGGGGGAGAAGCCGGTTCGAATTGAAACGATTGTTATCTCTACTCAACACAGTCCGGATGTGACTTTGGAACAGATCAAGGAAGATATGCATGAGCATGTAATTAAACCTGTTGTACCTCACGAGTTTATTGATGAGAATACAAACTACTTCATTAATCCTACAGGCCGTTTTGTAATCGGTGGACCTCAAGGTGATGCAGGTTTAACAGGCAGAAAAATCATCGTTGACACTTATGGTGGATATGCACGTCATGGCGGTGGAGCTTTCTCGGGTAAGGATCCAACTAAAGTAGATCGTTCCGCTGCTTATGCCGCACGTTATGTAGCTAAGAATATCGTGGCTGCAGGATTGGCTGATAAATGCGAAGTACAGTTGGCCTACGCTATAGGTGTAGCTAAGCCTGTTTCGATTGCTGTAAATACTTTTGGTACCGGTACTATCAGTGATAAGTTGATGGTTAAACTTGTAAGAGAGCATTTTGATCTAAGACCGGCTGGTATTATTAAAATGCTTGATTTGCGTCGACCGATTTATCGGCAAACTGCGGCTTACGGACATTTCGGACGTAATGATCTGAATGTTCCTTGGGAGCAAACTGACAAGGCTGATCTGCTAAAAGCTGGAGCTGAGATTTTAGCTGCTTCACAGGAAGCTGCGGTAACGAAATAAAAAAGGGGACAGATACCTTTTTAGTTTGTTAAGAAAGTCAAGGATATTCAACGAGTAATAAACAAGACCATGTACCTACAAATTGTAGATTACATGGTCTTGTTTACATTCTATTTAATCGATGGATGAGGAATTGATATATGACTTTTTACGTTACCCAAAATCCGTTAGTAAACATCCCCAACAATAAAAATTTTAGCAACAGCATACTAATAAGTGAAATAGTAAACCCCATTTTTTTCATTTTGAGAGCCATTATTATAAACCCTGGAAAGATTACAACCATAAACCGCCCGAATGACTGTAGATCTCCTCCTGTACCCGATACAATTGATAACAAAAGAGTAACACCAAAGAATGTTTTCAGACCTACGGATATTGTTTTGTTTCTAAACATGAGCACAGCTGCGTAAACAAAAGATAGTGTACAAGCAGCATTTACAATCATCATGAAGCAGTAATTCCAATCTGGTTTTCCTAGAATGAAAATTTTATAAGCAACCTTTAACATTACATAAAAGATGCTGAGTACTGGAACAACCGCTTCCCTATGCCAGAAGGCTTGCGCCTGAACAAAGGCAAAAGGAGTTCCAAACTTTATGTACAGAAATATCATATAAAAAAGTAAACTTAAACCGATAATACTAATGCTAAGAAATCTTACAATAAATTTAGATCGACTGTAAGACTCTTTGTTTTTCCAAAGATAGAATAGAGCTGGGAATGCCAATACAACTCCGAGATCGTGTACACCTGTTGCAATAAATCCGCTTATCATAGCCGCGTACCACTTGTTCTTTTGCAAAAAATAGAAAAAAAGTACAGTCGTTAGAAGTGTCAAGGACTCGGTATACACCGTATGATAAAACAAGGCCGTTGGAAACGCTGCAAGTAGCCATATTGCTTTTTTCGCTACTGGAATTCCCCATTTTTGTTCAACAAACTTGTATGAAAAAAATATTGCGAAGAAGAAAGCTACATTTGAAATCAACAAACCACTCTGTAAATAGGTGAGAGAGCTTACTTTACTCATTATTTGTAGTAAAAGAGGATAAATGGGAAAAAATGCTGTGGACTGAATAGTCGTGTAGCCTTCTTTTGCTATGTTCATATACCATTGTCCATCCCACGATCCAAATCCTTCTATCCAATTAGTTTGCGTTATGTTCGTGTTAAATGGGATCCAATGCTTAACTACAAACACTAGTGCAAGGGACAGTAGGATATGAAGTCCCCCAACCATTAAAGGATACCAGTAAAATTTGTTGCCCTGCTTCTGCTCACTTGATTCCATAAAATTTTAGGACACCTCTGTTATCTAATATTCTTTTAATTAGTTTTATATTTACTGTTTACTAAAATGAGTTTTGTTGCCCTATCTCCTGAGTTACGAGAATATCTCGAGTGTTTCGTTTTTTGCTGGGATTTGACCATGTCCATTTTTTATTTGCGAAATAATTCCACAAGGTTCCAACGATGATACCTGCTGTCTGGCCCAAATAAATATTCCACTCATTCATAATAAATAGTTGAACGAATGAAGTTGTGAGGGCAATACCTAAGGTTGATATAACCATAAATTTTGGAAACTGAAGTATGCGCTCCGATAGTTTTGTTTTGGAGTAGTCTTTCCAAGTAAGCTTGTCATGCCATACAAAATTGTGCAGCATTGCAACAATCGATGCCACAGCGGATGCTAATAAAGAGGGGATAGCGAGCAAATTAACTAATATTGTAAAGACAAACAAGTTGACTATAACCCCTAGAATCCCAACGAAACAAAATAAGTAGAAGCGCCTATCATCAGGGCTGCGTAACATTAACCTTGCAATATGACGCAAATAATTCCACTGTTCATTGATGCTCATTTTTGATTCCCCAGAATCCCTTGCAACAAAAGAATATGGGATTTCATGCACCGTTCGGTAATTTCCCTTTACCAGAATTTCCATAAGGATTTTCCAACCAATAGGGTCTAATGCTACCTTTTCAATGACATCACGATTTAGTCCGAAAAAACCTCCGGTACAGTCTGATATATTTCTTGTTTTCTTAATGAAGATACGACCGATTGATCTAGCTGTCCACGAAACGAATTTTCGAAGCCAATTTAACCCACCGTCTGAACCGCCTTGAATAAAACGACTTGGAATCACTACGTCTATTTCGGACAATCGATGATATATCAACGGAATTAATTCTGGAGGATGCTGCAAATCTGCGTCCATTACAATTAAATGTCGTCCTCTAGATAGTTGAAAACCCTCCACAACTGCAGTGCCCAGTCCCTTAGCATTTTCTCGGTGAAGGTATCTCACTTGTGGGAAAAGGGAAGCCAGTTCTTTTAGTACATCGGGTGTATCATCCCGGCTATCGTCAATGAATAATATTTCATAATCTATCGGATTATCAGATAATGCTTGTACAATCCTATTAACAATTAGACGTACATTCACTCTCTCATTGTAGGTTGGAATAATAATACTTAGTTGACACACGTAGTAGTCTCCTTCTTCATGATTTTCGCATTCTTTGTTTCATTTTACTAAATATATTTTGAAATAGAAATGTAAATATGATTAAATAAAACTATTACACAGTTTAGTAATTATAGGAGTCCGCAATTAAAAGCCGGTTTGTCCATTTGAGCTGACCAGCAGCAAGGACAAAACGGCTCTTTCAATTGTACCTACTAAAATTGCATATCATTAACTATTACAACAAACTAGTGAAATAACCATAGGAGTCTTTCCTACTTCTTCACCAACAACCCCTGAAAATACTCATCCTCTTTATATTTGCTCCGTAACTCCGGACAATTATTCTCCTGAGACTCAATAGTCCAGCCTGCAACCTTTGTCCCGCAAACAACGGCTTCCTTAAGTGACAAGCCTCGAACAAGTCCCATGACAGTTCCCGAGAAGAAGGCATCGCCAGCGCCGCTGGAATCAACTAACTTAACAGGGAATACGGGCTGATAGCCGGATTCTTTGGTTCTAGAATCATAGTAAACGGAGCCGTTCTCTCCTAATGTGATAACCATGGAACGAAGGCCGATGGTTTGTACGAACGCAATTAACTCTTGGATCAGTTCGTCTTGGCTCAGCACTTCAATGTTTTTTTCTAAAAGGCGTCCCGCCTCGATATCATTGCAAATAAAGCATTCAAGCTGATTAAGCAGAGAAATGTTGGACAAAATAACATCTAAATTCCCTGGAATACCGAAGACAGGCTTATTTTCCTGCAAGGAGAGCTCGACTACGCTTTTGGAAATTTGTTCGTTGAGGTCTAGCTCCAGTACAATGTGCGAGGATTGTTGCACTATCTTTCTCCCCGAGGTCTTAATCGTTCTTTCAAGCTCATCCAGCTGCGGCATTTGTGAAATGGAGCCGGCCAGATTGCCGTTTTCATCTAATACAGCTAACCACATTCCCATACCCTGATTAATTTTACCGAGGTACTCTGTGTGAGCATTGGATTTTTTTAAACGTTGAATGATCTCATCGCCGAGACCAGTGCTGTCTACTGTTGATACAAAAGAGGTAGTAAGCTCAAGGTTTGCTAGATTCTCAGCAACGTTACGTCCAACGCCCCCATGAACAAATTGGATGCTGCCCAGATTGCGGCCTGTAGGAATGTATTCATTTTTTGAAAAACCTTTGCAATCAACAAAAACGGTACCGATAACGGATACAAAAGATGACATGTACGGAATCCCCTTAGAATAATAGTAGTTTACTTCATTATATTTTAATTTTAGGTTAAAAAGAAGATAATGTTTACCTTAATTTAAGTTTACTAGTCGTTACCTGCTCCTATAACCACCCGGTTGTAGGAGTTTTTATTTGCTGCCCTAATAGTAGCTGGTAAAAACTTTAAGGTAAAGTTTCTAGAAAACGCTGTGAAACGTTGCCGCGACGAACCAAATGCATTCGATAGGATAGAGAACGTGACGATCTGAAGATAACGCGGATGACGGCTGCAATCTTTTATTTTTGCTCGAACCTTGTGACCTTGCTTGAATTAGGTTTTCCCTTTGGAGGGGAATCTTGGTTGCGGTGGGGAATAGCACGGCCAAATGGGTTGAGGCAAGGAACGGGAGATGCATACAGCCCCCAAAAAACCAAATTTTAAAGGTTGGAATAATTATTTTTCATTTGACATACATTGAGAGCGTATTCATTCGTGCGTATAACTTTTACAAATCATAATAAAAGATTTGATTTGTACGTATGAATAGGAGGTAAGCTGAAAATAAAACCAAATCGGTAAGGTACTCAGATTACTTAGTGGAGGTTAGCTAATGCTTAAAAATGCAAGGAGTAATGCTGGAAGTGTAGGGTTAACAAGACGCTTGATGATGGATATCTTAGCTGTTCAGGAGTTCCAAGATCGGAGTTTCAATTAATGGACATGGATGAAGAAAACCTGCAAAAGATATCAACCCATTGCCAACATATGATTAAAATCGAATAAGTCTTTCTGCAACAGTAGTATCAACGTTGAATTAGAAAGTGGCTGTAAAAGACACTATTTTGCATGGCATGTGTTGGCGGTTTGGAAGCGTTTCAATGTGATGCTGAAGTCCCCCTTAAAATATGGTGTGGATCAATACGTAGGTAATTAAACGCAGCAGTGCACTGATACATGCGTACAATATGGCCGTACAGGCAGCACTTACGCGGGTGACCGCGAACTCGTCAAGTTGCTTAAACTTCACAACCTGTTAACAGATGCATTCTGCAATACAAAGGAAGTATGGGATAGGTGTGATGAGATGTTTGAAGTTCTGGCTCTTTGGTTACCACAATTCAACGGTGAAGGAAGACGTTGGTCCAATATACCTCGACCGGATCATGGGGCGTATGTAGCGAAACGAATAATAATGTTAGTAGGTGACAGAATTTGTTTGTAAAAAATAAAGAACCATTTTGGAATGATATAAAAGTAGTTCCTTATCTTTTTATTTTGCCAAATATGCTTCTGTTTCTATGCTTTATGATTATTCCGATTTTAATGACTTTTTACTATAGCCTTGTCAAATGGGGAGGCATGGGTAGTCCTGTATTTATAGGATTTGATAACTACTTATATCTCTTGGGTGATGAGGTATTTAGAAAGTCTGTTTGGGTGACAATCCTATTCACGGTAGCAACCGTTCCTATTCTAATGATAATGTCACTCATGTTTGCACTTTTATTAAATCAAAAAATTAAATTTAGATCGTTCTTCCGTAGTGTATTGTTCATTCCCTCCATAATATCGTCCGTTGTTGTTGGTATGGTTTTTGTATGGTTGTTCAATGACCAATTGGGACTCATTAACTATATTCTCAATTCCTTTGGTATAAATTCTATTGGCTGGTCAACAAATCCCAATATGGCAATGGTAATGATTATCGTTGGTACTCTCTGGAGCAGAATAGGGTACAATATGGTCATTTATTTGGCGGCACTTCAAGGAATATCCCCCGAGTATTATGAGGCTGCCACCATTGACGGTGCAAACTCTTGGCAAAAGTTTCGTTTTATAACAATGCCTCTCCTTAAGCCTATTCATACTTTCATCTTAATTACGGTTGTCATTCACTCATTCCGTTCATTCGATTTGATATATGTTATGACCAAAGGTGGTCCTCTTAATGCAACAACAACTCTTGTAATGCACGTTTATGATACTGCGTTTAAGTTGAATTATTTTGGTCGCGCATCTGCATCGGGTGTTATTTTATTTCTAATTCTTATGATATTTACTCTGTTCAGACTTAAATCAAACAAGGAGAACGTATGATAAAAAAACAAAAAAATCAGCTAATACGGCCACCAAAGGCATCGCATATTTTTACTTATGTACTAATGGTGATCGTATCTATTGTTGTTCTATTTCCGTTTTATTGGATGTTTGTAACGGCAGTAAAGCCTTTAGGTGAAATCTTTGAATTTCCTCCTAAACTATGGCCAGGCGAATTTTTTTGGGGGAACTTTGCAAAATCAATGTCAGTAACGGATTTCCCTACTTATTTTAAAAACAGTATCATCGTTACATCCATTGCAACTATTATTACCGTTTTTATTAATCTCCTTGCGGGCTACGCATTTGCTAAGTACAAATTTAAGGGCAAGGAGCTCATGTTCTTAATCGTATTGAGCACATTGATGATTCCAATACAGGTAACTATGATTCCTAACTTTATCATCGTATCTAAGCTGGGTTTGCTTAATACTTATGCAGGACTCATTTTGCCTACTTGTGCAGAAGCTTTCGGATTGTTCCTTTCTCGTCAATTCATGTCTGAAATACCGGATGAGCTTATTGAATCGGGGCGTATGGATGGTGCAAGTGAGTTTCATATATTTAGTAAGATTGTTTTTCCAAACGTAAAACCTCTTCTTGGCGTTCTGGTTATTTTCACAGTAATGTGGCGTTGGAATGATTTCCAGTGGCCTTTAATCATACTTTCAGATAAAAAGATGTACACTGTACAACTCGGACTATCGATGTTAAATGGAGTGAATTATGTTAACTGGAACGATCTAATGAGTGCTGCTCTTATCTCGATTATTCCTGTTTTGATAGTATTTTTTGCTTTTCAGAAGCAGTTTGTGCAGGGAATAACCCATACAGGCATTAAAGGCTAGCTGATGTTGCTCTTTTATCTAACTACAAGTTGTTAAGCTTTGATGGTTTATCTATTAAAAGGAGGAGAGAATATGTCAATTCATCAGTTTAAGAGAAAGCTATCAACGTTGTGTGCCTTGAGTATGGTCGTTTCCGTGGCCGCGTGCAGTACACCTTCAGGTGGTAAAACAGAAACTGCTGGTACCGGAGTTGCAGAGAAAGATGCCGTACTTAAGGTAGCGTATTGGGAATCATCTTCATCTGATAAAGCTGGTTGGGATCTCATGATAAAGAATTTTGCAAAAGATCATCCAGAAATTAAATTAGACCCACAGGTTTATCCATCAAATACGTTTAGACAAACCCTCGACACAAGAATTGCCGGTAACGATTGGCCTGATATTGTGCGCTACACCTATCAAAGACTTGGAAAATTTAAAGAGAACAATGTTATGCTTGACCTCACAGGTAAAATTTCCGAAGAAAGTCTTAACGATCTGGTTCCCGCATTTCGATCAGCTGTAACATATAACGGAAAGCTTGTAGCTATGCCTCACCATACGGATACAATGGCTATTTTCTACAATAAGGCTATGTTCGAGAAATCGGGAATAAGAATTCCTAAAAATGCTACAGACGGCTGGACGTGGGAGGAACTTACGGCCAATGCACGTAAACTTAAAGCAGACAATAATTTGGAATATGCTTTTGGGGGAATTTGGGAGAATGGCTCCGGTTACCGCTATCTTCCATTTATCTACATGAACGGCGGATCGGTTCTGAGTAAAGATATGAAATCTATAACCATCAATTCACCGGAAGCTCTTGCAGCTACAAAGCTTTATGAATCATGGCAGAAAGAAAAGCTCGTTGTGAAGACCGGTTTTACACAGGAACCAGCAGCCAATTTGCTTTTCGTTGCTAAGAAAATAGCGTTTACGTTTTCCGGCAGCTGGCATCTCTCTTACATGGAAGAAAACATGCCAGGTAATTGGGGAGTTACTTATATGCCTCAAGTTAATGGTAAAAGCGGTTCCGATATGGGCGGCAATTCAATCTTTGCATACAAAGGCACCAAATATCCAAATGCTGCAGCAATCTTTATTGACTATATGACCAATAAAGCAAATATGAAAGCGTTCGCTGAGGCTTCTAACTTTATTCCTGTGCGTACAAGTCTTATCAATGAGGGGTTAAAGTACACCGCCTTCCAGAAAGAGATGGACTTAATGCTCAATATCGTTAAAACTATCGATCCTAAGATGGCTGATGATGAGACATCTATCCGTTTCCAACAAATAAACCAAATCTATGGTGAGATTATGGATCCAATAGCTATAAATGGATCGATGACAGCTGAAAAGGCTTTGGAAAAAGCTCAAAAGGATATGACAGAAGCTTTAAAATAATGGTTTGCACGGTTTAATGAAAAACTCCACTTTCGATGAAAAAGAAGGTGGAGTTTTCTGTAAGGTTAAGGTCTTAAAGCGTAGTGGTTGACATTAAGTATGGACAGACATTACTAAACTAGGAGATTTTTATGAAATCAAAATATGTAATGGTTAAAGACGAGATAAAGTCTTGGATATTGCAAGGCAAAGTTTCGCCTCACGAAAAAATTGGCACCGAGAACGACATTATGGAGATATTTGACGTTAGCCGTCATACGGTTCGGCAAGCTATAGGGGATTTAGAGAAAGAAGGGTGGATTTACCGATGGCAGGGAAAGGGGACATTTTGTGCGGATCAATCTAAAAGAAGCAAATCTCATTCATACAAGACTATTGGCGTAATCACTACGTATATCTCCGAATATATTTTTTCCTCTATCATAAGAGGAATCGAGTCGTATTTAAGCAGTACGGATTATATGTTTATTTTAACGAGTACTAATAATAACATAGAAAAAGAGAAAAAATGCATAGATTCTATTTTAGCCCGAAATGTAGATGCTATAATTGTTGAACCCACTAAAAGCGCGATATATAACCCAAATATCAATTATTATTTAAACATGGAAACAAACAATATACCCTATGTCATGTTAAATGCCTTATATCCACAACTTCAAGCGCCTAGTCTAACTATGGATGAGGAGCAGGGAGGATATATTGCAACCGAGCATTTAATTCAACTGGGCCATAAAAAGATCATTGGAATTTTTAAGGCGGATGACCTGCAAGGCGTCAATAGAATGAATGGGTTTATTCGGGCCCACCGAGCTCATAACGTGCCAATAATTCCAGGACTGATCATATCTTATAATACAGAGGACCCGAGAGAGAAGATTCAAAATGAAATAATACATCTATTCAATAACCATAAATATGATATAACAGCAATTTTTAGTTATAACGATGCCATTGCCCTTTACATCATTAATTTTTTTAGAGAACTAAATATTAATGTCCCTGAAGATGTTTCTGTAGTCGGATATGACGATTCCTATTTGGCTGAAATGTCGGAAGTGAAACTCACCTCTGTTATACATCCCAAAAGAACCATGGGACTGGATGCAGCTAAATTGATTGTTGACTTGATTGAAGGGAAACAGCAAGGCTCCCAATTACAATCGGTCATATACAAGCCTGAATTGGTTGTCAGGACCTCAACAGCAACAGCGAAAACCTAGTCTTCTCAAGCTTGTTCCATAAGCGCCATACTCATGCACGAAAGCCAAAAGGGGGAGGTCAAGCGCTTCTCTCTTTTCTGTATACCGTCAGCTCCGAATGACCGCCGTTCACCAGCCACCCTGCCAAAAGTTTAACAACTCGTCAACCTTGTCTGCATAATTGTCCAAGTCCCCACATAGACATGTTATCAGTTGCTATTTACTATGTGCTGGAGGGGATTGAAATGCGGCGAGTCACGTGGGTGATTGCCTTAGTGATGTGCTTAAGCCTTGTGTTGGCGGGGTGCGGCAAGAAGGATGCAGGATCAGTGGTTAAGGATTTGGACACGATGTTGAACAAGCTGGAGAGCTATCAGGGTAGTGGGCGTATGATCTTGCATACCGGTCAGGAGCCGCAGGAGTATCAAGTGGATGTATGGTACCAGAACCCTCATTATTACCGCATTTCTTTGAAAAATGACAAGAAGGATATTACACAAATCGTATTGCGCAATGATGATGGGGTGTTTGTTTTGACTCCTCATTTGAACAAAAGCTTCCGCTTCCAGAGTGATTGGCCAGAGAATCAAGGGCAGGTGTATTTGTATCAGTCTTTGGTTCAGAGCATTCTGCTAGATAATGAGCGTCAATTTACAACAGATGATAAAGGATACGTGTTCGACGTGTTGGCCAATTATCAAAACGGTTCGTTGGCACGGCAGAAGATTTGGCTGGATAAAAAGACTTATGCTCCACAGCATGTGGAAGTGTCTGACTCAAACGCGAACGTCATGGTAATTGTGGATTTCAATCAGTTTGAGTTTAGTAAGAAGTTTGAAAAGGATTCGTTCGATATGCAGCGCAATATGACAAGCTGGAAGATCGAGTCTTTGCCAACTATGGCAGCCGCTCCAGCGAGCGATGCTAAGGCTGCTGATGCGGGCAAAGCCGGAACAACAGCTGCAAGCGGCACTAAAGCCGGGGCGGCTGGCACAGCAGGCGCCACAGGCGCAGCAGCAGGGCAAGGAGCAAGCGCTGGAGCCGCTACGGCTACTGGAGCGGCAGCAGGCAAAGACGCTGCCGCAGGCCAAGGCAAGGCTGCAGCTACTGGCACCCAAGCCGGCCAAGCGACCGGCGCTGGAGCTACCGTGACAGGCCAAGCAGCTGGCGCCAAAGCAGGAGCCGCAGCGACGCCGGGCACTGGAGCCAATAGCAGCACGCCAGCAGCAGCTAATGGAGCACAAGGCAAGGCAGGGGCCGCTGCTAGCGGAACTGCCGCAAATGGAGCTGCAGCGGGTGCTAACGTAGACACTTCCAAGCAAAAGGCTGCACAGAAGCAATTCGGCGTCATTGAGCCTTACTATACACCTAGCGGCGTGAAGCGGCAGGATGTTAATGAGATTAAGCTTGGCGAAGAGAAGGCAGTCATGCTGCGCTATTCGGGCAAATATAACTATACGTTGGTGGAATCACACCCTCAAACACAGACGGTATCTGTTCTCCCAGGGGATATCGTAGACTTGGGCTACACATTGGCTGTCGTAACGGGTGATGAGAAGAAAACATTAATGTGGACTTATGATGGTGTGGAATTCAGACTATCAACTGGGGATCTCCCGATGACGGAGATGATCAAGGTAGCACAGGCTGTACAGGGTGAGATGGGCAAGTGAGGGAAGTGAGTCGATCCTCCTGCTGAAGCAGACTTGTAGCGAGTTGCTTCTAAAATAAGCTCGAGGATATCATTACCAAAAATGCAACAAACGTTTCCCTGATAATTCCCTATTGAATATTTTGTACATTGACACTCGTCTGAGATGGGATTACCATAAGTTTATTGTAAAATCATCATACGGCACGTTGAGGGGGAAGCTCCCTGTTACAAGGGGCTTCCCTTGATTGTCATAGAGAAGGTGGACTTATGGATTCGTTTTTTCGGCCAACGAGGGTAGAAATTTCTTTGGATGCGTTACGAACCAACTTGAATGGATTTAGACGGGTACTGCCTGCACATGTGAAAATGATGGCTGTGGTCAAAGCGGACGCTTACGGACATGGAGCCGTCGAGGTTAGCCGTGAGGCGCTTCGCTGTGGTGTTGAGTACATAGCGGTAGCTTTTTTGGACGAGGGCTTGGAATTGCGCCAGGCTGGTATTACAGCTCCTATCTTAGTATTGGGCTATACACCGCCAGAAGGCCTTGAGGCAGCTTGGGAATACGATATAACGGTTAATGTGTACAGTCATGAGGTATTGGATGCTTTTGAACGTTTGGAGCTGCGAGAGAAGCCGCTGATGATACATGTGAAGATCGATTCAGGGATGAATCGGCTGGGCTTAACAACAGAAGCGGAGGCTATCGCTCTTATTAATAGAGCTTTAGAGATCCCAGGACTGAATATCGAGGGGCTGTTTACCCATTACGCTTGTGCAGATGAAACGGATAAAGCTTATACCATAGAGCAGTATCAGAGGTTTGACCGGGTGGTGCAATATTTTCGCGACCGCGGGATAGAATTTGCTTATGTGCATGCTGGCAACAGCGCCGCGGCAATTGATTCGCCTGAACTGACTTATAATATGGTACGTCTAGGTATTAGTATGTATGGAATGTATCCATCTGAAGAGGTCAATCATGAATTAATTGAATTGCAGCCTGTGCTTAGCATCAAGAGCGGAGTTGTGATGGTAAAATCCATTCCCCCTGATTCGGGCATCAGCTATGGGACGATTTATCGAACCACAGAGGAAGAAACGATTGCAACTTTGCCTATCGGGTATGCTGATGGTTATTCACGGATGTTGACTGGAAAAGCCCAAGTTTTGGTAAAAGGGGTGCGGGTTCCGGTCGTTGGCAGAATTTGCATGGATCAATGTATGTTGAATGTAACCGGTCTTGGTGATATTGATAGCCAGGAAGAGGTTGTCATTTTAGGTATACAGGGTGAGGAACGGATTACAGCGGAAGAGCATGCTGCTTGGCTGGGTACGGTTAATTATGAGATCACTTGTATGATTTCGCATCGTGTTCCTAGGGTCTATATCCGAGACGGTGTGGTAGTGTCTACAGTCAACCCGCTGCTGCGGCAGGGCGGGAGTTCTCGGCTGTAGCAGACCTTGGTTGAAATTGCCAACCATTAATTTGTTAAAGCTGGAGAGGATTTTCAGGTTCAAGCGCGAATAAGTATACTACATACTTCTGTGGAATTGAGATTATGTGGTGAATACAGGTATAACATAATTGCTATACTTAGTGCATATACTCAGTTTGTATAATTTTGCTGTATATTCGCCATAATGGTAATATGGTTTGTATGTTTTTGGGGGTGCATGCTTGGTGTCCAACGCACATAACACGAAAAGAATAATGATTAGCTTACCGGACTATTTATTGCAAGAAGTAGACGGTATCGTGGAAAAGGAAAACTCCAATCGCAGCGAATTTATTCGCCAGGCGATGAAGCTTTATTTGGTTGAGCGGAAGAAACGTCACCTGAGGGAATCGATGCAGCGGGGTTACATGGAAATGGCGAAGATCAATTTAAACATGGCCTCGGAGGCATTTCAGGCGGAGGAAGAAGCAGATAACACTCTGGATCGTTTAGTTAGCGGGGTGTAACTGTGATTGTCAAACGTGGCGATGTTTTTTTTGCGGATCTATCACCTGTCGTTGGATCGGAGCAGGGAGGCATTAGACCTGTTCTAATTATTCAAAATGATATTGGCAATCGCTTCAGTCCGACGGTCATCGTTGCGGCGATTACAGCGCAGATTCAAAAGGCAAAGCTGCCAACGCATGTGGAAATTGACGCGGAGGCTCATGGTTTTGACCGGGATTCTGTCATTTTGCTTGAGCAAATTCGCACGATTGATAAGCAACGGCTCACAGATAAAATTACTCACCTAGATGAAGAGACGATGCGCAAAGTAGATGATGCATTGCAAATTAGCGTGGGACTGATTGAGTTTTAATGCATTTTATGGATTGAAGCGAGGGGCCGCGTGAGGGGCTTCTCTTTTTTTTGTTTCCCTACTATCGAGGAGGTCTATTATATATGACGATGTCGAAGGAAGAAGTGTTGCAGTTGGAAGAAACAAAAGACAAAGTAGAGATTACAGAGGAAATGAAGGCGTCGATCCAAGAACGGATTCAAAAGCAAATTGCAGCAGAGCTGCAGCTAGCGATAGGCAAGGTCCGTACGACAGTAGGTTTGCTGGATGAAGGCAATACGATTCCTTTTATCGCACGTTACCGTAAAGAAATGACAGGAGAGCTGGACGAAAACCAGCTGCGCGATATTGAGGAGCGATTGACGTATTTGCGTAATCTGGAGTCTCGGAAGCTGGAGGTTATTCGGCTTATTGATGAGCAGGGCAAGCTGACGGACGAGCTGAGGGCATCCATTGAGCAATCGGTCAAGCTTCAAGAGCTGGAGGACCTGTATAGGCCTTACCGTCAAAAACGCAAAACACGTGCCAGTGTAGCCAAGGAAAAAGGACTCGAGCCGTTGGCACAATGGATTCTGTCTCAACCTCGTCAAGGAGATTTGCTGATTGAGGCTGGGAAATACGTGAGTGAAGACAAAGGCGTAGCTGCCGCTGCGGAAGCCGTACAGGGTGCTATGGACATTATTGCTGAACAAATCGCGGACGATGCCAAAGTGAGGGCATGGGTGCGTAAATATACATATGATCAAGGAATGGTAAGGACGGAAGCGAAGAACGCCGAACAGGAATCCGTATACGAGATGTATTACAGCTATCAGGAGCCGGTTCGCAAGCTGCCTCCGCATCGGATTTTGGCTATTAATCGCGGAGAGCGTGAGGATGTTTTGAAGGTGGCGATGGACGTTCAGACTGACCGAATCCATGAATATATGGGACGCCAGCTGGTGAAAGGTCCTTCCGTCGTAAAAGAAACGTTGACCACTGTCATTGAGGATGCTTACAAACGTCTGCTGGCTCCATCGATCGAACGCGAGGTACGCAATGAAATGACGGAGATGGCTGAGGAAAAAGCTATTGAGGTGTTTGCCGAGAATCTGCGTAACCTCCTGCTGCAAGCGCCGGTAAAAGGCAAGGTAGTGCTGGGCGTCGATCCTGCGTTTCGGACAGGCTGTAAGCTGGCAGTTGTTGATGATACGGGCAAAATGCTAGAAATCGCCGTAACCTATCCGACCCCGCCTAACAATAAGGTAACGGAGGCAAAGGCTAAGTTTCGCAAGCTGATTGAATCCTATGGGGTCGAGTTGATTGTAATCGGTAATGGTACGGCATCCAGGGAAACCGAACAGTTCGTCGCTGAGCTAATTAGCGAGATTAAGGATCGCAGCCTGCAATATTTGATCGTTAATGAAGCCGGAGCGAGCGTATATTCCGCTTCCAAGCTGGCAGCAGGTGAGTTCCCAGATCTGGATGTGGCTGAACGCAGTGCTATCTCGATAGCAAGACGTCTTCAGGACCCTCTGGCTGAGCTGGTGAAGATCGAACCGAAGGCTATAGGGGTAGGACAGTATCAGCACGATGTAACGCAAAAGAGACTGGATGAGAGCTTAACCTTCGTTGTAGAGTCGGCGGTTAACCATGTAGGGGTGGATGTTAATACAGCTTCTCCTTCGCTGTTATCCTATGTTTCGGGTATCAATAGTACATTGGCCAAAAATATCGTGAAGTACCGCGAGGAGAATGGCAAGTTTACAAGCCGTGCGCAGCTTCAAAAGGTACCGAGGCTTGGTGCGAAGGCTTATGAGCAGTGTGCAGGCTTTCTGCGGATTAGCGAGGGCAAGAATCCGCTCGACAGCACGCCGATTCATCCGGAATCCTACGCTGCGGTAGACAACCTGTTTCGCGAGCTGAAGCTTGAGCTTACACAAGTGGGCACACAACAGCTCAAGGAGATGCTGCAGCAGGTAGAAGCGGCAGAGCTGGCGACTAAGCTCGGCGTCGGAGTACCTACGCTCCGTGACATTCTGGACAGCCTCCAGCGTCCTGGACGTGATCCGCGGGACGAGCTGCCAGCTCCGATATTCCGCACTGATGTGTTACAGCTTGAAGATTTGAAAGCGGGCATGGAGCTGCAGGGAACGGTTCGGAATGTTATCGATTTTGGGGCGTTCGTTGATATTGGAATTAAGAACGACGGACTCGTTCACATTTCTCAATTGAGCAATACGTTCGTCAAGCATCCGAAGGATGTTGTTTCTGTTGGAGATACGGTAACGGTATGGGTGTTGAGCGTTGATTTGAAAAAAGGCCGTGTCAGCTTAACGATGAAAGACCCGTCTTAAGCTTACAGAATCTAGCGCATACACAAAAAAACAGAGCACGAGATAGGAGGGAAGTCCTCCAATCTGCTGCTCTGTTTTTTCATAAAAGAGTCCCTATGCTAATGGAGTTGAGATGACGAAGATTCCTCCGCATCACTCCGCCGCGTCCGGTAGAAAAACCAACAATCGTTCAACAGCCTTACTTGTCTGCGGTTTTTGTTATAGAATGCGCGCATCAGTTGATTACATAACCATTGTGGCAAACGATCCAGCCCCTTCCCGCTAACCTGTTATGCGTGCTTAAAGGCCCTTCTCATGCTGCTCAAACAGGGGGCTTTAAACCGTTCTCATAGTATAGGATATGGTCGGGTGGGCTTATGGGTGCAGGTCCTAATTAGCCTTAAGTCAGTTCTTCTTCGTCCTCGTACCACTGCTCTAATTGGGCTTGCAGCGCGCGAATTTCAGTTAGAAGGGATACTAATGGATAGGCTTCTTCCTTGATGGCGGAGAAGGTTTTTTCCAGTTCATTAATGTATGCCAAACCGTGGTGCAGCTTGTACTCTTGAGTAACAATATCCAGTTCGTCGCATTCTGCGATAACCTTGGGTAGAGAAGGTACATTGGATGCTGTTAATTTCTCCAGCTCTTTATGCAAACGTTTATTTAAGGCGGTTAGTTGGTACGTATGTGTTGCAGGCAGCTCAACGAATTCAATATGTTCGTTGAGCTGTAGAACCGCATATCTCATTTTGGGCATGGGTGAGGCTCCTCTCGGGCGTTTGCTTGGGTTTATGGAAATTCCGATAAATAATACCTACTTGACAGTGTAGCCTATGATGCGGTTACAATTCAAGTGAGATTATGAATCAGACCGGGGAGGGGAAGATCATGGAGGACGAGCAATTGCAGCAGTGGATTGAGCGAGTTTCTATTACATCGTTTGGGCGCCCTTTTTTGCATCAGGCCCGGTTCAATCGCAGGCTTACTTCAACTGGTGGCAGATATTTCACCAAGTCGCATGACATTGAAATCAGCTGGCAGCAGTATGAGCAGTTTGGCGCAGACGATGTTGAAAAAATCATTAAGCATGAGCTATGCCATTATCATCTACACATATTGAAGCGGGGCTACCAGCACCGGGATGCGGAGTTTAAGTCACTGCTGCAGCAGGTTGGGGGCACACGGTTCTGCAAATCACTGCCAACAGCCAAGCGCAGGGAGCCGTATCGGTATAAGCTGGTATGTACAAGCTGTCCGACCGAATATTTGCGAAAAAGAAAAATGGACCCTCGCAAATATGCCTGCGGAAATTGCCGAGGTAAATTGAAGCTACTGAAGCTTGACTTGCAGGAGCATTCATGATAAATTAAAAATTGTCTTTCCCTGATAGCTCAGTTGGTAGAGCACTCGACTGTTAATCGAGTTGTCACAGGTTCGAGTCCTGTTCGGGGAGCCATTTCTTTTTTGGAGAGATACCCAAGTGGCTATAAGGGGACCCTCTGCTAAGGGGTTAGACTGCGTAAGTGGTGCGAGGGTTCGAATCCCTCTCTCTCCGTATAGGTAAGCAAGAAACCGCCGAAGGGCGGTTTTTCTGCGTTTAAGGAGTGAAGGTTTCGATCTTTTCAACGCGCGCGGATGCGGTCGTGTCGAACCCCGCGCCCGAGAAGAGCGGGCGTCGGAGCGGCTATGCCAAGCCGCGGAGTCTCGCGATCGAAGCGCGAGCATCCCGAATGTAAGAAAAAGCTTGTCATTCAACAGGCATTCCGCTATAATAACACTTGTCGTCAAAAAGAGACAAGTTAGATTGCAGCTTAGATAAGGCCCGTTGGTCAAGTGGTTAAGACACCTCCCTTTCACGGAGGTAACAGGGGTTCGAGTCCCCTACGGGTCACCATTTTCCTCGAATGGTGAAATAGCAAATAATTGCCTCAAATTTTATATTAAGCGGTCGTGGTGGAACGGCAGACACGCCATCTTGAGGGGGTGGTGTCCCATGGACGTGCGGGTTCAAATCCCGCCGACCGCATACCAAGAAGAAAGCCTTGTATATCAAGGCTTTTTTTGTTTACTTATAACATTGTGGTAAGCGAAGTTTACCCTATATTTACCGATGCGCATCGATTCCTTCTGTTTCTCTAATGGGCAGGCGAGAGGAACTGTGATTCGCTATTTCGCAATGTACACGTGATCATTCAAGTGGTACGGAAGTACGATCCTCTATTTGCGAATAACAGAGCATTTTGGCAGGTTAGAGACGGAATAACGAATCGTAGTTCCGTGCAACCGTGAATTCGATACGCTGCAAGCTAAATAGCGAACTGACGTTCCGTAAGAGGAAGCATGAATTCGATGGGATGGAAGTTAATCAGCGAACTAATGTTCCGTAGGAAGAAGCGAGTGGGAGCGATCCTCAAGATAGCGACACGATTGCTGAAAAGGGTAATGAAGTTCCCTTTCCACGGTAACAGCACCCTTATGGCACGGAAGCTTTGCAGTAAAACGATGCATGGCTTTGAATATAGGTTGAGAAGTAAGGAAGCGAAGTCACAGAGTAGAACAAAAAGGGAATGGGTGTGGGGTGGAGGAGTGATAGCGTCCGCTCTGGTCGTCACCTCCAGTGACTGCTCGGATAAGCAACCTCCCCCTTGAAGATCATGTTCCCACTGCTGCAAGCTTCTCATGCAGTAATAGAGAACTTGCTCTACGCTTAGACTAAATAGTAGTAGATTCAGGACATAACCCAGAGCTATAACAACATGTGGATAAACGTAAATGTAAAAAAACCTCCCCCCTGCTCCTATGTAACACTGTAATCTAGTTACGATGTTAGATGAGCATGGAGGAGGTTATTTATCTGTTCGCGAGAAGAGCTACAACCAGGACAACCTGTCTCTGACCGATGAGTACAACGTTAAGTTGAATAAGCTATCAGTCCATTGCAATATGCGTACTATGACTTTGGCTGAGGTTATCGTTCGTCTCTGCCTGAACAACACCAACACATACAATTATGGCCAACAAAAATACAATCTAAACCTGGAATAATAAATTTTATTAAATAAAATAAGGCTCATACACCTCGTGAGCCTTTAATAAAGACTCAGGCTTACCGCTAAACCAAGCCCATTCTCCCACCTGAGGCTCTCCGGTTGCTGAGTACCGAATGGATTCATCAGGCGGCTGAGATAACAACCGACAGCGATATAGAAAGGCGATAAAATGTCCTCTGTCCCTTTTACTTGCATCTAGATCCTGAACAAATCGACAAGGCTCTGGATCGAAAGCGAGATCGGCCCCCAGCTCAATCTGTCCTACTTTAATAATACGGTCAGCGAATTTCTCGTTATGCCGGATAACGCCTCCCGGAAGATGCCAGCCTTTACCGAATATCTCATCATCTCTCCACGTAAATAGCGTTCGATCCTGATCATCTTGGATAAGCAGGTCCACACTAATAAGCGGCGTTAGCCGGCTGACAAATAAGAATAAATCCTCTGGAAGGCCATCCCTATCTTTGGTTACTTGGTTTTCAAGAAAATCAATAGCTTCTTTACTGTTCATAGGATAGGCTCCTCCATGTGATAATGACATGCTTATAGGATACTGAAAAGAATATATAAAAATCTTAATAAACCCAACCGACATTTGCAATAGGTGGTACTCCTTTTTGGGCTAGGTGTAATTTCCGACAAAATGGAAGATTGCCCCATCATTATTGGAATCCATTAATCAGGTTGTTATAATAAAAAAGCAATCCATAGGGGCAACATCCATCCTACCATGATTGGAGGTTTGATAATGGCAGTATTGGTGACAGGCGGAGTGGGCTACATAGGAAGTCATACATGTGTCGAGCTGCTTAACAGCGGCTATGAAATCATAGTTGTAGATAGCTTAACGAACAGCAAACCGGAAGTATTGAATCGTATTCGTGAGCTTGCAGGTAAAGACTTTCCGTTTCACCACTTGGATCTTTTGGATCGAGCTGCCATGGAAAAGGTGTTCTCCAATAACAGCATTGAGGCTGTTATTCATTTAGCGGGACTTAAGGCCGTGGAGGAATCGGTGGAGCTTCCATTGCGCTACTATTATACTAACATTGCGGGAACGCTCATTCTTTGTGAAACCATGCAAAAGTACGGTGTCAAAAAGCTGGTGTTCAGCTCTTCAGCTACCGTATATGGAATCTCCGAAAGCGTTCCAATCTCGGAGCATTTCCCGTTGGCGGCAACCAATCCTTACGGACAGACCAAGCTCATGATCGAGCGGATCCTTCAAGATCTTTACATATCGGATAATAGCTGGAGCATATCGCTTCTGCGTTATTTTAACCCTATTGGGGCTCATGCTAGCGGGCGGATTGGTGAGGACCCTAATGGAATACCTAATAACTTGATGCCACACATCTCTCAGGTTGCAGTTGGAAAGCTGAAGGAGCTTATCATATTTGGCAGCGACTACCCTACAACGGACGGAACAGGAGTTAGAGATTATATTCATGTGGTCGATTTGGCTATAGGCCATCTGAAGGCGCTTGAAAGGGTGGCGGTCAGCAGTGGAATCGAAGCCTTCAATTTAGGCACCGGAAAAGGCTATAGTGTGTTGGAGATGGTGCGTGCATTTGAACGAGCTTTTGGAGGGAAAATTCCTTATCGTTTGGCGGAACGCAGGTCTGGAGATGTGGCCATGTGCTACGCGGATCCGGCTAAGGCAGAGGCGTTATTGGGATGGGCTGCGGTTAGGGGAATTGAAGAGATGTGTGAGGACTCTTGGCGTTGGCAGGTCAATAACCCTAATGGGTATGATGATTAATGAGATAAAACGGTAACAGGATAAAATGTTAATGCCGTTGAATGTAAGGTGCAACTGTTGTGACGAGAGTATAGGAAATGCAGAGAGTATGGAGTGTCATCGCTTCGTTGAAATGATGAGCGTTGACTATAAATAGTCGGGAGACTACAGCCGATAATAAAGTGTAGTCCCTTGTTATGCATCTAGAAGAAGGAAAGAGTGATGACTATGGAAATCAACAGCGCTTTATCCGCCGCGAGCAGCGGAGATGCACTTCAGCAGGCGGTAGGAATCACCTTGCTAAACAAGGTGCAAGATACTCAAGCCGCCCAAGCGGCTGTGATGCTGCAGGATTTTGCTGCGGCACAACACCCGTTCCTAGGCAAGTCGCTGGACATTAAGATTTAATGTCACCGAATTGCCCGAAAAGCCTGAACCCAGATTGCGGTTCAGGCTCTTTTTTAATTATGCGGCACTTATAATCCATGTTCAATTCGTGTGCGCTTTATTCAATTCAAAGTACCGGTTGCAGTATAAAGCCTGAATGTAAACACTGAACTATTTTGATACCTCAGTTTTACAACAATATTTCTGGGATATCGTTCTACAGGGTATTAAGGAAGCAAGAAATATAGTGTCAGAGCTGTCCAGCACGGATGATAATATTGGCATTATCGGTCATTCAAGCGGTGGTTTTATTGCTGCAGGTGCTTTTTCAAAGGTTTCTGAGGTAGTGTCTGCGATAGTGATCAATGGCTCTTGTGCTTGGGTCAAGTTTGAGGAGTTATATCGTGAAAAGGATGGAAGGCAACCAATGAGTTCAAAGGAAAGAATTTCATTACAAGAACATGATCCTATATCACGAATGAATTTTGAAGGGAAGAAGTCATTGCTTTTACTTCATGGCAAGGAGGATTGTACGATTCCTATCGATAGCCAAAGGTACTTTATGAATGTCATGTCAGATAAGTCCACGGAGTGTCTACAACTAGTTGAATACTCTGGAGTGAATCATCACATAACGATAGGGATGCTGCAGAAATCTAAAGAATGGCTTGATAAACATCTGGGACAAGGGTGTCACTCGAAAGGGTGAGCAAAAAAAATCCTCCAACCCCTTACATGTGGGTGGAGGATTCGCTTGTTCAATCTTGCCAATGCCTATCCTTTTAGCAAATGCTTAAATGCGCTGTAATCAACACGCTGTTTGTCTAAGTAGGAGGTAAGGCTTCTATAATCCCGTTTGGGAGTTGCTAGAATATAACCTTTAATACAATGATCCTGGGTGATCTGATCAGCCTGGCTTTCCAGCGCAACTTGACCTATCTTCGCAGCAATGGAATGGCGTGCAATATCGCGAAATGGCGTAGGGACGGGGTCGACAAGCATATTAAGAAACGTCTTGGAATCCTCCGTCCATAAATGGCGGGATGATTCAACGTAATGATTTTGCCAGTCGAGCTTGGATTTTCCGTCTGTCTTGGGGAGTACCTTCATAAACTTGCGGAACATGAAGAAACCGCCTATGGACATAAAGGTAATGAGCACAAACACCCAAAAGAATATAAACCACATAAAAGCATTGTTCATCGTTAGTGTCACCTCGTTACTCATTATACCTTAATTAGTTCTTCTTCAAAAGTAGTCTGTTGTACAGGTAAAGGGCAATTGTAAGGCAATTTTTTGGGAAAATACGACTTCTACTTGTTATTTCTAGATTTATTCCGGTAATGCTAGTAAAATAGAAAGAGTGTAAAAAACAAAGGAGTTGAACTTTTACGATGCCTACTATTGGTTCTCATGTATCGTTTTCTGATAAAGGTTTGTTGAATGCAGCAGAGGAAGCTGTTTCCTATGGTTCGTCTACGTTTATGATTTACACTGGAGCGCCGCAAAATACGCGTCGTAAGCCGATCGAATCACAGTTTATTGAAGAAGGCAAAGCTTTGATGGACAAGCATGGGATTGGTGAAATAATTGTTCACGCCCCTTACATTATTAATTTAGGCTCATATAAGGAAGATACATTTGAACTCGCTGTGCGCTTCTTGCAAGAGGAGATTCGGCGTACTGACTATATTGGTGTTAAGCAGATTGTTCTCCATCCCGGAGCCTACACGGACAAAGATGCTGAGTATGGCTTGAGCCGGATTGCTGAGGGCTTGAACGAAGTGCTTGCAGGAGTTAAAGATACGAATGTGAATATTGCGCTGGAAACGATGGCGGGCAAAGGTACGGAGATGGGGCGCAGCTTCGAGGAGCTTGCCACGATTATCGATAAGGTTGCGGATAACGGCAAGCTGTCGGTTTGTCTGGATACTTGCCATATTCATGACGCTGGGTATGATATTGTTAATGATCTGGACGGTGTATTGGAGCACTTTGATAGAATCGTTGGACTGGATCGGATCGGGGTTGTGCATTTAAATGACAGCAAAAATCCGAAGGGTGCAAGCAAGGACCGCCATGCTCCAGTTGGAACGGGATGGATCGGGTTCGAAGCGATGAATCGCGTTGTGCATCATGATAAGCTTAAGCATTTGCCGCTCATCCTGGAGACGCCTTGGATCGGTAAAGAAGATAAAACGCAACGTCCGATGTATGAGGCGGAGATCGCATTACTGAGTGGGACAGCTGAGAAACGTTTTGGCTCCAACTTCTTGGAGGATGTCGAGCGTATCGCTCACTTCTTCAATAAACGCGAAGTACATTCCAGGGATTATGTGCTTCAAGTCTGGGATGTTCTGAAATCCGACGCTAAAGCGAAAAAAGCAGACGGCCGCGAGCCGATGGAGCGTTTATTCGATCAGCTTGCTGAAGATCGTTTGTTCCCTGAGCTGAGCGAAGAACAAATCAATCACCGCTTAACAGCATGGCTTGCCGGTCAAAAGGTTTTCCAGCTGTAACAGCAATCAATGAAATTATGAGGAGTAATAGCAGATCATGACACCAAATGTAGCAGTAAAAAGCAATAGAGAAGACCTGAAGAATCGTGCAAGGATGCTCGTAGCTTGCCCGGATCAGCCGGGGATTGTTGCCGCGGTATCCCGGTTTTTATATGAGCATGGGGCTAACATCGTACAATCTGACCAGTATACGATAGATCCCGAGGGCGGAATGTTTTACATTCGTATTGAATTTGATTTGGAAAACCTGGATGCGCGACGCGAGCAGCTGAAGACGGATTTCTCATCAGTTGCTGCTCAGTTTCAAATGAAATGGAGCATCAATCGCGCAGGGCGCAAAAAGAAGCTCGCGATCTTTGTTTCCAAAGAAGATCACGCTTTGCTGGAGCTGCTATGGCAGTGGCAGGCGGGGGATTTGGAAGCGGATATTGCGATGGTAATAAGCAATCATAACGATATGCGGAGCCTGGTTGAATCCTTCGGCATTGAGTACCACCATATACCAGTTACTGCTGAAACGAAGGCAGATGCAGAGCGGAAGCAGCTGGAGTTGGTTGTAGATCAAGTGGATGCAGTGGTGCTGGCGCGGTATATGCAGATCATTACTCCAAAGTTTATCGAGCATTTCCGGAACCGCATCATCAATATTCATCATTCCTTCCTACCAGCCTTTGTTGGTGGCAAGCCTTATGCACAAGCACATAATCGTGGGGTCAAAATTATTGGAGCCACCGCGCATTATGTGACCGAGGAGTTGGATGGGGGTCCGATTATCGAGCAGGACGTCCAGCGTGTCAGCCATCGCGATAATGTTGATGATCTGAAGCGGATCGGAAGACATATTGAACGGATTGTGCTGGCAAGAGCTGTTTCATGGCATGTAGAGGACCGAGTCATTGTGCATGGTAATAAGACGGTTGTCTTTAATTAATGAACGCTGCAATCATTTTGATTTCATAGGGTAAAGCGGATTTCGTGAAACCGGCAGAAGCCGGAGGAACGGGTCCGTTTTTTTTATTAGACTTTAGCGGAGCTAAACAACTGGAGGTGAGCTTTCAAGTATTTATATGTCACATTAATGTTATGTATATGGAGTTGAATGAAGTGGTAACTAATAATCTTCAGCTTCAAAGAGAGCGTTTAATTAGGTTGTTGAGTTATATATCCGAACGATTTTATTTTTTTTAATAAATAATGTTCGGATTAAATAAATTAAATATAATAAATAACAATATATCTTACATAATACTATTGAAAAATACGGGTTTATATTTTATAGTGAATTTATTGAAAGTTATGTTAGAATACATGACGCAAACATTTGGAGTTTAAGTTGAATTATACAAATAAATGGCTTTTATCTAAGTTGCTGCTGCTAGAGATTAAGCTGGTTCAATAATTATTCGTAGGGGGAATGAGGATGGAACGTTTATGGATAGCTCATGTGGAAGACATTCCGAAGCTCAGATCGAGAACGGTAAGAGTAGGGGGCATGGAAATTGCGGTTTTCAAGCTGTCGAGTGGTGAATTGTATGCAGTTGAAAATAGATGTCCACACAAGAATGGAAAGCTTTCCGAAGGCATTGTATGTGATCACCTCGTATTCTGTCCTCTGCATGATTGGAGAATCGATGTAAAAGACGGCCTAGTACAAGCGCCAGATGAGGGCTGTGTAGCAACCTTTCCGGTCGAGGTGGAAGCATCTGGCCAAGTATACCTGATTGTGAACAAAGACGTCTTATCTGCGTAAGGATTCGGCCAGAATAGAACAAGAAAAGAGACTGTACCGTAGTTGATTCTATACGACGGTCAGTCTCTTTTTGCGTGTCAGTCCAGAGGCATGTGGGTTCAATTAAGCTTGAGCGTTGAGAATAGGTGAACTCAAGCGCCTTTGGGGTCACTTATTAATGAATGAACTACGGTTTTATTTTTGCCGGTACGTTTGGCTGTGTATAGGGAAGCATCGGCACCCCTGAACAATGTCTCTTTACCGTCACCCTTGATGTAGTTGTGCAAACCAATACTTAGAGTCGCTGCTTGGGATTCCAGTTCCGGATGAAGGCTCACGGCCAGCTTTTGGCGGACTTGCTCGACGATTGAGAGGGATTGTTCCAAAGTTTTTTCAGTGAAAATAACAGCAAACTCCTCACCGCCGTAGCGTGCCACAAAATCATTGGGCGTGACCGTTTCTTTAATGATGTTGGCTACCCGTTGCAGCATGATATCTCCGACCCAATGACCGTAAGTGTCGTTAATTTTTTTGAAATTATCGATGTCCATAATAGCCAATTGGAGTGAAAGCTGATTACTTTCGTTTTGCTCAACAAGCTTTTCCAAATATTCATGAAAGGTTTTATGATTGTAGAGATCAGTTAGTGCATCGATTTTGGAAAGTCTGTCCATAATAATGTTTTTTACAAGCAGTTCCTGTCGGGCTTCGGTTGCATGTTTCAAATTGCCTAGCAGCTCAATGCCGCTTGTAGTTATAGCAAGTGCAATAATGGTTACACCGATATACAAAAACAGAACTCCAAAAATATGTATGGGCTGCATAGAAAAGCGAAGATCTGGAGATAACGCATACATACAGACAAAACAGAGTAGAGTCAATGAAAAAGCAAGCAGGATTCGGGTCTTATTGAAGGAGAGAACAGAGGTAAGGATGGGAAAAATGTATATAGCTGGAACAATGCCTATAGTAGGATTGATAAATATAATGGAAGAGGCGTAGATGATTCCGGTTATGAGCAGTAAATTATCACTATGTACTTTGCGGTAACGATACAGCATTTCGGTTACTCCGGTAACTGCTGCAAGCCCTAAGGTTTGAAGAATTAATTGTTGAGTGAAGGAATTGGATATGGATGAAGGCCCTAAACGATGAATTAAATGTTCTAAAAGCACAGTTAGAATAATGGTCATCCAGTATAAATTTAGCATCTTTCTATAGGTTTGACGCTTGTTAGCCAGTTCTAGCAATAGATGGTTCATGATCGACTCCCATCGCTCAAAATAAACATAATTCTCAGATAATCAAGTATTACATATTCGCCATATTATTGGCAATTCCTTTGGGCTTGTTTTTATATTTTATATCAATTTTTCTTATGCCCCACTTTTTGAGTGGCAAACTGAAATGGACAATGGTAAAATGGTGCAAGTGAAATCTAGTGCGCAAGGTTTATGCACACGTGAACACAAACCTTGATGCTTACAGTTTTGGTAAAAAACTGGATTCTTGTTCTGCTATCACACTAAAAATTCAGGAGGTTCTTTTCCATGACAGTAATTAATAAAGCGATCGAGCAATTGTCGATCGACACGATCCGTACGCTTTCCATAGATGCAATTGAGAAGGCTAAATCGGGTCATCCCGGCATGCCTATGGGCGCGGCTCCAATGGGATATTCGTTGTTTGCTAAATTTATGAATCATAACCCTGAGAATCCAACTTGGATTAACCGCGACCGTTTTGTACTTTCTGCTGGACACGGCTCCATGCTGCTGTACAGCTTGCTTCATTTGAGCGGCTATGATCTGCCTATCGAAGAGCTGAAGCAATTCCGTATGTGGGGAAGCAAAACACCTGGACATCCTGAAGTAGGCCACACGGCTGGTGTTGACGCTACAACGGGTCCTCTTGGACAAGGCTTTGGTATGGCGGTAGGTATGGCATTGGCTGAGGCACAATTGGCTGCAACTTACAATAAAAGCCAATTTAACATTGTTGACCACTATACATATGTAATTTGTGGAGACGGCGACTTGATGGAGGGGCTTTCTTCAGAAGCCGCTTCTATGGCGGGCCACTTGAAGCTTGGTAAATTGGTAGTTCTTTATGATTCCAATGATATCTCCCTTGATGGCGAGTTGAACCTTTCGTTCTCTGAAAATGTAATGAAGAGGTTCGAAGGCTACGGCTGGCAAGTGCTTCGCGTAGAGGAAGGCAACGACCTGGACGAAATCGGCAAAGCCGTTCAAGAAGCGCAAAATGATGACCGTCCGACACTAATTGAAGTGAAAACGGTAATCGGCTTCGGTAGCCCTAATAAAGCGGGTAAAGGTGGACATGTTGGTCCTCACGGCTCACCGCTTGGTGTTGATGAAGTAGCTTTGACTAAAAAAGCATACGGCTGGCCGGAAGATCAGCATTTCTATGTTCCTGCAGAAGTAAGCGCACATTTTGGTGAAGTTAAACAAAAAGGTATCGCAGCGAACGCGGCTTGGCAGGCTAAATTTGCTGAATACGCAAAAGCTTATCCAGAGCTTGCTAAGCAATTTGAAGCTGCTGTTAACGGTGAGCTGCCTGAGGGATGGGATAAAGATATTCCTGAAGCTGCTCCAGCGGAGAAGGGTACTCGTACCGCATCCGGTATCGTTCTGAACGCAATCGCTAAGAACGTACCTTGGTTAGTGGGCGGTTCCGCTGACTTGGAATCCTCAACGATGACGCATTTGAAAGATCTTGGCGTTGTAACGGCTAAGGATTACAGCGGACAAAATATTTACTACGGCGTACGTGAGTTCGGTATGGGCGCAGCTGTTAACGGTATGCTGCTTCATGGCGGGTTGAAAGTATTCGGAGGTACGTTCTTCGTATTCTCAGATTACTTGCGTCCGGCTATCCGTCTGGCTTCGATCATGGATGTGCCAGCTATTTATGTGTTCACGCATGATAGTATCGGTGTTGGCGAAGACGGTCCTACTCACGAGCCGATTGAACAATTAGCTGCGCTACGTGTAATCCCGGGTGTAACAGTTATCCGTCCTGCGGATGGCGACGAAACAGCTGCGGCTTGGCGCTATGCGGTAGAGAACAAAAAAGGCCCAGTTGCCTTGATCTTCTCCCGTCAAGCAGCTCCGAAGCTGGAAGGCAGCGAGCAGTCCAAAACATCCCTAAGTCGCGGAGCTTATGTGTTATCCGATGCGGCTAACGGCAAACCGCAAGCGCAAATTCTTGCAACGGGTACAGAAGTTCAGCTTGCTGTAGCCGCTCAGAAGCAGCTTGCAGAAGAAGGCATTCAAGTACGTGTTATCAGTATTCCGAGCTGGGAATTGTTCGATAAGCAGCCTCAGGATTACAAAGACTCTGTCTTGCTGCCTGATGTAAAAGCTCGTCTAGCTGTTGAGATGGGTCATTCCTTCGGATGGGACCGCTATGTAGGTGATCAAGGCGAAGTGCTTGGCATCAATCGTTTTGGTGCTTCCGCTCCAGGTCCAATTGTTATTAAAGAATACGGCTTTACGGTAGAAAATGTGGTTGCCCGCGTGAAGAACCTATTGAAATAGGAGCAGCATTAAGCTGTTACAAAAAGAAAATTATGAAGAGGCCGGACCTGATGGTTCGGCCTTCATATCAAAGGAGAAAAGCAGACCAATGGCTCAATTCGAACAAGTAACAGTTGTCAAAAAAGCTAACATCTACTATGACGGTAAAGTAACCAGCCGTACGGTTATTTTTGCAGACGGAACTAAGAAAACCTTGGGTATTATGCTTCCGGGAGAATATGAGTTCGGTACCGATGCGAAAGAAATTATGGAGATTCTAGCTGGTGAACTGACGGTTCAGCTTCCAGGCTCTACGGAGTGGATTGAAATTAATGGTACGGGTGAGTTTACGGTTGCAGCTAACTCGAAGTTCAAGCTGGTAGTAAAAACAGCGACAGACTATTGCTGCTCCTATATCGCTGAGTAATCCTGCGGCACTAAGAACGCTCTTTTTTGCTATATAAAAAAATACCCTGTCACGCATGAGTTTCGCGCATTCGCAGGGTATTTTCTATATATTAAGGAGAGTTTATAGTTGACTTGCTAAGTATTCTTCGATCTTCAGTCTTACATAAGGAGCAAGTCCAGATAACATGCAGCCGTAGCGGAACTTATCATTATCGTTCTCGATACGAATGACTCTGGCTGTCACTGGAGGAAGATCGGCTTCCTGCGGGAAGTGAATAACAATGAACATATCTTGAGCTAACGGGAAAGAGGAGACGATCTGAATTCCGGATTCGGACAAATCGTACAGAGAGCCCTCAATGGTCTGACCGGTGAAGGAGCCTTCTTGCTCCCACTGATGGACCGACAGATGCAGAGGAATATCCAGATGCACGCGAGTATTACGGCGTCTCTCCGCACCAGAGATCTTCTGGCCGACCTGTGCGTTCATCCACTCCTCGTAACATTGTACGATGGCGGACAGATCATCTTCTCCGAAGCCTCTGCTGAGTCCCATTTGGAATACACCGGTAGCTGCTTTAAGCATAGGAGAAGGAAGCTGAAAATTGCTGGATACTTGGCTTGCCAGAAGCAGATCCTTAAGCATTAGTTGAAGTGAGAATTGGGTGCTGAAGTCGCGGTTCAAGATTTTATCGCTTTTCATCTCGGTGATACGGCTGTTAGCGCCGCCAGATTTGACGATCTGCAGAAACTGCTCGGCATCGATTCCGGCTTTGGTAACAATAGACAGTCCTTCGATCAAGCTAAGCGCATTGATAGCTACCATGGTATTGTTAGCTAGCTTGGCATAAGCTCCTGATCCTGAGGGGCCCAAATGGATGATCTTCGTTCCCATAGCTTCGAATACGGGGCGCATGTTCTCAGTTGCTGCATAGCTACCACCTACCATGAAAGCAAGAATACCAGCCTCGGCTTGCGGCTTGCTGCCGGTTACCGGAGCATCCAGAAACTCTACGGCGCGTTCAGACATAGCAGCGTGAATTTGCAGGCTTGTCTCAGGGGATACTGTACTGCAGTCGATAACCGTTTGACCTGCTTTTATTTCTTGAATAACGCCGGTATTGCCCAACACTGCTTCCAGAACAGCAGCATCGTTGCTCAGCATGGTAATAACCACGTCAACACCCTTCGCTGCCTCAGCAGGAGTGCTCGCTACGGTTGCTCCAAGCTGGACAAGCTCTACCGCTTTTTCCGAAGAGCGGTTATAAACTGTGACGGCAAAGCCTTTGTTCAACAAGTTGGCAGCCATTGGTTTGCCCATGGTTCCCAACCCGATAAATGCTATCTTTTTCATCTAATCACCTCAATTTTTATTGTAGCACTTCCAGTAAGCAGTGTGAATGACATACTTGCTTTTACGTTGTGAGTTAAAGTATTCTAATTTTATGTGAAAAATATGGTTTTGTTTTCCTTCATCGAAAAGGCTTCGATCAGAAGCTTTTCTAACAAAAACTTTAAGGGGGTTGTTTCATGAGCAGCAAACTTACTTTTGACTACAGCAAAGCTCTTTCGTTTATTCAACAGCACGAGGTGGATTATTTAACCCAGCCGGTTCGAGTGGCGCACGAGCAATTACATAATCAAACAGGTGCGGGTTCCGATTATCTAGGATGGATTGACCTACCGGTCAACTATGACAAGGAAGAATTCGCTCGCATTCAAAAAGCAGCTAAGCAGATTCAATCAGATTCCGACGCTCTTATCGTAATTGGTATTGGCGGTTCGTATCTGGGAGCTCGCGCGGCAATTGAAATGCTGACACATTCATTCTATAACCTGCTTCCTAAGGGGAAACGCAAGACTCCGGAGATCTATTTCGTAGGTAACAATATTAGCTCAACGTATGTAACTCATTTGCTGCAGCTTTTGGAAGGCAAAGATCTTTCGGTCAACGTTATTTCCAAATCGGGCACAACGACCGAGCCTGCCATTGCATTCCGTATTTTCCGTGAGTTGTTGGAGAAAAAGTATGGTAAAGAAGCTGCTCGCAAACGTATTTATGCAACAACAGATCGTGCGAGAGGCGCTTTAAAAACTCTTGCTAACGAAGAAGGATATGAATCGTTCGTTATTCCTGATGATGTGGGTGGACGTTATTCCGTGCTGACGGCTGTAGGGCTATTGCCGATTGCTGCAGCTGGTGTTGATATCGAAGCTATTATGCAAGGTGCGGCGGATGCCAAAGAGGTTTATTCGAACCCGAATCTAAGCGAGAACGAGAGCTATCAGTATGCGGCTGTGCGTAATGCGTTGTACCGTAAAGGCAAAACGACGGAAATTCTCGTCAACTATGAGCCTTCCCTGCACTTTATTTCGGAATGGTGGAAGCAGCTGTTCGGAGAAAGCGAAGGAAAAGATTACAAAGGAATTTTCCCTGCTGCTGTTGATTTCTCAACCGATCTTCATTCGATGGGACAATTCATTCAAGACGGAAACCGGACGTTGTTTGAGACGGTCATTCAGGTAGCTGAGGTATCGGAGCAAATTACGATCGGGACGGATGCCGACAACTTGGACGGCTTGAACTTCCTGAGCGGTAAAACCATGGATTTCGTCAATAAGAAGGCATTCGAGGGAACGATGCTTGCTCATACGGATGGCGGCGTACCGAACCTGATTGTGACGCTTCCTGATACGAGCGCATACACATTCGGATATATGGTTTATTTCTTTGAAAAAGCTTGCGCTATCAGCGGATACCTATTGGGCGTTAATCCTTTTGATCAACCGGGTGTAGAAGCTTACAAAGCGAACATGTTCGCGCTGCTAGGCAAGCCAGGGTATGAGAAGGAAAAGGCTGAGCTGGAAGCAAGATTAACGAAGTAATGCAAGTTGAGGAAAGCGGTCCACCCTGAGGGTGTACTGCTTTTTTTTCAATTGAATCGTATAAGTTCATAGGAAGGAGAGGAAGCTTATGCTGGCGGAATACAAAACAGTTAAACAGTTTGGCGTCGAGGAGATAGTGATCAAGAAGTCGCGTTTCATCGGGCATGCCAAACCGGTCTCAACGGAGGAGGAAGCGATACAATTTATACAGAGCATTAAGAAGGAGCACTCCATGGCAACACATAACTGTTCGGCTTATATGATTGGAGAGCGTAATGAGATCCAGAAGCAGTCAGATGATGGAGAGCCTAGTGGAACCGCAGGGAAGCCTATTCTTGAGGTGATCAAGAACCAGGGCTTGAAAAATATTGCAGTCGTGGTCACTCGGTACTTTGGCGGAATTATGCTCGGGGCAGGAGGCCTGATTCGCGCATATACCGATGGAGCAGTTGTAGGTATCGCCGCTGCGGGGCCAGTTTATCAGGTGCTGCATCGTGAAGTGCATATAGAAATTGATTATACATGGCACGGGAAAGTGGAGAATGAACTGCGCAGCCGTGATATGCTGATGGGAGAAACGGCTTTTACAGATAAAGTAACGTTGACCTGCTTGCCAACTGCGGGAGAAGCAGAGCAATTTGCGGCATGGATGACCGATGTCACCCAAGGGCAGGGAGTGATTCAGCTAGGTGCGGAACGGTATGTGGAGCATGATGAATGGCCGCTGCCTTAGGGGTAGCGGTATTCTATTAAACTCTCTATTTTCTCTTGCGTTGAAGTAATAAAGTGATAAACTATTAAAGTGAGGGAATTATAGACGAGAGCGAGTTGAATCGTGTTGGCTAGAAAAGTAGTGGCGCAGGAGCTTAGCCGAGATCGGATATTGGGGGAAGCGCGTCAGCTTTTTGCTGAGCACGGCTATCATACTTTAACGATGCGCAGCATTGCCAAATCAATGGGGTATAGTCACGGGGCGCTTTATTATCATTTTAAAGAAAAAGCGGAATTGTTCTATGCATTGGTAACAGAAGACTTCAATATGCTGCTTAGCAGTCAGAGGGACATGCTCAGTCGAACCCGAATGGGTGATATGGGACAACTGGAGCGGCTGATGCAGGAATTTATCCGATTTGGGCTGGAAAATCCTTACCACTATGAAATCATGTTTATGATTAACGATTCCGAGCTTCAGAATTACTCACGAACCGAACAAGCGCAATGTCTTGATTTATTTGCTACGGTGGTGCGTTCAGTTATCGCACGTCAGCCGGGCAATGAAGTTAAAATGTACAGTCTTCCTTGGAGCTTGTTTATGTCTATGCATGGCTTTATTTCTTATAATATCCGCTACCGCCAATCCTACGACGATGTCAAAAAATTGGCTGAGCAGCATGTAAAGTACTTATGCGAGGGATTGAATTCCAAGTAGCAAGAGGCCGCCTAATAGGAAGGCAGCCCACTCGCTTTAATATCATATTTTTCAACTAGATGATTGATTATAGAATCGAGACAATCTCCGTTAGTCTACTACAATAGTCAGCTGTGTATGAATTGAACAAGGCAATTGCGTGCCCGAGGCCCATCAAACTCGCAGAAATATATGCCTTGCCAGCGACCTAGAATGAGGCGGCCCCCAGCGATTAATACGGTCTGAGAGGTGCCAGTGGTGATGGTCTTAAGATGTGCAGCTGTATTGCCTTCTGCATGCAAGTAGTTAGGATGATCCCAAGGGTATACTTCATCTAACCGCATCAGGACATCACGTTTCACATCAGGATCCGCATTCTCATTGATAGTAATGCCAGCTGTGGTATGCGGTGAGTAAATGACAGCTATACCGTCATCGAATGACTCCTGCTTCAAGAGCTCGATTACAAGCTGGGTAATATCAATCATTTCATCGCGCCGTTTGGTTTGAATGTGCAGCGTATGAATCATACAATCATCTCCTTATCCGTATAAAATTCGGGTTGTATCGATGAATCATCAGCCTGATCCCATTATAATACAATGCGCGGTTCATCTCAAAACATGCTACAATGGAAAATATTAATGAAGGCAGAGGGATATTCGAGCTCAGTCGTCATTTGTAACGGTTATGGTATTGTGCAGGAGAGGATGATAGTAGAATGAATTTATCTGAAAACACATTAGTGAATACTGAGTTTATGATGGAAGAAATAAAAACTAAGCTGCGGATGGCAACCGGAGCTGCACTTAAAGCTACTCAGCTTAACGACGAGCAGTATGTTGATTTGAAGGATATCTATGAGATAGTGGCTAGTAAATCTCAATTCAGCATTAGTGAAATTGAAGCTATAACAAAAGAACTAGGTCGTCTGCGTAAAACGCAGTAGAACATGTAGGTCAAAGGCTGCTGAGGTCAACTCAGCAGCCTTTGACAAATCTTTAGCCGATATGGGACAACTGAACAATCAATAAGCATACTGCCTCCGTACAATATAGCGTAGTTCCTTTTTGACGGGTTAACAACCCGATGCTATGGATGGAGGTGGACTCAATGCACAAAGCAGTTCGCAAACAAAATTTTCGCAAGTTGATTGGTAAAACTGTATATGCACTGAAGAAGGACGGCAGCACGGTTAGTGGCAAGCTTGTTCGAATTAGTGGCAATCAACTATTTCTAGCTCCGACTAAAGGTAAGCAAGTTAGAACTACAGCGCTAGTCCCGCTCGTTTTGTTCGACTTGCTGGCTATCGGTACTTCACCGTTTGTCGGAGGTTTTGGCGGTTTCGGCGGTTTTGGTGATGGCTTTGGCTTCGGTCGACCGTTCGGAGGCTTTGGTTTCGGCGGTAGCCCATTCTTCTAGTAATGTAATAAAGAAAGCTTATCCGATATGCCAAACGGCAGCTGGATAAGCTTTTTTTTTGCTTGAACAGAAATTATTTACTATGTCGTTGGAACAGTAGAGGAATGCTTAAGTGCTTCCCGTACACTGAGGGGAGACAGCTCCGTTTCGGATACGAACTGGCGGACAGCAGGTTCATTGGTCTTGGCATATTGCCTGAGCGCCCAGCCTATCGCTTTTCGCAGGAAAAACTCCTTCGAATGAGCTGTGCGGCGAATATAGTCGAACAATAGGGCTTCATCGGTGCGCTTTTTATAGCTTAACTGAAAGAGTAGAGCGCTTCGCTGCAGCCACATATTATCTGAGTTGATCCAGCGTTCTGTATAGACTGGGATCAAGTCTGGATATTGGGTGAAATAGGAGCCAATGAGACGGCCTGCGATTGTATCCACAGTATCCCACCATGAATGGGTGACGACCAGCTCTTCCAGCAGATCGATTGCTGCTGGCTCCAGCTTCTTGAGGTGCTTTTCGAGCAGCTGCAAGGCTGTGTAGTGAAACTCGCGCTCAGGAAGCTGCCACAGCTCACGGATGGTGCAGGTCAGCTCTTCACCCTGTGGCGGTATGCCGTGCTCTTGGATGAATGCTTTGACCAGCTTCACGCGATCGGGGGATTTGATCCCTAAGAATGGGAACAGATTACGCATATAGGCTTCCATGGGACTGGCCTTCTCTGAGTTGGCATGTGCCCTCAGCCAGTTTTCCAGACGGTTGGAATAAGAGTAGCTCATGACAAGGACCCTCCTAAGATGCTTCACAAAAATGAAACTGATTTCGTTTCGTAAGCATTAAGTGTGGAGTGTAGATTGAAACCATTCCCAAATCGCTTGCACGGTAGTCTCCATGTTGGGGATGCCTTCTTTGTTCAGATAAGGACTGCTCTCTCTGAAGTAATCGGGATGACCGCCCAATACGGGGAGATGAACAATGGTTGAGGGGGCGAATTGCTTCCAGCTCCAGGTGGTATTTCCACGCTCATTTCGGTGCCATCCGCTCCAGCTTCCCAGCCGGGTTACAAGGTCGGATGGCTTTCCTTTGGCATTGAGCGCCCCTGCGTACAGTACAGACTCCCGCATCCACTCAGGGATCGGACACTTCGGTGAGCCGATTTGTACGATGCGGTGGGGGAAGGGCCGGCAAGGGGCCGCGCCGAACTGGCGGCCAGTGCCCCCTCCGCAAGCTGCCGTCATGGAATCGGCGAGAATCTGGACCGCATGGACCGCTGCTACGCCGCCGCCGCTGTGTCCGATAAGCAGCGGCAAGCTATCCTCGCTGCGAGCCTGTATGGCGGCCGCAACGTGCTGCCCGCCGATGGAGCGAAGCGGGCGCGTACGCGCGCGCCACAGGTCATGGCTCAGCTCGCGGAGCTGGCCGGACAATTTCCGGCTCCAATCGCCGTAGGGGTAGAGCAGCTCGGATTGCACCAGCCATCCGTCCTGCTGGAGTCGGGCTTCCATCGTCTGTCGCAAGCCCTCCATGAACAGCGGGGCGGTAGCTACGCCCGCTAGCAAATATATGGTTATTTTCTTGTCGGCTAAGCTCATTGGCCGAAATCTCCCTTGGTATCTACCGCGCCCGCGCTTATGTCCGAAAATGCCGGCAACTTTTTACCTTTCTGCTGCGTCATTGTATACTAGAGAAGCAACTACAACAAGATAGGATGGTAGATTCATGAAATTATTTGTTAACTTAAAACCAGCAGCGGTTTTGCTCCTAGCAGGAATCGTTATTATATCTGCCGCAGGCTGTGGCAGCGATTCAAAAGCTCCGTCAACAGTCGATAGCGATGCACCTAAGACAGCTGTGGATCCAGCCAAAAATTCTGGAGCTCCACAGCCGGGTCAAACCGATCCATCCGCAAAAGTCGGTTCATCGACACCTTCGACACCCCCGACATCCGGTACAGTAGATCCTGCCAAGCCATCAACGCCGCCAAGTACCACTACGCAGAAGCCAGCAGATTCTGGCTCAAAGGGCCAGGCCAAGGCTATCGAAGTTGTGGCTAATCCTACAGATAAAGCCGTACTTGTGAACAAAGCCTACAAATTGCCTGAAGGCTATGTGCCGCAGGATTTGGTTGACCCTAATGTTCCTTTTATTTTCAAGGAAAAGTCAGAAAAACGCAAATTGCGTAAGGAAGCAGCTGCCGCATTAGAGAAGCTATTTAAAGCAGCCAGTGACGATAAGCTGCCTTTGTCGGGCGTTTCAGCGTACCGATCCCATGAAACCCAGAAAACCATCTATGCGAATTATGTTAAGAAGGACGGTGAGGAAGCAGCAAATAAGTACAGCGCCAAGCCGGGACAAAGTGAGCATGAGACAGGTCTGGCTATCGATGTCTCTGGTACAACGGGAAAATGTGCTGCTTCTGATTGCTTCGCAGCTACCAAAGAAGCCAAATGGCTGGATGAGCACGCGGCAGAATACGGCTTCATCATCCGTTATCCGAAGGGGAAAGAGTCCATCACCGGCTACCAGTATGAGCCATGGCATTTGCGATATGTAGGCACAGAGATATCCAAGGACATTGCCAAGCGGGGTGTGACATTGGAGGAATATCTAGGGCAAGCGACTCCTGTGAATAAATAACCAAATAAGACCGCGATCCTCAGAGGATACACGGTCTTATTTCTAATTAAATAACAATTAAGCAAAACGATAATAAATCAAAATAAATGCCGACAGGACAAATATAAAATTAAGGGATACAAACACCATTTGATCGAGCTTGGTTTTATGCATTTTGATAGGAGGCTTGTAGAAGCTGACGCCTTCGATAATGAAGATAAGCAGAACGACATGAATCATGAAATGTCCAACCAATTCGGTCATCCCGAACAGCATAGTGGTTGAAATGAAAATACCGGTAAGCACTAAGGAAAGCAGTCGGTTCAGTATGCCTACAACAAGCAGGTAGCCCACAACGAATTCGATAAACGCCGCCATCACTACAAAGGCTTCAGGTGCAAAGCCGAAGGTCGGTACACCATGCTCATGTATAATGTCGATAGCCAGAGCAGGATAGACCCATTTTTCCACCGCAACCCAACAGAGCGATAATCCGGTTCCTAGGTAGAGGAAGGGAAAGCCTAGCGCTGCTGCCCTCGTTTTCTCCACAAGCAAAGCGAAAGCTATAGCCAGATAGAAGCCATAATCCAACATATGGAACAAACCAGCTTTTATCGTCAAATCGATTAATAAGTATAAAATGACAAGCGCCCCTGCTTTTGTAGCAAAATGATGGGGAATAAGTAATAGTAGGATAGCCGCCCACATTAGGATTGTTTGGAGCTGAGATTGGATCGTAAATTCAGGCACGAAGAGAGAGCCGGACAGCACTTGAATCGTTAGTGCGGCTGCCATTCCGTATTTAAGAATAAGGGTCGAATATTTGCGCAGTTGGTCCAATTTGTTGTCAGCTGCTTGTAAGAACTTGATTTCATTCAGTACCGGCAATATTTGTGCTAATAAAGCAAGCAGTAAGGCTACAATAAGTGCAAGGAACATAAACAATGGAGATATGATACTGGTTATACTCTCCTTATGAGGAGTTAGCTCGGTGAACCATTTTACGTGTGCTTCTGCCGTCAAAGGTCCAGCAATTAAGGCTGCAGCGCTTATCAGGAGAAAAGCAATCAAAGCTCTCAAAGGTATCTCCCTTTCATAAAATTATTTTGGTTATCACTCATAAACATCAGCCTCCTTCACAGATTCAAGAAACTTACGTCCATGCTCCGCCATATGTGATAGGAAGGATTGGTTAACTTCTCCAGTTGTGTGGATATAGTATGTTTTTTATTTCGTTTTGTCAAATTTGCAAGAACGACTCCGTCACGATAATGACTCCCATCTAGCCCACATTTCTTGCGGGTTTAGCTCATAAATTTCATTTTCCCTGAACATAAATTGATGCATAATAAATTCTCGGCGTAGGGTCGCAAAATCACCATGGAATTTCTTAATGAATTCATTGAGCTCTTGTTCTGTATATTTCTTTCCTTTTTCCAATTGGGAAACCAGATGCTCCAGTACGATAAGCTTTTTCTTGAGCTGTGCGGGTACATGCTTTAATGAGCCATCTGATGTGAAAAAGTTTCTAATAACGGAGTCCATAAGTCGTTTGTTTTTATCATCCAAGAGATGGGAACCTCCCTCTGAATTTGCTTGCTTATAGATCAAATCTACCGCTGCGTGAGCGTTATTCTTAATAAAGTAATGATTTAGGGTAAAGTAAATGGTGTTTTTGTCTCTGCGCTCATTAATGAGACTGGCTTCTCGCAGCTTGGCCGCATGATGGGTAATGGTAGCGGGAGAGAGGCATAATTTCTCGGCTAGGACTTGACCGTTAAGCTCTCCCTCGGAAAGTAGAATCAGCATTCTTATCCTAGTTGGATCTGCCAGTGCTTTATGGTAATTCACCACTTTATCTAACTGCATGGATTCACACACGCCTCCGTTTCCTAGTTCACTGAAAACTAATTTAATAAATATCTAATTAGATAATAATAAAATTTCTATATATTGTCAATCCAATGGAGTTTCATTTTTAGCGTTGCAATATTGGGACATAGCCCTAAAATTAGTCAGAGTAACGACAAATAGGGTATACTTGGTTTGTGCTTGCATCATAAATGGAGGAGCGATAAGAATGGAATTTTCAGCGGATGATGTTGCCGGATGGATGATAGAGGAAGTGAAGTTTGCCGGAATCCTGTACCAAAGTGACGCAGTGGAACGTATTAAAGCTAAATTTGGCGAAAACTTTATTTATGTGAATGAAAATGGAAATCCGTCCATATCCAAGGATGTTAAAAAAATATTTAAGAAGCTGCATGGCGGAAGAGTAGCTTGGGATAGGGACGGATTCTTTTGGGGCTGGACTTAATTTCTTGCGGTCTTATTCTTGTTCCGTCAAAATAATCGGACCGTCTGCTGTAATAGCTATAGTATGTTCGTATTGTGCGGATAATCGGCCATCGGCTGTTCTTGCCGTCCAGTTATCGGAATCAATAGTCATTTCATAAGTACCTTGGTTAAGCATAGGCTCAATGGTAATAACCATACCTTCTTTGAGCCTGAAGCCTTTCCCAGGTTTGCCGGTGTGTGGGAAGTTAGGCTCCTCATGCACGGACCTTCCAACCCCATGAGCTAATAGATCACGAACTACAGAATAGCCGTTACGTTCGGCATGCTGCTGTAATGCGTACATCGCATCCCCGATTCGATTGCCAACTACCGAGTGCTCAATCCCAATGTAGAGGCATTCTTTGGTTACTTCCATAAGGCGCTTCGCTTCTTGAGAAACATCTCCTACGGTATAGCACCAAGCTGAATCACCCACCCAGCCATCAGCAATTGCGACAATATCGATCTTAGCGATGTCACCGTTCTTCAAAGGGACTTTGCTCGGAAAACCATGGGCAATGACATCATTGACAGATGCGCAGGTTGCGAATTGATAGCCCATAAAGCCTTTGGTGAATTGGCTTCCTCCCATTTCCGTAATTCTTTTCTCAACGTAATCGTTAATTTCTAGGGTAGTAATTCCTGGTTTAATCATATTAGCAATTTCTTTATGACAGGCCGCAACAATTTGCCCGGCTTTTTTCATTTGTTGAATTTCGTCATGCGTTTTAAGAGTGATCATATGTCATACCTCCAAAATTCCTTTTATCAATACATCTGCTGTAAAATTAGCGTCAAATCGTTGGTTGTCATGTCCGGAATAAATGCTGTAAGCCCCAATTAATGCACCCAGCAGCGTGTTTGCAGTCCGATGAGGATCGAGCTTGTCGGATAGCTCCTGCAAGCTTATGGCTTTTTGAATTAGAACCACTACAGGCATATAAATAAATTCCTCGAACCGATTGTTGTATACATGCTGAATGTCCGGTTCAAACATCGAAAAGTTCTCTGAAGCCTTCTTGTAAATGGCAAAAGCCGCCCGGCTCTTCGTCCAGCTGTCCGGTAAGCATCGCAGATAAGTATGCAGCAGGGAGAGGGGAGACTGTGGCGCATTAAGTTGTTTCGCTGTTTCTTCCGCGGCGCTAAACCCGGATTCCATAATATCGTGGATCAGCAGGTGCTTGTTATTGTAATAATGATAGACCGTTCCATAGCCTAATTGGGCTGCCTGGGCAACATCTCGAATGTCCAAGCTCATGCCGTTTCTTATAAAAAGTAATTCAGCCGTTTCAATAATTTGCAGCTTTCTGCGCTCTCTGATTTCATCGTTTTGTTCCTTGGTTCGGGGAGACAAGGGTTTCACCGCCTTTTTTTATTTAGACCTGCAATAATGTCGATAATAAAATAATACAGAAGTTCGGGGACGATTTCAAGCCTCGCTGACAAAAGAAAGCAGCTTCCGTAGTTTTAATAACCTACTGGAAGCTGTTTTAGATGCTAATAAGTCGGTCCAAACCAATGGCACTAATCATCATTCTTTCCTTTTTATTGCCTAGCAGTTTCTGAGACCAATCAACGAAACCACCGTCACCGATATTCAGTTCCTGTCCGTTTATAGTAACAGCGATAGTAAATTGGAGTCCTTTATAGTATTGATTATGATTTTCATCCTTGTTTACTACAACGGTAATTGCTGAAGCAGCTTCTTGGAGGTGTTCGCTCAGTCTTTGTACGAGCCCTTCACTGTCCTTATAACCGTCACGGCGGTTTAATTTTACGGTTACATCGGTATGAAATAAAGACGAAAAAATGCTTTGATAAATCATGATATGTTCCAAAAGAGTCTGTTTTTCAAATGAATAGGAGCCTTTGTCTTTTCCGGAAGTCACCATGCAGTATAAATGGAAATGCGGCAGTAATCCAGGTCTATTAAAATTTTGGGCCCTTACATGCCGATGTGTGGTGCTGAATTTTATAGGATCTTCATCGTTAGCTGCTTTTTTTCCTTTTAATAAATCACATATGTGTAAGGCTAATAGATTGGTGGCGTCGGCAACCACTTCGGTACCTCTTAAGGCAGATATGATTTTATTCTGATCTGAGGTTGCGACTACAGAGCAAGAGCCTAGTGGAGCTACGGGTGACAGTTGGATGGCACGATAGGAGGCTTGTTGTGCGATTCTAAGCATATGAAGCTCCAGCCGCTTAAGGGCAAGAGGATCCACTTCCGCAGGCTGAACGAATCGGTTCTCCGAATAAGCTTTCAGCAGATCCGCATACGAAGAATCCATGGTTCGTTGTCTGAACAGTTCAAGCAATAAGGTGTTTAAGTCTGATAAGGAAAGCTTTTTCCTGATTACATCTAATAGCTCATGACTTCCCAGCTCGTCTAAAATGCGCTTTATTGCTTTACTTGGATTCATGTCATTCACACGCTCCTTTTTTTCAATAGTATATCAGGATGTTCATTTGTGCAGCACTTTTTGCGACGGATTTGTCAGAAAGTAAAATATTAAAGAGACACTGCAATATCCATTTTGTGTTAGACTATTGGCAACAAAATTTTAACTGGACGGTGATAGCAATGGGGAGTCACGGATTGAATATCAGTGTTAGTGAGGTCAAGCTGATAGATATTGTACAAAAAATGATGTCAAATTATTATCTCAAGCTGGGCAAATGGTCGTGTAGCCGTATAGCTTGGAAAGCCTCCAATTATGTGACGGGAGGGTTGTATCGAGTTGCAGGAACGGCTTGGAGTAACGAAGAGGCTGTTCATTGGTCGCTTATTTTGAAGGTTGTTGTTCCTGCTATTCAAGCAGATGATCCGCAGCATTACAATTATTGGAAGAGGGAAGTGTTAGCTTATCAATCGGGAATTCTCGAGCAGCTGCCAGAGATGATTAGGGCACCAAGATGCTTGGCTGTGGAGGAACAAGATGATCACACGATATGGCTATGGCTTGAGGAGGTAACCGATCGCATTGGAGCTGAATGGACTGGGCAGCAGTATGAAGAAGTGGTTCGTCTGCTTGGAAGGTTCAATGGTGCTTACCTATGCGGAGTGCCCTTGCCAGATGAGGCGTGGTTATGTAAAGGCTGGCTGGCTTCCTGGGTAGAAGAGTGCGATAAATATGACGATAGGTCGGTTCTTAATGAAGAGGCTTGGGAAATACCGATACTTAAGGGCTTATTTCCCACGAACATAGTTCGGCGCTATAAAGAGTTCTATCGAACAAGGGGACTTTTGCTTAAAGGCTTGCAGAGATTGCCTAGAGTGCTGACACATAATGATGCATGGCCCCCGAACTTGTTTCCTCAAGGAAAGGACAGCCTTATTGCAATTGATTGGGCATTTGTTGGTATCGCGGGGCTTGGAGAGGAGCTGGGAAGGCTGTATGGCTTGCTTTTACATAGTAGTGTCGATACAGCCGCAGCCGTCGCTACAAGGAATGATTTTCTGAATAGACTTTTGGACTCCTATATAGCAGGTATCCGGGAAGCTGGATGGGACGGAGATTCGGATTGGGTTCGTTTTGGTTTTACAGCTTCAGCCGGAATGCGGTGCGGTATGGTTATTCCCAAATTGATCGAGCAGATTAATAAAAAGAAGGATGAAGAGCTGCTTACGGATGAAATGAAGGCGCGCTGCAATATCGCAGTCCATCTGCTGGAGCTGGCAGAAGAGGCGAGTCTTTTGCTGCCGAAAATACTGGGAGGTCGTAGAAGTTGAAGGTGCATCATCTGATGTTAGTGAACTCCGAGCATGCCGTGAATTTTTGATTATGGTAAGAGCAGTAGTAATGCTATGCTTGTGAAACCAAGGCTTGTTTTTAGTCATATGCCACTTTGTGGTAAAGAACTGCTATCCCATCGATAAGGGGATTATCTGTTTGGTTGCAAATAAAGATTACCTCTGGTATTCTTCGATAAAATTTTGTACAGTCAGATACATAAAGAAAAGCCTCCTGTTTAGGAAAGGATGTCCCCGAATGAATATATTAATTATTGAAGACGATCCCAGCATCCAAATGCTGCTTAAGCTAAGCTTAGAGGTTGAAGGCTTTCACTCCACGGTCGCGGGTACAGGAGCGGCAGGCATGGAGGCGCTTGGCAATCAGCAGCAGCCCATAGATCTGATTTTACTTGATTTGATGCTGCCAGACCGTTCAGGATTTGAGTTATTGCAAGCACTGCAGCAGCAATATAAAACAATCCCCGTAATCGTTCTGACTGCGAAGAATGAGATGAATGATAAAATTCTCGGCTTTCAGCTCGGTGCCGACGATTATTTGACCAAGCCTTTTGAGACGCGGGAGCTTATCCTTCGTGTTCGGGCGGTCATGAGACGGATGAAAGCAGAGTCAGCCCCCTTGTCGGAGACGATTCAAATCGGGTTGATAGAAATTGATAAAAGGGAGCGCTCCCTGCTTGTAGCGGGCACGCATGTCAAAACGACTAGCAAAGAGTTCGATTTCATGTGGCTGCTGTGCACCAATCCGAAAAAAGTGTTCACACGCGAGCAAATATTAGATCAAGTATGGGGCTTTGAGTATTATGGCCAGACGCGTTCCGTTGACATGATGGTTAACCGGTTGCGAGAAAAAATGAAGCCTAATGACCATTTGGTAGCAACCGTACACGGCACAGGCTATAAGCTGGAGGTATAAGCTATGGGTCTGCGCAATAAGCTGTTTCTCCAGCATACGGTGACCATTATCATGCTGCTTACAGCTATGTATTTTATCGTTAATTATACGCTTAGCAAAAGCATGATTGAACGCGATACCCAAACCTTAAGCCAATATTTTGCGCTGCACCGGATTGAGGCTTTAAAAATTGTAAATGATAAAAAGATAAATATAGAGCAGTTATTTTCAGGTGCTTATGCCCCGCTTATAGCTTCCCATCTGGCCGCGAATAGTAATTTCCAGGTACAGCTATTTGCTTTGGATGGAACAATTGTCGGAAATAGCGGTGATAAGGAAAATTTGCTCAAGCGCAGCGATATCGAGACGGTTCTCACAGGTCAGACGGCGACCGTCATTACGGAAGCGGCGGATACTCAATATTTAATTTACTCGGCACCTTTCTGGTATGAGGGCAAGATTGTAGGCGGATTTCGATATTTATTGGATCTGAACCAGCACGTGCAGACGCAAACGCAGATGCGGTATTGGTTTATCGGAGTGGCTTTGGTCTGTTTATTGATCTCACTATTGGCAAGCTACTCTTTCTTTTCTATCCTGATGAAGCCATTGCAGGATTTGCAGCAGGCGCTTAGGCTTGTATCCATCGGTAATTTCAGCAAAAAAATCGTCGTTAACAGTCATGATGAAGTGAGGGAGCTGGCAGCCGATTTTAATCATATGTCTGATGCGCTTCAGCAGCATATTGAACTGCTTCACTATGAGCAAGGCAAGCAAAAGACCTTTTATGACAACATGACGCATGAGCTGAAGACTCCGTTGACCTCGATCATCGGTTTTTCCGATTTGATTGCCAAGATGGATCAGTTGGATGATATCAGGACCTGTAATATCTATATTCGCAAAGAAAGCGACCGTCTATTAAATATGGTTGAGGACCTTTTGCAAACCTCTCTTAAAGGGAATGAAGCTTGGCGCGTTAAGCTGGAACAGGTTGACCTAGCCTCGATACTTACAGACAGCCTGCGAATACTGGAGCCTACTATTCAAAAGTCGTCTATCATCACAACCCTTCAAGCTGAACCTTGCGAGGTTTATTTAGATCCGAAGCTTACACAACAGGTGTTGTTTAATGTGATTGATAACGCTATTAGACATGGGGAATGTACGCACCTGCATATTTCGTTGGAATCCTATGAGGGACAAGGCCAAGTACGGATTGTCGATAACGGCAAGGGCATTGCAGAACAGGCCAGACAAACCTTGTTTCTTCCCTCTGAATATAAACAAGACCGTATAATTTCAGCGCAATCCCACGGGCTGGGTTTGCCATTGTGCAAGCAATTTATGGAGCTGCAGGGCGGCAGCATCCTCATCATAAGCCAAGAGGGAAAAGGAACGGAAGTGCAGCTCCGATTCAATACATCTCCTTCTTTGTAAGCGCTGTTACAAAATTGATACAAACCTATGATTTTTTTGAGATAAAAGGAGGGTAAAGTAAATGCCAGAGGGAAAGAAAGGGCTTTCATGGTTTCGTCTCATTCTACTGCAAGTCATTGTTGGCTGTATCTTAGTTGGCATTTGCGCTTATTCATTCCGAATTCCTTATGATGAAGTGCATGTTGTGCCTCCACAGGATGGCCGCGATATGTTTGCCGGTGTTCCAATGCGCGTCGATGTTACTTACCCTGGATTAGGTACAATCTCGATCGATGATCCAAAGGAGCTGCTGAAATTGAAATCTTCGTTTTCCGGGCTATTGGCTTTAGGAAAGCAGCAGAACTCAATCAAGCCACCCCGCCTCTTGCTTTCAGGGGTCATGGCCTATTTGGATCAAGAAGACATTCCGTTTCAAATCGAGACGAATGCGTTTCGCTTCGGTCAGGATTCGGTCAATTCACTTAATGTAAGCGCTGATATTCGCAAGCTTCAAAGCACGCTTATCGATAAAACGCTAACTTCAGCTACGGTTGGAGCAGCCATTGGCGATAATCGCAACGATGTATTTGCTTTGCAAAACGGCGAAATTACGGTTCTTTCAGGAGTAGAAAGGGCAGGGCTTACCGCGCAGGTACAATCGGCAGTCCGTGTGATTGATTTTAGTCATTTCGATGGTCTGGCCCAGCAGCCTGACACACATTATGTCATACAGCTGGCGGATGATCGAGCGGTTAAGAAGCATTGGATTCACGTGGATCAGTATAGCAACGCTTACATTGTCGTTTTTGATTTATTGGATGAGACCAATCAAAGAGCTTATTTCAAACTCAACAACGCCTCATAAACAAATTTTGAAGGGACGGTTGATGAAATGGCTAGAAAGAAAAGCAATAGCTCGGTCATGATTTTATCGGTAATTGTAGTTGTGCTAGTGGCAGGATTCTTTATGTACAAATCAGGAGTGTTCGGTGGCAAGGTACAGGGGAAAGTTACCGTTTATTCGATATTCCAAGAGGAAGAAGCGCGTATGCTTCTTGAAAAGTTTAAAGCGGAAACGGGCATTGATTACGATGTTTTACGCTTACCGAGTGGTGAGGCAGTCTCACGTGTACAGAATGAAATGGGTAAGCCGCAAGCTGACTTTTTGATGGGCGGTCCGGCAGATTCGCATGAGGTATTGAAGAAAGCTGGGGCATTGGAAGCTTACATCTCCCCTAATGCGTCTGATATTCCTGACAATATGAAGGATAAAGATGGAGCTTGGACCGGGTTTTATCTGAATCCGATTGCAATTGGTATTAATGAGAAGCGTTGGAAGGAAAAGTACGGAACAGCCGCATATCCGCAAACCTTTAAAGAATTGCTTGATCCTAAATTTAAAGGCGAGATCGGGATGTCTGACCCTGCTACATCAGGTACGTCCTACACGGCCGTTGCCTCACTTGCACAAGTTTGGGGTAAGGATGAAATGTTGAAATACATGACCCAGCTGCTTCCAAACCTGAAGGAAAGACCGAAATCCGGCATAGAGCCGATCCAAAAAGCGGGTAAAGGCGAATACACGATCGGAATTACCTTCCTGGGCGACCAGATTAAAGTAAAAAACCAAGGCAATCCTATTGTCAGTATCGTTCCCGAAGCAGCAGGATATGAAGTAGGCGGTCTGGCAATTGTAAAAAATGGTCCTAATACGGCTGCTGCCAAAAAGCTGATGGATTACATGCTAACTAAAGAACCAGGTATGATTTATACACAGTCGGCATATTCAGTTTCCGTTAAGCCTTCCGTGCCGATTCCACAGGGCGGAGTAGATATCAAAACAACCAAATATAACAAAACTTATAGCTTATGGACAGCTGCTGAACAAAGAAAAGCGCTGCAGGATGCATTGAAGGATTTGAAATAAGTTGAGCCAATGGGGTATTGCAGGCACAATAAGGACCGGCAATACCCCTAATGGAACAAGAAGAAAGGTGGTAGTTCTCCCCCTATGAAAGAGAAAAGTGGCATCGGGGAGTCGCTCGGCAGGCTCGTCAAGGATCCTTCTTCACTCATGCTCGTGTTGATTTGTTTTGCGGTTTTACTTCTATTTGTTATTTATCCGTTGGTGTTCGTCATTTTTATACCGACTGGCGGAGATTGGGGTACATTTTTTAGCAAAAGCCGTTATGGAACAGCACTCATGAATACTATTGTCAGCTCCTCTCTGTCAGCGATTACGGCAACGATATTTGGTTTTATATATGCGTATGCGATTAATTACAGCAACATCGTAGGTAAGCGTTTTTTCCGATTTATTGCTTTTTTACCACTGTTAGCTCCTTCGGTGATGAGTGGTTTGGCGTTCCTGCTGTTGTTCGGCCGGGGCGGATCAGTATCCCAATGGATGAAGGCATGGTTCGATGTTGAGCTTGATTTATATGGGCTTCCCGGTCTATGGATTGTACAGACCATTTCCTATTTCCCACTTGCTTACATGACCATTACCGGCGTACTGCGTTCGATTTCTCCGAATTTGGAGATTGCAGCGCAAAATCTGGGCGCAAGAGGCTTCAAGCTGTTTCGTACTATTACCTTTAAGCTGGCCCTGCCCGGAGTCATTAACGCCTTCTTGCTCGTAGCTATTAACTGCTTTGCTGATTTTGGCAATCCGAAGCTGATTGGCGGCAACTATTCCCTATTAGCTGTTGAAATTTATGGTGAAATCATTAATAACCAGCCTGGACTTGCTTCTGTTATGGGTATTATTCTGGTCATTCCAGCTCTGCTCGTGTTTGTTCTTCAGAACAAAATTATGTCCAAGGGCTCCTATTCGACCATTACAGGTAAGCCTGTGTCTGGGTTGAATCGGATTACGACCTCAAGAAAAACGAATATCCTGCTATTTTCATTCAATAGTTTAATATCCCTATTCATCATAGCGATGTTCGCGATTACTATCTTGTTCGCTTTTACGAAAAATTTCGGAAGAGACAATACCTTTACGCTGGATCACATCATGAAAGTTGTATTTAATCCGTCCAGTCCTGCGGTGCTTAACAGCTTGGTATTATCTTTAATCAGCTCTTTGTTGGCCGTTGCTTTTGCGTTGGTGCTGGCTTATGTCGTTGTGCGCAAGCCTTTTCCAGGCAAAAGATTACTCGACTTTACCGCTGTGCTGCCTATTGCTTTACCGGGTACTTTCGTAGGGCTTGCTCTGATTGTTGCCTTTAGCTCCGGTCCGATCATTCTGCAGGGCTCTGCTATATTGATTATTGTAGCGATGCTGCTCAAGCAGATGCCTGTCGGGTACCGTGGGTTGACCGCATCATTCAAGCAGGTGGATAAATCCATCGAGGAGGCAGCAACGAACCTTGGCGCCGATAGCCGCAAGACGCTGACGACCATCGTTTTCCCCATGCTGCAAAAGACGATCGTAGCTAATTTTGTCTATGCTTTTATGAAAAATATGAATACGTTAAGCACCATCGTTTTCCTCATTACGCCTCAATGGGTTGTCGCAGCTGTATCCATTTTTAATTATGCAGAGACCGGCACTTATTATTGGGCTGCTGCGGTAGCTGTTGGACTGATGGGAGCTACGCTGGGGACACTGGGTATAATGAAGTTGATTTTTGGCAACAAAGTGAAAATCTTTGATTTCTAGATGCAGGGAGTGGTCGTAATGGGCACACAGGTGCTGCTTGATCTTAAGAACGTGAATAAGGTGTTTGGTTCCAATCACGTTCTCAAAAATATTGATTTGCAGATTGAAGCAGGTAAGTTTATTACTTTCTTAGGGCCGAGCGGCTGCGGAAAGACGACCCTGCTTCGTTCAATCGCAGGCTTTTACACGGTAGATGAGGGAGAAATCTGGATTGACGGGAAGCTTGTGAACGATTTGCCTCCTTACAAACGGGGAACCCCCATGGTGTTTCAAGAGTATGCTCTGTTTCCTCATATGACGGTGTTCGATAATGTCGCTTACGGCTTGGATATTCAGAAGCGCCCGGAAGCAGAGATACAGGATCGGGTCAAAGCAGCATTGGCCAAAGTGAAGCTGACCGGCTTGGAGGAGCGCTATCCGCATGAGATGTCTGGTGGACAGCAGCAGCGTGTAGCGATGGCGCGAGCTATCGTTATGGACTCTCCAATCATATTGTTGGATGAGCCGCTAAGTAATTTGGACGCCAAGCTGCGGGAAGAGGTACGGGTCGAGCTTCGGAATATTCAGCTTGATCTTGGTTTAACCGTCATTTACGTGACCCATGATCAGCTGGAAGCTTTGTCGATGTCGGATCAGATTGTTGTTTTTAATAAAGGTGTTATTGATCAGCACGGTACGCCGCATGAAATATATTATAAGCCGAGTACCCAATATGTGGCTGACTTTATTGGGACAACGAATTTTGTTGATGCTGTCACTGCGCATATAGAAGGGGATCGTGTGACTTTGAAATATGGCAGTAACAGTGATACCGTGATCGTAACTACCAACGAGCAGCTAACGGTTGGGGAGCAGGTGCTGTTAAGCATCCGCCCGGAATCGATGCGTATCAATCAGCAGCCCGATCCAGGTGATTTTATAACCAACGGCGTTGTCAAATCGTCTATGTTTCTAGGGGAGAAAGAACGGTATTTCCTAGCTGGCGATGAGGGTAAGGAATGGATTGTCGATGCGTATGACATAGGTCAGACTTCGTTTCAAGGTATAGTGAAGATACGGGCCGCAGCCGATAAAATTCATTTGATTAAAGTTGCTAAGTAAAATAAAATAAGCAGACACTATAATTAGGAGTGTCAAAAAAGGAAAACAGCGGTTTTCCTTTTTTGGCCTTGATCCAAGTACGCAAACTTGAAGGATGGGGAAGCAAAGTCATTCATCCATGGCTATTCTCGGCTATTTATGCAGTAGGAGGCGGTTGGTATGTGGAAGAAAGGTATCGTTATTCTGATTTTGGCAGCAGTGGCGTTCCTGGGCTACTCCCTTTACTCAGGGAAAACAAGCAGCCAGCCGCTTAAAGTATATGTTATATTTCAGGAAGACGAAGGCCGCATTTTGCTGGAAAAGTTTAAAAAGAAGGCCAATCAGCCGTATGAAATGATTCGTATGTCCAGTGGGGAAGCAAGCTACCATCTGCTGAATATAGAGAAAACAGGGATTGATGTGGTGCTAGGCGGTCCGGCTGACCTCCACGAGCAATTGAAAAATAAGGGGAAATCCGTTCATTATACCTCTTACATGGCTAATGAAATATCTGCGCAGTACAAGGATAAGGAAGGCTATTGGACAGGTATGTATATGGGTGCGCTAGCCATTGGCGTTAATCAAACGGTATGGCGGCAAGACCCGCAATTGGCTTCCTTACCGCTGCCTCAGAAGTATGAAGATTTATTGCGTCCTGAATTAAAAGGTAAAATAGAAATCCCTGACCCGGAAACCTCAGGAACAGGCTACACACTGCTTGCTTCACTTGCGCAGCAGCGTGGTGAGGACGAAGCTATTCGATTGATGCAAGCACTCAAGAAGCAGAGCTCATCGACCACTTTTGCAGGGATTACCACTGCACAACGTCTAGCCGTTGGGGATGTGGCAGCGGTAGTGAACTTCCTCGGTGATCAGCTTCGTTTTAAAAATTCAGGCTACGACATCAACTCTTATATCCCTCCGCAGGCAGGCTGGGAGATTGGTGCTGTGTCCATATTGAAGAGTGGGAACAATACGACGGCGGCCCAAAAGTTCGTTGATTTTGTTTTATCCAAAGAGGCACAGACCGAATACATGAATACCGCCTTCTCATTCCCTGTTCTTCCTAACATTCCGGTTAATCCGCTGCTAACTCCTGTTAAGCTGGAAAATCTGCTCGTAACTTACCGATTTGATATCGCCGCTCGCCATCGCGAGCAATTATTGAATAGTTGGCGCTTAGTCAAGTAACAGCAGTAGCACTGCAATATAACATCCTGAAAATGGTAAAAAGCAGACATTGTAAGAGAAACCAATCTAACGATACCTCGTGATGATTTCGGTTTTTCTCACAAAAATGTCTGCTTTTTTTTATGTTTATTTTGGGATAAAGGTAGTAAACTTACTCTAATTTCAACTAGACCTAACTAAAATCAATGGAAATTAGGGGGAATTGAATAAGAATCGGATGTCAGTTTCTGCTAACGCAAAAACTTTAAGGAGGCCAAAAAGTGAAAGCCAACAAATCCGCATCTAAAGGAATCATGGCCGCACTGCTTGCATGTTTACTGGTTGTAACAACTGCTTGCACAAGCAATTCAGGACCTGCGACAACAGAAAAACCAACTAATAATAAGGGATCGGAACCAAACAATCTGCCTATCGCGAAGGGAGACGTGACCTTAAAGATATACGTTGATTTCGGCGGGTCGGCTAAACAAGTCTTGAAATCGTTAGGCGAGCATTCCGTTGTTAAAAAGCTAAGTAAAGACACAGGCTTGAAATTTGAATTTATTCACCCGCCTGAGGGCGATGATGGAACCTTTTTTAATACAACACTTGCTTCCGGTCAATACCCTGACTTGTTCTACGTAAGTAATTTTAATAATTACCCGGGTGGCGCGGAAGGTGCCATGAAAGACAAGATTATACTCAATATCGATAGCTTGATTAGCCAATATGCTCCCAATTTTCTGAAGATGGTTAAAGATAAAGGCGGCGATACAGAGAAATGGATCCGAGGCGATGGCGGTGCCATCACCAAGTTCGGGACGATGTTCTTACCTCCATTTGTTGATGCAAGAATACATAATGGGCTTGTAGTGAGAAAGGATTTGCTCGAAAAGTATGGCTTAAAGGCTCCGGAAACGCTTGAGGATTATACCAATGTGTTAAGGACTTTTAAGCAAAAGGGCATAGAGGTACCTTTGGCGCTACCCGCTTTCAAAGAAACGGCTGTTGGACAAGTAAACCCGATTGCCAGCGCTTTCGGAGTATCTATTAATGATTTCCAGCTGGAGGACAACGGCAATAAAGTTATTTATTCGAGAACGGATCCGAGATTTAAAGAGTTTTTGACCTTTATGAACGGTTGGGTCAAAGAAGGCTTGATTGACCGGGATTTTATAAGCAGAAATACGACGGATGCCAACAAGCTGTTCTATAATGGGCGCGCTGGCATGACCTTTATGCATAATGCCTCCACCAAGCAAGCACTTGCCGTTGGTACACTACAGGATCCGAAATATGATGTGCAGGGGATCTTATATCCAAGAAAGGAAAAGGGAGGCGAGCTTCATTTATCACGGCAAGCCTTATCGGTGAATCCCTTTGCCTGGTATGTATCGGCGACAAGCAAGCATCCTAAGGAAGCTGTTAAGCTGATTGATTATTTGCATACACAGGAGGCACAGCTGTTAACGGCGTGGGGAGTAGGAGATCAAGAATTCCCGACGTTTGAAGTAGATAAAAATGGAAAGCGCCAATTTACAGATTTTATGAATAAAAACCCGAAGATGGATTTCCCTACAGCAAGATCGGTTTATACCGCAGGTGCGTTTCAGGTGATGTACGATGATGAGATGGAAAGACAGCAATATAATATTTCGCAAAATCTGCAAATTTGGGAAGCATGGGCAACGAAAAATGATAACAAGCAGAAGATGCCGCATGTAATGAGCTTGTCTGTAGAGGAATCGAAAGAATTTACAGGCATCATGAACAAAATCAATAACTATGCGGATGAGATGGTTTACAAATTCATTTTAGGCGAAGTGCCGCTTGATCAATTTGACGCTTTCGTAGCAAACATTAAAAAGCTGGGCAGCGATAGAGCCGTTGAACTTCAGCAGCAAGCTTATAAACGGTTCAAATCGAGATAAATGCCTGTACGTTGAAGGGAGGCCTGTAAGAGATGAGGCTTGTTTCGAGGTCATTAATGGATAATATCGTTAAACATCCGATTCTGTATGTAATGGCGCTTCCGGTTCTGCTGTACTATGCCATTTTTCATTATTTTCCGATGTATGGCGTCATTATCGCATTTCAGGATTATGTTCCTGGCAGAGGCATTGCGGAGAGTGACTGGGTTGGGTTGAAGCATTTCAAAGATTTTTTGAGCGATGTGTATTTCTTAAGAGTGCTGAAAAATACGATCGTTATCAACCTGTATTTACTTATATTCGCCTTTCCCTTCGCTATTATTTTTGCCTTATTGCTTAATGAGATTGTCGGTCAAAAATTTCGGAAATTAACACAAACCGTCACCTATATGCCGCACTTTATTTCGGTCGTTGTTATTTGCGGTATTATGCTTGATTTCACCAAATCCACTGGTCTTATCACTCATATGCTGCATGTTTTATTTGGAATCGATCCTGTAAACCTGCTGAGCAAAGTAGAAATGTTCAAGCCTTTATTTGTTGGGATGAGCATTTGGCAGGAGTTCGGCTGGGAATCGATTATCTATTTTGCAGCTATAGCAGGCGTCAATCCATCTCTCTACGAAGCAGCTATGATAGACGGAGCCTCCCGATTCAAAAGGGCGATCCATATCACCATTCCGTCCATCGCACCAACGATTATTATTTTGTTGATTCTGAAGATTGGAAATTTATTATCCCTGGGCTGGGAAAAGATCATCCTTCTCTATAACCCGATGATTTATGAATCGGCTGACGTTATCTCCACCTATGTTTATCGACGGGGCTTAATTATGTTTGAATACAGCTTTGGTTCCTCCGTTGGTTTGTTCAACTCGATTATTAACTTTATCTTGCTAATAACTGCGAACTACCTAAGTAGAAAATTGAATGAAACGAGTCTTTGGTAGAGGGGGACGGAGGATGGTGGTAAAGAGTACAGCAGGCGAAAAGCTGTTTAATGTGCTAAATATTTTATTCATGATACTGCTAATGCTAGTAACTATTTATCCGCTTTATTATGTGATCATCGCGTCGCTCAGCGATCCTCGCATGCTGATGAAGCATGAAGGGCCTCTATGGACGATCCTTGGACAAATGAATTTGAGCGGCTACAACATTACATTATCGAATCCCAATATTGCTGTCGGGTTTAAAAATACGTTTTTTTACGTCATTGTAGGGACTGCTTTAAATTTGCTTTTAACGTCCTTTGCTGCGTTTGTGTTGACAAGAAAGCATTTTTACATCCGAAATTTTATGATGAAGATGCTTGTTATCACAATGTTTTTCAGCGGTGGGCTGATTCCTTTGTTTTTTGTAGTTAGAAATATGGGGTTATACGACACCAGTTGGGCGATTATTTTGCCGTATGTGATCAGCACCTACAATGTCATTATTATGAGGACGTTTTTTCAAAGCATACCGGAGAGCATGGAAGAGTCGGCGATTATCGATGGAGCGAATGATTTTCAGGTGTTTTCGAGAATCATTATGCCGCTCTCCAAGCCTGTTATAGCAGTTATAGCTTTGTATTACGGTGTAGGGCATTGGAATGCCTGGTTTTCCTCGGTGCTTTTTTTGAGAGACCGGGAACTGTATCCTCTGCAGATGTTTCTAAGAGAAATATTGATTCTAAACTCCAATCTGGGCTCAGGTGAAAATCCTTCAGAGCTTCTGGAAGCGAGCTTTTCCAAAGAATTGGTGAAATATTGTACGATTGTCATTTCAACGGTTCCGATCCTGTTTGTTTATCCCTTTTTGCAAAAATATTTTGTCAAAGGCGTAATGATCGGAGCACTTAAGGGTTAGTTGGAGTCTGCCTGACGAAGGCCAAAACTGTGAAAATTTATTCATTGAAGCTGTTATTACGAGAAAGGGATGGCACTCCACCGCTCTAGTAATTCAAGTTGTCTTTAATTTACCTTGCGGTAACAACTTAATTTCAAAGGCGGTCGTAAACTTTCCGTACCATTCCCTTTCCCTTCATAACCACATGAATAAATATTCACGTAGATCGAATCGTCAGACAGACTCCTAACCCCGTTATTAAAATGGGCTTTAATGTAATAAAAATAATATAGCGAAGGATCGTGATTAGATTGGATAAAAAAACTAGAGTTCTTAATGCACTTAACAAGCAAGCAGTAGACAAGGTTCCTGTTGGGTTCTGGTTTCATTTCTCTGGTGAAGAGGCCAAAGGGGAAGCATGCATAAAAGCGCATGTTCAGTATTACAAGGATAGCGATATCGATTTTATCAAAATTATGTGTGATGGTTATTTCGCTTTTCCTATTAATGCGGAGATCAAAGAGGCAGCAGATTGGCGTAAATTGAAGCCGCTCGGCAAGGACCATCCTTATATCAAGGAGCAGGTTGAACGGGCAAAAGGGATCAGTGAGAGCATCAACGGGGAGTGTTGTATATTTTACAATGTGTTCGCGCCTTTCTCCTGCATTCGGTTCGGAACTTCAGATGAGCTTGTTATGAGGCATTTGAAGGAGGATCCGGAGGCTGTCATGTATGCATTAGATGTAATTGCTCAGGATCAGGCTATGCTGGCAGAGCTTATAATCACAGAAGGCCAATGTACGGGAGCTTATTATTGTTTGCAGGGTGGCGAGATGGATCGTTTCACCTATGACGAATACCGGAAGTGGATCACTCCAAGCGACAGATATGTGCTGGACCATGCCAATACATTCAGCGATAACAATATGCTCCATTTATGCGGTTGGGCAGGGATTAAGAATAGGTTGGAATGCTGGCAGGATTATCCGGCAAAAGCTTTTAACTGGGCTATCTATGTGGAGGAATTAGGCTTAAAAGAGGGGATGGAATTCTTCGGCGGAAAAGCCGTCTTAGGCGGATTCGATAATACCAAGGAAGGTCTGTTATATAGCGGTGTGAAGTCGGATGTAGAGCAATTCACGGCTAATTTAATAAAGGAAACGGCTGCCACAGGGGTTATTTTAGGAGCGGACTGCTCACTCTCTGGGGATATTGATAGGCAGCGAATTAAATGGGTTGTCGAGGCAGCTAAAGCGGTGAAGTAACCTAACATTGGGAAAAGAGCATTAAACCCAGGTGAGGAGAGAGGAAATAGCGATGCACATTGGACATTCGGTTCGGCAATATGAGAAGGAAATGGTTCATCACTTGCGCCGGCTTATTCAAATACAAAGTGTAATGGAAGAAGCAAAGCCAGGGATGCCGTATGGCGAAGGAGTGAACCGAGCCCTGCATTATATGTTGGATCTGGCTTCAGAGATGGGGTTTCAGACGGCTCATGTAAACGGTTATACAGGGCATGCCGAATTTGGCTCTGGGGACGAGATAGCTGCTGTTGTAACCCATGTGGATACGGTGCCCATCGGAGACGGGTGGACGTATCCTCCATTGTCGGCAGAGATTGTAGACGGCAAAATCTATGGACGGGGTGCGTCGGACAATAAGTTTGCGGTTATTGCCGCGCTGTACAGCCTATATGCACTTAAGGAGGCAGGGTATAGCCCGGAGCGGCGAATTCGCGTTATCTTCGGAACGAACGAAGAGAATGGCATGCACGATTTGGACTATTATTTCGAGCAAGAGCAACTGCCGGACTATGCGTTTGTTACCGATGGGGGATATCCAATTTCGAATGCTGAGAAGGGAGTTATCACTCTGTCGTGGATACAAAAGCTCGAAGCAGGCGGCAGTGCCAACTGGATCCGGATCGAGGGCGGAGATGCTGCTAATGTAGTACCTGACCTGTGCCATGCCGAGGTGCTTGGGGATGACGGTCAGCAGCTATTATCGATGGAGAGGACAGGGAAGTCGTCTCACGGAGCTTGGCCGCATAACGGGATCAACGCTATTACTCAGTTGATCGAGGATATTACGGCTAACCCACTCTGTTCAGGACTGGCGGCGGAGCCGTTCCTGCGGTTTCTGCAGCAGCGAGTCGGGAAGGAGCTGGACGGAGCATCTCTTGGTATCGCTTTTGAGGAAGAGATACATGGTCGCGTTACCGTGAACTTGGCTAGCATTGCTGTAAACCGCGAGGAAGCTAGAGTTACGTTGAACATCCGTTATCCGGTGTCGGCGAAGGGGGATGAAATCATCTCCCAACTTACGAAGATTGCCGGAGACGCCGGGTTGGAGACTGCGGTTAAAGCTTACATGCCGGCCTTGTATATGTCACCGGACCATCCGTTAATCGGGATGCTGAGCCGTGCTTATGAGACGGTGACAGGTGACCCGGCCGTACTGAAGTCCATGGCGGGAGGTACTTACGCGAAGAAGCTGCGCGGGCGAGGAGTCACGTTCGGGCCCTCCTTTCCGGGATCGCCAGGCACTAATTTCCATCAAGCAGATGAAAATATCGGAATCGATCAACTGATGCGTCATGCTGAGGTTTGTACGCAGGCGTTATATGAGCTGTCGAAGAAATAGCAAATAACAAAAGTCGGAATTACCAGAAAGGGGGTATTCTCTTGAACTCGCAAAAGAACCCTTTACCGTTTACATTTGTAGCTCACGATAAGCATGATGAGAGGCATCAAGGGGCTGTTTCGATCCCCATTTATCAGAATACGTTATTTTCTTATGCCAAAAGCGATGAGCCGGGGCATTCCTTTAAATACAGCAGGATGGGGAATCCGACTGTACAGGAATTAGAAAAGCGATTGGCCGCACTGGAATACGGTGAGAAGGCTCAATGCTTCGCTTCCGGTATGGCTGCTATTTCTGCGGCTATATTATCTACCGTACGAACGGGTGATCATATCATTTGCGTGGATCAGGTGTATTTCGGTACGAGAGAGTTTTTGGAGTTTTTCTTGACCCGGTATGGCGTAGAAGTAACCTATGTGGATGGAACGTCCATAGATAAAATTACGGAAGCCATTCGCGATAATACAGCTCTTATTTATTTGGAGAGTCCGACCAGCTACTATTTCCAACTGCAGGATTTGGCTGCCTGCGTTCAAGCTGCGAAAGCGCGAAGCATTAAAACAATCATTGATAATACATGGGCCTCTCCTTGTTATCAAAATCCGTTACGGCTGGGCATCGATCTGGTTGTTCATTCGTTAACGAAATATGTAGGTGGACACAGTGACGTTCTTGGTGGCGCCGTGATTGGATCATCAGAGCTTATTGATCAATTAAGCCGAATCGACCATCAGCTGTTGGGAGGGGTGATGACTCCTCATACGGCTTCCTTACTGCTGCGCGGAATGAGAACTCTTCCTTTACGGATGGAACGCTTAAGTCAATCAGCACAGACAATGGCGGAATATTTCAGTACAGTTCCGTGCATAAAAAAGGTCAATTTTCCGGGGCTTTCCGCACATCCTCAGCATGAGCTCGCCCTTTCACAGATGGGCGGTTACGGCAGTTTGATGTCCATCGAGGTAGAGGGTACTCTTGAGCAGGCCAAAGCTTGGGTGGACCAGCTGGATTACTTCAGAATTGGCCTCAGCTTTGGTGGGTACGAAAGTCTGGTGCTAGTGGTAGGCTTGGTGCCAGATGCAACGCCGGAGCGTCCAATAAGCTTAATTCGGTTGAATATAGGATTGGAAGACCCAGCTGATTTGATTGAAGATGTGAGCAGCATTCATTCTTTTTTTCAGCAAAAGCAAAGTCCCGGCATTTTGGATACGGGATTTGATTTTAACATAGCCAGCGTATAAACAATGTCCTCGAAAAATCGGCCGGGCCTTAGATCCCGCACCGATTTTTCGTTGTTTAGGAATGCAGGCGAAGCTGGTTTTCGTGAATGTGGAGGCTTCATTCGGAAGCAGCTGGAACCCTTCGTACTGTTTTACTTCACCAGTTGGTTCGGCAGGCTAGCTAGCTAGAGGAACAAGGATGCGCTATTTGGATGTGCACACGTGAACATTCTAGTGAAACGGAACTACGATCACTTATTTGCTTGGAATGTAGCATTACAGCCTATTGTAAACGGAAATAACGCATCGTAGTTCCCTCGCTTCAAGAATTCGAGGGGTTGCGAGACAAATAAGGTATCGACGTTCCGCTTAAGAGCAAAAGCAGGAAGCAAGGGCAGGAGCAAGTCGATCTTTGAGAAGGTCTACAATGTAACCTCCCTCGGGTGAAGCTACTGGATCGAAGACCGATTAGAAAGCAAGGAAGCAGAACCATGGTAGCAGAACATGGAAGCAAGAAGCAGTAAGCATGGGAGCATGGAATAGGGAAGCAGGTAGGGAAGGTAAGTAGGTAAGCAAGTAAGCAGGGAAGCAGGTAAGTAAGTAGGTAAGTAGGTACGAAAGAAAGCAAGTAAGCAGGTAAGTAAGTAGGTAAGTAGGTACGCAAGAAAGCAGGAAAGTAGGAAACGGGCAATTAGGTATGTAGGTAAGCAAGAAATTAGGAAAGCGGGAAGCAGGTAAGTAGGCAAGCAGGCAAGCAGGTAAGAAGGTAAGAAGGTAAGTAGGTAAGTAGGCAAGCAGGTAAGTAGGTAAGTAGGTAAGTAGGTAAGTAGGTAAGTAGGTAAGTAGGGAAGCAGGTAAGCAAGTAAGTAGGCAAGCAGGTAAGCAGGTAAGCAGGCAAGCAGGTAAGCAGGCAAGCAGGTAAGTAGGTAAGTAGGTAAGTAGGTAAATAGGTAAGTAGGTAAGTAGATAAGTAAGCAAGTAAGCAGGGATTTAGATAAGTAAATAAGCAAGGCAACTACCCCCAAAAAAGTAGAACAAGAGAGGGAACGGGTGTGGGGTGGAGGAGCGTTAGCGTCCGCCTTTGAAGCTCGTGTTCCCACCGCTGCAAGCCTACTAATCAAGGAACACGACTTCAACAGCGGCCGTAATCCCACACCCGATTCCCTCCCAATGCACCAACGTATGGGTCAAGTAAGTAACTTGGTTTATCAATTAACTTGGTCTAACAAGTAACTGGCTTTAGATGACCTTCGACCCAATTTCCTTGTCTAAAAATGTGTTTTCTTCAGGAAATTAGCGATCAACCACTCGAGAGGCTATGGTATAATTTGACACAGGTGATCCTATGAGAAACTTAAAAATCAAACATAAGCTGTTCATTTTTATCATCTTTGGAGCTTTTTTGACCAGTTTTCTCGGCTGGCTATTTGTTCAGCTTTCGCAATCGTTGTACGATAATCTGATCTATCGAGAAACAACGGATAAGTTTCACCTGTTCTCACAGCGAATCGAAGAAAAGCTGCTGAATATAGATAAACTATCTCTATCCATCATGTCTGATGCAGACGTCCAAAAGTATTTGAAAGAAATCAAGACAGCCCCCGGCACCTATGAGTCCTACTATGCAGCCAATGAATTAAAGAAGAAACTGCTTACCTATCATTTATTTGATTATGCGGTCTCCTCTATTACCATTCTTGATACAAATAATAACTCCCATGGAGTCGGGCTAAATGTCAAAACCATCAACTCCAGAGATATGGAGAGTCTACGAGAAAAAGCTTCCGAATACAAAGGAGCCAGCGTCTGGGTAGGTGGAATCCTGCAGGACGACGCTTTTTTCTCTCTTCGTGAAATCCGTGAGATCGATGATTCCAGCATGGAGCCGCTCGGGACTTTATTGATTAGGACCTTTTCAGACAAGATTATATATGCATCACCGAGTGAAACCCGATATTACGATTCCACGCTGCTCATTGTATCTGAAGGTAAGGTTATTTATCCGGGTCAAAGCCCGATCAGCTATCAGGAGCAGGATTTACTTTTTAATGATGTAAATAATTTTAGCTTGATCACCTTGAATAACCAGAAATATCTTGCAGCCCATTTTACCCTTCAATATACGGGGTGGACCTTCATTCATCTTGTGCCGTATGGGTCCATTTTCAAAGATACGTTTATTATGAAAATTGTATTGCTATGTCTCTATGCCATTGTTTTGCTGATTATTCTGTTGGTTGGTTTGCGATTCTCGAAAAGTATTACCCAGCCGATCGAAAAGCTAACGAAAAAAATTACGGTAGTAGAGAAGGGGAATTTCGAAGTCGATAAGCTGGAATTTCCAGAAAATCGGGATGAAATCGGTCAGTTAAGCCGTAATTTCGATAAGATGATAGATAAATTGGACACATTGATCAAAGAAAATTATGTGAAGCAGATTATGCTTAAAGACGCCGAATACAACACGTTAAAAGCTAAATTAAACCCGCATTTTCTATATAATACATTGGATTCTATCAATTGGTTGGCGAGAATGAATGGACAGCAGCAAATTTCAGGTATGGTTAAGGCACTTGGAAATCTGCTTCGAAGTACGGTGAATGATAAGGAATTTATTACGCTAAAGGAAGAGATCAGTAATTTATCTAATTATATTTACATTCAGCAATTCCGATTTGAAGACCGCCTAGTTTATCATATGCAAATAGAAGAGCATCTTCATTCGTTGTATATTCCATGTATTATTTTGCAGCCTATCGTTGAGAACAGTATCAAATATGGGGTAGAGACAGCTTCGGAAGTTTGTGAGATAACCGTGTACGCTGAGGAGCTGCCTGATAGACTCGTGATTATTGTCAAAGATACCGGTCCAGGAATGGACGCTGAATATTTGAATAAGCTGGAGCTTAATGAGATAACGGCGAAAGGCACAGGTATTGGATTGAAAAGCATAAATGAAAGGTTAAAAATTTTATTTGGCGAGCCCTATGGCATTAGTATAGAAAGTGAGCCGGATAAAGGCACCATCATTAAAATCTCTATCCCCTATACAAACCATGTAGCGTAGGACATTCATTCTAGGTGGCAAACGACAATAGGTGAGGTGTTGAAATTGATCGATCAGAGCTATAAGGTGTTTGTGGTAGATGACGAAAGAATTATACGAGAAGGCATCGCCAAATTAATTGATTGGGATCAATTGGGACTAGAATTTACCGGCTGCGCTCCTGATGGGCTATCCGCCTATGATCAAATGTCAGCTATACGGCCGGATATCATCATAACGGATATCAAGATGCCTCGAATGGATGGACTGGAGCTGATCCAACAAACGATGAAGCTGCTGCCGTATGCCAAGTTTGTGGTTCTATCAGGCCATGGGGAATTCGAATTTGCCAGTAAAGCGATGCAGCATGGGGTCAAGCATTATTTGTTGAAGCCTTGTGACGAAGTGGACATAACGGATGTATTGCAGCAGGTTATAAGTGAATTGGATGAGCAGAGAAATAGGATAAGCTTTTATCAGATCATGGAGAATCAACTGGCTGAAGCGTTGCCTAAAGTAAAGGAGCAGCTTCTAAGAGACTGCCTGCTGAACCGAACATTTTTTAAACATGAGATGGAGCATTATAAAAAGATTCTGCACATTCATGATGAGAAGGTAAGATTGATTTTGTTCCAACTGGAGGCTGCCTTTGAATTTGTCGAATTATATGCGCTTAAAAATATTTCCGAAGAGCTGATCCAGACCCGCAATATTATGCTAAGCACGATAGTAGGAGATAAGTTTATAATCTTGCTTGAAGATATGGAATTACAGGAAATTGTAAAGATGACAACGAAAATTAAAGAGGAATTTGAGAGCAAATATAAAATTGATTTGACCTTGTCGATCAGTAATCCTTGTACGTTCGAGGATATCCCCAAAATATATTACGATGCGCAGCAATATTTGAAATACAGGTTTTATCTGGGTGAGAGCAGTATTATCACAAGTGAAGAGGTTGATCTGGAGCTGTCATCCACCCAAACGGAAATGGTGAATTTGAATTATCACAACATCGTAATGGCAATCAAAATAGGGAATACGGAGGATCTTAAAGACGAGTTGGCTTATTTTTTTGATAAGCTGCGCGAATTTCGATGTGAAATTAATATGGCGATCAGCTACTGTATCGAATTGATCACTACTATTGTTAGACAAACGATGCCGGATAAAATCAACGAGAACATTCCCAAAATTGTTCCTATCCTTGAGATGAAAACATTGGAGGAGATTCACCGATATATTTTTGGCGTTTCCCATGTCATAACCAAAGAAAACTACGAAGTATATTCACAAAAAAACCGTATGCTCGTTCACAGCATGGTCCAGCATATTCAAAGCAATTTGGGGAATGAGGAGCTATCGCTGCAGTGGCTTGCCAAGCATTATTTTTATATGAATGTTGATTATTTGGGGAAGCTGTTCCGAAAAGAGATGAACGAAAAATTCTCCCAGTATGTAACGAGAGTCAGAATTGAGTGGGCCAAGGAGCTCATGACGAATTTCAACAACTATAAGGTATACGAGATTGCGGAACAAACAGGGTTTGGCAGGGATTCGCAGTATTTCAGCAACCTTTTTAAAAAGTATACAGGCTATACGCCAGTAGAATATAAAACAATGATAAAGCATGACACTCATTACTGATTTTCAAGTAAAAAGTGTCTGTTTTTTTTATTATCATTTGATTGGCTACCAAGTAAAATTAACTTGAAAATGCAAATAGGAGGGGCCAACCTGTTTCATTCTCTCAGGAGTGATTTTAGAAAATTCAAGATGGGGAGTGTCGTTATGCAGAAAGTTACGTTTCTCTGTTTGACTGCTTTATTGACATTATCGTCCACGCTCGCCGGATGCTCACAAGGATCAAGCACCAATGCCGGTGAAACCAAGGGCAAAGAGCCAGCTGCTTCTCAGCCTAATACTGCGGCTCCAAAAAAGAATGACCCCGTCACCTTAAGAATGACTTACTGGGCAGGCTCGCAATTGACTGTCGATAAGAACAACGCAGTTATTGAGCTGTTTCAAAAGGCCAACCCGAATATAAAAATAGAAGCGGAATATTATGCGGGTGATGCTTATAATGACAAAATTAATGTACAAGCGGCTTCAAATAGCTTGCCGGATATTGTCCGTGTAGACTACTCACAAATTCAGAACTATGTAAATAAAGGTATTTTGAAACCGCTGGATGATTACATCGCCAATAAGACCATCGATATGACCGGTGTAGCGGAAGTTAATATGAAGGGCGGTATCATTAACGGGAAAACCTATGGCATTAACATAGGAAACAATGCTCTTGTTATGTTCTATGACCCTGAAAAGCTAGAGAAAGCGGGTGTTAAAGCCCCGGGTCCAGATTACACTTGGGATCAATATGAGAAGGACTTACAGACGATCAAAGACAAGCTGAACATATATGGCGATACCCATATGATGCAAAGTCATTTCGAAGTATGGCTCAGACAGCAAGGCAAATCCTTTTATAATAAGGCACAAGACGCTCTTGGCTATGATGATGATAAATTGTTCATAGATTATATGAACCTTCAGCTTAAATGGCAGAAGAAGGGCATTATAAGCCCAATTGGCGTTGAGCTTGAAGTCAGAGGCTTAGAAGACGGTCCGTTTCCTAAGGGGCAAGCGGCATTCGGCGGATTCTCCTATTGGAGCAACCATGCGGATATTATGGAAACCCAGCTCAAGAAGCCTCTTGGCTATGCCATGTACCCGGGATCAGGCGACGGTAAGGGGATGTATATGAAGCCTTCCTTCTTCCACGGGATTGCAGCTTCCTCCAAGCATCCTGAGGAGGCGGCCAAGTTTATCGAGTTTTTCACAAACAATTTGGATGCGGCCAAATCACTGAATGCTTATTTCGGAATGCCGTATCATCCAAAGCTCATTGCGGGTATGCAGAATAGCTTCAGCGATACTCAAAAGAGAGTGTCCCAGTATCTTCAAGTGGTCGAGAAGCATTCAAGCGTCATCGATCCTCCTGCTCCGGTTGCCGGATCGGAGGTAGGTAAAATATTTACGAACATTCGTGCCGAGGTATTCTACGAGAAGATTACCCCGCAGCAAGCAGCAGAAAAATTCAGAAAAGAAGCAAATGCAGTGTTGGCTAAGAAAAAATAATGGAATACATGAGATAAGCCATAGCTGTATAGGGTTATGGTTTATCCCCAGATTTATCCCACGACACAAACGAGGTGATGGAGCTTGAGAGGAGTCGGCAACAAAACATTCTGGAAATCCGACAATACGGCGGGGTATGTATTTATTTTCCCTTGGTTGTTTGGTTTTCTTGCTTTTTCCATTATTCCGATAGCCGCTTCGCTATATCTCGCTTTTACCAAATATGACATCCTTTCTCCTCCGGAGTGGGTAGGATTGGACAATTTCAAAGAGATGTTTATGGAAGACTCCCGCTATTGGATATCGGTTAAGGCAACGCTAATCTTCGTTTTCACTGCTGTACCCTTGCGTCTCTGCTTTGCGCTCGCCGTAGCGCTGCTGCTGAACATGAAATTAAAATTTCTTGGATTTTTCAGAGCCACTTATTATTTGCCGACTTTGATCGGAGGCAGTGTTGCAGTGTCGGTCATGTGGCGGCAGCTCTTCGGTGCTTCGGGTGCCTTTAACTCCTTTTTGGAGTCATTCTTTGGAATCACCGAGAAGGTTTCGTGGATCACCCATCCTTCAACGGCTCTTCTGTCGCTGATCGTTTTATCCGTATGGCAATTTGGTTCTTCCATGCTTATTTTCCTTGCTGGCTTGAAGCAAATTCCTGCGGAATTATACGAGGCGGCTCAGGTGGATGGTGCCAACGCATGGCGGAAATTCAAAGACATAACGATTCCCCTATTGACGCCGGTTATCTTTTTTAATCTGGTTATGGGGATTATCAATGGATTCAAGGTGTTCACCGAGGGTATGATCGTAACCGGAGGAGGGCCCTTTGATAAGACGTTGTTCTATGTGCTGTATTTATATGAGAAATCATTCCGTTATTATGAAATGGGATATGGCTCATCTATGGCATGGGTTCTGCTGCTAATGATCGCTTTCTTTACGGCCGTCGTGTTCAAAACATCTAAACATTGGGTTCATTATGAATCGAAGGGGGAATAGAGCATGAACAGCTCAGCAAAAACAATCAGGCAGTCCGGACGTATTGTTGTTCATGTTTTTGTTACTCTATTTGCCTTCGTCATGATCTACCCTGTGTTATGGATGCTATCCAGCTCCCTGAAGGATACTACTGAAATTTTTACTCATGCGCATCAATTAATTCCTTTGAAATGGAACTTTGACAACTATGTTAACGGATTTAAAGGGTTCGCTGGCATTTCTTTTTCTGTCTTTTTCAAAAACTCCTTTATCATCACCATTCTTTCTGTAATCGGGACCGTAATCTCGTCTACCATGGTTGCTTACGGGTTTGCCAGAATTCGCTTCAAGTGGGCTCCCTTTTGGTTTGGCTGCATGATGCTAACGATGATGCTGCCAGGCGAGGTATTGATGATCCCGCAGTATATCTTTTTTCATAAAATAGGATGGATTAATACGTTTTTACCGTTGATTGTCCCCGCTTTTTTCGGAGGAGCGTTCTTCATCTTTCTAACTACCCAATTTTTAAGAGGGATTCCCAAAGAATTGGATGAATCGGCTTATATCGACGGATGCGACAAATATCAGATTTTTATCCGGATCATGGTGCCTTTGCTTGTCCCGGCCATTATTACGGTATCGATCTTTAAGTTTTATTGGACGTGGGATGACTTCTTCAGTCCCTTGTTATATTTAAATTCGCCCAAATTGGCGACGGTTTCCTTGGCTATTAAGAATTTCTCCGACCCTACGATGAAAACGGATTGGGGAGCCATGTTCGCGATGTCTATCTTGTCTTTGGTTCCCATAGTCGTTGTATTTTTCGTTTTTCAAAAGTATATCGTCGAAGGCATAAGCACAACAGGCTTGAAGGGATAGGTAGGCAGCCATAAAGTGAGTGATCCAAGGGAATTCTTTGAACAACCTCTTAAATGAAGAAAAGGAGCTGTGATGATGACAACTTATGTACCGAATGAACAAAGATATGATTCGATGGTTTATAACCGCTGCGGGAGATCGGGGCTGAAGCTCCCGGCGGTTTCATTAGGGCTATGGCATAATTTCGGTGATGTCGATACTCTGGCTAATGCCAAGTCGATGATCTGCCGTTCGTTTGATTTAGGAATTACTCATTTTGATCTGGCTAATAACTATGGACCCTCTGCAGGCTCCGCCGAGGAAACCTTTGGTAAAATTCTCAAATCAGACTTGGCTGCTTACCGAGATGAAATGATCGTATCCACGAAGGCAGGTTATTATATGTGGCCCGGACCCTATGGAGAGTGGGGCTCTAAGAAAAATATGATATCCAGTCTTGATCAGAGCTTGAAGCGTATGGGACTCGACTATGTGGATATTTTCTATTCTCATCGCCCTGATCCTAACACACCTATGGAAGAAACAATGGGGGCACTGGATCTAATCGTGAGACAAGGAAAAGCGCTCTATGTTGGAATTTCGAATTATAGCGCAGAACAGACCAAACAAGCGATCCAGATCCTAAAGTCACTTGGAACACCGTTGCTGATTCATCAAGCTACCTACTCCATGTTTAATCGCTGGGTTGAGAATGGATTATTGGAGGAGCTGGAGGAAGGCGGAGCGGGCTGCATCGCCTTTAGCCCATTGGCTCAAGGTGTGCTGACCAACCGCTATTTGGATGGGATTCCTCTGGATTCACGCGCAGCAAGCTCGAACAGTCCATTTCTTAAGGAGAAGGATATTACCGAGGAGAAATTGAACAAGATCAAGCAATTGAATGAGATTGCTATAGGTCGCGGGCAAACCTTGGCACAGCTTGCGCTTGCCTGGGTACTGCGTAAGGAACGTGTTGCCTCCGTTCTGATAGGAGCGAGCAAGGTGAGTCAGATTGAAGATAATGTGGGTGCAATTAACCGATTGGAATTAGATTCGACTGAAATTGAACAGATTGAGACGATTCTGCGTTAAATAATAGCTTCAACAAAAAATGGCTGAGCAGGGAAAACCTGCTCAGCCAGGGCCATAGGGGACAAGCCTATGGCCTTTTCATATGTTATTTGAGTATATATGATTTCAAGATTTCGGTAACTTCTTCTACGGTGTCGTCTAAATCATAATTTTCAACATTGGCGTCACATTCTTTTGAGTAACCCATTTCTTGTTCATAACGGTCTAAATTCTTATAGATGACCTCCGTCGTATCTCCGCGCTCCAGCAACCGGCTCATCACCTTGTTTCGATCGGCATAAATCATGATCTGGATGACTTTATCGCCATATGCGTCCTTTACAAGCTTAGAACCCTGACGGTTTAGGATGAGGTATACATAAGGGTGCTTTTGAAACATAGCCTCGACTTCTATCGATTTGATTCCGTAAAAGACACCTTCCATTTCAAGCGTTTCGATGAATTCGTTGTTTTGCTCTGCTTCAATGAATTGCTCAGGAGTGATAAAATGATAGTCTACTCCATCTTTCTCATATAATCTGCTGGGTCGGGTAGTATAGGATAAGACTCTTTGCAGTTCACACAAGGCTCCTACTTTCTGGGCTACGGTTTTTCTCCCGGAGCCATCGGGGCCGGTAAATACAAATATTAATCTTTTGTTATGGATCTCATTCACTATCATGACCTCCCAATATTTTGAATATTATGCAGCTTTGATTAAATTATATCTGAACTCTATGTAATAATATATAGTGATTCTTCCAATGACCTGACCATCACACCACTGCAACGAACAAAACTGCAACGAAACAAAAGACCTCATCTTTGCATTCGATAATCAAATGCAAAGATGAGGTCTTTTTAGCTGCGGAAATGTGCCGAACTGTTGTTGCTAAGATGACTTATGTAACTTTTTTTACGGGTAAGATGTGATTATTGTTCAAGCTTTCTCGCTCCGATCATGATCCCTGTATCTCCAGGGTCCTTCAAAGCAATATCCGAAATGGCCCAGTAATCAGATGATTCCCGGTTTATCTTTTCCACTAGGATGCAGGCACTGCCTTTTCCAATGGTTCCATTCATCACCACCAGTGGATAATCAAATGAAACTTGAACCTTATCCGGTGACACTTCCTTGGTATGCAGGTGCTCGACTTTTCCCATATGAGGGCTGGAGACGCCAGTTACCCAGAAGTGGTCTTCGAATTCCTGCTTGGTCTTTTGGCGGAGATCAGGCGACAAGACAGCGTACTGGATGGCACCGCTTCTCTTTTGCACACCACGGATCCATGTCCGAACGGCTTCCTCCGGAGATTCAGCTTCCAGTGCATTCTCCAGACTTCTCACTTGCATAGACAAATTGGACGATTCAGGCATAGTCACATAGATACTGTTGTCCTTGTATGTCACTTTACCACGGAGCTGTTCTACTAGAGACCTCAAGGATACCATCGCTGTTCCTTCGTCCATTTTCAGCTTAAAGGCGCTTCCGGCGAATTCTATGTTATTGATAAAAATCCGTGGACCCGTTGCTGCTGCTAGAACAGATCCCGAAAAAAACACAAATCCGGCACATATTGCGATCCAAACCTTCCAGTTCTTTTTCATTGAAATCCCTCCTAATAATTCCATCATACCCCTGCTCATAGTTAATAAAACATGAATCAACCTCAAAATCAGTGCTGACCCTCTCCCTAATTAATCAGCGTGCACAAAATCCTGCAAACATGCAGTTATTTTCTATTGAATACGCTGGTGAGATGAAAAAACTGCAAAAGTACAGCAATTTTCATGTGAAATGGTCCGATTTCAACAAAGAATGAAAAGAGATGCACATTTGCAGGAATTCACGAAGACTGCTGATAAAACTTCCAAAAGGATGTATAGATGCAGGTTTTGGGAGTAAATATGGCTTAGATTAATATGGTCTGTAGTGAAGTCTTGTCAAGCGATGAGGTGGGTATGGAATCTAAATCGAATGACTTCGTCAAGCGCTGATTTCGGTATTGAGCCTTTTATATGTATCCTTTTACCCATTACTATGCTGTTGTTTACATATATGATGAGCTCGAACCTGCACCTGTCGTATGCAGATGAAGCTGCCTTCAAGGCGGTTCCTGCAAACTATATTTGGGATATCGGATTGGCTGATGGTGTATGGGGGGGGCGTATAGGTTAACAGTTCTTACATTATAGTTGAGGTGAATAACTTTACCAAATTTGCGGTTTGTTGTAGGTGAAGCAGCTTCAGCTTCAATAAGATGGCCATAATGATGACCAATGCATGGAAGCAACTGCAACAACGGGCTTCGCGGACGACAAGGATGTACCGGCGTGGCAAATGGCGCGGTGGCAGTTGTGAAGAAGCTTAGCCTTGTAGAAGGTAAGGGGGATAACCAATTCGATCCGAATGCTAAGACAACGAAGGCAGCGGCTGTAACTGTGTTGCTGAAAATGCTGGCGCAAAAAAGCGGCTAAGCTATATAGCTACAGTAGAAAATACTCTAGTATAGGACTGATCTCATTCACATACGTTATATATGATAAGGGTTATCCCACAAGTCGTTATATAAAACGGCTGGGGGATAACCCTGTTTTTATGATACCAAGTATTCAATATAGGCCATCTCAGCTCAAGCTTATCCCTGTTTTCCTTGTGCTTTTGTACTGATCTGCCATTTGATGCCGAACTTGTCCTCCAGACGACCAAACAGGCTTCCCCAAAATTGCTTCTCCAGCGCCATAATCACTTTTCCGCCTTCGGACAGATTGGTGAATGCTTGCTGGGCTTCCTCCTCTGTTTGGAACTCGAGGTTCAGATCAAACCCGCTGCTGCGTCCCGGGGGCTCGTGCATGGTGTCGGCAATATAGAAGTTCTCTCCTGCGGCTGTGAATGCCATGTGTATGATTTTATCCTTAATGGCTTCATCAGTACCGGGGGCTTGTCCATAAGTCATCTGATCGCCAATTTCTCCTCCAAGTGCTTGCACATAGAATTGCGCCTGCGCTTTAGCATTATCGGAATAAAAATACGGAGTCAACTTCGCCATCTATTATCCACATCCTCAACTTATAAATACTGCGATTTCTCGAACTTGTGTTATGAAGAAAAACATTCACCTATATCATTTACAGTCATCGAATACTCAATACATGATGAAGAGGAAAGGTTCTCTTAGACAACTCAGTTATTGTGGAGGCGCAACACGAGAAGGATTAATAAACGATTTGGGAATTTCCGTTTCAAAACGCAGCAGCTCACCTGATCGTGGATGTATAAAGGATAAGACACGCGCGTGCAGGCCGAGCCGGTTAATGGGCTTGGTGGTTGAGCCGTATTTCTTATCGCCAGCAATAGGGTGGCCTATATCCTGCATGTGAACTCGGATTTGATTTTTTCGTCCTGTTTCGAGATGGACCTCCAGTAACGAAAAGTTTCGGTTGGATTGAATGACTTTGTAATGAGTTACGGCATGCTGTCCATCATTAGGGTAAGGGCTGGAGTACATTTTTAGCGTAGCACTTTCTTTCAACCACGATGATATGGTGCCTTCTTGTTTCTTTACCATACCTTCAACAAGGGCAACGTAAGTACGTTCCTTGACCGTATCCTGCCATGCGTTTTGCAGCGTTTGTTGGACATGCTCGCTTTTGGCGAACAGCATAACTCCCGAGGTGTCACGGTCCAAGCGATGCACAACAAAAATACGATTTTTGGGATTGCCTATGCGGACATGGGCTGTAAGCTGCCGATAGGCTGTCAGTTCATCCTCATGAGCTTGATCGGAAGCTACCGATAGCAGGCCGGAATCCTTTTGAATGACTACGACATCCTCGTCCTCATGCAAAATCGTAAGCCCTATCATAGGCGGAGCTTCAGGTGCTCTATCCTTGCGGATGGATACCGTTTGTCCGGGCTGTAGCGGGTGGTTGTATACAGTTACGACTTTATTGTTCACTGATACTTGTCCGCGGCTCAGGATGGATTTAATGGAGTTTCGGCCTTGATTTGATAAGGTTGTTATTAGAAAGTTCAATAGCTCGGAAGGTTCTTTTACTGTGTATAGTTTGATTGGAGATGGATTAGATTTCGGGTTCATAGGTTTCTTATTCATAGGCTTCTTGCTTCTATTCATGATTTTGTTCTCCTTTTGCACAGCTGTTTCCACGATGGCGTTTCCAGTCCGGGTCCATTCAGGTGCATTGATTTATAGACCTTACTATATCATGTTCGAAGGCCAGACATCCAATGAAAGCATGAATGTGCTTTATATATTTAGAGAATGGTATACTGTGGAAGATAAGGGAAATAGGTGAGTGAAGGAGGCTGAGAACGTTGACTGCACCACAAGCAATAATTGAAGTGAAGGGCTTAATTAAGCGATATGGCGACTTTACTGCCGTCAAGGGCGTCGATTTTGAAGTGTATAAGGGTGAAGTGTTTGGATTGCTCGGTCCCAATGGGGCAGGCAAAACAACGACGATGGAAATGATCGAGGGACTTCGAAGGCCTGATGGAGGCAGTGCGCGGGTAGCGGGCTTTGATACACAGACCGATTTGAACAAGGTCAAGCAGGTTATCGGTGTTCAGCTTCAATCAACCTCACTGTTCGAGCTGCTGAAGGTGCATGAGATCATGCGCATGTATGCCAGCTTTTATCCGGAATCGGTCCCTCTTGAGCCTTTGATGGACGATATGATTTTGCGTGAAAAAGTAAATGACCGCGTCAAAAACTTGTCCGGTGGGCAGAAGCAGCGCTTAGCTATTGGGCTGGCGTTGGTTAACGATCCCCAGGTGGTATTTCTGGACGAACCAACGACAGGGCTTGATCCTCAGGCACGCCGTACGCTGTGGGATATAATTTTGCGATTAAAGGAGCAGGGAAAGACGGTTGTGCTATCGACGCATTATATGGAAGAAGCGCATATCCTCTGTGATCGGATCTGCTTGATGGATAGCGGTCAGGTCATCGCTCTCGATACGCCGCGTAGCCTCGTGAGCAGTCTGCAGTCGGATAGTGCCATCGAGTTTCGCTTGACGGAAGAGGGCGGCAAGCTGCCAGAGACGCAAGCCTCTATAATGCTTGGCCAACTCCAGACCGTGCAAAAAGTGAAGCAGGCTGATTTGCGTAAGGATGTCTTTGTATTGTACACCGATCATTTGCAGACCTCGCTTATTGACTTGATCCAGCGTGCCGAAGCAGAGCAGTGGAAAATTATCGATTTGCAGACACGGACGGCTACCTTGGAGGATGTCTTCATCCATATGACAGGGAAGAGCTTGAGAGAGGAATGAAGATTTACATTTTAGGAGGCGGTCGAGCCGAATGAATGCCTATATACAATTAACGTTGGCCCAACTTAGAATTTTTACAAGGAACCGACAAGTTTTATTTTGGACACTGCTGTTTCCTGTCTTTTTTATGGTTATGCTAGGCTCGTTTCTTGGAAATGGGAGTTCTGTTTCTTTGGACGGAGTTGTTATTGATCAAGACCAATCGGTCCAATCGCAGAATATTAGCGGCTTAATGAGAAGCAGCTCGATTGTAAAAGCGACTGAATCGCAGGATGTGGAGCAGGCGCTAGCTTTGTTAAAGCAAGGAGACACTCAATTTGTTCTGATCATTCCGAAGGGTACGGGTCAAACTATTCAGAATGGTAATAAGTCCGGGGCACCAGCCGAGCTGAAAATGTATTATGATGAAACCAACTTATCTGTATCGGAGCTGGCTAAAGTAGCTCTAAACCAGATCATAGATTCCGTATCCAAGCAGAGCGTGAATTATGTTCCTGTTCTTAGCTTGAAATCGGAGGGCGTGCAATCCTTGAAATTGCGGTATATCGATTTCTTGGTGCCGGGCATTCTGGCTATGATGATTATGTCCAATAACCTCAACGGGGTTGCCGGACAAATCGCATCCTGGCGGGAGAGAGGGGTGCTGCGCCGTATGCAAAGCACAACCTTACGAGCATCTACGTTCATCGCGGCGCAAATTACAGCCAGGCTTGTTCTAAACGGCATTCAATCGGTTATTGTGCTGCTAGTGGCCTACTTGTTCTTCGGAACCCAGGTGAACGGATCTTGGCTGACTTTACTGTTTTTCGTTATTCTGGGTACACTTGCGTTCATGGCAACAGGCTTCATTGTAGCGGGAATTGCCAAAACTCCGGAGAGCGCGGGGCCTATTGCCGGGTTCATTTCCTTCCCGATGCTGTTTGTTGGAGGCGTATTTTTTCCTATCAAGGATATGCCGGAAATGGTTCAGGGGATTGTTAAAATAATTCCTATATCCCATTTAACAACAGCTCTGAGACAGGTGATGAATGTGGGGGCAACTTTTGGGAGTATGTGGGTAGAAGCCGTATTTCTTGGAATATGGTTGGTATTGGCTTTTATTGTAGCCAGCTTCACATTCAAATGGGAATAGAACTTAGGTTAGAAGGAAAAATAAGATCGCGATTGATCGATCAAGAAGGAACGCTCCAAGACAATGCCGTTTTCCTTTTGCGGGTTAGCTGTATCCGTATTTTGAAGCTGTTTAATAAGATTCTGCAGAGCAGACTCAGCTAACTCGCACCGGTCTTGTCCCCATACTTCTTGTTTGTTGTGGATTAAAGCCATAGCTTCGTATACCGAAAGTCCCTTTAATTTATTAAAACCGGAAGCCCACTGGATAAGATCGAATTTTTTCCCGCAGGAAGGCAGGATGCATTCCTCCCAGCCGTTAATTCCGTTGCTCGATATTTTTAGCAAGCCGCATGCGCATTCGTTTGTGACCTGCGGAATTCGTTTTTTTAATAGAAGACAATCAAATTGATAAATTTCCATGGAACCAATTTTAAAGCCTTCCAGAGTTCGATCAGATGGAATCTCCAGGGGGTCAGCAAGCTTTAACATAATGAAACACTCCTTGTCATTTTTTGAATGGACAACAAAAAGAAGCCCGGAGAGCAGAGAAACTCTACTCACGGGCTTCCTATAGCATAATGAAACAAGCAGGCTAGGAAAACACGATTGCGGTTCTCTCTCAATTCGCTTACGAGGTTAGCTGACGGATTCGGGCTTGAGAGCGCCCTACCAGCAGGTATGCGTTGGCATTCCTGTAAGGATTCACCCCGTGAACTATCTATATAAAGATAGCTTCAAGTGGGTCCCCCGTTTCCCATGCGGGAACTAAGCGTAAAATTAAAATATGAAGTTATTGAAACGTATCATACGATGACTGGAGCATATTGTAAAACCCGAATCCGGATGCTATTTTAGTTATTTTTGCTGTATAAGCAGATGTAAGCGAATCCAAATAAGGTTAACGTTTATTATCTGCCATAATGCTAGGGTATGCTATGTTTTTTGATAATAGCTTGAAAAATGGAGATAGAATGAGGTAGATGCAGTAAAATGGAGGATCAACCCAGTTTAGGGGTTCTAGCAATCCGTTATTGACGCATATGCATGGTAGCTATTGTTTACAGTGTTAAGCGACAGGAGTATGATACGTCTCATGATTTACATGAAAGTTTCCAATTCTAACCGCTTAATTTCCTAATTACAGGAAAACGGGGGAACCAACAAAACGATTTGAAATACGGTGTGAGAGCCGTATGATAAGTCGTTTGGGGTGAATCCCGAGGTGCATGCCAGACCGCGCCCGGGTAGGGTGACTCTCACCATCCGAATCCGTCAGCTAACCTCGTAAACGTTGGGCAGTACGAACTTTTCTTCGCGAACCGGTTCGTATAGAAAGTTGAAAGCATCTAGCTTTGTTTCTACTATTTTTTTATAAGTAAAATAAACATGCATCTTTATCGCTGAGTCCTTGAAGGGAAAAGGAACGGGGGAACCAAAGGAGCGCAAGAGGATACTTCATTTGTCCGTAAGCTGGACACAGTATCAAGCTCCATGGGGTGAATCTTGCAGGTATGCTTTATAAGTATACTTGCTGGTAGGGCGACTCTCACGCCCGAATCCGACAGCTAACCTCGTAAGCGTATCGAGAGAGGCAACGATTGTCGTGGGTAAGACACGGTTTAATTTTCTGTGCCTTAGGAAGCCGCGAGAAGAGTTTACCTCTTTTCGCAGGCTTCTTTTTGTTGCGCATATTAAATGATGCGAAGCAAATTTCTGCAGATAATCGGGGGCTCCCCCACAAGTAATCGGAATTCGCTACAGAGGTTCGTGTCACTTTTGGGGGACGTTTTATTGCCTTCTTTTCGGGAAAAAAGGAGGAGAATCGAAATGGATCAGCAAGAATTTATTCTAGTATCGGCACCAAACAAAACAGGTGAAGGATTCATACGCCAGCTGATCCGACAGGGCTTGCCTTTTGCAGCTATGGCTAACAATAAAGGAGAAAAGCAACGGCTGGATAGTCTTGGGGTAAAAAATATCATTTTGATAGATACTACAGAACAAGCTAAATGGAAAATTCCAGAGTTTGTTGTTGGCAAAGTGTTTCTATTTGAACAGAGCATGAACCTATGTTGCCGTTATATCCAAATATGCCGCAGTTGGACGATAAAGCCTATTTATGTGATTACGCATACGAGTAACCCGCGTCTAGTTTATAAAGGGCTCGGAGCCACTTACGTGATCCACACAACCAGTGAGGATGTTTCTTTCTTGGTACAATCGCATGTTGGATAATAGAGTGCAAGCTTAAGCTTATTGAAATTAGGGTGGAGGGATATACATGATGGATCTCTACATGGTATTGATGCTGGTAGCGACCTACGCGCTGTTTACAGGATTTCTATCCTGGTGCGGAAGAGTTATTCAGGAATCGGGAGGCGAAAAGTAAATGATAATCGTCGTGATATTTACCGTATTTATATTTATTTACTTGGCCTACGCGCTTATAAATCCGGAAAAATTTTGAGAAATAATAGATAGGTTTAGGAAGGGAAGTAATAAACTATGGGCATTTTGCAAATTGCCGTTGTCATCGTAATTCTGGCACTGCTGGTTAAACCAGTGGGAACCTATCTATATCACGTATTTTCGAATGAAGCTAACCGGACGGATAAATGGTTCTCCTTTATTGAAAAACCTATATTCTCGCTTATTGGCTTAAAAGAACGGAAAGGCATGACTTGGAAAACGTATGCGCTCAGTTTTATCATTACCAATATTGTACTTGTGGCTGTCAGCTACTTGATTCTGAGAATGCAAAAGTATCTGCCTTTCAATCCGAATGGAATCGACAATATGGAAGAGACACTGACCTTTAATACGGTCATCAGCTTCATGACCAACACGAACCTGCAGCATTATAGCGGAGAGTCAGGGTTGTCCTATTTCTCGCAGATGGCGGTCATCATGATGATGATGTTCACCTCGGCAGCGACAGGCTTTTCAGTTGCGATAGCTTTTATAAGAGGCATTACCAGCAAAGGAGAAACCATTGGTAACTTCTTCGAGGATTTTGTGAAGGCCCATGTACGGGTATTTTTCCCGCTTGCCTTTGTGGTTACTTTGCTTCTAGTCGCTTTGCAGGTTCCGCAGACGCTGCAGCCAACAATATCCGCAACGGGGTTGGATGGTTCCGGGCAGCAAATCGCGATAGGGCCGGTTGCTTCACTTGAATCGATCAAGCATTTAGGCACGAACGGGGGCGGATTTTTCGGAGTCAACTCGGCTCATCCCTTTGAAAATCCGAATCCGCTGACTAACGTCATTGAAATATTATCGATGTGGGTATTATCGGCGGCACTTCCTTACACATTTGGCTTGTTTGCCAAAAACCGCAAGCAGGGTTGGGTTATTTTCTCAGCTATGATGATTTTGTTTGTCATGTTCCTGTCTCTTGCGTATGCAGCGGAGTCAAGCGGAAATCCGGTACTCAATAACCTGGGTATCGACGCTTCTCAGGGAAGCATGGAAGGGAAAGAAACACGCTTCGGAATCGCTCAGTCGGCGTTGTTTACAACGGTAACGACAGCGGCCACCACAGGAAGTGTTAATAATATGCACGATACGCTCACACCGCTTGGAGGCATCACGCCATTAGCTTTAATGATGCTGAACTGCGTTTTCGGGGGCAAAGGTGTCGGCTTGGTCAATATGCTGATGTATGCAATTCTAGCCGTCTTCTTAGCAGGGCTGATGGTTGGTCGTACACCGGAGTTTCTGGGCCGGAAAATAGAAGCGCGAGAGATGAAGCTGATTGCCATTGCGATTTTAGCGCATCCGCTTATCATTCTGGCTCCGACGGCAATTGCGCTGGCCACCGAATTGGGGAAAACGGGGATCACGAATCCATCTTTCCACGGCATTTCGCAAGTGCTGTACGAGTATACATCTTCTGCTGCCAATAACGGTTCGGGCTTTGAAGGACTCGGAGATAATACACCGTTTTGGAATATCACAACAGGACTTGTTATGTTGTTTGGCCGCTACGTTTCCATGGTAGCCATGCTGGCCGTGGCCGGTTCCCTGCTGCGCAAGCAATGGGTTCCTGAGACGATCGGGACTTTCCGTACCGATAACCGTTTATTTGCCGGTATTCTCGTAGGAACTGTATTGATTATTGGGGCTTTGACGTTCTTGCCTGGTATTGTGCTCGGGCCGATCGCAGAGTATTTGACGATCCGTTAATGGAAATGGAAGAGGTGGATATCAGCAATGAATACGAATAGACGAAAATTATTATCCGGTGATATCGTTGCAAATGCCGTTAAAGATAGCTTTGTGAAGCTGAACCCAGTCATGATGATGAAAAATCCGGTTATGTTTGTTGTAGAGGTAGGCACATTGATTGTTTTATTGATGACAATCTTGCCTGGTTACTTTGGTACAGAGGAAAGCGTAGGCTTTAATCTTACCGTATTTTTGATCCTGCTGTTCACGGTGCTGTTCGCTAACTTTGCGGAAGCACTGGCAGAAGGACGGGGGAAAGCGCAAGCGGACTCGTTGAAAAAATCCAAACAAGAGATTACCGCTATCAAAGTAGTCAACGGGGGCTTGAAGCAAATACCGTCAACAGAGCTTCGCAAAGGCGATATCGTTGTAGTCGCTCAAGGCGAGATGATTCCGGGTGATGGTGAAGTCATAGAGGGACTTGCATCTGTCGACGAGTCGGCCATCACAGGTGAGTCTGCACCGGTTATTAAAGAGGCAGGCGGCGACTTCAGCTCTGTAACCGGCGGTACGAGAGTGGTCAGCGACAAGATCAAGGTTCGAATTACAAGTGATCCTGGTGAATCATTTATCGATCGGATGATCGCTCTGGTTGAAGGGGCTAAGAGGCAGAAGACGCCGAACGAAATTGCCTTGAACACGCTGCTTTCCAGCTTGACGCTGATTTTCTTGATCGTGGTTATTACGTTGGCTCCAATTGCTAAGTTTCTGGAAATTGAATTGCAAATACCGGTATTGATTTCCCTGCTTGTCTGCCTGATTCCAACGACCATTGGTGGATTGCTGTCTGCTATTGGTATTGCTGGTATGGACCGGGTAACCCAATTTAATGTTCTTGCCATGTCGGGTAAAGCAGTGGAAGCTGCAGGAGATATCAATACGATGATTCTCGACAAAACCGGAACCATAACCTTTGGTAACCGGATGGCTAGCGAGTTCATTCCAGTGGGCTCCGATAATATCAGAGTGCTGGGCGAATGGGCGGCAATCAGCTCTATGAAGGATGAGACACCGGAAGGCCGTTCTGTACTGGAGTTGATGAAGAAACAAGGACTGACTTATAATGATACACTTGCAGCGGGTGGAGAATTTATTGAATTCAAGGCTGAAACCCGGATGAGCGGAATTGATCTGACAGACGGACGCAAGGTTCGTAAAGGTGCCGTCGATGCAGTGAAGAAATGGGTGGAAGCTGCAGGAGGCTCAATTCCAAGAGATTTGGATGTTAAGAGCAATGCAATCGCCTCAGAAGGCGGGACACCTCTTGCAGTAGCCGTGGATAATCAAATTTTTGGATTAATCTACTTGAAGGATACCGTGAAGCCAGGTATGAAAGAGCGGTTTGAGCAGCTTCGCAAAATGGGTATCAAAACGATTATGTGTACAGGAGACAATCCGCTAACGGCTGCTACAATAGCTCGTGAAGCGGGTGTGGATGATTTTATTGCCGAGAGCAAGCCGGAGGATAAAATCGCGGTTATCCGCAGAGAACAGGCGGAAGGAAAGCTGGTCGCGATGACCGGGGACGGAACCAATGATGCTCCTGCGCTTGCGCAAGCCGATGTAGGTCTTGCCATGAACAGCGGCACCATAGCTGCTAAAGAAGCGGCGAACATGGTTGATCTGGATTCCGATCCATCAAAAATTATTGAGGTCGTGGCCATCGGCAAGCAGCTGCTTATGACTCGCGGAGCATTGACAACCTTCAGTATTGCCAACGATGTGGCGAAATATTTTGCAATCATTCCCGCCATGTTCACATTGGCGATTCCTCAGATGGAGGCGCTGAACCTCATGAGACTGGGCTCTCCTCTGTCGGCGATTTTATCGGCGTTAATATTTAACGCTATCATTATTCCTTTGCTGATCCCACTGGCTATGAGGGGTGTAGCTTATAAGCCGATGAGCTCTACAAAGCTTTTGCAGCGAAATATGTTCATCTACGGTCTTGGCGGAATAATCGTTCCTTTTGTAGGTATCAAGCTGATCGACCTTATCGTTCACGTATGGATTTAATAGCGACATTTTAAAGTATAGAGAAAAGAGGTTGAAAAAGGATGAATAAATCGGCACAGGCAGGGTTTGATTCGGCTAAATTGTCTCTAGGTATCGCTATTCGGGCGAGTCTTGTATTTATCGTGTTATGCGGCATCGTATATCCACTGGTTTGCACAGGTTTCGCTCAGGTTCTCATGCCGGGAAAGGCCAACGGCAGCATGATTGAAAATAGTAAGGGAGAAATCGTTGGTTCGGAGCTAATTGGTCAAAAGGTAACGGATCCGAAGTTTTTTCAAGGGAGAGTATCGAGCATAGATTATAAAGCAGAGGCTTCCGGAACAAATAACTATGCTCCTTCCAACCCGGATATGCTGAAGCGTACTCAGGAATCCATAGAGGATTGGAAGACTAACAATCCGGATGTTCCCATAAGCAAGCTTCCTATTGGCTTGATTACCAACTCGGGATCGGGACTGGATCCTCATATCAGTCCCGAATCTGCCAAAGCGCAGGTGCCGCGGATCAGCAAGCTGACCGGCTTGCCCGCATCCCAGCTGAATACGCTGGTGGATGCAAACACCGAAGGGCGCGATCTCGGTCTGTTCGGTGAGCCACGTGTGAATGTGCTGAAGATGAATCTAGCTTTGCAGGGCTTAGGTGTCAAAGAAACTCAATAAGCTGCAGGATGACCACCCGTTAACTGGGTGGTCTGTGTGCTTTTTCATATAGCTTGAGGAAGGAGCGGCTGCATGGACAATTTTAAACGCAAGACGCCGGAAGAAATCTTGCTGTCTATCTCTAAGCTGCATAAAGGACGGCTGAAGGTTTATATCGGTGCGGTGAGCGGCTCAGGTAAAACTTATCACATGCTACGTGAGGGGCAGAGTTTAAAGCAGCAAGGGATTGATGTCGTGATCTGTGCTGTATCCACGATGCAGCGCCCGGAAACGATGGAACAGCTAGGCGATTTGGAGCGTGTGCCGAGTATCCATTGGATGAAGGAGCAAGAGGAAAAAAAGGATTTGAACCTGGATGCTCTGATTGCTCGCAATCCTGAGGTCGTTCTGGTCGACGGGCTGGCGCATCAAAACCGCAAAGAAGCTAGATTCCCTACTCGGCTGGAGGATATTCGCTTTCTTCTTAGCCATGGAATCAGCGTTATAACAACGGTAAATGTGTATGAGCTGGAGGGAGTTAAGGAATTAGCCAGGAAGCTGACCGGTATCGAGGTGAAGGAGACGGTTCCTGCCGATACGCTGGAGCTGGCCGATGAAGTAGTATTGATTGATGCCACACCAGAAGCGTTGTTGAACCGAGTGGCAGAAGGACATTTGCGCATCGATCAGGGTCAAGGCAGTCGTTTGTTCAAACAAGGCAATCTAGCGGTTCTTCGGGAACTATCTTTGCGTTTAATGGCGGAAGGCGTAAATGAGTCTTTGGAGAAACATAGGGAGGAGATTGGGTTAATAGGTCCGTCAGGTGCAACAGAGCGGATTCTTGTTTCGGTCCAGTATCATTGGAACGGTTCCATCTATGTACGTAGAGGCCAACAAATTGCCAAGAGACTGAACGGTGACTTGCTTGTCGTCACTTTTGTAAACCTGAAAAATAATCTCTCGAAGGATGCGGCAACCTTTAAACGGTCTATTATTAAGCTGGTAGAGAAGGTAGGGGCGCAGTTCGAGGAGCTGCCTCTTTGCTCCCGCAGAGCGCTCCCGAGTATTTTAGTAAATTATGCTTTGACTAATAATGTAACCCGAATTGTTCTCGGTCATTCCAAACAGACGGGGTGGCAGGAATTTTGGCAGGGCTCGATTGTCCATGATATTTTGAAAAAAACGAGAAACATTGATATTTTTGTTGTGGCTGACCGTGCTGAGCATGAAGGGGAACGCATATTGCCAGCCAAGCTATCCAAGCCGCAGGAAGAAGCAGAATGGTTCCGCCGGTTAAGCTCTCAAGAGGTGGAGCGGAAGATTCAACGAATGAAGAGAGGACAATTTAAAGTATACATTGGAGCCGCACCAGGCGTTGGAAAAACCTATAAGATGCTGCGGGAAGGGAATGATCTGCTCCTTAAAAAGCTCAATGTACTTGTTGGGCTGCTGGAGACGCATGGCCGCATAGAAACGCAGCTGCAGGTGGGAGGTCTTGAGCTGATTCCCCGCAGCGTGGTTGACTATCGGGGCACCCGGTTGGAAGAGATGGATACGGAAGAAATTATACGCCGCAATCCGGATGTAGTGCTGGTGGATGAACTGGCGCATACGAATATACCTGGCAGCAAAAATAAAAAAAGGTACGAGGATGTGCTGGACATTCTGGCTGCCGGCATCTCGGTTATTTCTACTGTGAATGTACAGCATCTGGAAAGCTTGAATGATTCCGTTGAGCAAATCACGGGAGTGCGGGTAAGAGAAACCGTGCCAGACCATATATTACGGTTGGCTGATGAAGTACAGCTGATAGATGTGGCTCCCGGGTCATTGCAGCAGCGGATGAGGGAAGGCAAAATTTACGCGATGGATAAAGTGAATCAGGCTTTGAACCATTTCTTCAAGACGGGTAACCTCATCGCATTGCGCGAGCTGGCGTTAAGGGAAATAGCCGATGATGTGGATGAACGCCTGGAGTCATGGGAACGCAGAGGCTCATTGCGGGGACCCTGGAGAAGGCAGGAGGTCATTTTCGTATGCGTGGATGCGGAGCCTCATGCAGAACGGCTGATTCGCAGAGGCTTCAGGATTGCTTACAGGCTTAAAGCCGCGTGGCATGTCACCTACGTACAGCTGGAGCATGTTACCTTGACAGATGAAATGGCGCAGAGACTGGAAGCGATCCATAAGCTGACCTCGCGACTCGGAGGAACCTTTGAAATAATCAAGGCAGATCGCCGCCATTCCACTTCCGATGTTCTAGTAAAAAGAGCGAATGAGTTCAAAGCCACACAGATTATTCTGGGCCAATCCAAATTATCGATATGGAAGGAGCTATGGAAGGGCTCTATTGTGAAAAAGCTTCTCCGGAGTGCCCGGCATATGGATGTGCTTGTGGTTGCTGATTTTGACCCACTAAATGCAGTTGTACAAGAAAAATAGAGATTGGCTTGAAAGCATCCTCGGGATGCTTTTTAATTTTTTTGCATAAAGTGTCATCGTTTTACATATATTTCATCATTATAGGGAATGCTGCTAGTAATAGCAGTTAAGATCTTTAATTTTAACAAAAGGTTTATGCTCCGTTAATCTTGGCTTCATATTCGTAGGGTAAGATTAGAATGTTAAACAACAACAGAAAAGAGGAAATAAATAATGATTTTATATCAAATGGCCAAACGTATGGAACAGCGGAAGCAATTAAAGCATTCGATTGAACAAACCGGAGGCAACACGGAGGACCTAGTCACACAAAAGGAATTGGTTGAAGAGCAGCTGTTATTGCAAACGAATCAATGGGCAGAAGAAGGCAATGATGAGTTTACACTTGGCGCAATGACACCGGAAGCCGTAGTACCACAAGAAAATTTAACATGGTTGTAGCGAGGAAATGGGATGAACCTGAGAAGGTGTTCCATTTTCTTTTTTTTGTTGAATAGATGGTACAGGGGTTTGGGAAAAAGTAATTTTGTGTTCGTTCTCTTTTCCGTGTAAAATAAGGATACTAAAGAGACTGTAAGCAAAAGAGGTACTGTATATGAAGGTTGTTTTATCCACATTGAATGCCAAGTTTATCCATACGTCGCTCGCGCTCCGCTATTTGAAGTCATTTTGCGGCGACGATTTTGACATAGACATAACGGAGTATACGATCAAGGACCCGGCGATGAACATTGTATCGGATCTGTTTTTGAAGCAGCCTGATGTCATCGGGTTTTCTTGTTATATATGGAATATTGAAGAGACAATAACCGTAATTAATATGCTCAAAAAAATCAACCCACAGCTCATTATCGTTCTAGGCGGACCTGAGGTATCTTATGATACGGAATATTGGATGAAGAGAATACCAGAGGTCGACTACATCGTCGTAGGTGAAGGTGAGGAAACCTTTCACCATTTGTTGAAGGAGCTGAGCGGAGATCGTGCATTGTATAGCGTTTTTGGCACGGCATACCGCAAGGAAGACCGAGTTATTATTAACCCGCCTCGTCCGAAGCTCAAGCTTGATGATATCCCCTCACCGCACCGTTTCCCTGAGGATATCCCGAGTTTGGCTAACCGTGTTGTATATTTTGAAACGAGCCGGGGCTGTCCGTTCAGCTGCCAGTTTTGCCTTTCTTCTATAGAAGTGGGTGTAAGGTATTTTGATATGGAGCGGACCAAGAGTGACCTGTTGTATCTAATTGACTCTGGTGCCAAGCTCATTAAATTCGTCGATCGGACCTTTAACATTAAACGTGATTATGCAATGGAAATCTTTGAATTTCTAATCCAAAATCACCGGGGCTGCGTATTTCAATTCGAAATTACCGCAGACATTATGCGGCCAGAGGTATTGGATTATTTGGCTGCGGAAGCGCCGCCAGGTGTGTTCCGATTCGAAATTGGTGTACAGTCAACGAATGATGAGACGAATAACCTGGTTAAGCGCAGGCAAAATTTCTCCAAGCTCACGCGTACAGTAACCATGGTTAAAGAAAGCGGCAAGATCGACCAGCATCTGGACTTGATCGCAGGCTTGCCCGAGGAAGATTACAACTCATTCCGCAAAACCTTCAACGATGTGTTCGAATTGGGACCTGAGGAGCTGCAGCTGGGCTTTCTAAAAATGCTTCGAGGCACTGGTATGCGTGAAGATGCTGTGAAATACGGATACAAGTATATGGATCATGCGCCCTATGAAATTCTCGGTAATGACATTTTGCCATTTTCCGACCTGGTTCGGATTAAACGTGTTGAGGACGTGCTGGAAAAATACTGGAATGCCCATCGACTGGATCATACCGTAAGTTATTTGATCCGTGAGGAGTTTCCGTCGGCGTTTGACTTTTTTCAGCAGTTTGGCGATTACTGGGAAACCAGAGGCTGGCAAAAGATCGGCCACCAGCTTGAGGATTTGTTTACGCGTCTGCGCTCCTTCTTGATTGATCGTGGCACACAGCGCCTAGATATAATCGAAGGTCTTATGAAGCTCGATTACTTCTTGAATCACAAATACAAACCTCGCAAAATATGGTGGGAATTCACTTTGGACAAAGCCAGACAGTCTGAGTATTTCCGGATGCTGACCGAAAGTCCAGGAGCGGTGTCAGAAGCATTCGCGGAATTGAAAATCAGTGAGAAGGATCTGCACAAGCATGTCATGCTGGAGGTGCTTCCCTTCGAGCTCGATCGCTATTTAGAAAGCGGAGAGATGATCAGTGGCGCTGAGCAGCTGCTAATCGTATACTTCCCGCCGGATGCGGCCTCTCGTGCGAAGCATTTTACGCTTGACTTGGCAGCAGCAGCTACTCGCTAGAGTAGCCCCTGTGTATGCTGCCTAATATGATATTGAATGTTATAGCCTTCGACTTCACTGTAAAAGTGGAGTTGGAGGTTATTTTTGTTATAAATGGAAAATGGGACGGTTGATAGGAACAAAATGGGGGTAAATAGCGTCTATGATGGTAAGCTAAAAAAACGAGGCGGTGCGCGGCTATGGGATGGTTGAGGCACAGAAATAAAGGCACACAAGCACTGGCAGCAGGACTTGCTGTGCTTTTTGTGGTATTAGGTATATGGCTCATGGTTCCATTGAAAAGCAGTGGGAGTCATTCCGAAGTTAGGGAGATAGCGCAGCCGATCCAATCAAACAATGGCTCGGTTATTATTGATGCTCAGCAGCAGAAAGTGGCTGCAGCTGGTGAAGCAGAACAACCTCGCGATGGTACAGTAGGACAATCAGCAGCTGGGTATTCACCACAGTCAGCAGGTACAGGAGGCCGATCGGCCGATACAACTGAACCGCTTCCGCTTACAGAAACAGCTGGGAAGCCCGCAGATACGGCTTATAAATCAGGACAGAACTCGCAGGAATTAGCCGGAGAAGATTTAACAACGGATTTGCTTTTTTCGTTGATTGAGCGGGATAAGCTGAATTATTTAAGGATCGGAGATAGTCACTCCTATTGGGATTACAAGCCCGAAGACAAAATTTTCTACAGCGATCCTGATTCGACTTTATTTGTATCGTTGACCATCCCCGATAGATCTTCGATGGGGCGGGAGGATTATGAGGCGTTACGCCGAGGTGTTCATGTTCAGACAGCATCAGGGGAATCGGTTGCTTTTACAGTAGAAGGGCAGAACTCAAGAGGAGACGAGGCTCAGCAGGTTGTCATTCATCTTAAGGATGCTCCGAAGCAACCTTTACAAGTAAAGTTTACATCACAAGACGGTAAAAGAAGCCGCATGATTGAATTACATTATATAGAAAGACTATCCTATACGGTGAATTCTGAGCAGGATGCGGGGTTGGCTAAAGCGTTTCGGATTTCTTTCCCAGAGGGAGTCAACATGCCAAGAAGAATGGATGCGGCAGTACCTTATCAGCTGCAAATAGACTTTTCGGCAGACATGGATCACAGCTCGGTAGAAAACGTTCTGGGTAAGCAGCTTGCTAACGTGAAAAGGACCATGGAGTGGAAGGGGGACAGATCGCTTAAGCTGACCCTTGAGTTTGTAGAGAGTAACATAGGTCAAACCTATTTATTTAGTCTTTCAGGCTCACGCAGCATGCAGGGGCTTGAGCTTAAACAGAATGAGCATATGATTTTCATTCCTGTCTCGAGGGTTGAAGTGAAAGCAGCGGATCTTTCAACTCACACAACCACCAGCTTGTTTAGCGGGTTAAATAACTTTGATACCTTATCAGTTTCCCCCAATGGTCAGTGGGGATTGATGGGGGAGTATGTTGAAAATCAGATGTCTGCCGAGTTAATTTATACAATGGTGGACCATCAAGGTCAAATCATCCGGTCTTTTGATTACTTGGAAGTCGGTTATCCTCAATGGTTAAATGATGGCGATACTTTGATTTATATGAAGCACACGATGAAACGTCAGGAAGTATGGTTGTATAATACGGCAACTCGTGACGAAAGGCTGTTTTGGAAGGTGCCGGATGCCGCGGCGGATAACCCTAAACAGCAGCGAATTGTAGCTATTACGGTAGATCCTTACAGCGAGGAAATCGCAATAGGAGCGGGAGCTTTCAATGATGAAGCTCAAATTTCTGTCGGCATACAATGGTTTGCCTCATCGAGAGAAACAAAGCCCGGCCAAACCTTCAAAGACTTGAGCCATTATACATGTTATGAAGGCCCTTGTTCAGCTTGGATCCAGTTTATTGGTAAGAGCAAGCTATATTTCACTACAATGAATTTGCTTCAGCCGCAAGCCTATCCAGAAGCATACTTCATGGATACGGGGACGGGGAAGAAGGCTAAGATTGATGGTGTCGAACGGACAGGTGGTTATTCAGAAATGAGGCAAGTGATTCCAGGCAGCGATAACGGTGTTTATCTTCGTATTGATCAGCAGGAAAACGGAAACGAAGTTTGGAAAATATACGATGTAGAAGCAGGCAAAAGCAGTGAGTGGGAAACCGACTTGAAGATGCTGAAGCAAGCTCCCTTCACAGGCTTCCATCTGGAGGAAAATGGACGCATTGTGTTCCTAACAAAGGATAAGTATTGGTATGCGGTAGATCCCCAGAAAGAAACGGTTATACCGTATACAAACGATCTTTTGCCTAAATCATCTGATATTGTAAAGACATACGGCTCAGAAAGAAATATTCTTTGGTTCGGGACTGATACTGCACCCCGTTGAGATTAAGACTCCTGATTGGGAGTAAGAAAGTAGTCCAAAGTGCTTAGTAATAAAAGTGAGCCCATGAACAATGAGCATGGGAATGGAAGGATAGGGCTCGTCTTAAATTTGGGTTCGACCGACTGCCATGCAGCGTCTTACGTATGCCAAACAAAAGCCTCGCACCGAAGGTGGAGGCTTGTTTATTTGTATCTTATGTTGGCTCAAAACCGAAATCAGCACTTGACGAAGTCATTCGATTTCGGCGCCGTACCCAACTGCAGCTTCCTCCTATACAAACAGCCTGAGACGAAAGTCGAAAACCGCTCATCGCTGCCTCATCATACTCGTAAGCAAAGAACCTTACAAACGGCAATGTCAGCGAACAAGACATTATTCGAAGCCATTGCCAACCACGAATACCTGCATCTATACAGGTTTTGGACCGATTTATCGCAGTCTTTGTGAATACATGCAAATGTGCATCTTTTTATCATTATTAGCCTGAAACCGGACCGCTATGAGTGAAAATTGCTGTACTTTCGTAGTTTTTTCCTCTCAACCAGCAAATCCAGTAGAAAATAACTGCATGATTGCAGGATATTGTTCAGCCAGATGATCGGAGGAGGGGTCAAGCTCTGAATTTGAGGATGAGTCCTTATTTTATGTGAATCTGTATTAAGGTAAATAGCTGCGAAGCACAGTCATTGAGCCCGTAAGTGTATAATTTCCAAGGTTGGCTGGTATTAAGTAGCATTCACCTGGTTTGACCGTCAACTCGCCATCAGCCCATCGGATGGATCCAGAGCCGTCACAAATAATATGAATGACGAAGCTCTCATTGCTTGTTTGCAGCTGCCAAGCCTGCTCAACCTTTCCTTTTTCCGTTACAAAGAATGGAGAATGAGCTAAGGTTAGCCATTGATTCGCTGAAGCAAGCTCTGTTTTCATGTGAGACGCGCCGGAGCCTTCGTATGCAATAACATTTAAGGAGTCTTCAATGTGGAGCTCCCGTGGCTTGCCATCCAAGCCTAGTCGGTTGTAGTCATACAAACGGTAGGTGCTGTCCGAATTTTGTTGGATTTCAGCAACTAACACACCTGCGCCTAATGCGTGCACCGTTCCTGCAGGTATGTAGAAGGAGTCACCGGCTTCTACGGTAATTTCTTGTAGGCAATCCAAGATACGGTTACCAGCAATAGCCTCAGCCAATTGTTCGCGGGTTACACCGTCGTTAAGCCCATAAATTATTTTGGCGCCCGGTTTGGCGTCTAGAATATACCACATTTCAGTTTTGCCCAGCTCGCCTTGCGGCAATCTGTCGTAATGATCATTCGGATGGACTTGAACGGACAGATCGTCCTGGCAATCCAACAGCTTGATTAGCAGCGGAAAGCGGCCGTTCTTCTCAGAGAAGCCTTTGCTTCCAAAAAAGTCTAGTCCATATTGCTCGCGTATTTGATCTAAGCCGAGACCAGAGAGTTCTCCGTTCACAACTTTCGTTGTTCCATTTGGGTGGTCCCCAATCATCCAGCCTTCGCCAATGTGGCCTTCAGGCAGCGTAAGTCCGAATTGTTCCAGTGCACGACCTCCCCAAACGCGTTCTTTCATTTCTGGTTGAAATAATAAAGGGTATGGTTTCAATAGGTTTCCCCCTCTTCTATTAAATATTTACTCTAACTGTCATTATATCAATCGGAGGACCGTTTTTCTACCGCGATCAAATAGGGAGGATGGTTCTTCTGATTGATGAAGCGGTATTCCAACACTTGAAACTGCTGCTGGGGCAGTCGTTCGACCCACTCTCGAACAGCCTGTGCTTCTTTCTCTCCACCCTCATGACCCGTATACAAGGCAATGGTAAGAATACCGCTCTTGCGAAGCAATTCCGCAGCCTGCTGCAGAGCGGGGATTGTAGATGTCTCAGATGTAACGGTATGATGATCATCCCCAGGCAGGTAGCCTAAGTTAAACATAACTGCGCCGACGGCTCCGTGCTCAGTAACGGGAAGCTTGTTCTTGAGCTGGTCGTGGCTGCATAAAAGAAGCCGGACATGGGAATAGTCCGGCCGTTCTTTGGCTAGGCGCTGCTGCGTCTTTTCAAGCGCTTGTTCTTGGATGTCAAAAGCATACACAGTGCCTTTGGCCCCGACAAGCTTAGCAAGGAACAATGTATCCACTCCATTGCCTGCTGTAGCGTCCACTACAGTCTCTCCAGGTGTAACTCGTTCTTCGATCAGCTTATGAGCGTAGCTGAGTATGGACAGAAAACCCATTGTAGCCTCCAATCCTTACAAACCTTTATTTTTTCGTCGCAAGCCAAGCGGCTAAGGCTTCGATTTCTTCTTGTTTTATTACATCCTTGAAAGCAGGCATAACTTTACCGCCACTTTGGATTTTTGCTATTAGTTGTTCCTTCGTTCTTCGTTCCCCTACCTTAGAGATGTTCGGGCCACCTCCGCCTTGCAGTTGATCTCCATGACAAGCCATGCAATTATCCTTGAATAGCGGCTCCGCTTTTGCCGCTAAGTCCGCCGCGGCAGGCGCCTTTGCTTCAGGCTTCGCTGCAGCTACAGCTGGAGCCTCCACCTTCGGTGCCGGTGCTGCCGGCTCCTTCGCTGCTGGCGCGGGCGCCGGCTCAGGCGCCTTCGGCGACTCCTGCGCCGTTGCCGGCTTCGGCGGCTCCGCCTTCACAGGCGGCTCATTCTTCGCCGCTGGTGCTGGCTCCGGCTTAGCCGCCTCAGGCGCCTGTGGCGCCGCGGCTGCGCCGCTTGCCGCCGGTGCGGCGGCAGTTCCACCGCCTGGGGCGCTGGCGGACGGCTTCGCGTCCGCTGCCGCTGCTGGCGGTGCTGTTGGAGCCGGCGTCTGGCTGGCCGGCTGCGCTGCGGGCTTGTCGCTGCTACAGCCCGCAAGCAATGCAAGTGCAAACATTCCCGCAATAATGGGTAATTTTCGATTCATAAACATCGCTCCTTCATGCAAGAGGGTGCAATTGCATCACTCTTTAAGTAGAATAGTAGACCTTAATATAAGAAACGTAAGGTTCGCCCATTCGGTTTGTTAAATGCATGAAGGTGATTATTTAATAGTAAGGACTGCCCGAAGTATGGGCTGTCCGCAGCTGGTTGCTGTTTACAGGCTGATAGAAGCCAATTCCGTACATCTTGCTTCCATAAGCAGCGTTATCTACGTTGAAATTTTTTCCCCTGCCAAGTGTCTCGTATCTTAAGCTCGTCATCGAAAGCATTAAGCACTTCCCATTTTTTCAAGCTCCACATGGGTCCTATTAACAGGTCGCGGGGTGCATCTCCTGTCAGTCGATGTACAATCATGTCGGATGGCAGCAGCTCTAACGTGTCGACCACCAGCTTTACATATTCATCCTTCTCCAAAAATTGCAGAAGGCCGGCCTCATATTGCTTGACCATTGGTGTTTTGCGCATAAGATGGAGCAAATGGATTTTGATACCTTGAACATCCATTTGTGCTACGGCCCGACCCGTGTCAAGCATCATCTCATGGGTTTCTCCGGGAAGTCCATATATAATATGGGCGCATGTCCGAATGTTATGCTTTCTCAGCTTGGCTACGGCATCCTCATAGCATTGAGTATCGTGAGCGCGGTTAATCAGCTGTGAGGTTGACTCGTGAATGGTCTGCAAGCCCATTTCAACCCATAGATAAGTACGTTCATTCAATTCAGCCAAATATTCCACAACATCATCAGGCAAGCAATCTGGACGTGTAGCAATGGATAATCCAACAACTCCCGGCTGTTGCAGAATAACCTCGAAATATTCCCGCAGCTCCTCAACAGGAGCATAAGTGTTCGTATAGGCTTGGAAATAACCGATATATTGTGCTTCCGGCCATTTTTTATGCTGCAAATCCCGAATTTTATTAAATTGGGTAACCAGATCATCGCGGCGGCTGCCAGCGAAATCACCTGACCCTCTTGCACTACAAAATGTACATCCGCCGGTCGCAATGGAACCGTCTCGATTCGGGCAGGTAAAGCCTGCATCCAGCATAACCTTAAAAACCTTGGTGCCGAATTGTCTGCGCATCTCGGTATTCCATGTATGAAACCGTTTGTCTCCCCAATCGGAAGGTATGGTAAGCGGCTCAGCTTGCTTCATATTATAAGGCTCCTTTTTGTTAAAACAGCTCTGCCCGGACTTACTTCGAGTAGAAGCTTTTTTCTTATGCAGGTTGTGTGTTTGAAAGTTTAGCAAATTTTCACCTGCAAGCTGATCTTATTTTACCGCAAAATGATGGGGGGTGCGAACTTTTTCCTTAACAATACCCTCCTAATCCGCACAAGGATATTTGCATCTTCAACCGACCATGCTATTAGTGCACCAATAATCCTATTTGCTTTGAAGGGAGAATACAACAATGAACAAGTTTCGTAAAGTTGTTTTATCTTTAGCAATGGTCGCATCTTTAGGCTTCGCTGCACAAGCTCATGCTGAGATGGGGACAGGGACTACTGGATTAACTACAGGAACCTCTACCAGTCCCGCAGGAGCATACGGAGCCGCAGGCACTCCAACAGGTACAGCTCCAATAACAGGAACTACAGATACGACAACTGGAACTTATGGCACAGGCTATGGTACAACGCCCACTCCAACAACTGGAACCGGAACTTATGGCACAGGCTATGGTACAACGACTACTCCAACAACTGGAACCAGGACTGATGGTAAGTATGGCACAACTACCAATACAACGACGACTGGAACGGATGGTATTAAAGGTCATCATTTGCTAGATCGGATGAGCACCTATGGAACTAACAATACCACGGGCACTAGTACTGGTTATGGTGGAAACTATGGAACCTATAGCTACCGCGCTAATGCAGATACCACTACAAAAGGTACAAATTGGGGCTGGCTTGGTTTGCTTGGTTTGTTAGGGTTAGCGGGGATGCGCAGTAGAAATCGCGATGATTCCTTCAATAAATAATGAGGCCTCTTAACTTCCATGGATAACTCTTTTTTCAGATCAATTATATTATGAGGTAGTTGACTTATAAATCATTGTTACAAAAGTACCAAATTTTCATATTATTTCAAAAAAAGGTGGGGTAGGCGCAGAAAGCTTGCGTTACCCGCCTTTTCTTTAGTCACGATTAAGGGTATAATTTTTTCTGATATATTATTACATGAAGTTACAAGTACCGATGTGGAGGAAAATTATGCGTTTACGCGGCAGAAAAGGTATCAGAGAAGCATTGGAGGCTCAGGCAGAACTTATTGAGTTGAATCCGGCTGCATATAAAGGAAAGTGGAATGCTGTTTTTGGCAACGATCGGCCGATCCATGTAGAGCTAGGTATGGGAAAAGGACGATTTATTAGCCAGTTAAGCTCGCTTAATCCAGAAATTAATTACATAGGTGTAGATATGTATGACGAGCTTCTTCGTCGTGCAGGAGAAAAGGCTGTTTTATCGCGTGAGGAAAATGGCGGTACCTTGGCTAACCTACGACTGGCTTTATTTAATATTGAAAAAATAGAAGACATCTTTGATACAGACGAGCTTGAACGCATTTATTTGAATTTTAGCGATCCTTGGCCAAAGAAACGGCATGCACGGCGCAGACTGACACATTCCGGCTTTGTTCGCAAATATATGGATGTATTAAACGAAAATGGCGAAATACATTTTAAAACCGATTCACGCTCATTATTTGAATTTTCCTTAAATTCATTTTCTGATATGGGACTGAGGATGCGTAATATTTCGTTGGATTTGCACGCGGAAGGACCAAGAACTGATTTAGTTATGACCGAATACGAAACCAAGTTCTTCGGGCAGGGAATGAATATTCACCGTCTTGAAGTTGTTATAGGGTCTCATGCACTGCAGACTCATTTGAGTGGATTAGAATTAAACGAGAAACAAGAAGAAAGCAACAAGGATCTAACAGAGCAGGATGAAATGTGATTGTAATCAGATGAACGGCAAAAGAAAAGCATGCGAGCCTCTATAGAGGACGCATGCTAATTTTGTAGTTATTGGTTTAAAATCTCCATAATAGCCTGTGAACAGTCCATGGGATTGTATGGATTCGTGTGCTGAGACAAGGACAAGAGGGCGCGGCGCTTGAGCACCTCCGGATAACCGTCTACAAGCAGCTTAAGCCAGTGATCCATAGTTGCATCCGATTTAATATGCTCCCCGAACCCATGCTGGGTAAAATACTGCAAGTTCTCCTCTTCCTGACCTGGAATCGGATTATAGAAGAGCATTGGAATTCCTTTGGCCAAGCCTTCCGTACAGGTCATTCCCCCGGGTTTGGTAATCAACAAGTCGGATACGTCCATCCATTTGTCAATTTCATTGGTAAAGCCCATGAGCCGAATGTTTTCATGCTGGAAGCGTTTATCTTCAGATAATGCTGTTAATGCCTTGTCATTACTGCCAAGACAAATGATCAGCTGTATTTTCTCACGCCAATCGGTAAAATAGCGCAGCATTTCTTCATTATTCATTAATCCCCAGCCTCCGCCCATAATTAACACGGTTGGCATGGCCTTAAGTCCATACTGGGCGCGAAGCTCATCGCGGTTATGCTGCCCCCAGAAATTTGGATGAACCGGTATACCTGTCACTTCAATCGCATCGGAATTAATTCCGCGGCCCAGCAGCTTATCCCGCACATCGGAGGTGGAGACCAGATACTTATTCACCTCTGAGCTTAACCAAGTGCCATGCGCGTCATAATCGGTTATTACGGTGCACAAGGGTACGTTGAGCCCAGCACGCTTTAATCGGGAGATGACGGCGTTAGGGAATGGATGAGTACACACAATCGTGTCAGGGCGCAATTGATTGATGATCTCTGCTGTTTGAGCATAAAAAATACGGTGCAGTGCCAGCTGAGTAAACCGATTTAGAGATTTTTTGTACTGAGAACGATACATATATCCGTACAGCTTGGGCTGAGTGGTCACGGTTTTACGATAAGCTGTAAAGATCCATGGAGCCAACGTCGGATGGAGAAAGGAGCCAAGCTCCAGCACACGAGTCTGGATGCCAGGCGAGAGCATGCGAAGACCGACGGAAAGTGCATGAGCGGCTTGCGTATGCCCGGCCCCAAAGCCTTCGGATAATAACAACACCCTTTTTTTACGCATTAGCGTTTCACCATACCTTGTGACAATGGATTTACACAATTTTAACATTAAACATTTTATAGGCAAAATGCAACTTATCCGAAAAATGCGACAATTGACAACGCTGAAAGGGTCCCGATAAAGGCTCCTGCCAAGCAATCAGATGGATAGTGCAAGCCCAGATATATTCTAGATATAGCAACAAGGACGGCAAGCGGCAGGAGAATCGCTCCGATCCAAAAATTAACACATACAAGTGGCAGCACAATGGAGAAGATAGCTGTAGTATGTCCAGAGGGGAATGAATGGTCCTTCAATGGCTTTTTGTAGGTATTTGTGTCGGGAAGTACAAGATAAGGACGAAGACGCGGATATTTTCTTTTAATAATGGCGACTGGGATGTGACTCAATGCTAACGCTAGACAGCTATAGATGCCGGCAGTTTTCCAGACTCCTTGCCCAAATAAGGCTAAGCAGAGTGCTGTTGTAATCGCTATGGACGCACCGCCTAGATGTGTAATTGTAGTAAAGAAAAAATCCAAAGAGGTATGCTGAATCCGTTGGTTTACCCAACAAAACATACGATTTTCACGCTGCTGCAGCCAAGTTACAACACGGCTCATCAAGTTCACCTCCTTAAACTTCAATGGGATAAGCTGTGCCTACCCGTCATATAGTTAGTATAACTCTCTATTGTTAGTGGAGTATTAAATCTGAAATAAATCCGCATTCAAGCCGATTTAATCTTCAGATGATCTTCTGCTAACATTACGATGCTATGATGAAGAATGATAATGGATTTGAACCGGAAACAAACATTTATGCCGGGACTTCATTTGTCATTCCAGTCGCACTCCTAAGTACAGGCTTGTATTATGGGGAGGGGTTAACCATGCGGGTAGCTTTGTTTACAGATACGTATCTGCCAGATGTCAATGGGGTAGCGAAAACTTTAGGGCGATGGGTTCAATTTCTGCAATCACGAGATGTGAAGTGCAAAGTGTTCGCACCGCTTAGCGATTCTGCTGATGAGTTAGGTATAAGTATAGTAGAACGATTCTATAGTATTCCCTTTCTTTTGTACCCGGAATGCCGGATGGCCATTCCGAATCCAATTCAATTTAACAAGTCGCTAAAAGCCTTTGCCCCGAACTTGATTCATGTGGCAACTCCGTTCAATCTAGGTCTAACGGGTCTGCATTATGCCAAAAAGCATAACGTGCCGATCGTTGCATCGTACCATACTCATTTTGACCAATATTTATCTTATTATAAGCTGCAATGGATGGAACCAATGCTCTGGAAATATATGCTTTGGTTTCATCAGGAGTGCCAAAAAATATATGTTCCTTCAGAATCAACCCTGCTCCATTTGCAGGATAAGGGTTTAAAGCGAATGGAAATTTGGTCCCGCGGCGTTCAGGAAGATCTCTTCAGTCCGATTGTGGATCACGCTCAAGTATGGAAACAGTATGGGATTAATCCTGACCGATTTATCATCCTTTTCGTGGGTAGATTGGCACCTGAAAAAAGTATGGACGTGCTTTTACAAACATTCCATTCCCTTACGGACAGGATTCGTGCCGAAGCCCATCTTGTGATCACAGGAGATGGACCTCTGTATCAACCATTGCTTGAAGAGTACGGTGAACGGCCGGACATTACCTTCACTGGGTTTAAGCAAGGCAGGGAATTAAGCGATCTATATGCAGCAGCAGATGTGTTTTTATTTCCGTCGGCTACTGAGACTTTCGGCAATGTTATTCTCGAAGCGATGGCCTCGGGCACTGCAGTGATTGGATCTGCCGCAGGTGGGGTAAAAGATACTATTCATCATAATCAGAATGGACTTTTGTGCACGCCCGGAAACATCACAGAATTTGTGAATGCAGTGGAATTGTTGTATCATAATGAAGGGCAGCGCATAGAGATTTCAGAAGCAGGCCGCGCCTACAGCCTACATCAATCATGGGAGCAGATTTTTTCGCGATTGTATGACAGCTATCTTAGTGTTCTAAGTGAATCAGCCAGCCTTACAGTAGAAGATCGGGCGGTAATGAAGTAAACTCATGACTCTAAAAGTATGAAATACGGTGATAATAAGACGTAATAAGATGGATGTCAAAGAGTCGTACTCTAAATGTCCATAATTCTCGTAATATTTCAGAGATCTGACGTAATGTAGCCCCAAGAGGCTTTTGACAAAATGGAATAAAGAGAGGAAAATCATATTCGGTTACCCACTCAAATCCAGACAAAGCCATCGAAGTTCATAAATATAACTATAGAGAGAGAACAGAGACTTTGGGGTACATAAAAAAAGGGGGATTCTTTTAATGCTGGATTATTTTTTGTTAGGTGTCCAGGTTATTTTGTCAATGATCGGAGCCTATCAGCTTTTCTTGACGTTCTTTGGTTGGTATCGTCGAGAGCCAAAAGCAAAACATGCGCCGCAGAAGTCGTTCGCCATTCTTGTTGCAGCTCATAATGAGGAGCAAGTGGTCGGGGCACTTCTGGATAACTTAAAAAAACTTGAGTATCCAAAAGAATTATTTGATGTATTTGTTATTTGTGATAATTGTACGGACAGCACCGCTCAAATCTCCAGAAGTAAGGGAGTATACGCTTGCGAGCGCAGTAACCCTAAGCTTAGAGGAAAAGGGTACGCGATCGAATGGATGCTGAAGGAACTATGGAAAATGCCGCGCAGCTACGATGCGATTGTTATGTTGGATGCTGATAATCTGGTGAATCCGGATTACTTGAGTCTGATGAACGACGATTTGTGCAATGGCTCACGCGTAATTCAAGCTTATTTGGATACTAAGAATCCGAATGACTCCTGGATTACTGCAGCGTATGCGATCACTTATTGGTATTGCAACCGTTTGTGGCAACTGCCGCGTCAAAACCTTGGTTTGGCTAATTTCTTGGGCGGAACCGGTATGTGCTTCGAAACAAACCTGATCAAAGAAATCGGTTGGGGTGCGACGAGCCTGGTAGAAGATTTAGAATTTACGATGCGTTGTGTGCAACGTGGAGTAAACCCAACTTTCAATTATGATGCTAAAGTTTTTGATGAGAAGCCTTTGACCTTTAAAGCGTCTGCGAGACAACGTCTAAGATGGATGCAGGGTCATTTTGATGTAGCAAGACGGTACTTCTTCCCGTTGTTTTGGAAAGGGCTTAAAGAGGGCAGCTGGGCTAAGCTTGATACAGCTGTTTATGCCTTGAATGTATATAACGTTCTGATTGGTTCTGTGGTTACTCTTATATTGTGGGTCAATTTGCTGATGCCAGGAGTTTATTCACTGAAATCACTGTATGATTATGCGCCGAGTCTGTTCATGACTATCGCGGTTCTCAGCTTTATTCAATTCCCACTTGCGCTTATTATCGAGAAAGCGACTTGGAAAACGTATGCGTACCTGGTCACTTTCCCAGTGTTTATGTTATCTTGGTGGCCTATCACCGTTTACGCGTTTTTCACTCAGAACAACAAGCAATGGAGCCATACGGAGCATACACGAGTCATTCGCTTGGAAGAAGTGCAAAGTAAGCAGGTTAGCTAATAGAAGCTTCCGAAACATACTTGTTGACTTAGCTAATGCGGCTATGTTATGATGTCTGGGTGTTAAAAAAGAAGAAGCGCCCGCTTCTCACCTGACCGACTTGGTTGGCTGGTAATCAAAGCTAAAGTGAATTTTTAAGATGATAGTCACTTGAACCTTTTAAGACGTGGGCCTTGCGCCCTCGTCTTTTTTAATTTTATAATCTCTGGAGGTGGAAGGTTATTAGTACAGAGCATTTAATTAACGATGAGATTCGTGTGAAGGAAGTACGTCTGATCGGTGCAGACGGTGATCAGCTCGGCATTAAGCCGATTCGCGAAGCGCTTCAGATCGCGATTGACGCCAATTTGGATTTGGTCAACGTTGCTCCGACGGCTAAGCCGCCGGTTTGCCGGATTATGGATTACGGGAAATACCGTTATGAAATGCAGAAGAAAGACAAGGAAGCCCGTAAGAACCAAAAAATCGTTGAACTTAAAGAAGTTCGTCTGAGTGCTACAATCGATGAGCATGACTTCCAAACGAAGCAGCGCAACGTTGTTAAATTTTTAGGCGAAGGCGACAAGGTGAAACTGAGCGTGCGTTTCCGCGGTCGTGAGATCGCTCACGCGAGCATCGGGCAGAGAGTGCTTGAGCGTATGGCGACTGAAGTAGAGGAGCTGTGTGTTGTTGAACGCAGACCTAAACTAGAAGGCCGCAGTATGATCATGATTTTATCGCCGAAGCAGCAAGCATAATTATTAGGGAGGACTAAAAACATCATGCCAAAAATGAAAACACATAGCAGCTTAAAAGGCCGCTTCAAGATCACAGGTACAGGCAAAGTAATGAGATACAAAGCTTACAAGAATCACTTGTTGTCGGGTAAATCCGCTCGTCAAAAGCGTGTATTGGGTACTAACCCTACTATGGCGCCAGGCGATGTAAAACGCTTGAAACAACAATTGGGCAACATCAAAGGTTAATTCGTATTTTATTCTACTTAAATTCTGGAGGTAATCAATCATGGCAAGAGTAAAAGGCGGGTTCGTAACTCGTCGTCGTCATAAAAAGATTTTGAAGCTAGCTAAAGGTTATTTCGGTTCCAAGCATCGCTTATTTAGAACAGCTAAGCAACAAGTAATGAAATCCTTGCTGTATGCATACCGTGACCGTCGTCAAAAGAAACGTGATTTCCGCAAATTGTGGATTACACGTATCAACGCTGCGGCTCGCATCAATGGCTTGTCCTATAGCAAGTTCATGCACGGCTTGAAGCTTTCCGGTATCGAAGTAAACCGCAAAATGTTGGCTGACCTTGCTGTCAACGACCTAAGCGCGTTTAACGATCTGGCAACTGCTGCTAAGCAAAAAGTGAACGCGTAATAAATATAAATACAATAGCCCTGTTTCTTAGGATGAATAATCCGAGAAATAGGGTTTTTTATTTGACTTAATATTGAAATCAGTCCTTAAACTTTAGCATCAAGGTTGATTGGTAGAATTAAATAGGAGTTTACCCACTACATCTTTAATGCTGAGCAAATAACAAAGAATTCAAGTTTTGGAACTCGGAAGTGCGGTTAATTATCTTTAATGCTGTTTAGTTTTTGTTCAGATGACTAGCTGTATGATAAACTGAGAAGTTGGAATTCGAAAATTAAGTTAACAAAATTCTAACAAATGATTTTGAATTGACTACAACTTAATGAATATCTAATATTTACTTAATTTTTTTATAAATTAAATATGTTATCATGAAATTAATAAAAACGAATGGGTCTTAGGACTTATTGTTTCAGTAATGGGTCTTTTGGCTTATGTCTGAATTGAATGTGATCCAATTCCTAATAAACTACGTAGAATTCATAGGATGTATTAGAACAAGGTCAAGGTGATACAGTGATTTTTCGAGCTATAGAAGGAGTGGTTGATTTCATAGAGATCATGACTGCTGTTAACCAATCCAAATAAGGAGTGAATAATGTGAGAGAAAAAGCGCTGATCGGTTATAACCGTATTAAGGCGGAACGTTATTTTGCCTCATTGGAAGCAGAAGAGGCGACTCTGAACCAGCAGCGTGAAATGAATAAGCAATCGTATAAGCTGAAGGAAGCGGAGCTGCTGTACGAAATCAATGATATGAAGCAAAAGATAGTTGAGTTGAATCAACTGGAAACGAGCTTGAAGCAATGGATTCAAAGAAACGAGAATTAGAACCATCTTTCGGTTTCGCTTGGCTAGGGCTCCGCAGAAGTTTGACCGACAAGCATGCCAGAGGATTGGAAGAGCGGGTTCGTTATAAATGGGAATTGAATGAGGTTGAAAGTCAGGAGCAAGAGAAGCAACTGCAGGAACTGGCAAAACAACTGGAGTATTTGAAACGTGAATATGAAAGTAAAGAAGACTATGTTAATGAATTGATAGCACATAAGCTCGAACTGCTTGAACGAGAGGGCTTTAAGCCTGATATGGACAATGGTCCCAAGAAGCCGAAGTTGAGGATGGGCGACCTGATGGTAGCCGAAGGGCTGGTTACCGAGAAACAGTTGGAAGAGGCCATGGCACATCAAAAGAAATTCGGAGGACGGCTTGGTGATATTGTATCTGAGATGGGCTTTGTTGATAAACGGAGAGTATCAGTCCTGCTGGATGGCAAAACCCAAAAGGGCAGACTCGGCGACATGCTTGTCAATACTGGCGCTATCAAACAAGAGGAGTTAAATCAAGCACTGGAGTTTCAGCGGAAGAGCGGCGGAATGCTTGGCGATATTCTTATGTCGATGCGGATTATTGAGCCGGAGAGTTTGTACCGCTATATAGCAACGCAAAATAACCTCGGTCGGATTGGTTCGGAGTTCGACTTCGTGGATTTGATCAAGTTACCGGAATATTTAGCCAGACAATACGACGCTGTTGTGATCAGTCAGGACTTGAACCGCTATTTGGTGGCAGTAGGAAGTCCATTGTCGGATGAGGCTCAGCGGTCAATCGAAGCACTATTGGGACTGCCGCTTGAACAAGTGCTGGCAACCCGCGAAGAGATGGAATATTTCTGGGCGCAAGTATATCAATCAGAGCTGATGGTGGAGAGCACTCAGAAACTAGTGAACGAGCAGCCACAAAATTCTGCTCATATAACCTTCACGGTTCCTCAATTGACCACCGCCGCTGCTTCCGTGCTGTTTCTTTTAGTTTGTCTTGCACTGGACTGGTTTCATACGCTTATTATCGTCAATGTCCTTATCCAAACTTTTTATTTTTCGATGACATTATTTAAATTTTTGATAGTTATGTACGGCACACGAGACAACGCGCAAATCCGATTTACGAAAGAAGAAGTGGATGCGGTCGATGAGCGAACACTCCCTATTTATACAATCTTGGTTCCGATGTACAAGGAAAGTGCAGTTATTCCTTATCTTCTAAACAACATAGAACAGTTGGATTATCCTAAGGCCAAGCTGGATGTTAGATTACTGATTGAGGAAGATGATGTCGAAGCACAGCAGTTGCTGAAAAGTATGAATCTCCCGGCTTATTATACGACGATAGTTGTGCCGCACAGCTTGCCCAAGACGAAGCCAAAAGCCTGTAACTACGGGTTGATCCGAGCTCGTGGAGAATATGTAGTTATCTATGATGCTGAGGATCGTCCGGATCCCGATCAGCTAAAGAAGGTTCATGCCGCATTTGTGCAAGGTCCTGACAGCCTGGCTTGCATTCAAGCGAAATTGAACTATTTCAACAGTGATCAGAATTTGCTTACACGCTGGTTTACGCATGAATACAGCATGTGGTTCGAGCTGCTGCTGCCTGGGGTTATGCAGCTTAATATTCCGATACCACTCGGCGGAACGTCCAATCATTTTAAAATGTCCGTGCTCAAGGAAATTAACGCATGGGATCCTTATAACGTAACAGAGGATGCTGACTTAGGAATTCGTTTGTACAAATCAGGCTATACGACAGCGATTGTCGATTCACGGACATGGGAAGAAGCAAACAGCCGCACGGGGAACTGGATTCGTCAAAGATCTCGCTGGATTAAAGGATATATGCAAACATGGCTGGTCCATATGAGAAATCCTATCCGTTTATGGCGGGAGATTGGCACGAAAGGTTTTTGGGGCTTTCAGGTTATGGTGCTTGCAACTCCGATGCTGCCGTTGTTAAATCCGATTTATTGGGTAATGATCATTTTGTGGTACGGCTGGAAAATGGACTGGATTCCGCAGTTTTTTCCGGGACCGATTTATTATATGGCTTCGGCTGAATTTATGATAGGTAACTTTTTATTCGTTTTTAGTAATGTGGCAGGGGTATACTGGGTCATCTACGAGTTGGAGAAACGGCAGCAGTATGTGTTTTCCTATGGTTTAGTTAAATATGCATTACTGACACCTATCTATTGGGTGTTAATGAGCTTGGCTGCTGTTAAGGCAGCGTGGCAGTTGATCACAAAGCCGTTTTATTGGGAGAAGACGACGCACGGACTTGGCAAGCATACCCCGGACGCAAACGCCGGAGAAGCGGTGCAGGAGTAACAAATTTCGCGATGAGGCAGAGGATGGGAAATGAAAATTAGCGTTATTGTGCCGTCTTACAATGAAGGTAACAATGTGATCAGGCTTGCTCACCGTCTACAAGCTGTTCTGGAAAGCTCGACCTATTTGTTCGAGGTTATTTATGTGGATGACAGTACGGATAACACCCCCGAGCTGCTCGAAGAGCTCCGGCTAAGCGATAGCCGATTTACCTATGTGCACAGGACCAATAGCAGAGGGCTTGCGACTGCGGTGCTTGAAGGCTTTCGGCAGGCAACCGGGGATGTCTTTATTGTTATGGATGCGGATCTGCAGCATCCGCCGGAGATGATCCCGGAAATGATGAAGAGTATATTGCAGGGCAATGATATGGTCATACCGTCTCGTTTTGTGCCAGGAGGCAAAGACGGAGGTTTGAGCTGGAGCCGTAAAATCGTTTCCTGGACAGCGCGCAGCATAGCTCGACTCGCCTTGAAGCGAGCCCGACATGTAACGGACCCTACTGGTGGCATATTTGCCGTAAGGCGCGGAGTGGTGGACGGCCTGCATTTCGATCCGATTGGCTGGAAAATTATGCTGGAAATATTGGTACGCGGTCGTGTAGACAAGGTAGCGGAGATTCCGTATACTTTCGTCGCTCGTGATCTGGGAGATTCAAAGATGAGTCTGCAGGAGCAGTTCCGTTATCTTCATCATATAGCAAAATTGGTGATTGGAAGCGAGGAGGATTTTCGTTTCTGGAAATTTTGCATTGTAGGAGGAAGCGGCGTTTTAGTCAATACCACTGTGTATGTTTCACTTGTTCAGGCGAGTCTCAACATAGTTACCGCATTTGTGGTGGCATCGATCGTTTCAATGATAAGCAATTTTGTATTGAATAATCGATTTACATGGAGCTATAGCAAGGTGGATTCGCATTGGGCTCGATTCATCAAGTTTTCCGTCGTAAGCGTTGGCGGGATTTTATTGTCCAGCGGGCTTGTCTATGCGCTTTATCATTGGCTACTTGTTAACTACCTACTCTCCGGTTGGATTGGCATTATAGGTGGCATACTGTGGAATTATAGCCTTAACGATAGTTGGACTTTTTCTAGGAAAGCAAATGTAGAAGGTTTTTTGGACGTAGATTCTTTGAATAAGGAGCAGCCGCATCATTCATCAGGCAAGTTTAAACTGTAAAAAGAAAAGCCATGTGCTGCCATTGATTTGAGCGGGCATGGTTTTTCCTATTTTTTATTCAGTGGGATTGTCCTGCTTAGGGCTGCTGCATGCCGGAATCGACTGCTCCAATCACTTTATACAGTTTCCGGTAATCTTCGAATTGTTTTTCCAATGTGACCCAGTGGCCTCCATGTTCATACAGAGACGGATACTGCTTATTAATAGCATTGATAAGCCCTCCTTCAATGGGAGGAGGAACCAAGATATAGCTGACCTGGAACTCAGCTGGATTAGCCAGGATTTTCAAAAAATCAAGGTCGCTTGTTATCACGAGATTTGACGGCTTATTTGTATTGACAATAACTTGGAAATCGGTGAACGAGTCGAGCAAAATCAGGTCATCGGGCAACTCATCGTTTATATACTGGGCGATTTGTTTTGCAATTTGCTGCTCATTATAGTTTTTGCCGTAGTTGAATGTATCGTATTCTTCTGAAGCGCGGGATGGATCGGACATCGCGTAAGCGACCAAAGCGCCGGTTACTACAAGTCCGATCAGATGTACGGATAAAACGAATTTGGCATTTAGCTTCAGCCGAACAATTTCATAAGGGAGCCATGCAGCCATGATAGGAAAAATATAGAAGAAGAACCGCAGCCAGCCATAAGATGTACCTTTGTAGAGCATCACGGACTGCAGTGCCGGAATAGATAGCAAAATACCGATGAAAATGAGCATATCCCATTGAAGTAGCTTGCGGGTTACCAGTCGGAACAGTACAATAATTAGCAGCGGTACACTAAAAAAAGACGATTTGAACGCAACATAAGAGATTATGTTAACAGGGTTGCCTATCATGCGGCTAAACTGGTCGTTCCCAGAGAGCGCTTCGCTAAAGGAAAGATTGGAATAATTGGAATTAAAAAAGAAAAATGGATTTCCCATAATCATATAGTTAAGAAAAATCCAGATTAAGCATGTATAAACAAACGGTGTCAATGCGACAATGATACTGCCTTCGCTGCGCAAATATTTGAAGGAAGCCTTATTATCGGCCCGGCTTATATGTTTCGACGGAATGAAGAAGATGGCGATCAGCATACTGCATCCCGCTGCTGCGGCTAAGGGTATTGCTTCATAACGCACGAGGAAAGCAAGAGCCAATGCCATGCTCAGCATGATAATATGTCGAGAAGCTTCGTCTTCCAGCCACCTGCTTAGGCTTGTTACTGTTGCAACGAGGAAGAAGGTAAACATCACTTCGGTCATACCGTTAGCTCCGTATAAAAATAGAAACGGATTCAGCGCATAGAGTATACAGAATAAGACGCTGAGGGGTGTGGGCAAGCCGAATCGGATAAGATTTTGCAGCAGCAGCACGACTGTTCCTGCAGCAAATAAGCTTGTCGTCAGTACTGCAGCTAAAGCATTGGAAGCAAGCTTAGGAAATATCGGCCAAAACCATAGCCATACCCATTCAATGAGACTGGGAAGCGGGTTCCATACGAATCCAATCGCCGCGAGGTGTGGATGTCGGCTGTGCGAGATGTAGAACGCATTTGCTACCCGGCTAATAGCATCCCCGGCGACGTAACCTCTGATGCAGGTCAAGTAATAGCCGAAAGCAAATTCAGCAGCGAACGTAAGAATGAACAACAAAAGATACATCTTGGTATACTTCTTCGTTAAATTGACACGTGGCATTAGACTACCTCAATATCCCTAATCTGGGGTTTAGTACTAGTATACAAAGTACACGCTTAATGAACAACCTAGAATTCGACTTCCCGGAGGTGCTGTGCCGCATGAACCGAACTGTCAAACAAATATCGGTACTGCTCCTTATCCTGCTTATTGCGGTGATGGCGGTAACAGCGAGCTGGGCTCCCTCATATAGCTACGCAGAACCGCTTGAGGATGGCAGATTACCGTTAACCTCCTACGTCGATCCGTTTATCGGCACGACAGGGGCTGGTCATACCTACCCGGGGGCGCAGGCGCCGTTCGGTATGATACAGCTTGGTCCAGATACGGGGGACCGTCCGGGAGGAGCGGGCTATAATGGAGATAATCCATATATTCAAAGCTTCAGTCTGACTCATTTGAGCGGAGTAGGGTGTGATGCCGCTTCTGATATTCCGATCATCCCGAGCGTCCAACCGCTGCTGCAATCCCCCGTACATAACCAAAAGGCTTATCAGCATATAAAAGGAAGGGAAACAGCTTCTCCCGGCTATTATAAAGCGGAACTTTCTTCTTCTGGCGTGGAAGTAGAACTTGCCTCAGCCACGCGTTCCGGTCTTGGAAGGTTCGTATTTCCTGCTGCGGAAGAACAAGCGTCCATACTTATTGTGCCTCCTAATAATACTGTGCAGTCAGCTTCATCCGCTCTGACCATAGATCCTGCTACCCGGACCATTAGCGGGCATTCTTCAAGCGGTGGCTTCTGCAACAGTTCCAATACATACAAACTATATTTTTATGCACAATTTGATACGCCTTTCGCTAATTACGGTACTTGGGATGAGAGAAAGCGCGTTGAAGGAAATGGCTTCATCAGTGGAGATCAGGCGGCGACTTACGTCCGATTCGATACTAAAAAAAGTACTACGGTTACTATGAGAATGGGTCTATCCTTCGTCAGTGTGGACAATGCCAAGCTCAATATGGTTACTGAGATACAGGGCCGGGACTTGGAAGCGGTACGCACCGAAACGGCGGCGGCCTGGAATAAACTGTTGAGCCGTATTCAGGTTGAAGGAGGATCTGCAGACAGCAGGAAGCTATTCTACACATCCTTGTATCATGCATGTTTGCAGCCGGGGATATTTAATGACGTGAACGGGCAATATCCCGGGTTTGACGATCAAATTTATACAATGGAACAAGGACGCAACATGTATGCGACGTTTTCGTTGTGGGATACTTACCGGACACAGCCGCAGCTTCTGGCTCTCCTCGCTCCTGATGTTGCCTCGGATATGGTAAATTCGCTTCTGGTGAATTCTCGGCAAACGACTGCAGAAGCAGGAGGTTTTCCGGGATGGAGCTATTATAACGACGATCCGAATATAATGGCTACTTATCCGGCGCCGCTCTATATTGCAAATGCCTTTGCTTTCGGAGCGCGGCAGTTTGATACAGTCGAAGTAAAAACAAAATTTATCGAAGCAGCCACTTCCCTTGACACGATGCCGAGAGCTTCAAGTGCGGACAACAACGGAGCCCAGTGGTGGGGGCTTGAACATTATATGAGGAGCGAATACGTGGATTCGGTTTCGGCTACGTTGGAATATGCGATGACGGACTTTGCAATTGCGATGTTCAGTCGCTCCCTTGGGGACGATGAAAGTTTCCGTTACTTCCGTAACCGGTCGCAGCATGCTTTTTCTTTGTTTAATTCGTCGGCAGCTGCTGACGGAGGATATTTTCAGCGACGAAACCAGGAAGGCGAATGGATAGTTCCTTTTTCACCTACAAGCTCGGATGGATTTACGGAGGGTAACGCGGCCCAATACAATTGGTCAGTACCGCATAACATTGCCGAGCTGATCCGTCTAATGGGAGGAGAAGAGGCGTTTTCTTCCAGGCTTGATCATCATTTGTCCGTATTCAAAAAAGACGGTTGGCCCATCGATTCTCCCTACTGGTGGTCGGGAAATGAACCGGGTATGGTAACACCATTTCTATACAATTGGGCAGGCAAGCCTTGGAAAACTCAGGAGAAGCTGCACGATATCCTGAGTACGCAATGGAGCGCCAGGAAAGACGGCATACCTGGCAACGATGATACTGGAACTGCATCAGCCTGGTACGTGTGGGCAGCGCTCGGTTTGTACCCGGCTATACCGGGGGTTGGCGGTTTTACTTTGTTTACTCCTTTGTTTGATAAGATCGATATTCAGTTGGCGGATAACAAAAGCATTCGTATCGAAACACGGCGCGGAGAGGTATCCGATTCATACATTCATCAGACACGGCTAAATGGCAGTGACTATGCTTCCACCTGGATTTCCCTGCAGGAACTAACGTCGAAGCAAAGCTCCAAGCTGGAGTTTTCAGTGGGAAGTTCCCCTGGTACGTGGGGCACTGGTATTCAAAATATCTCACCATCCTTCGGTCCAATCGGTAAAAACGAGCCGACCAATCTAGCATTCGGCAAACTGATGAAGGCTGAGGGCAGCTGCCAAACTACGGAGACTTCGGGGTTGGCAGCGGATGGAAACGATTGGACGAAATGGTGTTATGCTTCTAACGAAGACAAGACGCTGCAGGTCGATTTGGGCGGCGCGCATACAATAAGCCGCTGGGTGGTGAAGCATGCCGGAGTCGCCGAATGGCCGATGTATAATACGAAAGATTTTGGTCTTCAGGTAAGTATGGACGGGATCCAATGGATGGATGCCGACTACGTAACGGGAAATACGGAGGCGATTACCGACCGTTCGATAGCCGAAGTTTCAGCCAAATATGTCAGACTTGTCATCACGAATCCGACCCAGAATGATGATAAAGCAGCGCGGATTTATGAATTTGAAGTGTATGGCTGGAGCGGGGAGTAGTAATTGTGTAAGTTCAAAAAGTCAGCTTTGGTAAGAGGAGTTGATAGGATTGGTGGCCAAGAAAAGCTGGAGTGGTCGAAAAGGCCGCTTATTGCATGCCGCTGCACTTGCAGTAAGCGTGCTGATGCTAGGGTTTACAGAAGCGTCGCCTACAAAGGGAAAGCAGGTTGGCGAAGCTATTATTTATGAGGCTGAGGATGCCTTTCTCAGTGGCACCTATTTCACCAATGTCAAGGTTACAAACGGATACTCTGGTACCGGGTATGTGTCAGGATTCGACGAAGCTGGTGATTCGGTTGTATTCAACATTAGGGCAGATGAAACAGGGTGCTATCCGTTAACCATCTCTTATTCATCACCATTCGGAAATAAAACGAACAAACTTTTCCTCAATGAACAACTCGCAGGAGAGAAGGAATTTCCTCAAACCGACCGGTTCACTGAACTTAATTTTGGCTGTCTCGTGCTGCAAACGGGTTTCAACAGGGTGGAGCTGCGCAAAGATTGGGGCTATATCGATGTTGATTACATAAAGGTTGGCAAGCTGGAAATCCGTCAGGAAGCTGCTCATGTGAAGCCTCAGCTTGCAACACGGTATCCATCGAAAGAAGCGCAAGGTTTAATGAATTACTTGACCGAGCAATATGGCAAAGCAGTTATAGCCGGCCAACAGACGAATTCGCGGGAAGAACTGGACTATATCTTGTCTGCCTCAGGCAAGCTGCCTGCGATGATCGGCATAGAAGTAACCCGACTTGATGAGCTGGCACTCGAATGGGCAGAGAGGGGAGGTTTACTGACTTCCGAATGGCATTGGATGGCACCGGCGGGGGGCTATCATTATTTATCCGATTCTACGACCTTCGATATCGCTCAGGCGATAATTCCCGGTACTGTGGAGCATGAGCTTGTATTGGAGGATATTGACCGAATCGCGGCTTCACTCGGCAAGCTGAAGGATGCGGGTATACCGGTATTGTGGCGGCCGCTTCATGAGGCTGAGGGTAAATGGTTCTGGTGGGGGGAGCAGGGTCCGGGACCGGCAAAAATATTGTACCGGCTTTTATTCGACCGATTGGTTAATTACCATGGGTTGGACAATCTCATATGGGTATGGACCTCCATCGATGCCGCCAATTCTGGGGACTGGTATCCCGGCGATGATTATGTCGATATTGTAGGGATTGATAAATATGCTCAAGCAGGTAACTATGGAACTCTTATGATCCATTACGATAATTCGGTCAAACTGGTGAATGGCAGCAAGCTTGTGGCGCTCACGGAGAATGGACCGATTCCAGATCCACAGCAGCTGCAAAATTTGCGTGTAGGCTGGTCGTACTTTACTACATGGCACTTAAACCATATCATGGACGGCAATGAGAATAGTGTTGATCATATTCAGTATGCATACAATCATCCCTATGTCATTACATTAGACAAGCTGCCATCTGAAAAAATTTACTACAAGGATAGGCTAACTCTCCATTAAATTTAAGACACGAAAGTTATCTCAACGAAAGAATTCGATCAATCGCGGTCGCTCGTCTTTGAGTGGCTTCGATAAAGGTTATCTTATAAAGGAAGTGTGAGCAGGTCTTGCATAAAAAAACGTCAGTCAACGTATTAGGAATGGGGCTCCTATTTTTGATCGTGTTCAGTCTAGAAATGGGGCTGGGCGTCTATTTCGCTCATATTCGACAATTTGTATATTATGATGCCATAAGTCGTGTCGCTAACGCCTTTTATGTACTCTATAGCCGCGACCCTCATTTAGGCGCAATCGGATTTGTGTGGAATCCGCTTCCAAGTATTTTGGAACTAATCCCGCTGTTACTTTGGCCTGTCTTGCCGGAAGTTGCCAGTTCGGGACTGGCCTCCAACTTCGTAACGGCGGTTTTCTCCGCAGGGTGCGCTGTACTGTTGTATAAGTACGCTCGTCACTGCACTAACTCTATTATGTTATCGCTCTTTATTTCCCTCAGCTATGCATTTAACCCGTTCGTGTTTATTTATGGAGCTAACGGAATGAGTGAGGCGATGTTTTCATTTTTCATCATAGGGATGGTTATCTCGTTGACAAGGTGGATGCAGGAGGGAACCCCGTCGCATGTCATTACCATGGGATTTATGCTCGCTTTCGGCTTCTGGATCCGCTACGAATCTGTTGCGCTAGGGGCTGCTTTGGCCGTATCGCTGATCATCCTAGTGATGGACTATAACTATCGCAATCGGATTGCCGCCAATCGAACGAGGTTGTTCGGAATGAAGAGCTTGACCCGTGTGGAAGCGACGCTGCTGGTGGCGCTTTGCCCAGCTGTTTTTTCTGGGCTAGTCTGGATGCAGCTCAACTATTCGATGATGGGCGACGCGTTATTCTTTTTTCGTTCGGGTTACTCGAATATGGCGTTTTCGGGTAATATTACGAATGAGTTCAAGGAACTTATCAGCAGCAAAGTGGGCGTTGTCTCGCTTGTCCTGCGCAAGTCGGCCTGGTTTTCACTCCCGTTTTTGTGTATCTTGTTTACGCGTTTATTGGCTGGGTATTGGAGACGATGGGACACTCTCGTTCTGATTGTGCTGGTTGCCAGCATACCGGCTATGCAAGCGGTTATGCTTATGAAAGGCTCGTCCTTTGGCTGGCTTCGTTTCTTCGTATACCCCTTCGTTATTGCTGCGGCATGGTTGCCCTATGAGCTATCGCTGCTGCGCAGAGCAAGATTCGTGTATACGCTGGGAGCCTTGCTGCTGATCTCGATGTTAATGTCGTCTTTCGTTATTCGCGATATGAACAATCAGAAGCTATCTCCGGACGAATACGAAACGTTTCACATCGAGGAGAGCGGTACGTTGAAAGATTTGCGTATCGCCAAGGAAGTCTCCCGGTACACAGATGAGCTTATAAGCTCGAGCGAATTAGACAAGAAGCCAATAATACTAACGGACTCATACAGCGCATATTCGGTTTTGCTCAACAGCACTTATCCCCGGCAATGGATCATAACCAATGACAGGAACTTTACTCAGGCATTGGATGATCCACGAAGCTTTAAAGTCGATTATATCCTCGTGTCCAAGCAAAAAGGATCCGTACTTCAAGTTATTCATGAAAAGTATCCCGATCTGTTCAAACAAGGGACGGCATGGACCGAGCTTGTGAAAGATTTCCAGGGAGAATGGCGTTTATACCGCATAAAGGCAGAGGACGGAGAGCAGTTAACAATTAAAAAGTAAATATAAAGGGAAGAGCTTGTGGAAGGATTCTCATTTGAGAAAAGGGAATTGACAGGCTCGCAGACACCATGTAACAGATTTGGAATTCTGCTTGACTCTTGATCCAATTCGGACTATAATATTGAAAAAGCACACAGATTCAATCGGCTATGATGAGGACGAAGTTATAAGGGCACTTATGTTCAGAGAGCAGAGGATTTGCTGAAACCTATGCCATTAATCCCTTATGTACGAGCTCACCTCGGAGCTGTTTTCCTGAAAAGTATGTCTTATTGGCATAGCTATTAGGGAAAATCGGAATAGCACACGTTACCGTGCTGAAGGTATAACGACTATTATTTATTAAGTCGCGTACCTGCTAAGGTTATTTGCTGTGAGGCATTTAACAAACTCTGGGTGGTACCACGGAAGATTAGAACCCCTTTCGTCCCTTCAGACGCTATTTATGGCGTTTTGGGATGAGAGGGGTTTTTCGCGTTTTGAGTTTACGGGAGGAGGACAAAATCAATGATCGTTCAAACCACACAAAAGTCAAAAGAACAGCTGCACAAGGAACTGCTTCAGCCGGATGTCGTTACGGGGTCGGAAATGCTGCTTCGCAGCTTGCTGTTAGAGGACGTGGATTGCGTCTTTGGTTATCCAGGTGGAGCCGTTTTATATATTTACGATGCTATGCACGGTAATCCGAATTTCAATCATTTGCTAACCCGCCACGAGCAGGGAGCTATTCACGCCGCAGACGGTTATGCACGCTCCACAGGTAAGGTGGGCGTATGTATAGCGACCTCTGGTCCTGGTGCTACGAACCTTGTCACTGGTATTGCTACAGCTTACATGGACTCGGTGCCGCTTGTTGTCATCACAGGTAATGTTGCAACAAGTGTGATTGGAACGGATGCTTTTCAGGAAGCGGATATTACTGGAATTACGATGCCGATTACGAAACACAGCTACTTGGTACGTGATGTTAAGGATTTGCCGCGTGTTATTAAAGAAGCCTTCCATATTGCTTCCACAGGTCGCAGAGGACCGGTTCTTATCGATATCCCTAAGGACGTATCCAATGCACAGGCGCCTTACTATTATCCGGAGAAGGTTGAAATTCGCGGCTACAACCCGACGGTTCAGCCGAATAAGCTTCAAGTGGACAAAATGCTGGAGGCAATTGCAGAGGCAGAACGTCCGATCATTCTGGCCGGTGGCGGTGTAGTATATGCAGATGCTTCCAAGGAGCTTTTGGAGTTCGTAGATAAAACAAGGATTCCTGTAACAACTACTCTGTTGGGTCTGGGAGGCTTCCCGAGCGCTCATGAGCTCTGGCTTGGAATGCCGGGAATGCATGGAACCTATACAGCGAACCATGCTCTGCAGGATTGCGATCTGTTGATTGCTATCGGCGCACGCTTTGATGACCGTGTGACCATGAAGGTGGACGGTTTTGCACCGAAGGCGAAGAAGATCGTTCATATCGATGTAGATCCAGCCGAAATCGGTAAAATTGTAGAAGCAACCATTCCGGTTGTGGGTGATGTAAAAGCTGTGCTTCAATTGGCACTGCCAAAAGTGAAGCCTTCCAAATCGGAAGCGTGGATTAAGGAAGTTTCGGAGAACAAGCGCAACCGTCCGCTGCGGTATATTGATTCCGATACGGAGCTGAAGCCTCAATATGTAATTGAAATGATTCACGAAACAACCAAAGGTGATGCTATTGTAACGACAGATGTTGGGCAGCATCAGATGTGGGCTGCACAATACTACAAGTTCAATCATCCTCGTTCTTGGATTACATCCGGAGGCTTGGGAACAATGGGCTTCGGCTTCCCTTCAGCCATCGGTGCTCAAGTAGCGCATCCTGATAGATTGGTTGTTTCCATTAATGGTGACGGCGGTATGCAGATGTGTTCTCAGGAGCTGGCGATTTGTGCTATTAACAAAATTCCCGTGAAAATTGTGGTTATCAACAATCAGGTGCTGGGAATGGTTCGTCAGTGGCAGGAGATCATTTACGACAACCGCTACAGCCACATCGACCTGGCCGGCAGTCCGGACTTTGTTAAGCTGGCTGAAGCCTACGGCGTTAAGGGCTTGAGAGCAACGAATAAAGAAGAAGCCCGCCGTGTTTGGCAGGAAGCGCTGGACACCCCAGGTCCGGTACTCGTCGAATTTTTCGTCCGTAAAGGCGAAAATGTGTATCCGATGGTTACACAAGGCTCGACGATAGATCAAATGATAATGGGGGATTCGGAATGAGCCACAGACATACCATTTCCGTATTAGTAAACAATCAGCCTGGCGTGCTTCAGCGGGTTTCCGGTTTATTCGGCCGCAGAGGCTTTAACATTGAGAGCATTACCGTAGGCGAGTCCGAGGAATCGGGCTTGTCCCGCATGGTAATCGTAACTACAGGCGATGAAAAAACGTTGGAGCAGGTTTCCAAGCAGCTGTACAAACTAATTGATGTCATTAAGGTTATAGACCTGAGCTCTAACCCAATGGTAGCACGCGAGCTAGCGTTGATTAAGGTCAATGCGGAGCCAAGTGCTCGTCCGGAAGTACTGGGTGTAGTTGAAACGTTCCGTGCGTCTGTTGTTGATATCGGTCCAAGTTCATTAATTGTACAGGTAGTAGGAGATTCACTAAAAATCGATGCGATGATCGAATTATTGAAGCCATACGGTATCCGTGAGATTTCAAGAACTGGCGTTACAGCGATGATTCGTGGAGCGGTTAAATAAAAAAGTACTCATAAGGTTTTCTAGAACGCAGTTTTAGAGTAAAATGTACCTTGGAGTGGGGGATACAGCGGGTAACCTTCGTGTATGATTACGATAGCGAAAGTATCGACTGCTGCTGGTTGCACGGTAAAATTATTTAACGGTTATGCAGCGTAGCACAATCCTTCAGCTTTCCCGATAAGGGTTGTCCGTTATATCGCCCACTCACAGGGTTTTTAAATTAAAGGAGGAACTATTATCCATGGCAGTTACAACTTATTATGAAAAAGATGCAGATCTTAACGTATTACAAGGTAAAACAATCGCTATTATTGGTTACGGAAGCCAAGGCCACGCTCAAGCACAAAATCTTCGCGACAGCGGCTTGAAAGTGATCATCGGTCTTCGTCAAGGTAAATCCTTCGAGCAAGCTAAAAACGACGGATTTGATGTATACTCCGTAGCAGAAGCAACTAAAGTTGCTGATATCGTACAGCTTTTGATGCCTGACGAAACTCAAGCTAGCGTATATAAGAATGAAATCGAGCCGAACCTGAAGCATGGCGCAGCAATCATGTTCTCCCATGGCTTTAACGTTCACTTCGGCCAAATTGCTCCATCCGCAGACAAAGACGTATTCTTGGTAGCACCTAAATCCCCGGGCCACATGGTTCGTCGTGTATACGTAGAAGGCTTTGGTGTCCCTGGACTTATCGCTATCGAGCAAGATGCAAGCGGTAAAGCAAAAGAAATCGGTCTTGCTTATGCTAAAGGTATCGGTTGCACACGCGCGGGCGTTATCGAAACTTCGTTCCGTGAAGAAACAGAAACTGATTTGTTCGGTGAGCAAGCAGTTCTTTGTGGCGGTGCTTCTGCATTGGTTAAAGCAGGTTTCGAAACATTGGTGGAAGCAGGCTATGCTCCTGAAATGGCATACTTTGAGTGCTTGCACGAATTGAAGTTGATCGTTGACTTGATGTATGAAGGTGGTCTTGCTACAATGAGACATTCCATCTCCAATACAGCTGAGTACGGTGACTATGTAACTGGACCTCGCATCATCACTGACGAAGTGAAGAAAGCAATGAAAGACGTGCTTACCGATATCCAACAAGGTAAATTTGCACGCGACTTCATCTTGGAAAATCAATCCGGCCGTGCATTCCTTACAGCTACTCGCCGTTTAGAATCCGAGCATCCGCTTGAGCAAGTAGGTTCCCAACTTCGTGAAATGATGCACTGGATCAAAAAATAAGGTTGGACCGTTTGTGGTAATATAGTATTGAATGAGGTCGGCTTGAAGATAATGGGGAATGTTCTTTTTCTCACCTTCGAGCCGTACCTTTTTCTGCTTAAAGGTACGGTGAATAAATACCCTCGTTGCGAAGGACTTTAGAAGAATGTAGCTAATGTTACGAAACTCTTAGGAGGTGACCCAACCCATGAGAAAAATTTACATATTCGACACCACGTTGAGAGACGGGGAGCAATCGCCGGGTGTGAATCTAAACATGCAAGAGAAGGTGGAGATCGCGCTGCAGCTGGAAAAGCTGGGGGTCGATCGTATCGAAGCCGGGTTCCCGGCTGCATCTCCTGGTGATTTGGCAGGTGTGAATGCGGTAGCTCGTGCCGTCAAGAACGCTTCTATTATCGGCTTAGCGCGTTCGCGCGAGCAGGATATTGATGCCGTGCACGAAGCGCTGAAGGGAGCTCAAGACCCTTGTATTCACCTATTTCTGGCTACCTCCCCTATTCACCGCAAGCATAAGCTGCGTATGGAGAAGGAGCAGGTGCTGGCAACGGCTGAAGCCGCGATTCGTTATGCGAAGAAGTATTTTGACAAAATCGAATTTTCGCCTGAGGATGCCGGCCGTACCGAGCTGGACTTTTTATGTGAAGTAACGGCTATGGCTATTCGTGCGGGTGCGACGGTTGTTAATATTCCGGATACGGTCGGTTATTTGAACCCGAGCGAATTCGGTAACATTTTCAAGACGTTGAAGGAAAATGTAGTTGGGATCGAAAAAATTCAGCTAAGCGCCCACTGTCATGACGACTTAGGAATGGCTACGGCTAATGCGTTGGCTGCTGTGTTAAACGGTGCTGATCAAATCGAGGGTACGATCAATGGTATCGGTGAACGTGCAGGGAATACTTCACTGGAAGAAGTGGTTATGGCGTTGGAAACGCGTCAAGATTTCTTCCAAGCGAAATCCTCACTCGTATTGGGTGAGATTGCCCGTACAAGCCGTTTGGTGAGCAAGCTGACAGGTATGGTCGTTCCTGGCAATAAAGCGATTGTAGGCGCTAATGCGTTCGCACATGAGTCCGGAATTCACCAGGATGGTATGCTCAAGGAGAAGACGACATACGAAATCATGTCGCCTGAAACGATTGGCTTGAAGGATAGCAAGCTCGTACTGGGCAAGCATTCCGGACGCCACGCGTTCCGTGAGAAGCTGGTTGACATGGGCTACGATATGAACGATGAGCTGTTGAATGCAACATTCGCTAAGTTTAAAGACTTGGCGGATAAGAAGAAGAATGTAACCGACGAGGACATTCGTGCCTTGATCGAAGAGAAATTGATCGAAACGCCGGAAGTGTTTGTGTTGGATACAATGCAGCTGTCCTATGGCAATCAATCGGTTCCTACAGCGACTATCCGCGTTACGACGATTGAGGGCGGTACGGCAGAAGAAGCGGCTGTCGGCAATGGTTCCGTGGACGCAATCTATAAAGCAATCGATAAGGTAACGCAGGAAGATGTCGAGCTGGAAGATTACTCGATCAAATCCGTTACCCAAGGCAAGGACGCGCTAGGCGAGGTGCACGTTGTACTGCGCCAAGGCGATTACTCCGTTCAAGGCCGCGGCGTAAGCACGGATATTTTGGAAGCAAGCGCGAAGGCGTATATTGACGCGATCAATCGTTTGATTGAGAAACGCAAATCGCCTGCCCGCAATAGCCGTGATAATGTAACCTTGATCTAAAAACAGCGTTAACAGAAACACCCCGATACTAAGCCTGAACTCAGGCGAAGTACCGGGGTGTTTTTGTATACTGTGAATAAGCTCGTACAAGTTTTATTGTTGAAGCTGAGCTTAAACTTGGCAAACGAGCTCCTCCCCAAGGAGTGAGCCATCTTTAATACTGGTTTTAGCCTTTGACTGAGCCGACCAAAGCCCCTTTGGCGAAATATTTTTGCAGAAATGGATATACGATAAGGATCGGTAACGTAGATACAACAATAACAGCCATTTTTACACTTTGTTAACCATGAGCCTGTATTTATAGTGCAAATACCCATTCTGCTAAAAGCCCAAACCTAACCCAATAGGGACACATACCATAAAGAAGTTCCTTATGAAGGGAGGATGAGATCTATGGGTTTGGCAGCTGGAGTAGGTGCAAGTTGCGCAAGTTGCGGATTAGGCGGTTGGCACACAAGCACGGGTGTGATCTTGGTTTTATTCATTCTGTTGGTTATCGTTTCGCGTGCTTGGATCTAAGAATGAACTTATGATATCTAAGGAAACGGTACATTTCCGGAATAGGAATAAACCATAGAGCATGAGATAAACCCCCGGGCATCCGGGGGTTATCAATTGTAAATGTAAGACAAAAGAACCCTGCTTATCCGTTGTTTCGGACGAGCAGGGTCTTTGAAAGTATAAGGCTGCTTACACGGTTTGCAGCATTTTTTGGATAGCGCGATCTAATCGGGCAAAGCCCTCTTTCATTTGCTCATAATCGGTATGAGTGAAGTTGAGTCTCATTGCATTTCTTTTGGGCTCATCTGCAAAGAAGCTCGCGCCTGGTACGAATGCAACGCCTTCTTCTACAGCTAGCTTCATTAGCTTCTCCGTATCGATCTCCTCTGAAAGCTCCAGCCAGATAAACATACCGCCTTTTGGCTCATTCCAGTGAAGACCAGGCCAGTTTTGTTGATTCAGCAGATCCGCCATCTGGTGCATCCGAGTTTCGTATTCGCTGCGCACTAGGTCGATATGCGAATATAGATCAAAATGTTCAAATAATTGGTGTAAGGCTTGCTGATCCATCGTACTGGAATGCAGATCGGCAGCCTGCTTGGCGCGGGTCATTTGACGAATGACGTCAGGGTCGCCTATTGCCCAGCCTGTGCGTAAAGCCGGTGCTACGATTTTGGAAAAAGTACTCGTATACAGAACAGCGCTGCCTTGTGGATGCTTATCTAACGAAAAGATCGACGGCAGTGCTTCACCGCCGCCAAAACGGAGCTCTCCGTAAGGATCATCTTCGAGAATGAGCACGCTATTGCGTTTGCAAATATCTAATGTTCCTTGACGTCGCTCCAAGCTCCAGGCTTTGCCTGCAGGGTTTGAAAAGGTTGGAACTACATAGATCATTTTAGCGTTATATTCTTTAATTTTCTGTTCCAAATCCGTTAAATTCATTCCGTCCTCATCACCGTCTACAGAGACAATGCGCGCTTTGTGGGACTGGAAGATTTGAATGGCAGCTAAGTAAGTTGGGCGCTCCACCAGAATGACATCACCGGGATCAATGTAGACGCGCGTAAGCAAATCAATCGCTTGCTGGGAACCGGTCGTTATCAGCATATCATCTACGCCGACATGGATGTTCTTACGTTCCATGTGCTTGGCGATGCTTTGACGCAGTGGGGTGTAGCCTTCTGTTAAGCCATACTGCAGCACCTGCTTGCCTTCTTCGAAGACGCGCAAAAAAGCGTCACGAACAGCCTCAATTGGAAAATACTGCTCATTCGGCAGTCCGCCAGCTAATGAAATAATGGACTTTCCTTGAGTGAGTTTTAAAATTTCTCGCACAGCAGAAGATTTAAAGCTATCAATAGTATCGGAGAAACGGTAATCCATATAGATGCTCCTTTAGACAAAATAATATTCCTGATTAAACAATATAACTATCATTTTAATCCTTTAATAGCGATAAAACAACATGGAATATAGTTGATAAAGTGAAAGTACTTAGCAAGTGCTTACTATTAAAGTCTGTGTAAGGACTGCCGCTCCGCCTGCGGCCTGCAGGACCGACAGACACCGACCACCTTTTCGACGCCGGAATAGAAAGTCAATTCCTTCGGATTAACCTTGCGTTTGCAGTAGGAACAGCTTTGCTGCTGTTTAGAAGGAGGTAATTTGCCAGATGAAGCTGATGCCGGTCGATTAAGTTTCAAAGCACGTCTTTTCGCAAATGAGTGGCCTTGATTTCGCTTACGAATCTTCATAAAAATAAAGATAATTAAGATAACAAAGAGGAGGGAAATGCCGATAATTGCACTTGCAGTCCATTGGTTATTGAACATGCTCTATATCTCTCCTTTACCTATTGTTGCCCAAAGGGCTTACTTTAGTGTAACAATTAGAAAACTAACAATGATTGCTAAAATCCCTGTAGGTATCCCTATTAACAGTCCTATTAGGATGGATTTGGCATTATACCCCTTTAACGAATCTGTTGTACCTTTATCTATTTTTTTTACATGATAGACTAGACCGATATTGATACTAATGATGGTGAGAAGAAGGACAGGAATAGTGAAGAGCATAGTATCCTGAAGAGATATAAGTGTAGGTGGAATCTTCAGATAAAAGGATTGAGCGAGCAGCATCAATGCCACAAAGAGCTGTGCGGAGGCTTGTGTCCATCTAACCTTAGTAAATTCCTTTCCTAGCTTTTGCGCCTCGTAAGCTATGAGTTCTCTCATCGCAGGGAATAATCCAAACAAATTATAGTACATTGTTTTTGAAAACATATTCATTATGGCCAGGATAAGAATGATAACGCCTAGGGTACGCTGAAAAATGGACAGGGAATAAACATGGATGATAAAAGTAAATAAGATCGTCGCGATCAAAACAAATGAGTTTACTATAATTAATTGTCTGATTCTAAGCTTTCTTAGTCGAAGCAAATCCATCGGGGTCACCACCTTATTTGATAACCTAATTTTACCATAAAGGAAGTGGAGTGTTAAGAAACAGAGGTATTGTAAAGGAGTGTCTGAATGCTTATTGCTTTTTCCTATTAAGATCATAGATTTTATATCTTTGTAATGAACTGCTAATTATGGTACAAAGGATATAATCTACAACTTATGAAATAGGAGTGATATAAATGGCAGAGGTAAAAAAAATCGCAGTTATTGCAGGAGACGGTATCGGTCCTGAAGTTATCGCTGAAGCGGAAAAAGTATTGAAAAAAACGGAAGAGGTATTTGGCTACCGTTTTGAAACTGAGCACGGTTTGTTTGGCGGAATCGCGATCGACGAGAAAGGCACACCATTGCCACAAGAAACATTGGAGCTTTGTAAAAAAGCGGATGCAGTTCTTCTGGGCGCTGTAGGCGGTCCAAAATGGGACAGCAATCCGAAGGAGCTTCGTCCTGAAACAGGGCTTCTGGGCATTCGTAAAGAGCTGGGCCTGTTCTCCAACATTCGTCCTGCCGTTATTTTTGACTGCTTGAAGGATGCTTCTACATTAAAGCCTGAAGTATTGGAAGGTACGGACTTGATCGTTGTTCGTGAATTGACTGGAGGCATTTATTTCGGTGAGAAGTTCCGCCGTGAGGGTGCACATGGGGAAGAAGCGGTTGACACTTGCGTATATAATGTACAAGAAATTGAACGCATTGCTCGCCAAGCATTCGAGATTGCCCGTACGCGCAGCAAGAGATTGGCTTCCGTTGATAAAGCTAATGTTCTTGAAACATCCCGCTTGTGGAGAGAAACAGTAATTCGTATCTCTGCTGACTACCCAGATGTAGAGCTGGAGCACATCTTGGTTGATAACTGCGCGATGCAATTGCTTCGCCGCCCTTCGAGCTTCGATGTTATCGTTACTGAGAACATGTTCGGTGACATTCTAAGTGACGAAGCTGCTATGCTGACAGGTTCCATCGGGATGCTATCGTCCGCTTCCTTGGGCGAAGGCGCATTTGGTTTGTACGAGCCGGTACACGGTTCAGCGCCGGATATTGCGGGACAAGGTATCTCCAATCCTATCGCAACCGTTCTTTCCGTAGCCTTGATGTTCCGTCTTACATTCGGTTACCACGATGCAGCCGAAGCTATTGAACGTGCAGTAAAAGAAGTTTTGGATGCTGGTCATCGTACTGGTGATATCGCTGTAGACAAGAGCAAAGCAATTGGAACAGTAGCTATGGGTGAACTGATCGTGAACGCTATTAGAAAATAAGAATTGCAGCTTAGTGAAGACTCTTAGGTCCATTCAGTCAAGAATGCTTAAGGGTCTTTACTTTGTAGGATATAAATCATTCATGTCCTAACATAAGTCAGTTAGATTATAATCATTATAAATTAATAATCATTATAATCTTGACTTTCGAGAGGTCGAATGTTACGATTTTAGTCGAACAATCAATAGTATTAAAAGGAGGAAATAAGCAGATGGCAGAACGTTTGGTAGCTAAGCAAGCTCCGGATTTTACATTGGAAACAGCTAATGGAGACGGTGTAGGTTTCGGCAAAGTTTCTTTATCCGATTATAAAGGTAAATGGTTGGTATTGTTCTTCTATCCGCTTGACTTCACCTTTGTTTGCCCTACAGAAATTACAGCATTGAGCGAAAGCTATGATGAGTTCAAGAAATTGGACGCTGAAGTACTTGGCGTATCAGTTGACAGTGTACATACTCACCGTGCGTGGATCAACACTCCTGTTGACAGCAATGGTCTTGGTAAATTGAACTTCCCATTGGGCGCTGACTTGACTAAACAAGTTGCACGCGATTACGGCGTATTGATTGAAGAAGACGGTATCGCTCTTCGCGGCTTGTTCATCATCAGCCCTGAAGGCGAATTAAAATATCAAGTGGTCAACCACAACGATGTAGGCCGCAGCGTAGAAGAAACTTTCCGCGTTTTGGAAGCTTTGCAATCCGGTGGATTGTGCCCAATGAACTGGAAAAAAGGCGACAAGCACTTAGTTGCTCAATAAGCCGAATTCCGAATTTTAAACATTCCTTATCATATTTTAAAAAATCCCTCTGGTCTGCTATACTGCAGCTAGAGGGAT
>NZ_WHOD01000028.1 GCF_013141765.1 Paenibacillus foliorum
AGCTCGCTTCGCGGCAGCTCCTCTTTGGTTTATTGAACAAACGGGCAGGATAGTTACAACCAATTATTACCACCTATAAACCAAGATTTAAGTTAAAATTGTAATCAGAATCCTAATGTGTTGGAGGTATGCCTAAGCAAAATATAAATAACAGGAATATTTTTAAGAGCCTTATTAAAAACGGAGGAATCGAAGGCTGATGAATATAGCAGATATCCGATATGATCACTTCAGAGAAAAAGATTATAATGTCGCAAAAGAATTATTAAGCTATGACGTCGACGCGGGTGAAAACATCCTTCGCGTCCTTGCTGAAGAACCGGAATTGTTTATTACCGCGTTGATTGATGATAAGCTTGTTGCACTGGCCCAAGTGAACGAGCCTGCATCTCAGTCCTATTTAACCGTGTTTGTCGCTCCGCAGTTTCGCAGGCAAGGAATCGGTTCTGCAATGTTAAAGTATGCTGAAATCAAATTGCGGTCGGGCGGAACCCAAAAAGTAAGGAGTTCCTTTCGTGCCGGTCATCAATCATCTCTCGCGTTTGCATGCAAGCTCGGTTATGACAAATACTTTTCATCGGCTTTGATGGAGCGAACCGGCGATCCCTTTCCCCTGGAGGAGCTTCCTGTGAGGCTGTATACGAACGAAGACTATCTTGCTAGTCAGTCGCTATATGCCACAGCTTTTCATGAAATGCGCATCCGTGTCAGGTGCTTTCCCGATTCTGTGATTGCCCAGCCCAGTGAAATAGAACGAAGTGCATGGAATAAGGATGCGGAAGACCGTTTTGTCTACGAAATAAATGGGGAAATCGTCGCTTATAGCCACCTTTCTGGTAATGAACTCAGCATTATCTCCGTCCGTACAGACTTTCAGGGGCTTGGGATCGGTAGAAAGTTTGTTATGTATTTATGCAACGAGATCTATCAGCGCGGCAGTGCAAACGTCGATCTTTGGTGTGTTGTCGGGAATTCTGCCAGAAATCTGTATGAAAGCCTTGGTTTTAAAGAAAAGTATATTATGGAATTCATGCGTAAAACGCTGTAATTTCTGCCGTATTCCCTTGACAGGAACGCATTGCAAATTTTGCATTCATACCACGGCGTCTTAAGATCCATGAAGAAGGATGAGCATATCCAGCTCTTAAAAAGTCATGTTGATTACCTTGGACAGCAATACGATTGGATTCATTCCATCGGTCATACAAAAGCAACAAATGGTGTATTTATATTTTAGAGAGGTTCTATGTAAATCATCGTGCTGCATTTGATGATTTTACAGAAATTGAGAATCTGGAACAAATTCTATCAAAACTGAATGCACATTGTGTTCTATTAACATTGTCTCCAGATGTTGTTGAGTCCAGATTTGTTGAAAGTCGTGGCGAAAGCTGGAAATCATATATTATGGGAAATCACTCCACAACAACTGAAGCATGTATCAAGTTTTTAGAGGATCAGGAAAAATTACGTAATTGTGCGAAACAATCAATAATTCCTACGTTAGAGATAAAGATCGGATAATATTTATTATGCGGCACCATGGAAATTTTGAAAACGTATTTCCTTCTTACTTACGTGATTATTATGCAATTGATTTTTCTAATGATGACCAGTTTGATAGAAAATTTGAAGAACTTGTTCATCGTATTTATCGACACAATTCATTTGAAAAAGCTCCGCTCGGGTCAATGCCAAGCTTTATTTCCGCAAATAAGCAGCAGCATCCAACCATGACGGAAAAGAAAATGCATCCAATAAAAAACGATAACATTTTCGAATCCTTTTCGAGCCTTACCATACCTAAATCGTTTACTGACTTGGATAAAGAAGAATTCCTACGTTCAAGTTATGATGAACTAAAGCAGCGTTTTACCCAACTATTTGATCATGTTAAAACACAAACGGCGGGGTTTACGTATCAATTAGACGAAGAAAACAATAAAAAACTTATTTATAAGCTTTATATTCACGGTCAGCATAAAACTAGCTTGAAAATGTTGATTGGAGGTTTTAGTTATTCATCTCCAACGATTAATTTTGCATTTGGTAGTAATCATTCCATCTTTAATGACAATTCGTACAATGAGATGATATCTATCGAAGAAACAGATAACCAACTGGCTTTGAAAATGTTGATGGGTTTACGTAATAACAATAGTCTAGTTAACCCAGTTGATATCGTAAAAAGAATTTGGGAAGATCACGTGTTACCTTATTTAAAAAACTAATGATAAGGTGGGATTGAAATGTATTTTAATACATATGAAAACTTTATTAGAAGACTATCTGATTTTGCAGGTGGTAGGTACTACATCGAACTAATTTTATTATTAATTCCAAAAAGGTACTGAAAAATGTTTTGTTTCATCGGCGAGAGATGGCGATAAGCCAATACATTTTATTGTCGCAAGTGACGATAAAATTATAATTGGGTTTACTAATTGGTTTGGCGAAGAAAAGATAGAAATTTCATTTACCTCATATAATAAAAAGGATATTATTTCTTATAATGTTTCTTTATCTAGTCCATATCCAAAACAACTTTATGAATATACTTGGTTGAAGGAAATACTAGTCAGCATCAGTTTTAATGATGGTACAAAACTTATTATAAATAATCAGGACTACTCACCAGAAGAAAATTCCTTTGCTAAGGCAGTGCATTTACAGTAACAAAAATAAGCCCTCGAATAATATTAGTATTATTGAATGACAGCATATATCTTTTTTCGACAGCGCGATTCGACAAAATATTGGTAATTTATGTCGTATAGTTAAATGTGCTAATAATTATTGAACTGGAGGAAAAAAATGAGGTCGCCATATATTTCGAAAGTGAAGATTAAGAATTTTAGGAATTTTGTAGATGAGGAAGTAATTCTAAATCATAAGCAAGTGATTATTGGTGAAAACAATATCGGCAAAACAAATTTTATTAAAGCTCTGCAACTAATACTAGACCCTCAATTATCGGATGATGATAGAAACTTGCAAGAATCAGATTTTAATGAGCAATTAATCGATCCGATGATTAACGGGGAAATAATAGAAATTGTTGTTGAGATTAGGGGATACGAACACAATAGGAATATTTTAGCTGTTCTTAGTGATGCTACTGTATCAACTAGCCCTCATACCTTAAGGTTAAATTATAAATATTATCCGATACCAAGAGCCGATGGCTCTAATGCATATGAATATAAAATTTTTCAAGGAAATGATGAAGACCAATCATTTACATATAAACAAAGAAAGTATTTAAATTTAAAGGTCATTAAAGCATTACGAGATGTAGAGAGTGAAATGAAAAGCTCGAAACATTCTCCTGTACTTCAATTACTTCGACAATATGACATTGATAAAGACGAACTCAAAGAGATTGCTGAAAGGATGAAAGAAAACAGCGAGCTGTTGTTAACAATAGATGAAGTCAATGATTTAGAAAAACGGATTAATAACCGATTTGATGAAATTATTAAAATTGAAAGAGGAACTGAAATTAAGTTTGAAACCATAGATGTAAATACACAGCGATTAATTAATAGTATAAAAACAATGGTGGGTCAAGAACGTTTCAGACGCTCAATCAGCGAAAGTAGTCTTGGACTGAACAATATTTTATATATCACTTTGATGCTCTTACTTATTGAAGATAAAACTATTCCAAGGATTATGAAGCCAAGCTTGTACGAAAGTCTTTTAGAAAAAGAGCATAGCCAAATCATAACTACATGCTACGATATTAGCGACAAAGGAAAATATGTACTTAAAGATGGATTGGAACCTAATGTTATAAGTGCTCTTTATAATTTTATGGATATACACAACCCACCACTAAAAGGCTTTACGTTCTTGGCGATTGAAGAGCCAGAAGCCCATTTGCATCCAACGCTTCAACGTATTTTATATCAGGATGTAATGCGCGGATCGACATCCATTTTGTTAACGACACATTCTACGCATATTACTTCGGTGGCGCCGATTGACTCAATTGTACACTTGTTAAGAACGGCGGAGAATGGAACAAAAATTAAAGCAACATCTGATTTGCAGATGTCATTAAAAGATAAAAAAGATATTGAAAGATATGTGGATGTTAAGCGAGGAGAATTATATTTCGGAAAAGGTATTATTTTGGTTGAAGGCATTGCTGAGGAATACTTAATACCGAGCTTTGCTGAAATTATGGATGTTTCTTTAGATTCAAAAGGAATCATTGTATGTAGCATTGATTCGACTAATTTCAAACCATATTTCAAATTTTTACATGCGCTTGGTATTCCATATGTCATCATTACTGACGGTGACTATTATATAAACACTACTAATCAAAAAGGTGAAGCAATTCGGCAGTATCATATAATAAAGGAAACTTCACACGCAAGCTATGGGTATTTAGGTTATGAATTAGCATTTAAATCTCTTGTAGAGCTAGATAAAATTGCAGAAAGGGAGATACCTCAAACATCTGAAATACAAATTCAAAAACTAAATGAGTTTGGTGTTTACGCTGGCGAATACACTTTGGAAGTTGAAATTATGAGTGTTTGTGGTGATGATGATGAATTAAAGTCTGTTATATCAGACATTTATAATGATTTGACATTAGGTGGCGATATTCAAAAGAGAAATTTCAGAAATGAATTAGATCAAAAGGAATATTGGAAATGCCTCTTGAAAATAGAGGGAAAAGGTATTGGAAAGGGAAGATTTGCTCAAAAACTTGCAGCTGTATCTAGGGTGGGGCATGTGCCTCAATATGTAAAAGATGCGATTGAAAATATTATTTCAAAAGTCGAGGTTAATGTAGACTGATGACGACATATTACCAACAGAAACTTGAAGAAATATATAGGGATGAAAAACAAGTTGAAGCTTATTTTTCTGATACAAATACTGTTGTAATTGCTGGACCTGGTAGCGGAAAAACATCAGTGCTGACTCTCAAAATAATGAGCTCTTTGCAAGTGATTAATGAACCAAGAGGACTTGCTTGTATTACCTATAGCCGGGCAGCTGCAACAGAACTAAAAGATCGGTTGAAGAAGTTGGGCTGCAACCTTTCCCGGCAAAATGTATTTGTTGGAACGGTCCATTCATTTTGCATAGCTGAAATAATTAAACCCTTCTCTCATCTGTATCCATCTTATGAAATTCCCGAAACGTTTGATATTATTTCTGAAAAAGATAAAAAGGAACTTTTTTATGAGATTAAAGATGAATTGGGATATGGTGATATAGTAGTAACTATTGAAGAAATGGATAAGGAAAGAAGTTTAAATATTGAGGGTTTAAGCGAAGTCGTTATTGAACCATACGAGATTGCGCTCAATGTTGCACGTCACTACGAAAATAAGATTAAAGAAAAGAGTAAGATTGATTTTCTAGATGTAGTTAAATTCGCAACGATGCTAATACAAAAAGAAGAGTATGTAAGAAGGTGTTTGGAAGCAAAATTTCCATGGATTTTTGTAGACGAATATCAGGATTTAGGTAAACCTTTACATGAAATGATACTGTCACTCTTCAATAGAACAAGTATTATTTTTTTTGTTGTCGGCGATCCTGATCAGTCGATATATGGGTTTAATGGGGCTGTACCGGAATATCTTAAGGAGTTGGCAAGTAAACCTCTTTTTAAAGAAGTTAAATTATTATCAAATTATCGAAGTACACAAAAAATTGTAGAAGCAACAGAGTTAGTGCTAGGCCACCAAGAAAGGCGGGAAGCGAAAGCTACAATTGAAAAGGAAACAGAATTCCACTTTATTGTTTGCAATTCCGAGTTCACTGAACAATATAATGAAATTGTTTCTAAAATTATTCCAAGGTGCATAGAGCAAGGGATACCATATGACGAAATAGCGATACTTGTTGCTAATAATCCTACTGCAAGAGAGCTTGGTGAAATTTTCAAATTTAACCATATTCCTTATTACCTCAATAAGTTTGAGTATGAGAGAAGTGAGGTGATAGTTTGGTTAGAACAATGTGCGATGTGGACTGTAGATCATGAGAGACAATCATTTAGTTCCTTATTTGAATTTTGGATTCGATTATTGCAGGAGCATAATTGGGTATTAGATTCAAAAGCAAAAGCTTTAGAAAGAATAAAGTTTATGGCAACTTTAGAGGGAAGCGCGATATATTCTGACAAATTGCCAAATTGGTTGCAATACATTCTTGTTAATTTTAGATTAAAAGAATTGCTAGAGTATTCTAAAATTCACCAAGATGAAATAGATAACTTAGAAAAAGTATGCGAAATAGCCTCCTCAGGCGAATTTGCAGGTTTTGATATTGCTCGTTTTGGACAATTGGGTAAACCGGATAATCAGGTCACTATTTCGACAAGACATAGTTCGAAAGGGTTAGAGTTTGAGGTTGTAATTTTACTGGGTATGGAAGAAGACCATTTTCCAAATTATTATTCATTAAAAGATCCTAAAAAACTAAGTGAAGATTATCGTGTGTTTTTTGTTTGCATAAGCAGAGCAAGAAGAGTTTGTTATCTGCTAAGGAGTGAATGGCATACAAAAAAAACAAAGTATGGATTGAAAACATTTCGATACAAACCCTCACAATTTTGGAAACTGTTGCACGCAAATTATGGAGAGGAAAACAGAATGTAAATTTTCAATATAAATAAAGCGCCCTAAATTTGGGCGCTTTATTATGAGACCTTATCCAAGGTATCGCTGCAACCTTTGTGAAAATACCCTTTGGTGTACCTTGATTTAATTAAGTGATTTTTTCAAACGTTCTGGAGGACAACAATTCCTAAGAAGTTGAATAATAAAAATAAACAAAAGAAGCCCAGATCATGCATAAAATGCAGCTCAAGGCTTCTTTTGATTATCTAAGTAAAAGATGCTGTACATAAATAGTACTAGTAACTTGCATATTTAGAAATTTTTTTTCGCAGCCGCTGCCCTGTCGGATGACAAGAAAGTAGTCCGATTAGTTTCTGCGTAAAACACAGATTTTTTATTTTATCGGATCACATTCTTGTCATTTTTTAGTGTCAAGAATGTGATCCGATTGCCGACAAGGTCATATAATAAATTTACTGAAGGGGACTAAGCTAACGGGCAGTTATTTTTCAATAGCTCTTGTTTTATGCTCGAGACAATGGTAACATTTAACGGGAACATGTGTTTGTTTTTTTGTATTTTCCAACGGATAGGGGGAATAGGCGTGGTTGAAATCATTGAAAAAGAGCAATTTTCGGTTATTGGAAAATTAGGAAAGGGGTTTGCTAATGAAGCTCCCCAATGGATACCATCATTATGGAAAGAAGCAAATAGTAACTTTATTGAGATAAGCAACCTCGCCATCCATCATCATGTGCAAGCTACTCCCGTTTGTTTCGTTAAGGAGCCGATGTGTACATGATCCAATTGACGAACCGCCAGGCACGGCAATTTCTGCTATTGAAGCACGGGCTGTTGGGCGAATATCAATTTACCGGAAAGCAGGGAGTATTGGATTTTGTGCGGCAGGTCGGCTGTATTCAATACGATCCCATCGATGTTTGCGGAAAAAACGCCGAACTGGTGTTGCAGTCGCGAATCAAAGGATTTACCAAGAACATGCTCGCCGAGTTGCTGTATCAAGATAGAAGCCTTGTCGATTATCCCGACAAGAATTTGGCCATTATCCCTGTCGAGGACTGGCCGTATTTTGAGCGGTACAGGCAGGCCGCCCGACAACATGCCAAGCGCTATCCCGAAATGGAAGCGTTGATAGAGCAAGTACGGGCTCACATCCAAAATCACGGTGCGCTAAGTTCGGATGATCTAAAATTGGATGGAAATTTCACTTGGCAATCGGCCATCCACTGGAGCAGCGGAAACAATTCATCCCGGTCGGTGCTGGAGCAGATGTACTCGACAGGCGAGTTGATTATACATCACAAAAAAGGAACGCGTAAATATTACGATATCGCCGGGAAGTACATACAGCCAAATCTGCTGAATGCACCGGAGCCGCTGGAGGGCGAGCATGAGCATCACAAGTGGCGGGTACTGCGTCGAATCGGCGCTGTTGGCCTTTTATGGAATCGCGCCATCCGATGCCTGGCTGAACATATGGGGATTGAAAGCGGAGCAGCGCAACGAGGTTTTCCGCCAACTGTTGTACGAAGCTCGCATTGTTGCTGTTGCCGTGGAACAATTGAAGGATATACTGTACTGCCGCGCGGAGGACTTGCCGCTTATTGAAGCCGTTCTGCAAAATCCGGCGCCGAAATGGCGCTGCGAGCTGATTGCCCCACTAGATAATTTCATATGGGACAGAAAACTGATCAACGTATTGTTTGGATTCGATTACACCTGGGAGATTTACACGCCTGCAATCAAACGGAAATTCGGCTATTATGTGTTGCCGCTAATATACGGAGAAAGCCTCATCGGACGAGCCGAGGTAATCGCGGAGCGAAAATCCGAGACGCTCGTTGTTAAAAACATCTGGTACGAGAACGACATAAAGCCAACAAAGCAATTGCGAACAGCCTTGAACAATTGCTTTCAAAATTTTGCATTATTCAACGGATGCGAGACGATTTCGACAGAGTCTATGAACTGATATTTCCAGTTCCCCGGTAACATTTGCCGACAAGTTTCCGCGTACGAAACAGGTAAGCCGACGCGTCCGGTAGCGCCGTTGTATGTGTACTTGAGTTTCTAGTGGGGGGTTCAAGCGCGGCGGGCTAAACTATTCCAGCTAATAGCTTGTCAATATTTAATTATTAATGAATACAATGAAGGATGCTATACTGATAAAAGTGCATGACAAATAACCGTCCCATACAAATTGGGAAGGTTTTCCTCGATGTCTAAACTTTGCTTATTCAATCTAGACGGAAAGGTTCTTTCTTGGTTAATATCGCATATATCCAGTGGATCAGTCTATTTACACAAGCGATCACAGCTACTTTAAACACTTTGCCTTCTGCACGCTTTTTGTCGTAATAAGCCCTTATTCTCTTATTACGCGAGCTTCGCAGACCACACCTTACAGCTTGATATAAGGCTGTTCGGAGCCTCCTAGAACCACGTTTGGTGATTTTATTTCGGGTTGCTGTAAACTTGCCGGAAGAAAACACACTTGGGTCAATACCGGCAAACGCAACGAGTTTCTTTGCGTGATCGAACCGATCAATTTCCCCGATCTCAGCTAAAATTGTTGCAGCAATTTTGGTGCCAATGCCGGGTATTGATTGGATTAAATCATATTCCAGCAATTCTTCAGCCAGAGCCTCTATTGATTTATCAAGCTTCGCTAGATGTATGTACGGTTCCCGGGTGATGGCACTCCATTTACATGATAATAACGGAAGTCGTGCCCAACACGGGTTACCCGTTGACGGCACGATTGATTGGTCTACAACCATGAAAAAAATTGCGCAAACGGATTATTCAGGTGCGACTGCAATAGAGGCCATGAATTGGGATTATGAGGATTTAACGGCTAAAGAGTTTTTACATAA
>NZ_WHOD01000029.1 GCF_013141765.1 Paenibacillus foliorum
AGGTGTAGTTTTCTCAAAAAATTGAGGGAACTACATCTTTTTTCTTGTATACTTTTAGGTATCATGGGAAAAAGGTGAGCCGAGTGATCCAAAAACAGCAGACTTTGGTGTTAAGTCCTTATACCGAACTCTATAACTTGATAGTGCCCAAAGATAATATGCTTCGACAAATTAATGAACTCGTGGATTTTTCATTCATATACGAAGAACTTCAGGTCAATTACTGCCTCGATAACGGTCGTAATGCCATCGATCCAATCCGGATGTTTAAATACTTGATGCTGAAGGCTATATTCGATTTGTCCGATGTCGACATTGTTGAACGTTCTCGTTATGACATGTCATTCAAATATTTTTTGGGAATGGCCCCGGAAGACCCTGTTATGGATTCAAGTTCCTTGACCAAATTTCGAAAACTTCGTTTAAAAGACATGAATTTGCTGGATTTGCTGATTGAGAAAACCGTGCAACTTGCCATCGAAAAGGGAATTCTCAAGAGTAAGGCTATTATTGTCGATGCCACCCACACCAAAGCGCGCTACAACCAAAAGTCTCCCCAAGAAATCTTGCAGGATCGAGCACGTAAGGTGCGTAAAGCTCTCTATATGATAGACGACAACGTAAGAGGCAAACTTCCAGCTAAAAATACCAATGCCGATTTGAAAGATGAGCTTAGCTATTGCCAAAAGCTCATCCATACCGTAGAAAATGAGCTCGGCATCCCGTTCGTCCCCAAACTTCAGGAGCCCCTCAACTTGTTGAAGGAAACCGTTCAAGATGACGTGGAGCAAATGCGTATTTCGGAAGATCCAGATGCGCGGATCGGACACAAAAGTGCGGATTCTTCGTTTTTTGGGTACAAGACACATCTAGCCATGACGGAGGAACGCATCATTACAGCAGCCATCGTAACAACAGGTGAAAAGAACGACGGCAAACAGTTGCAAACACTGATTGAAAAAAGTAAAGCTGCAGGCATGGAAGTCCGAACGGTGATCGGCGATATGGCGTACTCGGAAAAGGAAAATCTCATCTACAGCAAGACAAACCATATTGATTTAGTATCCAAACTAAACCCAGTGGTTACTCAAGGAAACCGAAAAAAAGAAGACGAGTTTGAGTTCAACAAAGACGCAGGTATGTATGTGTGTAAAGCCGGTCATTTAGCGACGCGGAAAGCGCGGCAAGGGAAAAAAGGCGTCGGCAAGAACCAGGTGACGACATATTATTTTGATGTGTCGAAGTGCAAACGTTGTCCTCTTCGGGAAGGTTGCTACAAGGAAGGATCCAAAACGAAGAGTTACTCCGTCAGCATAAAGTCTGACGAACATTCCGAGCAAATGGCCTTTCAAGAAAGTGAAGGTTTCAAAGCACAGGCTAAGGAACGATACAAAATTGAAGCTAAAAACAGTGAACTGAAGCACAGACACGGATACGATGTAGCCACATCCTCGGGTCTATTAGGTATGGAACTGCAGGGGGCAATGGCGATTTTCGCTGTGAATCTAAAACGAATTCTGAAACTGAACGACTAAAAACCATGACCTAACAGGGCGTTACAGAGG
>NZ_WHOD01000030.1 GCF_013141765.1 Paenibacillus foliorum
AGTCAACTAAAACTATAGTTATTTCCATATGTAGTGTGAATTTTTGAGCATAACTGCCCATTACTTTAATAAAAAAAAACGAGGAGCTGCCCATGCGGCAAGCTCCTTAACTATTGTTACCCGTTAATATGCTACCTCGCTATTTTTTTCAATCAATCCTTTAAACTCCGATACTCTTTAGGTGTCTTTTTATATTTTTTTTTAAAAGATTGAATGAAGTGATTAACGTGATTGAAACCTACTTTACTGGCTACTTCGGTTATTGTGTATTCAGTGGAGTTTAATAACTCAGCACTTTTTTTGATTCGATACTTAATTAAATAGTCATAAGGAGTCGTATGAAGTGTTTTCTTAAAACTTCGAGTGCACTCAGAAACACTAAGGTATGCAGCATCAGCTATTTCTTGTAAAGACAGGTTATTAATATAGTTCTGATGGATATAACTAATCATCAATTGAATTCGTTCTTGCTGCAGTTTTATGTGTTTGGGTGATTCTACGGTAGCCAAAGAAATATTTGTTATCATGGTCAACCATAACTGTACAGTCATAATAGAAACTTCGTATTCCCAGCCCCAGTATCCTTTAACGTTGAACTTATCTTTTAAACTCCAGAGGATCTCTAACATAGTGCTTTGCCATTCTGTTTCAGGTCTTATTACTAGCGATAAAAATAAAGAGTTGGTAAAAGGGAGTACATAATTTTTTTCCATATAGCTGTCAGAATAAAAAGCAAGTAATTTCTCCGGGAAATTAAAGCTTACATATTCACTATTTTTATCAACTTGCTTAGACACGTGCAATACTCCCTTATTTATAAAAATTGCATGTCCAGCTTTTAGCTCATGAGTTACACCATTGACTTGTATAAAATTCTTTCCTTTAGTTACCAATGTAAACTGGAGTTCTTCATGCCAATGTAATTCATTAAAGCCTCTACCCTCAGGACTACAGTTTAAAGAGGTTACGGTATACATAGCATACGGAAAAGAAGTATCGGGATAAAGATTGATCTCATGTAATTTGTTAACCAAATATAGTTCTTCCTTTCAAATATGACGATATACCTATATTTATTAAAGATATTATTACAGAATTATATAGGGAATGATGATATTATTATATCCCGTTAGATCTTTTCAATACTAAAAGTGGAGGTAACCATGAAACTAAATAAATCAAATGCGGCAGTCAATCCGTATTTTTTGCTATTTATCAGTATTCTTGCTATTGCCATATCATCAATTATGATTAAATCATCAAATACTCCCCCGTCTGTTGCAGGAATGCATAGGTTATATATAACTGTATTGATCATGCTTCCTTTTGTGTCTTGGAAAAAGCTTAGATTAACACGATTAACTAAGTATGACTGGCTTCTTGTTTTATCTGCGGGTTTTTTTCTCGGATTACATTTTTTATTTTGGATGGAGTCTTTATCTTATACATCGGTAGCAAGTTCGATGGTTATTTTGACTTTACAACCTCTATTTGTAATGATTGGATCTTATATTATTTTTAAAGAACGAGTAAACAAACTAATGGTACTATGCATGATAATCGCCGTTTTCGGTTCTATCATTATAGCTTGTGGAGATATAGGCGTCTCAAGAGAAGCACTGATCGGAGATGCACTTTCCTTATTGGGGACTGTCTCAATTTCTGCTTATATGCTAGCAGGACAGAAAGTGACTCATAAAATACCAGCTAATGTATATAGCGTTATTGTTTTTTTCATTGGTGGTAGCGTCATGCTGATATACAGCCTAATGAACCATTTTTCTTTAATAGATTATAGTTCCTCTGATTGGATGTACTTCTTATTACTTGCCTTAATTCCAACTATATTTGGGCATTTTATATTTAATCTGTTGCTAAAATCAATCGGTGCAACGACTGTTTCTGTCGGTGTTATCGGTGAACCTGTGCTTGCTATAATCCTTGCATACTTTATCTTGGGAGAGGCTGTAAGTTCTTTTCAAATCCTTGGAGGATTATTTACAGTAGTGGGAATGGGATTTTATTTTTTGGCTATGTCTAAATGATCACTCTTACACATTTTAATAAACAGAAGAAGGCAGCCTGGTAATTGGCTGCCTTCTTCTGTTTCAATCGCCACATTAACCTGCCCGTTCGTATAGCGGTAGCTGGGGATCGATCGATTCTGCCCGTGGGAGCTGTATCCCGAGAGCTATTGCGTTCATCCCCCCTACTTGTTAAACCTTCCCCACATAAAAAATAAAAAGCCTTAATCCTCAAGCTTTTCTTCGATATGTTATGTAGGCATATTTGTGTCATTGGACAGTTGTGTTGTCGGTTGACAAGAACTTGATGTCATAAATGACAAGAACATTATCCAATTCCCGACACGCGCCAAAGAACAAATTAGAAAACCCTCACCATTTGGTAGGTTTTTGCGATCTTATATTGTCAGTCCGTTCACATATTGATCGACGTAAGACGCCACTCCTAAGTTGGGCTTAAAATCAAAGTAACTCTAGAGCTTTCAGTAAGGCGTATTCACTTGATGTAGCACCTTCTTGAGAAAAATTCGGAAACATTGGAGCCAAATGGTGATATCCAGGGTATACATATAATTTAACTAAGACACCATCAAAGACCAGTTGTTTTGTAAATAATAATGCTTCATCTATAAACAAATCAATGCTGCCTATACTTATATAAGTGGATGGTAAGCCGGCCAGTGATTTTGCACGCGCAGGCACGTAATACTCACTCACCGTTCAGTACCCCGAGGAATACTCTCTGCTGTTCCTCCAAAGCTGTTTGTGGATCATTATACAAGTTCAGTAAATTCCTTAACTCAGTATCATCTTCACGACATTCGATACCGAGAACGCCTTATCTGTCCGCAAACCTGTCCACGCAATTCACTACACACCTGCTGTCTTTGAGTCTGCATATCTCAGACGATTGCTCTTTTCTTGACGCTTGAAAAAAATCCATAGCAAGTAGAAGCCAAATACGCCAATTATGGTTAGCCCAAAGCATATTTGATATAAGGTTTTCGGCCCCAGATTTTCAAACATCCAACCGCCGATAACACCTGCCACAATACCAGAAACTCCTCCCCAGGTTAAACCGTAAATCGCTTGACCGCTTGAGCGATATTGACTTGGCACCAAATGCGAGGTTAACTGCGTACCCATATAATAGTAGCCACCGAAGGTGACAGAGTGCAGCAGCTGAATGAAAACCACCTGTATTGCTGATGCAGCGTACGACATTAACAGCCAGCGCAAGGAAAATAACATCGCGATAATAATCACCCATCCAAGCATCGTACTGGATTCCTTCTTTAAGTAACGGTCCAAAAACAAAAATACTGGAACTTCCAATATAGCTGTCGCAAATGCGGACCAGCCTACAATCGTGCTTGAGCCACCCAAATCAAGAATGTAAATAGAAATGAAAGTAAGGTTGATAGAGTTAGGTATAGAAATCAATACACCTAGAGCCACAAAAGTAATATAGTATTTATTTTTAAAAACCTGCAAATAACCTTTATTCGTAAACTTCTCTTTTAATCCCCGTTCATTGCCGCTTGGAAGGAGGAATGTGAAGTAGATGGCAAACAGCATCATGAAATCAAATACAATCCATAGTTGTCGAATGCCAAGCCAACCAATGATAGGACCCACCGCAACTGCAATAAACGCCCAACCAAGCGAGCCCCAAACTCGAACCTCTCCAAACTTATGCTTTGTCCCATCAATAACATTGAGAATTAAACTATTGGATTGTGTAAACAACGGGCTTTGAAAAGCAAAGAAAAAGAGCATGATGCTATAAATCCAAACGTAATTATTCGTTAAAAACACAAACTGCATACAGATGAAGTTACCTACTAAGCAAATAATAAGAATCCTTTTATTATTTCGTATTTTATCTGCAAAATATGCCCATAGTGGGTTGGCAACTAAACCGATCAATGGCCCTCCTGAAACAAGCAAACCAATCTGAATCTTGGAAATACCGAGGTTTTGCAAGTACAATGCAAAAAAAGTACTATATATAGCAATTGCACCATACACAACAAAATTGAAAACTTTAAGCATCCTTAGCATCTGCTTGCCAACAATCCGTACGTTTTCTACCGACATGCGTAATCCCCTCTCCTCTCACAGCTGAAAAAAAAGTCCCCCGCAGCAAAGTGCTGCAGGGTTTATCCAGACCATCTTTACATTTTATACGCAAACAAGTGTGGATTTGGAATGCGCTACAATTTCATCTGCCGTCACATCACGACCAAGTTTGTCAGACAAATAGATGCCCTCACTAATCATCATCGTTTTCAGTGCAATCTCGGCAGTTGGCAGCAGTGAAACCTTTCCTTGTAGAGCTGCAATCCAATGCTCCTGCGAAGAGTTATACGCCGCATAATTTTCTCTAATGCCGCTCCAGCGACGGCTCATATTGTTCAAATTTACGGTACTGTCCAGATCTATGTCACATACAGTTGAATGATAGGTAAACGGCGTTTGTGGCAGATTGGGATTGCTGATCGGGAATCGAATCCCCCCCTTATTGCCTACCAGACTCGGCCCTTCAAAACCATCCAATTGAATGGACCAAGCCTCAATAATATCCATTGTAACCCCTCCTGCAAAATATACTAGGCCTACGCCCAGTTCCTCCACATCAAACTCCGATTCTGCACGACGGGCTGGGTCCATATCCATTTCTTGATAGATTTTACCTGACACACGTTCCAGCTTGGGTATCCCCATTAAATATAACAGCTGCGCAATATGATAGACGCCCATATCAATTAAAGCTCCGCCTGCCGCAGTGTCTTTCCGATTGAAAAATTTCGTGCCGTATCCATCTACGAATGGACGCCCTCTGCGACGGAAACCTGTTGCTCTTGCGTGATACAGCTTGCCTAAAGCACCGCCTTCAATCAGCGCCATCGCTGCATGTGTTTCTTTCTTGTATAATGTGTTGAGCTGAATATGTAGCATTCTTCCCGTATCCTCTGCTGTTTCCAACATCGTTTTGCCATCATAATACGTACCTGCAATTGGCTTCTCGCAATAAACATGCTTGCCAGCGCGTAATGCCTCATTAGTTACTGGTGCATGAAAATTATTATGAAGGCACACATCAACTGCCTCAATGTCATCACGTTTGAGCAGCTCGCGAAAATCTGTGTACACATCAGTGACGTTGAACTGACTCGCAACCCGTCGTGCCGCCTGCTCATTAATGTCACATACTGCAACAACTTCGGCATCTTCAATTTCTGCATATCTTTGTAAATGTGTAATACCAATTAACCCTACTCCGATAACACCGATCCGAACTTTACTCATGTCCATCTCTCCTTTTTGTTCAACCTTACTGGTTGTATTGACTTTCTACTTGACATTCTTGAGTACTTTTTTCATAGCGGCTAGTGTCCACTCTACCTCGATATATTGATTTCCAGGACCGTTATGCTCCACTGCCCAGTAAGCATCAAAACCAGAGGCTGTAATTTTTTGCGCAATAGCAATAGACTTTTCCTCTTGTGCCAATGTATTCCCCCCAAAGTGGATATGATAAGCGTAAGGTGCAACCATCGCATCCCCTACTTCCGGATCAATTTTCCAACGATCAACATGAAGGAGGACACCGTAATTCTCATGATCTACGGCTTCTGCAATTTTTTTCATAAAGTGCGGATTCAGTGATGGACCCGTATGATTTTCAGGACCGATAATAGCGCCAAAATTAGAAGCAAGCTTGGCGTATTCCTGATATCTTTTTACAATATGCTCGAATTGCTCATCACTCATTTGATCAAAAACCCCATTAGGATTATTCGAGAAAGCGCCGCCAGTATCAATACGTATGGTTTTAGCACCCAAAATCTCAGAGGCTCTAATGTTTTTCAGAGCATTCTGATATAGCAATTCACGCCTTTCTGGATCTTCATCCCAAATACTTGCCGCATCAGCAGCATAGTTGACTACCTGCAGCTCCTTTTCATCAAGTGCTTGACGAACCTTCCGAATATAGCTCTCATCAGCAAGCTCAAGCAAAGGTTTACTGTTATCTGCGATAAAGCGATTGTACATATCCACTGCATTTAGGTTGTATCGATGCTTAACGGTCTCCAGATAGCCAAATACGTCCATCATTCCATTAGCAAACGTGTTGTAAAATGAATACCCGCCAATTGATAGTTTCATTGATACATCCTCCTAGTTATTTGTTTTTCGCTGCCCACTCATCCAGCTGTTTTTGCTTCTCCGCAATGACTTTATCTATTCCCGCTGCACGAAGCGCCGCATTAAATTTTGGCAAATTCGCCTTGGGATCTAAGCTGCCATTTTCCAAGCCGTCCTGATATTGACGAACGACATTAGTGATCGCAGCAAGCTCGGTTTTTACAGGTGCAGGATTATAGGTAAAGCCTAACGCGATTGATTTCTTGGATTCGCGGTTAAATTTATCCATATCCTCCCACAAGTTTGGACTATCTGTACTCCATGTATAGGTGAGTAACTGATTGCCAAACATCCAGCCCTGACGGCTGTTATAGCCACTGTTGCTTGCGTCTACACCAGGAGGGAAATCAATTTGTTTATCATTTATTTTCACATAATGTTTACCTTCAATTCCCCAAGAGATAAGGTTCATTAGTTTGGAATCAGAGTACAGCAAATTCAAGAACATCATGGCACGCTGAGGATCCTTGGAGTTTTTGGGAATACCGAGCATTGCGGCCGTAACATTAGTCGTACTTGTAATTTGACGGCCAATATCGACAGACTCCAGCTTCAAGTTTACCCGGCTTTCGATTTGTGCATGTGCTCCTGGTTTGCCCTTCTGAATGGAGCCGAAGGCTGTCTTGGCTTTTATTAAGTCTGCTGCTGCATCCTTGCTTGTTGAAACATCCTTGCTGATATATCCGGCTTCATACCAACGTCGAACCGTTTTAATCAGTTTCTCATACTCTGGCGTTTCATACAGATTAACGACCTTAAGTTTATCGAGGTTTTCCAATACACCCACAGAATCTCCTAATACATCCCATTGGTTATCAATTACACGATTGATAATCGCCTTTGGTGCAACAGATTTGACAAGAGGAGTAATAGATGCTTCATTTTTCTTTATTGCTGCAAAAAATGGATCTAAGTCATCGAGTTCTTTAACGGTGCTTAAGTCCAAATTATACTTGTCTAGCAGATCCTTTCTCATGTATACGTTTACATTAGAAGCGAAATCTCGAATGGTCGGTACGGCGTACAAATTCCCTTCTACCTTGGCGGCATTCAAAATTTCAGGCTCGAATGCTTTAATAATATCTTGACCACGATTCTTGATCAGTTCATCCAGCGGAAGCAGTTGTTTTTGTGCTACCTGTCTCCAAAAGGACTGATTGCCGGTAACAATAAGGTCTACCTGTTCGGGTCCCGTAAGCATTAGAATCGTTTGCTGATCCCAAGCAGCAGGCTCAATTCTTTCCAGCTTGACTGTTGCGTTAATTTTTTCGAGCGTAATTTTGCTCATTTCCTCTTCTATCTGCTTAAAATCTTTTTGTGGAGAACTGTAAAATACGAGCTTGATTTCGTACGGAGGCGTCTTGCCAACATTCTCATCTCTTTTATTGGAATCTGGAGATGCAGGTGTCGCAGCTCCGCAGCCTGAAAGCAATGTAAGTAGTAAGACTATAACTAGTATTGAATGAAATCTACTTCGCATGACTTGACCCTCCTTTGTTATTTAAATATGCTATCAGTTTTAAACTGCAATTGCTTCATCCCTTTACTGCACCAACCGTAAGACCCTTAGCGAAGTACTTCTGAAAAAATGGATACGTAATTAATATGGGAATGACACCGATCGCAGCAATCGCCATTTTCAATCCATTGCCTGGAATTTGACCCGTCTGCCCTAAATCGTCTGAAAACTGTACGTTATTCAATAAATATTGTGCGTTAAGCAAAATCGTATTCAGCAACACCTGAATGCTGTACAGCTTTTCATCGGTAATATAGATCAGCCCGTTAAACCAATCATTCCAATAGTGAATCAACTGGAACAGACCAACAGCACCTAGTACCGGAGTGGATAAAGGAATGACAATACGTGCAAAAATTTTGAACTCACCAGCACCATCCATATGAGCGGACTCAATGACTTCATTCGGAACATTCATAGAAAAGAAGGTTCGAATTAATATAACGAAGAAGGCATTGACAAGTAATCCGGGTACAATTAACGCCCATATCGTATTTTTCATATCAAATATATTTGTGTACATCAGATATGTAGGAACCAGTCCGCCATTGAACAGCATCGTGAAAAAGACAAAGAAGGCTAGAAAATTCCGCATTGGCATTTCCTTGCGGGACAACGGATACGCCAGCAGAGTCATAAGAATTAAGCTGGAAAGCGTTCCGATGATGGTAACCAGAATGGATATCCCATAGGCACGAACAATCATCGTTGGCTCCTTAAACAGATACATATAGCTTTCGAAGCTTAGCTCTGCCGGTATCAAGGAATAACCATTTTTCACGATTTCGGTTTCGCTAGTAAAGGATGATGTGATAAGCAAAAAAAATGGAATTAAGCACAAGAGAGCGACGACGATAAAGATCCCATTAATAATCCACTGCTCAACTTTGTTAGACTTCATCGCTAATATTTCCTTTCTAGAATAGGGAGTTGTCTGGATTGATTCTTTTGACAGCGTAGTTCGCTATCATAATAATGATGAAACCAACGATGGACTGGTATACCCCGGCTGCCGATGCCATGCCGATATCCCCGCTTTTCAACAAAGCTCGATAGACATAGGTGTCAATCACATTCGTGGTAGGCATCAGTACTCCTGAGTCTAGAGGAACCTGATAAAATAAACCAAAGTCCGAGTGGAAAATTCGACCAATTTGAAGCAATGTCATAACGATGATAACAGGGGTAATGGCCGGAATTGTTATTTTTAAAATTTGCTGTATTTTGTTTGCCCCATCCAGAGTTGCTGCTTCATAGTATTCTTGATCGATACCCACAACCGCGGCAAAGTACACGATGCATAAATACCCTGCCGTACTCCATACCTTTACAAAGGTTAGAATAAAGGGCCAATATTTTGGATCGCTGTACCACATGACCCCTTCCAGCCCGAATAGTGGGAGTATTGTATTATTCATTAACCCGGTTTCCATACTGAGCAATGAATACACCAAGTAACCAATGATGACGGAAGACATTAAGTGAGGTAGTAATATAGCGCTTTGATAGAAGCGCAGTAAAAACTTATTTTTTAATTCGTTTAACAATACAGCAAGTGCAACAGCAACAACAAGATTCAGGGCTATAAATACAATGTTATACAGAATGGTATTTCTCGTAATAATAAAGGCGTCTTCTGTTTTAAATAAATATTCGAAATTTTTTAACCCTACCCAGTCACTTCCAAGAATCCCTTGTGCAAAGTTTACATCCTTAAAAGCAATGACGATGCCGAGCATAGGAATGTAATTGTTGATGATCAAGTAAATAACACCAGGTAATACCATAAGGTATAGTGCCATATACTTTTTATGCTTTCTAATGCTCAAGCTGCTTCGTAGTGCTGTCATGACGGCCTCCCTCCAGCAATAATTAGTAAGCGCTTTACTAAATTAATTATAAGCTGGCTAGCATCCTCTGAACCACTACTATCCTGACTTATTCGTAGCATTATTCTGACCTTTTGTTTTGCGAAACTCATTGGGATTCATGCTTACTGCATGCTTAAATACTTTGGAGAAATAGGAAAAGTTACTGTATCCTACACTCATCGCGATATCACTGACCGACATATCTGTCGTCAGCAGCAGTTCCTTCGCCATCGTAACCTTTTCCTCGGCAATGTACTCCATAATGGATTTTTGCGTCTCCTTCTTATACCATCTAGATAAGTAATCTGGGTGTAGGTTGACATAGCTGGCAATGTCCTCTCTTGAAATTGGTTGATCAAGGTGCTGTTTCACATATCCTTTTATTTTGGACATCAATGTATGTTCCGTGCCGCAGCTTAATATAGTGAGCTCCAAGGTTCGTCTGACCCATACTTTCAAGTCGGCCACTGAGCGAACTGCTTGTGATAGCTGTTCCGTCGTCGTTAGCTCCCCTAACACTTGATAGGATAATAAGCCTTTTGACTGAATGAAATGATACATAATTTGAAGGAAGCATTGCAAAAATTTCTGAAGCACCTGCGCTGACAATTGCTCTCTATTCATGAGTGTAGTCAGGTACTGATCGGTTTCAGCAAGTATAGAATTGTACGCTCCCCGCTTTAATAGTTCCAACCATACACTCATTTCAATGATGTCTAACTCGTCTGAATTTTGTCTAAATTCACTGTAGAAGATTACCTTATTCCTAGGGCTGATATTGTTTTTCCTCAACTCAAGCAGACCCTCAAATTGTTTTGCTATTACTGTCACTTGCCCTCTTTCACCCACGTAACAGGTCAATTCACATCCAAAGTACTGTGAACATACTGACATATATGTTTCGCATTCATGAACAATTTCACTCTTCGCCATTTGCCCATAATGTTCATCCACTGGCAGAATCACAAGAAGCATATCTGCAGTTACCCACGTAATCTGTCTGCTCTTTGAGCCATGCAAAATCGAGTACTCCGCCGTATTTAGCAAAGCATACTCCATCATTCGTTCTTCGCGGAGTGTAAACTTATTTGTCCACCGCTGAATCGAGATGAGTATAGGAATGAACTGATCCTGTTCATCAAACGGTAGATGATTTGTTCTGATAGCCTTATAAAGGCTAGTTGGATGAGTGGATATTCGTTGATGAAATACATCTTGCCAAAACCGTTCCAAAACAAGCGGCTGCTGTGTTTTCCACAGTTCCGTATAATACTGATTCTTTTCTTTTATGTCCTGCTGTTGCTTGCGTTCCATCGCTTTAGATAACCCTCTTTGTACAACCTGCTTCAATTCATCAAACTGTACCGGCTTGAGCAAATAATCCAGACTCCCGAGTGCCACAGCTTTTTTTGCATAGTGAAAATCGGAATGGCAGGTTAGAAAAACAGACTCGCTATTCGGATAGTAGTCTCGTACCCAGGTTAACAAATCTATTCCACTTCCCTGTGGCATCTCGATATCACATATCATCAAATCGATCGGGAATTGCTCATACATTTTTTTAGCTTGTCTAATGTTGTACGCTACATGGATATGACTAATGGACAACTGCTCCCAAGCGATACAGGACTCGATAGTTTTTACCGCGTGCATTTCATCATCTACAATTAGCAAGTGAAACATAATGTCCCTCCCAAGTCACGCCTATTGATTAGCAAAAAATGCTGCAAAATAGGCCGCCCATTCGTTTGTACTCTTACAAACATCGAAAACGAGAAAACCTCATGAAAAAGTCTACTAGGATCCCGTCCATCCTTCAATTGGCTGGAACATGAATTTCAATTTGTGCCCCTCCATGGCTTGAATTAATTAAGCTAACTCGCGCATCCTCACGATATAGCAATTTAAGTCTTCGCTTAATATTCCATATCCCAATATGCTCTCTCTCTTCACTAATGATTGGGTGTCCCATATTAAATTGCTCAAGAACCTCCTCAGGGAAGCCTTGCCCTGTGTCCCTAATTACAATCCTCAAGTAGGGTTGTTTTTCCTCATAAAGTTGCATTTCGATCGTTATTTTAATCGGTTCGTCCATTGTAATGGCATGCTTGATTGTGTTCTCTACAAAGGTCTGGATCAGGAGCGGCGGGACCTGTAGATCCGATCCATATTCAGGTTCAAGAATGTCATACGTGAATCCATCATGAAATCTCATGGCTTGTATACGTAAATAATTTTTTGTATGCGCCACTTCGTCTTTCAGCGATATAAACTTTAGATTGGTCTGAAACATAAAACGCATGTACTGAATCATATAGCTGGACATTTCCAGAATAAACGGATAGTTTTTCAACTGAGCCATATTGTAGATCGTATTGAGTGCATTCAAAAAGAAGTGAGGATTAATTTGAAGTTGCAGATGCTTCAGCTCTGCGCGCTGGGATAACAATTGCTCTTCGTATACACTAATCTTCAGCTCCTTAATTTGAGAAACCATAGTGTTAAACACTTCATTCATCATCCCAAATTCATAGGATACCGGATACTTCTCCACACGATATTCTAAATTGCCGTCTCTCACTCTCCGCATGACACTCATAATTCGATTAATAGGGGCAAGTATGGTATAGCTCAAAAAAATATAAAACATAGGAAATACAATAATGGAACCTAATACGATTAGTGCAGACATCGAACGGAGAGCAGGCAAATTCTCCAGAATAGTTCGATAAGGCAGTAGAATCAGCAACGAAAAATCTCCCTGGCTAGAACGCTTTCGTACTTGTAGATACTCCTCTTTTTGACGAATAGTCGTCTCTTTGAACCTTTCGTCCGTCAGCAAGGCGCTTTCTGTATCAGTCTCTTGATTTACTGTCATCAGATCGTCCTTATCGCTCACAAGTATCGCTCTTCCATCCTCCCCTAGCTCTAATAAATTGAGTGGTACCATAAGCTTGGAGGCTTCTACAGTAGCACCAATGTATACACTTCCAATACTTTTAATAATAACGAGGTAGTATTGATCCCCCGATTGGTGAACAAACCATCGTTTATTACCATATGCAAGTACCTGGCTCTCATCCTGCAGCAACTCACTTAACCAGAGCTTCATCTTCCTTAAATCCCCGGAAGCAATTGCAGGAGGGGCATTCGTTAAAATATCATGATTAGCAACTGAATAAGCAAACATTAAGTCAACAAAATTATATTGCGTATAATCACTTTCCATTTTATTAAACAAATTGATTTTGGCAAATTGATATTGGTCTCGGTTGTCATGCTCTGGAAAACCAAGCGGAAGTAAGTCACTTTCAAACGCAGCGGTCATACTGAGATACATATCCATTTCTTGTAAATTACGATCGATCTGATCCATATACAACGCCGTTATATTTTCGTTCGATTTTGCAACTTGATCGCTTACAACCCGAATCGCATAAAAGCTATGAAAAACTAACAACGCCAAAAGAGGAACGACAAATACCGACAAGCCTACAATGAGCTTGAACCGAATAGATTGATTCGTAAAACGATGAATAAGTGAAATAGCAACCACTCCCTCATTATTGTATGTTTTTTGGATGAAGACACGTTTTTTAAAAGAATAATACCTTATAACTTAACAGGTGCATAGTGTTAAACAGAGGATCGATATTAAAATCCGTATAAGATCGAAAAGGGAGACGCTGGAATGTGCTTGAAGAAATGATTATAGAAGCTTTAGAAAATAATGCAAACAGGGGCGACTATGCGGAGCTCTTATATCCGTCACCACATGACCGTAAGCCGGACAGAACCAATCGCCTTCTTCCCAATCTCAACGGTACATAGATTAGCCTTTCAAGTCATACAAGTTCAGTTTGTCGAATCTCTGCTGCAAAAAGAAAGCTACAACCAGCTCGAATTTCTTCGCAAGTAAATGGACACGATGCAGGGCAATCGCATTAGACTTTTTTAACACTGGTAGAAAGAACCGTCAATAAATATGTATTGTCCCAACCGCATAGCTTACGTTTGGACGCGACTCCCACTTTCTTGGTTTGCTCTTGTTTGAGCATATTCAGAGCCATACGACGTAAAATGGCAGCATTCTCAGCAGCATTGTGTAGTCGAATACGTTGCTCGTCTTCCCGAAAGCAATGCCTTCTGGCAGATCACAATACCGTTCTCAATATCCTATCATTAAATCCGTCATATAAGAGAGAGTGAAATTCTGCGAATTCACGAGCATACGTGAGAAAATCAAATCATATTGAGGGAGTTCAATCATTCTGCGGATACAAAATATGTTAAAATTAGATATTCCTGATGATTGTAAAGAGTTCATTAAAAGGAAAATTTTAACTTAGGGGGAATTTTCTCTATATCTGGAAAAAACCATCTGAGTTATCCTTAAATGCAACTTTTTACGGACTTGAAGCATGCGGCTTATGGAATAATAATATTATTTTAAGGAGATTAGTATGAGAGTAATCTGGTTTGTTTTTTCTTAAATTCTATAGTTTATATTGTGGTTCTTGCCCTTATAATATCTATAATTTATTTAGTAGTAAAAAGGAAAAAAATCAAAAATAAGATTTTTCTGGTATCTGATGACTAGAAATGCTAGACAGTTAGTTAATTCCCTATGAAAGTCTATTCAAAAGCACATGGTGGATCTAATCCAGGAACAACAAAAGCTAGTAGGAAAAAGAGTTGGTAATCATATAAGGGGAACCAACTCTTTTTATTTGCAGAAATACTAGAAATCTGCGCAGCTCCAATGGCTAGGCTCACTATTTGCCCATTACTTCAATAAAGAAAAGAGGAACTGTACAGCTGCGGATCCTCAACTATAGTTCGCCGTTAGAATTCCTGTAGAAC
>NZ_WHOD01000031.1 GCF_013141765.1 Paenibacillus foliorum
AGTTCAAGTGACCAGCATCAAGAATCTAAATGCAATCACGCTGCAAGTAACCTTCTCGGCGCCGCTTCCTAAAGAAGACATTGATGTAGACAAAGCGAAGCAAAACTTCGTATTTGACAATGGTCTCACGGTTCTCAATATTCCACAGCTGAAATCGGGATCAACCTCAACCTATATTGTGCCGGTTTCGCCTCAGAAGGCAGGAACTAAGTATTCCTTATCTTATAAAGGTCAGGCGGCTGGAACATTCGAAGCTAATACGGAGAAGCTTGCTTTGAGATCAGGCCAGCAGGTGGCATATGATACATTCGAGATTGAATCCAGTCTTGAAGACGGTGTAACAGATTACGGTAATGTAATCGCGGCTTACAGTACTTCACGCAAGGGAGCCTTCGTTGTTGATGATAACAATATGTATAACGGCAAGTCGTATAACATTCTTTCATCAATGAGAGATAAGCAGGTGTATATTACACCTGAAGGCGGAGCAACGATGACCGCGAGCTATGTATTGTTTACGCAAGCAACGGATGGCAGACAAGCCCCTAAATTCCGCTTGCCCAACGGTGAAACCTTTAAGCCAGGCGTGAAGTACACGGTAACCTCGGATTGGGCGACATTGGCGAATCCGACCTTTACGGCCAAGGAAATTGCGCCGCTAGCAATTCAATCGGCACAGCAAGTGAGCGAAACCTCGCTTGATGTAACATTGAC
>NZ_WHOD01000032.1 GCF_013141765.1 Paenibacillus foliorum
AGTTTATCAAGAGCTAACTTTAAGTAAGTCAGATAAAATAAAGAGTTCTACATATTGTACATGACTAATATGTGGAACTCTTTATGTTTAACTATCGTTCTCCGTTAGCTTAGCGCTTTCGGCGATTGTATGGGGTGTACATAGGTTTGATTTTTTCAATATTCTTTAGTTGATCATCTACGCTCCAGTTATCACTTTGTATATTTGCAAAAAACCATTTCGCTCCATTAGATAACCATTCTTTTCGGTAAGCCTCAAATGTAAAAAGCATGTCATCCACGCCAAATTCAAAACCGCAACATAAGCAAACATCAAATGACTCATTCCCTTTTTCATCATATGGTGGCTGCTTCAATTCGTCATAACCACAAACTGGACAAATGAAATCCATTTTATCCTCCAATGCAAAAATTCGGTTGGCTTAATTGTGCTATCGTTTCCCGTTAACTTTACCTCTCACTACTTGTGTACTAAATAAAATGTCACCAATTCTATTACCCGATATTAAGAAATAAAGAAGGTCCACGGGCCAAATTAATAAAGTTATATTTCTTAAAATTAATCTCCAAATACTTGGAACTTGGTCATTTCTCTTACTGTCTATCACTGAGATATTAGTCATACGTTTACCAATGCTTCTACCATTTACGACATCTTTGAACATAGTAATAATTAAACCAATTGCTGTTATAAAATAATTTAACTTTCTTAATTTATTAAAGTTCTCTGCACTCATTGGAGACTGAGTCATAATGTTCCATGAAATTAAAAAAGAAAATATAGCAACAACTATACAAACTAATAAATAATCAATAAAAAAAGCACCCAATCTTGTCATTCGTTCTGCTCTCATAAATGTTCCCTTTCACATTAAAATTTAAAGTATTTTTACCGAACTACCATACTTAGTATTCAACGAAGCAATGGCACTAA
>NZ_WHOD01000033.1 GCF_013141765.1 Paenibacillus foliorum
ATAACCAATAAAGTGAATCTGAATCTTATTTGAACAGAGAATTTTCAAATTAAATTGAGCACACTTTGTCAGAACGCTGGAGTTCCCGCAGCGTTGTAACGTTGTGTACGTCCTTTTTCTTTTCATTGGCACTTATTCAAACGGAAATGTAGGTATTGCGCTAACGGAAGACTACAGCTCAATAAGCAAACAGAACGAGGCTGCCGGCATAGATCGGCAGCTGCGTTGTGCTAACGGGCAGAAGTGCAAAATAACGATATGTATGGTCCATTAAAAAAAGTGCCGAACGAAAAATTTGACTTCAGGAGGCAATAATGCGCTCTATTGAAAAAAAATGTTGACAGCTTGCAATGGCTTATGTATTTATTAAGTAATAAATAAATATGGAGGACATCAACAAGTGGCCAACGAAGACCGCAAACAGCAAATTGTCGAAGCAGCCGTAACCGTCTTCGCCAAGCAGGGATATTACAAGACGACGACCGCACATATCGCTCACGCAGTGGGGATTACGCAGCCGTATGTGTTTCATTTTTTCAAAACGAAGGAAGATCTGTTTATCGCAGTGCTGCAGCAGTCCGTCCAACGTATTGCAGGCATATTCAGGGAAGTTGAGGCGCCGGCGGAGCAACTGATGGATCAGATGGGCACAGCGTTCTATGACCTGTTGGAAACACACCGGGACGAAACGTTTCTGTCGATGCAGGCGTTCACGACGGCTGAGCCGATCATTCGTCAAAAGGTCCAGGAAGGCTTTGCCCATATTCATCAGGTGGTAAAGGAAAAATTCGAGCGAGCTCAGATTCCCCAGCCCAGCTTTCAGGCGTCTAGCTTCATTGGCCTCGGGATGGCTGCGGTAATGTCAGAGGTATTGGAGCTGCCCGAGCTTTCACCTTACTGTGAGAAGGAATAACAAACCTTTTTCTATTTGATTACATTTCGTTATTAATTAATTAATAACGAAATGTTGAGGGAGATGAATCTCAATGGCTAAAGTAATACCGGGAAGATACACAGCTCGTATGGAGGGGGATTTCGTCGTTTTCCTAATCGGCATGCGCGTCAATCGGCTCTGGGCCGTGCACAAATGGCTACCGGTATTTCTGGCAATGGGACCCATGCTGCGGGAACTTTACACCAATCGCAAGCTCGGCTTCCGTGGCACGGAGTTCATGCTGGGCTGGCGCAGCGTCCATCTGCTCCAATATTGGGATTCGTATGAGCAACTGGAGGCGTATGCCCGCGGAGGGCAGCATCTTATCGCATGGCGAAATTTCAACCGCAAGGTCGGAACGGATGGAACAGTTGGAATCTACCATGAAACCTTTAAGATCCGAGCCGACGAGTATGAGTGCGTATACGGCAATATGCCGGTGTTTGGGCTTGCGAAGGTGTCGGAGCATATTCCGGCTGTTGGCAAAATGGAGACGTCGCGCCGCCGTATGGGAGGGGAGAATGAGCCCGCCGTGCCGACTCCGGTAAATCCTCAATAATCGTCGTAGATCATTGCGCTAACGGATAACTATAGTTGAGGGGCTTGCTTCGCTGCAGCTCTTCTTTTGTTTATTAAAGAAACGGGCAGGTTAGTTGAACCAAAATATGAATTGGTGTCGAGGGACAAGAACTTGTACCGATTACCGTAAAGGTCAAGAACATAGTCCGATTGCCGATTAGATGTTTGTCTAACGATTATCAACTAAATTGCCCTTGAAACAAGCTTTAGATAAAATCACTGATCGCATAAATTGATGGTACAAAAACAGATGTGAAAGTGCCGCTCAAGGAAGTTGAAAAGATAGGGCAGACGAGTCACGTTGAATGTTGCGTTAGGATGGATAGGCTGAATGATTGATCAATAAGGATGCATGCGATTCGCAAAGCTAATAATTTATTGTTATCTTTGATAAGATAAAAAGATGTTTAATAAATTAAAATAGATGAGGGTACATGTTATGCCAAAAAACGATAATATGCTAGCAATTCTGTGGATGCTGAATTCGGGCATAAAAATGACTGCAAAACAAATATCCGAAAAGTTAGAAATAAATATAAGGACAGTTTATCGGTATATTGATGCACTATGTGCCAGTGGAGTGCCTATAATATCCGACACAGGTCATAATGGCGGGTATAGCTTGCTGAATAATTTTATCAAAGCACCTCTGCTATTTGATATTGAAGAAAAAAAGGCACTTCTTCAAGCTGCTGTTTTTGCAAAAGAAGCTGGATACCCTTTGAGTGAGGCATTAGGCAATGCGACATCAAAATTGAAAATGTATTCGAATCAGGAGCAGGAAAGTATACTTAGTCGTCATTTAGCCGGATTTGATGTTATAAACCGCATGGGAGACCCTTCCGTTCAGCAGGCATTGGCGGAGTTGGAGCAGGCTGTAGCAAACGAATTCTCTGTAGAAATTGATTATCGAACAAGCCATGAAGAACAACCCAAGAATAGGGTGATAGACCCTTATGGAATGGTTTACTGGAACAATAAATGGTATACTATTGCATTTTGCCACCTTAGGAATGAGATCCGCAGCTTTCGGGTAGAACGGATTCTACAAATCAAGCGTACTCAAATAAGATTTAAGCGTTCTGAAGCTTTTTCAGCCCGTGAATTTTTTATGCAAAATTTGTTACCTGATTTAGTGGGCAAGGAGGGGTTAATTCCTTTAATTATCGGAGGCAGGTCAGAGGCATTAGATGACTTATGTCTGCATTGGTTTTTGGGACATCATCTGAAAGAGCGGACAACAAATCACGCAATCTTTTTACTTGAGGAAAAATCAATTCATACATATATCCCATATTTTCTCCTATCCTACGGGAAATCCATTCAAGTAATCGAACCACAGTGTTTGAAGGACAAACTTGTTGCTGTTGTGTCGGAGTTAATGGAGTACTATCAAATTCAATAACTTCACTGACAGTAGATGTCAGTGAAGTTATTTTATAATGATGAGAATCATTGATTACCGAGATGGTTGGTATCATTTGATAAATTGTAAGATAAGGAGAATTTTCAAATGAATGATATGTTATACCTTTATGCATTTTACTCAATGGAAGACTGGGGGAATACTTAACTGCCGAATTGAACTCGGGATGATATTATAGGGCCAGCCTCATCAAAAACAGTTACCCTGAGAATTGAAAAGACGGTCTGACATCAAACTGAATGATTGCAGCAATCCAATGAAGGTATAAGCATAAAATTGATATGTATAATCATTTAAAGGAGGAGTAAAAATGACTGAAAACATAAAATATACGGCAGTATCAGGTAAATATACAAAGAATGGTACACCCAACGGTGTTACATCTATTACCCCATTTATAACAGTGAAGGATCCTTCTGAAGCAATAGAGTTCTATAAAATTGTTTTCAATGCAAGGGTGAAGGATATTACCGAACATCCTGATGGAAATGGCAATAAAATGATTGTTCATGCGGAATTAGATTTTGGAAATGGTTTTTTGCACCTGGGGGCAGCTAATCCGGCATATCAATTGGCCTTGCCGCCAGATGAAGACAATGCATGTTATTCTTTAGGAATTTATGTAAATAATGTTGATCAGGTATTTGAAAACGCGGTATCAAGAGGAGCAAAAGTAAGGGAACCGGTTATAAACTTTGTTTCAGGTGATCGATTCGGAAGTATATTGGATCCTTTTGGAGTAAGATGGTCTATTATGACTCGGATTGAAGATTTGTCAGAAGAAGAAAGTAGTCGGAGGGTCGCTGAATGGGCCAAAAGCTTTAGCGCAGAATAAATGCAAAAATCATTTTAACAAAAAGTGTTAATAAGACAATATAATGAAATGATGTACAAAGTCTAAAAAAATGAGCTGAATATGGAGTTTGAAATAATCCCCTCTAAGGTAGAAGCATTCAAATATACCTTCGGAGGGGGAAGTCCTCTAATAATTTGTTTATCATCAATAAGCTTAGAAGAAAGAAATTAATGTGATTGGTAAATATGCTTGGTCTAAATTCTTGCTTCATTACTTGAATAGACATCAAAACTTGAAGGATGCGTTGACTCGTTACATTTACGATCATTTCTCTTATGAAAATAAAAGTTAATTGTTAAACTAACGGGACACTATAGCTCAATGAGCAACAGAGAAGGCTACCGAACTGTAATGGGTCGATAGCCTTCTCTACTAACTGGTAGTGCAAATTTTATAAGAGTAGTAAAGTTAATCAAGCATATGTTAAATTTATACAATCAGGATGTAATTAGTTGGAGGGTCACAATGAATGAAAAAGTTGACCAAGGCTTTAAGGAGATTCTACAAGATAAAATCGTACTCAATATCCCTGGGTTTCAATGGAGTAGTCATGGTCGCGGTGCAAATATATACTTTGTGGAAAATCAGTCTATTACGATCATCTACGCTGAAATGCCAGCAGTCAAGGAATATGATGTTCTTGTTTTTGGTGAAACAAAGCATATAAACAAGCGTTACTATCCGAATGACCAAAAGGTCGAAACCATTCCTACGGAAGAACGATTTAGGATTCAGCATTTATTAGTGGATTGGTTAGCGAGTAAGGGTATGCGTCATGACATAAACGTTGGAAAATAATCGTTTGAAATTAAACTTATAATAAATCGATTAAGCTAAACATTCCTGTATAGCAGAATCTGAGAGAGGAACGATGTAGCCTGAAGGACAATGAGGCATTATTGCGACAGATAGCGGGCTTACCGACTGTAGAGTCAGTCCGCCAAAGGGTTTACCACGAACGAATGATCACAGCCTACCTCTCGATCTTAAACGTTTTTATGAGCTATGCGGAGGCGTGGTGCTTTTTGAAAACAAAGACTTTCACATCCAAATTGCTCCTCCTAACGAGTTCATTTTATCCAATCCAGTCATCGTTGGAGAACAAGTTGATGGGAATATATCATCCCATTGGTATATAGTTGGCCTTGGTGGGAATGGTGATTACATTTCTATAGACTTACATCAAGACCGATTAGGGAAATGTTACGATAGTTTTTGGGATAGACATGGAGTTATGGGAGATTGTCCTGTGGTGGCTAAAACATTTACTGAGTTGATAAATCGATTGGTTCAAAATAACGGTGAACGATGGTACTGGCTGAGTGAGGATTTTGAATCACTAGGTGATGCTTACGATGATGTTGTTGAAAAATGAATCGTTGAGATAACGGTGAACTATAGTTGAATAACAAAAGGTCAGTTTGCTTCAGCAGACTGACCTTTTGTTATTACGTTTATTCTTCTTATATAATCTAAGAATATGA
>NZ_WHOD01000034.1 GCF_013141765.1 Paenibacillus foliorum
ATAGAGTTCAGAGTTAACTTGAGGCTACTGTTCCTTTGCATAATTCAACCCTAAGTGATGGGCTTGGTTAAGCAGCATCTCATAATGCTTGGGATTGGAATCCAAAGTCTCGTATAATAAACTAACCTTTGAATTGGAAACACCGCAATAATCTGCAATTCCCACATTGAGCAGATGAGTAATCATTTCATCATAGTTACGCTTTTTCATCTGTTCTTTGGAAGCGCCCGCCAAACCAATCCACAAGACATGCTGATGATGAAGCTGGTTCGAACCGTATGCAAACCCATTGTTCCATACACGGTCAATATAACCTTTTAGCATGGCTGGCAAATGCCACCACCAAATTGGAAAAATAAATGCTAAGGCATCATGCTCCTTCATGCGCCTTATTTCAAGTTCCACCTCAGGAGAAAAGGACTGTTTCGCAGCTGACGAATCAGGTTCATCTACTCCTTTTAAAACAGGGTCAAAGCCAATCCGGTGTAAATCCAATATCTCATAGTCGTGGCCGGCCTCGGCAAGACCTTGAACGAAACGATCGGCAACCTTAAAGGTCAGAGAATCCTCTCTCGGGTGCGAAACAACGCTTAATACTCTCATACTTGTATCATCCCTACCTTTCTCAACATCCAACTTGTAGCCATTATCAATGGCTGATGCTATTATAAACAGTATTAAAATAATCCGGAAGTACGCACTTTCAAGTTCTATAGGATGATACAGGTGCCATAGGAACATAGAAGTGCCCTAGATATAGACGCCCGAAACTTACCTGAGTAACGGATGAGTGAACGAATGTTATGTTCCTAGCAAAAACTTTAACGGAGGGTAATTGATGACTGAAAAGAGGGAAAATAGCGTTCAAAAGAAGTATAAAGTTGGTGTGGAGGCGGCATTAGAAGTAATGGGGGGGAAATGGAAGCCTTTAATCATCTATCATTTGATGACAGGACGGAAACGGACGTCTGAGCTTCGACGGTTAATGCCCGGCATTACGCAAAAAATGCTGACCACTCAACTAAGAGGCCTGGAAAAGGATGAGATTATTGCACGAAAGGTTTATAAAGAGATCCCACCTAAAGTGGAGTATGAGTTAACTTCCTACGGCTGGGGATTAAAGCCCGCGCTAGACCATTTATGCTATTGGGGAGAGGATCACCTGGAAAAGGTCCATGGTGACAAATCTAAGGTTTTAGAAGAGTTTTAAGGCTGTACAAAGTAAATTTTGCACTTAAAGGAATGGGTGTTGGGGATTGCCAATGGGCTAACCTAATACCCGATCGATTGCAGGCCAATGGCAACGGCCCTAGCCTCATGAAACGCAGGCTAGGTTGTTTTTGCACTGCAGCTCCGCTTAATCCGATACCGTCATTTCATCTGCCACATTCGTTACCATGATGCGCTTGATCGTATCGGCATCGAAGGATTGCCCGAGAGCCTAAATCAGCTACGACACCAGCGCCTCGGTCGTCATGTCGTAGTCGGGAAACGCGCCTGCGGCCAGCGCGGTGCGCCCGACATCGTCGCGATCGGGCGGCGGGATTGCGCAGCAGACGGTCATCTCGGATATATCCCAGATCGAGGTAGTTGGCGCTCTCGTTCTTAAAACAAATGCTGCTGGCTATATGAGCCGTACTATTCCATTAACATCTTTCAAAGTAGCATTTCTGATTTTCAAACTTATATTACCATGCTAACTTGCCCGGTAGCTTAATGGGACGTT
>NZ_WHOD01000035.1 GCF_013141765.1 Paenibacillus foliorum
ATAGTTTCCAATCTACTTATATAGTACCATCAAATGGATTATACATATGGAAAAGTTACTCAATTAATCTGCCCTTTACTTCAATAAGCCGCCAAACAATGTTGGCAGCCTGTTGTCATGAAACTATCTAGTACCCGTTAGCTTAATTCCGAGAACCCTCGGCAGACCAAGGGGACTTGTCCCCCGCAGCTTGAATACTATGTGATGTCACAATCCTCTTCGATAAACCTTATAAAATCTAAGCATTCCATATTCTTGTTACTTCTTCTAATTCTAAGTCCTCGAATTGCATTTTATAGATATCTGGTTTCTTTAATTGATTCAAAAACTCCAAGTCAAAAGCTGGATCAAAATGATTCATCATTAAAGTCATTACAAGACCATGAGTCCCGACTACTATTTTCTTCCCTCTGTGCTCTTTTAATATGGGTTTTAGAACTGAGATTGCTCTTTTCTGACAAGCAGCATTAGACTCTCCACCCGGCAAGGTATAATTAGGGTCATTAAAACTCTCTCTGATACTAGACATTAACTCTGCATTTTCAATAATATAAGATGCAAAATGACGTTCTCTAAGATCTTCAAATGCTTTAATATCTAACTTTAAATGCTCGGCCAATCACTCAACACTAAGAATTGCTCGAGTATAAGGACTTGATATAATCATGTCTATTCCTTCACCTATAAGTAACTTCGTTACTTTTTCAATATCGATCTTCCCTTTTGGGGTAAGCCCTCTTGTTCTTTCATTTCCTTCATTGTATGGTGATTCTCCATGCCTAACCATATAGATAATTGTCTTCATACAGGCCTCCTTTAGATGCTTTCATTAAATATCACACTGTGACTTCACATAACGTTATATTCATAAAGTTTATAAAATTATCCAACTCAGAAAATAATTCTTGTTTATTCAACAGTGAACGGCGGCTTTTTACCACAAGCCATTACAAAGTTCATCATCACAAAGGCTTCAGGGGAATTTCTAATATTCTCGGATAATTGTTTAATCTGATTATACTCTTCATCATTGATAATCCCTTTATTGTAGAATATGGTAAATCGGTTAATATCAAACTGCCTTTCGAAGCTATCAATTCCATGAAGATCACTATGCTTAACAACAATATCAAAATCTAATTCAATATAACCTGCCTTGGTTAAAAGTCGTGGTAAACTTCTTCCGATATATCGGTTTCCTCCTTTTGACGCTTGATAATCGGCGAGTTTCTGTAATACAGAAGGTAATAAACTTAGATTCGGGTTAACTACTCCAAAAATACCGTCATCAATATCGATGATCACTAGTTTTCCGCCTGGCTTTAATACACGAAAAATTTCACTAGCGGCTTCAAGCGGATTATGTAAATGAAGAAAAAGTAACCTTGCAATAGCAAAATCATACGAATTATCAGGTAGTCCAGTATCATACACAGATGAGTTTACAAACTTCAGTTTTGATGGTGGGATATTGACTAACCTGCTTTTAGCTTCGTCTATCAATGTTGAATTAATCTCTAAAGCAGTTATTTCAATATCCTGAGAGCTTTTGATGAGCTGTTCGGTAAAGAAACCTGGACCACTGCCGACTTCTAATATGCTCATGCCGTCCTGCAATCCATACCATCCTAAGTTACGAAACTCTTTATCCCACCCCATCGTAGCTTGGGCTTTTAATCGCTCAACTTCGGCTTGAAAACCGAGAGTAGCATTTCTAATGTTGTATGTAGAATTATGCACTTTCATATGTCACCTCCGAATTATTAGTAAGCCATTTGCATATGTTTCAAAGTCCGCGCTCTACTAATTATAAAACATGTAATATAGTGGAAAACAATAAATTAATTGTTTGATATTTTCATATTTTTATTGATCAAAACTGCCCGTTACTTGAACAGGCTGCCGTTTATGACGGGAGCCTAGTGTCGTTGTGCTATCGTACCCGTTAGTTCAACCTAAACTCCATTTTTCTACTCTTCGTTGTCATTCCGAATGATTCATAAAATAAAAATGCAGAAGCATTGTTCTCCGATACCCCTAATTCAATACTATCAACTTTCAGACTTCCTCCGAAATCAATAACATATTGCATAAGTCTCTTTCCAACGCCCTTATTTCTGTACGTTTCGGAAACACACAAACTATTTACATATAATATCTTTCTCGCATTAACAAATGAATTTTCAGTTATGTCTTCTTCCTTCGTCACAACTACTCCGATTATCTCTAAGCCTATGGTAGCAACAAAAATATGCTGTTTGGGATCAATTAGCTGGCTTAAGAAGAATTCCTTCCCGACTGGAGTTGGGTTTTCTTTATACAAATCGGGTCTTTCAAAAACGTGGAGATCATGAACCTGCCTAAACAAAGGTAACAAAAACTCGTAGTCATCTTGATGAGCGTTTCGGATGGATATATTCATATTTCTGACCTCCAATATTTTAACATATTATACCATGATTTATTTTTAGCCAAAGTAGTTTTATTAAGCAAATCTGCCCGTTACTTCAATAAAGAAAAGAGGAACTGCTCAGCTGCAGATCCTCAACTATAGTATCCGTTAGTACAATGAAGTACGTATTCTAAAAGTAGCCAAAGACTAGTTCGTCTAATATTTTTATAATCAAGATTGTTGTAAAACCACCTAGAAGTAAACCCAAAGAAATATATCTAGTTTTAAAAATATATCTAATCAAAACAGCTACTATTATTCCAATTATGGAAAAAGCAATTGCTAAAATAAAGGCACCAATAACTTCTTCATATCCACTTTCAAAATCAAATAGAAGAAGTAATGAACTATACGGAAGAGTCATAATGAAAAATCCAATAAAAAATCTGACTACTGGGTTCATCTTCGACTCAACTTTTTCTTTATTCATTTACTTCCCTCCTAAATTTATGAAATTTGTAAACAATTGGTTCACTAAGAAAATTCGCTATTCGATTAAACTATCCTGCCCGTTACTTCAACGAGGCTGCCGATTAATGCCGGCAGCCTCGTCTTGGTTTCTTATTGAACAAACGTTCCTCGTTAGTTGAACAAAGAGAACAGCCCTGCACTTCTCTAACAGTAAGGGCTGTCTCGGGTTATGACAGCCCTACGAACACATGCTATTTTCAATTTATTTCAGCTTGTATTTATAAAAATATTGAAATTATAAATGCATACCCTGCGTAACAGTTTTCCATTCATCTTTGAGCAATCTATATTCAACCCTGTCTTTAATTTCACCATTATGCCAAACAACAGATTTGAAATCAGCCTCTTTAATCATGCCGCATTTTATCATAACTTTTTCTGAGCCAACATTTTCTTTGATACAACCGCATGAAATTCTGAATACATTATTTTCTTCAAAAGCAAAGCGCATTACTTCTTTAAGGGCTTCAGCAGTGTACCCTTTGCCCCAATAATCATCTCTGATAAAGAAACCGACCTCCACAATATTTCCTAGTGGAGTAACAGTAGTTACCGTATAGCCTATCTCACCGATGTGTTCTCCGGTGCGTTTAACTTCGATACGAAAAAAATAATATTTCCTGTCTAATTTTTGGATTTCAGTAATCGCACTTAACAAATTGTTTTTAGATTCATCAAGAGAATGTGTTGCAATATCTTGGAGATAATACATGACCTTTTTGTCTGAAAATAGCGAGTGATGTGTCGGCAAATCATCGAGGTTGTGATCTCGAATAATAGTTCGTTCTGTTTGTAACTGAATCATGACTTCACCCCTTATTGGTCTCCATTTCAAACATAGTAATTCCCCCCTTATCCATGAACTCTCTATACACCGAGAATCAACAAACCAGACGAGAGTTTTTTCGATGCACTGACCAACATTACCATAAAAATCTTTCCATAACCGAAGCACGGCTGCCAGTTAACTTAATCAGTACAGCCAAATTTCGTTTATCCACCAATCCGCTTCAAAACGTCTGTCGGGAATGGGATAAAGTTCTTGTCATTTGGTTTTGACAATAACTTTATCCCATAAAACAAAAAAGCCGCGATTTACGCGACCTTTAATGAGATAATGTTCTTGTCACCCGACAATATTAATGCCAATGAATCAAAATTTTTATAAGTTCAACTGCTTTAAATATATTGTTACACTTCATTTACAAGTTATACTCCATACGGGCCAGCCTCTCGCTGCTGCATACGATTTGCCCATCAACGGTCAAAGTATACCCTTGAGGTAGAGAGCCCCCCTGCTTGCTGTAGCTCACATCGATCTGGTGACCGGCGGCATGAATGCCGCTCAGGTAAAAATAGTCCAAACTAATATTCACGGGATCGAGTACGATCCGTTTCTCCTCGATGGTGAGTCCGGCCACATGCCGGATCAGCAAATCGATATAATAGGAGTGGTTATAATCGACTTCATCGCTCAGCGCTTCACCCGTCTGGCTGCTGTAATGCTCGACCAAATACGGTCGTTTCAGATCTCGGTTCGAAAAATGCAGCATCGCATATTCCCGCAAATAGTAGCCGAACCTCTCATCTAAGGTGTGCTGCCTACGTTTACTTTCCGCCGCAAGCGCGTCGAGTACAATGCTGTTTGTATATGGCCAAGTCGGTCCATCCCAGACACAGCCGTTACGGCCCTTGAAGAAATGCCCCTGCCAACCGCCTTCTGGCTGATACACCGGGCAATCCGCGGACACGGAAGGAAACGCACACGGCGTATTGAACTCACTGTCGACGAACGCATGAAGCAGGCCTTCGTCGTGTTCGCTTTCCGTGATTTGAGCCCAATATGGGTAAAACCCGACCACATTTTTGACGAAGGCCTTATCATCGTTCTCATAGTGTAAATCGTAGAAAAACGTAGAGTCCGCATCCCACATTTTGTTTAAAATATCGCACCGTATCTCTCCTGCCAGCTCCCGGTACTGCGGTGCTTCAGCATCTCCCAGCGCTTCGCACAGACGGGTCACTCCCGTACTGTTCAAATAGTGGTACACCGAGCGGTCGACTCTTTTTAAAGGCGTAAATGTATTCGGATCCTTGATGTCCTTCGGGAACTGATGAAAATACCAGTAGCTCGGCTGATATTCCTTCCCAGTCCGGTTATGCGTATATTCCGTTAACAGCTTGTCGCTGCGGTTGCCGAGCTTCTGCCCTTCCCCGTTAACTTGTGCCTTCAAGGAAGGCAGGATTTCCCGGATGAACGCAATATCGCGATGAACCAAATAATACTGATACGCGGCCCAGCCCATGAAATTGGCGTACGAATGCAGCGTTTGGTTGACGAATAAGCAGCGGTAGAATCCTTCATCATCCTGACTTGCCTTCATGTTGCTCATAACGCCTTTGCCGAGTGCGTTGTCTGGGTACCATCTCGCCTCCAGCAGGTGCATCGGAACGGTCAGTGGGATCATTTTACTAAATTCCCACCCCTTAGGCTCAAAAGGAGTCTTGGACATTTTATGCGAGCGTCCTTCATAAAATAACGGATGCTGCAGACGACCCCACCGCGGGTCGGCCAGGTTATGCCGCAGCACAAACCAGCGGTACTGCCAGGTTTTGTCGAGCAGTGGGTCGCTGGATTCAAACCGGGGCGTCCGGTCGAACCAGCTTTGATAGTCGGACTGCTGCTTCGTGATAATCTCATCCATTCCAGATTCGTTAGCCGTGAACCGTTCGGCTCGTCGGCGCAACTCATCCTCCCCATCCGCTCCTTCGATGCCGAGTGCGGCAGCCACAATCAATTCCACCCTGCCATTAGGTGAAAGCACCAGTCCACTAACCAACTCCGGCTGATTTGACTCTATTTCTGTGCGAATGCGGAACTCATACTGCGGCACGTCGAACACGCCCGAGAAACCGCCACCTTCCCTGACCTGCAGTTTAGCTGAATCTGTATCGAGCTTGAGCACGAGGTCCCGCTCGCCGGTGTTTTCCCAGACTTGGCAGGAGACCGCACAGTCGTCCCAGCTGATAAACTTTTTCTCCGTGTAGCGAAATCCAGGCCCTTCGAATTCCGTCTTCAAGTGACTCGGAAACCAGCTTACGTTAGCCGGCTCGAAAGAACGGCAGCCCTCAGGCTTTACCGTGTACAGCAGCGGGATGTTCAGCTTATGGATGAAATCAATAGCCCCCGCAAAACCCGGAACTGGTTCCACATAATCCGCCCACAAGCGGGCTCCCGTTGGGCCGAGCAAGCAAGCTTTAGGCAGCGTCCGCAAGCTTCGTTTGCCTGACGCCAGCACATCGTCGATTTTGACCTTGGTCGCCATTGCGCCTATCACTCCTCAGCTCGCTACTATAGTTGTAGTAAGGTTCCAGCAATATGCCGGGGACCTCCCGTTCCGGTACCATTATCTTCGTTAAAATAATAAGCAGCCATTACACGCCCGCGCTCCACTTCCACCGCCCGCGGATAACCTAGATCGTAATGTCCGCCGTCGTCCCGGAGGATCATCTCAGCGCCCCACGTGAGGCCAAGGTCTTCACTAATCCGTGCGCGTACCCCGTACGGCGGGCGCCGGAAGCCGTAGACGCAGAACAGTCTGCCGTCCTCGAGCAAGGTGAGATGGATCGTATCTCCGTGATCGTTGATTCTCGAGACGAAAGTCCACGTCCTTCCTCCGTCTTCCGAGGAGTAGAGCTCATCCCACGCACCATCCAGGGACGGCTTGCAGCGTACCGCGACCAGAATGGTGCCGTCCGGCAGCAGAACCGGGGAGGGACAGATCATCCGGTACTCCTGACTCGCCGGCATCATGGACATCAAAGACCAATGGCGGCCCCCATCATAAGAAGCATAAACGACCGGGCGGTCGTAATTGTTGTTCTTCGGCCTGGCGGTTAGGAATAGCAAAATGACGCCGTCCGGGCGAACTAGATAGGACGGGCGCCCTTGGAACCGCGGGATGCCGCATTGCGGCAGCAGTACGGCTGGTCCCCAGCTTTCTCCTCCGTCCTCCGACCACTTGAACCAGGCCTTAGCCTGATCGTCCGCCGAATTGGGCGTCGACCAGCAACTGAGCAGCGTATTTGGATCGGATGAATCCACAGGGCGGCTATAACCCTCTGATTTGCCGAATTTCAATTGATCCGACAGCTCTATGTTGTTGGCTATAGTCGACGGTTGCCCCCAGGTGCGTCCCCCATCGAGACTCCTTGCGGCAGCAATTCGGCCGAACGTCTCTACCCGGTTATGGTTCCGGTTCCCAGGGATGGAATAATCGCATGTGATATTCATAAAGGCGACTAAAATATTGTTTTTGTTTATTTTCCACATGCCAGCGTTGAAAGGCCACGAGCAAAATTCAACTTCGTTGCGGTAAATGGTCACGTGTTCCATCTCCACCGGCTTGTAAGGTTTCTCATATTTCATAAAATTACAGCTCCTCTCCATTCGTCTCCATTAGATTGATGTAATAAATCGCCTCCGGTACAGGCTCGTCACCGTCGCCCACATCCCCGCCTTGCACCCTTGTCTCCAAATGAGGATCTCGTCGGACGGGACCCGTACGGAACGTAATTCTTTCAACGGAAAGCACCGGGGCAAAGAACCGGAATTTCTTCTTGATCCCTCCTATGGCAAGCTCATAATTTTGCAGCACCGCATCTACCGAGATCGCCACATCGTACCAAACTCCGGCCTCATAGGGATGAACTTCCACATAGTACCCTTGATTCAAAACCCGAATATATCCGTTGCTGTCGAATACGACACGAAGCGGCGCCGTGCTTTTGCCGTCGCAGCATTCGATAAACAGCTGACCGTGATCGGATTGCCCTGCCGAAATTTTGCAGCGGATCTCCACCCTCCGGCTCTCCGGAAATACCCGCTCCGCTTTGGCGTAATCATAAGGGTCCCGGTCGGCGAGTCGCAGGCTTTTATCCGCCATGGAAGGAAAATCCTCCACGGTGACAGGCGCCCATAACGGACTGTATATATTCCACCCCGGAACAGGACCTCCGCTCACCAGATCGGTAAACTCATCGCGGACATGCGAATGAATCCGATCCTGGACGGGAACCGGAATCTCGCAGACCCAAATATCCTCTTTATTCATGCTGTAGGTGATCCAGAGGCTGCCTCGCGGTGGCATGCCGTTGGCGGCCTCGATACCACGCACATAATTCAAGCCGTAATCTTTATGCTGCCCTCCGTATCTTCGAGGTGGCACCTCTCCGCCTGCCAGCAGCATCCGGTCGAAATCGGTTCCATTCTCCCCGGTGACGATGGCGAGAGGCCAGCGGTGCGTTCCGGTCGGGGAAGGATTATAGACGAGGGCATAGTTGCCGTCGGACGTTTGCTGACCCCATATTTTCGCACCCGCCATGATCAGGGATGGGACGTCCTCAACGAGAGACCACGTCCTCCCTTCATCTGAGCTTATCGCCGCATTGGACGATTTCCACAACCCGACGATCCGGCCATCCGGCAAACGGTAATAGGACAAGGCGCGCTGCTCTTCCACTGCATAAAATCCGTCCGAGCTTCGGTCCTCCTCCCACCACTGCAGTGTCGCCAGCTTGTCGGTCAGCAGCGCCTCGCACGCATCCAGAAACGCCGCATCCGGACTTTCTCTATAGAAAGGAAATTGCGTATTCTCTTCATCCCATCCGGCGTGACCGTTGTATCGGATAAAATAAATCGGGCCGAAGGCACCGTCTATCCCAATTTCGCGTACCACCCTGCCGATCCCTAATCCGTCGTTCGGCTTATCCTTCGGAGTCGGGCAGAAGCCATAAAACCCGAGCGCCAGCAGCTTGCCGCCGGGGCTCACGTAAAAGCCCATCCGCTGATGCATGACTGCTGCTGTACCCGCTTGCAGGACAACTCCGTCCGGCCTCCGCACATCTTCGGCCAAGCGGTATTGCGGAAACACAACCAGCGGCTTGCCCCAGTGAATCCCGTCCCTGGAGGTGACGAGCAGCGTTTGGCCCGGTGGAACATGCTCGCTCACTGGGTCGCTTAAATATTCTAAATAGAAGGTTTCGTTCCAATAAGCCAGCATTGGAGCGTGATTATACGTCCAGCCGAAGCCATCCGCCCATTCGGGATGAGAGCGATTGGCCCGCAGCACCTGATAATGCTGCACCCCGACAGCCGGCCGGAGCTGTCCGTGATGATAATCCAGATTTGCAATTTCTCCGCCGGTATACCGAACCGGTCCACTTAATTGATCCAATTTACATCACCCTTTCAGCGAGCCCATAAGCATGCCCTGTGTAAAATATCTTTGTGCGAACGGATAAACGAGCAAAATCGGAAAGATTGCGAGCACGATGACGGCGGCCTCGATATTTTTGGGCAGCAAGGTATATCCGTCGCTTACCACGTTCTCCAGCGTCGTGCTACCCGGATCTGGTCGGATGACCAGATTGTACAGTATCAGCTGAATCGGGTGCATCGCTTTATCCCGGAGGTAGATCATCGGCGTCAGGAAAGAATTCCAGATGTTTACCGAATAAAACACGCCTATCGTAGCCAAAACGGGAGTGGACAGCGGAAAATATACCTTGCACATGATTTGAATATCGTTGGCTCCATCGATAAAAGCCGATTCCTCCAACTCATATGGTAACGTATCCAAGAAAGAGCGGGTTACGATCAACAGGAAGGTGCTGATTGCACCCGGCAGAATCATGATCCACCTAGAATCTACCAAGCCCAGCTTCTGGTTGATCAGGTAGTTGGGGATTAACCCGGCGTCGAAGATCCAGGCTATTAGGAACAGCATCATAATAGCGTAGCGACCCTTCAATCTTTTTTTGGACAGCGCATAGGCCGTGATAAACGTCATCATCACCGCAAACGCAGTACCGACGACAGCATAGAACACCGAATTGTAGAACCCTTGTGTGATGCCAAGCCGCGGATTGTTCAAGATGTATTTGTAGGTTTCTAAGTTGAAGCCTTCCGGCCACAAATACACTTTGCCTGACATCACTTGCACGCCGTCGCTCACAGAAACGGCGGCGATATTAATGAAAGGATAAATGCAGATGACAGACAAGAGAAGAAGCATCACATGATTGATGTAATCGAACGGTTGCGTTTTCGTATTCACTGCCTGCCACCTCCTAGAAAAGTCGGGTATCTGAATATTTTTTGGCCGCCTGATTTGCCCCGTACACCATGAGTAAAGCGACAATGGACTGGAAAATACCAATGGCCGCCCCCTTGCTGTAATCGGTAAAGCCCTTGGAAGCGAAGCCGACCCGGTATACGTAACTTTGGATGACGTCCGCCGTCTCGTATACGCTCGGATTGTACATGAGCAAAATTTTATCCAAATCCACAGAAAGAATGTGTCCAATATTAATAATGAACATCACGACAATGATGTTAGAGATGGACGGCAGCGTAACGTACCACATTTTCTGCCAGCGGTTCGCTCCGTCCATCTCCGCCGCCTCGTAGAGGTGCGGATCTATCCCGGTGATCGCCGCCAAATAAATGATTGCGCCGTAGCCGAAGGAGTGCCACACGCTAAGGCTCACATAGATCGAACGAAACCAGCCGGCATCCGCCATGAAAAAGATCGGCTCTAAACCGAGGTGCTGCAGTAACATGTTGACCAGACCGCTCTGCGGAGACAAGAAGGTGTACGCGATGCCAACCGTAACGGCGGAAGAAATAAAGTAAGGGAAGAAGCTAAACGACTGTACGAACCGTTTGACCAATTTGACCCGAACCTCGTTAAGGAACAAAGCGAAAATGATCGGAACCGGGAAGCCGAACAGCAGATTATAAAAGGCGAGCAGGATCGTGTTTTTGATCAGCACTAGCGAATATGGGTCCTTGAAGAAGTTGATGAAATGCTTGAAACCGACCCACGGACTGTCGAACACGCCTTTGAATGGACTGTAGTCCTGAAATGCGATCACGATGCCGAATAACGGCAAGTATTTAAAAAGCACCATATGGATAAGTCCCGGAAGCAGTAGAAGGTACAGCAACCGGGTATTCCAAAAATAGAGGAGCAGCGTTCGCCTCACTGGCTTGGCCGCCGCCGACTTGGATTGAGTAAGTGTGGAATTCATGCCGATTACTCCTTCGCTTAACGATTACTTTTTGTTCAACGTATTGTAAGCGGCTTGATCGATTTCGACGACTCGTTTGTAGCCAAGCTTCTCCATTTCGGTCAAAAAAGCTTCGAATTCGGACATCGGACGTTTGCCGCTTGCGAATTTGACAATGTTGGCGTTTAACGCCTCGTTAACTTTGGCCGCTAGGTCGGCACGTTCCTTCTGCTGATCTGTACTGTATTTCAGGGCTGGATAATTCTCGGCGTATTTACCGAAATAATCCGAAGCGAAGCTCTTGGTAAAGTCGTCATTGAACTGATAGAACGCCTCGTTATTAACCGGTGCCGGAAACGTGAGACGGTCCTGGAGGAACAGCCAGTTCGGCGTACCGAGCGGCTTGACGACTTCCTCGGCATATGTCTTCAGGAACTCGCGTTTTCCGCTAACCGTTTTGAAGCTTTCGCCTTCTACGCCGTACTGCATGATGGTTTGGCCATCAAGCGAGAACACGAAGTCGAGAAACTTGATGATTTCCGGAGCCTTCTTATCGGCTTTGACATTGATTGCTAGGAAGCGGTTATCCGGATAACGTGCGTTCGTGGATCTCTTTGCCTGTTTGCCGTCGAGCCCCATCGGATAAGGAAGAACCTTCATCGAATAATTCGGATCGTTTTTCTTCCCGCCGTTCACCATAAATAAGGAAGGCCGTGTAAAAAAGTCATCCGATACCGCGCCGTTGCCGATGAGCATCTTCGTTTGCCACGATTCCTCCGTCGCCGCTCCGGCGACCCATTCTGGATCGATCAGTTTCTCGTCGTACAGCTGCTTATACCACTCCAGTAATTTCTTGAAGCCCGGCGCATAAATATCCGTGCCCGATCCGATGGAATAGATACCTTGCACTTTGCCGTTCTCGATGCGGTCCTGAGCTCCAAACACTGACTGGAATTTGAGGAAGCCGTCTCTTCCGTTGAACGGGTAGAAGTTCTTGTTGTCCGCGTACGCCGCTTTCAGCTTGCGGAATGCATCCGTTAGCTCCTCGATGGTGCGAGGTTCTTTGCTGATGCCCGCTTTCTTGAACATATCCTCCCGGTAGAACGTTACCCCGGAGATTTTCGGGTACTCCTGCGTAAGACCATAAATCTTGCCATCGGACGCCGTAATCATCGATTTGTAATCGGGGTTAGCGTCAATATATTTCTTGATGTTTGGTGCGTATTTATCGATCAGTGGCTTCAGGTCCAGGAACGCGCCCTGGGTGCCATATACTTCCGCTTGGGCGATATTAACGATCCCCGTATCCGGGAAGTCGCCAGAGGCGATCTTCAAGTCAATATTTTTGTAGTATTGTGCGCCGACGCCACCATCGATCAGATTCACATCGGCATTTCCCTTCTCCAGTAGAACCTTATACCAGTTCAGATCGAGTGCCCACTTCACAAACTTGCTTTCCATCGTATAAGAAAAAGAAACCTTCTGCTTGGTCTCGCTCTTCTCTTGGGTTTTAGGCGCATCCTTAGGAGTATCGGCGGCATTATTTCCGCTGCATGCGGCGAGCATGGAGGTGAGAGGTAATAGAACAGCAATCCCTATGATCCATGCTTTAGGCCTTTGACTACGATAACGAAACATTGACGTAACCTCCTCGAAAGTTTAGCTTGTAAATTTAATCAATCGGAGCAGCTCTTCATTAATTTTGTCGCTTGTCGGTGATACCGGGGCTCTCGCATTTCCCGCAGGCAGTCCGAGCATGTTCATGGTCGCCTTGAGCGCGGATGGCAGCGTCCCTTGCTGAATGGCAGCGCGAATCGGCCGCAGTTGGTTTTGGAACTTCTGGGCATCCGTAATCTGACCATTTTTCCAGCATTCGTAGATGGAAACGACCAACTGGGGAGCAAGGTTCGCCGTCGCAGCAATTGCCCCTTTTCCCCCCGCCAGCAAGGTCCAGAGGATGAGCGAATCCGTACCTGCCAATACCGAGAAATCTGGATCCACCCTATCTAGATATTGAAGGATGTTATCGAAGTTGCCGCTGCTGTCTTTGATGCCGACGATGTTCGGCAGCTTCGACAGCTCTCCTACCGTATTCGGCTCAAGCGAAACGCCGGTTCGGGAAGGAATGTTATAGAGAAGGATTGGAAGCGATGTCGACGCCGACAGCGTATGATAATGGTAGAGCAGCTCTTTTTGGCTGAACGGCAGAAAATAAGGCGTGATGACGGATAAAGCGTCGATTTTCAACCGTTCCATTTCTCTGGACAACTTAACGACCTCTTTGGTGCTGATCCCGCCGGTTCCCATATACACGGCAACCCGACCTTTGGTTTCATCCGCTACGATCTCTGCGATTCGTACCTTTTCATCATAAGAAAGTGAGAAAAATTCACCGTTGGTTCCTAAGCAGAAAATTCCGTGAGCCCCTGCGTCGATAAATCGGTTTACCAGCTGGCGGATCGCCTGCTCGTTAATTTCATCGTTTTCGGTAAAGGGCGTTATCATAGCGGGAATGATACCTTCCGGTTTAAACATGAGCATTAACCCCTTATTAGTTAACTGATTTGGAAAAGCATGTGAAGACGGAAGCTGTAGAGAACATTGCTCGGCAACACCTCCTGCATGAAATTCCCTTTATGGGAGCAACTTCTTATAGATGGCATGGATATCCGGAACAGATACCCGCTTAGGGTTGTTGTTTAAAAAACGTTGGCCTTGGCGGCCGCTTCGGCAATCTGTGGCAGTCACCGACCGATACACCATATTCGCTGAGATTTTGCGGAGTTTGCTCTCCCAGGTCAATTCCTGGATCTGTGCAACAACTTGTTCTGCTTTAACCTCTTTGGACGCTCTGTGCGTCTTCTGCCCAATGGCTTCCACTACGTGAACCAGCTTCTCCGCGATTGAATTCATATTGAATTCCGTGACATGAGGCAGCAGATTATACACGCCCTTTAGTCGAAATGATTGCGCTTACATTTAAACTGGAACTTAATATCCAAGAAAAAGTATTCTCCCTGTATGTGCTTCATTTTCTAATTTACGTGTGTATGTTGTATACATGGTTTGAATATTACACTCACAATATTTTCCTGTCAATCGCCTAAAATTAGGTTATTTAGTCGAATTTTATTACTTTTTTAACCGTATTGACTATACAAATTACTTGGAATACACTAAAAACTAGTATACAACATCCCACAAGGAGGTGATTTCGATAAAAGTAAACTTACCTAAACTTGATAATTCCAGCTTATGGGACAAAACCTATGCTATCTTGAAGGAACGGCTCATTCGCCGGGATTTTAAGCCTAACGAGAAATTGTCCATCCCGGAATTGGCGGAAAAACTTGGCGTTAGCCGCACTCCTATCCGTGATGCTCTTAATCGCTTGGAGATGGAGGGGCTGGTCAAAACCATTTCCAAAGTCGGCACTTTCGTCAAACCGATCGAAGTCGGTGATGTTCTGGACATTATGGACACCCGCCTGATGCTCGAATTTTGGACGGTCGACAAAATTGCTTCTTCGCCTTCTACCAAGGAACTGACTCAGACCCTAACTAAGATGGACGATATTCTAGTCCACTCCTCCCGCTTGATCGATTCCTCCGTATTCGAGTCCTATTTGCAGGCTGATTTTAACCTGGCTTTTCATTTGGAGTTCATCAAATTGGGCAAGAACCAAAAAAACATTGAGATCTATCAGAACCTGATGAATTACCGTTTTGTCGCCATGAAGTCATCTCTTATCTCCAAGGAGATGGTCGTAACCGCCCAGGACCAGCACTATTCCATTATCAACTCGCTAAAGGGCGGAGATATCGGCGACATCAAAAAGGTTATTCAACTGCACATGGAGGATTCCAAGGAACGGCTTCTTAACAAACTTAAAACTAACGGTGGGATCATCTGATTCCGACAGCTAGAGACGCACACTGCTTAACGATACACCTAAGCCGCCGTGGCGTCTTTTCGTTATGTTATTTGTGCATGTAAAAAAAATAAAGAGGTGATTTTGAAGTGAGCGACCTTCAACCACACAGTGATATTGTGAATTTGGCCGATTTCATCGAAACGGGCCGGTTGTACCGCCATCATGAATTGGAGCAAGTGGAGGCCTATCTCCCGACCGGCTGCCGTTCCAACCATGCTTCCAGTTTGGTCGAGCTCGATAACGGAGATCTACTTTGTGCATGGTTTGCCGGCTCGGATGAGGGCACAAGCGACATCAAGATCTATGTCTCCAGATTATCGAAAGGTGTGTCCGTCTGGTCGGAGCCTGTTCGTCTCTCGGAGGATTACACCCGATCGGAGCAAAATCCCGTCTTGTTTCAAGCATCCGACGGAATGCTCTGGCTTCTGTATACCGCTCAAGAAACCCGCGGATGCTCCTTGCAGGAATGGAAGCGCTTGCTAGCCGAGGGTAAAGCGGAAGGTTCCTTCGGGAGGCAGGAAACGTCAGAAATCCGGTGCCGTCTCTCTGCGGACCGCGGCTTGACTTGGGGGCCTATTCAAACGGTATTTTCCAATCCCGGAGCTTTTTGCCGTCAATCCATCGTTGTCTTAAGCAATGGCGATTGGTTGTTCAGCATGTGGTACAGCACGATTTCTGACGGCACCCATTACGGAGGAGACGTTAGCGTTATGCAAATCTCCCGCGACCAAGGGCAATCGTGGGAGGAATACCCCGTCCCGAACAGCCGGGGTCGGGTGCATGCCTCCGTGATCGAACTTGAGCCCGGCAAGTTGATCGCGTTTTTCCGCAGCCGCTCGGCGGACCTCATTTATGTCAGCCGTTCGGCCGATTACGGACGCAACTGGACCTCACCCGAACGCACCGGTCTGCCCAACAATAACTCGTCTATTCGGGCTATCCGGCTGCAAAGCGGAAATATCGCCCTCATCCATAACCCGGTTCAAGCGAACGATGATCCATCTCTCACCGTGTGGCCTTATGACCGTTGTCCGGTGACCATCGCCCTCTCCGAGGACAATGGCGTGAGCTGGCCTTATATGCGTCATATCGCCACGGGGGAAAATTTCTGCGGGGAGCACAATCGAAGCTCCAACCGTCGGTACGAATATCCTTATGTCATTCAAGGCCGAGATGGACTGCTTCACGTGACGTATTCGCATGCAAGCCGGAAGTGTATTAAATATGCGCGTGTGACGGAAGATTGGATTAAGGGGTAGTTGTATGGGAAAAGGAAACTGTTATCCGTCGGAGAGCATGTACTTTCATGACCGTCGGACCCATGCCCGAATTCGCCAGGTGACGAACCACCCTTCTATCCACCACCATCCGTTTTTTATGATTCCTGCCTATGGGGAAGATATGAAGGCACTCTTCTTTATTTCGCACCGGACCGGATCGCCCCAAATTTTCGCTGAGCAGCGCTCCATGGGAAAACTACTCCAGCTCACCGATCGAGACGATCTGGCCGAATGGTCGATTCATCCGTCCTTTAACGGCAGTCACGTATACTTCACGGCCGGCACGGGTTGTTGGAGAATCGATACCGCCACTTTGGAGGAAGAAATGCTTGTGGATCTGGGGCAGGTACAAATGCGGGAAGGCGGAATGATCGCAGCAGGGATGGGCACGACCGCGCTAAGTCGGGATAACCGCTGGTGGGCGGTGCGTTATACCGAGGGCGGACTTGCCTGTTTGGCGGTGATCGATACAGTCACCGGATATATGGACACGATTCTGCGTCGCGACGAAATATCCCACATGCAGTTCTGCCCCGACGATGCCAATCTGCTCTTCTACGCCGGGCCACTGCACGACAGGGTGTGGGTCATTCATCGTGACGGCTCCGGTAACAGGAGACTGTACGAGCGAGATGCAGCGAACAAGGAATGGATCACCCATGAAACGTGGATCCCAGGCACCCACGAGCTCGCTTTTGTCGATTGGCAAAGAGGCATTCGCAGCGTTCATGCGGATACGAGAGAGGTCCGGCAGGTTACCACTTTTAACGCGTGGCATGCCGTATGCAACCGGGAAGGAACCCTCATGGTTGCGGATACAAATTTCCACGATATCGGGTTACAGCTGTTTGACCCCCTCGATCGGATTGGGGCGCCCTCCCTGCTGTGTTATCCGGATGCAACAAACCGAGGCGATCATTGGGGTGGCCCCTTCCCTTATGACAACGGGCCGATCCCGGTGTACGCCCCGCAGCATACTCATCCTCATCCGAGTTTTAGCGCGGATGGCCATTTTATCGTATATACTTCGGATGCCTCAGGTTATGCCCAGGTTTATGAAATCGATTTGAGAGGATGTGCGCATTCGCTATGAGCTCTCTGATGACTCCTAAGGAATCGGTAAAAATCGCCTTAATCGGGACCGGTCAAAGATCCCGAACGATCTATGCCCCGTTGTTCGAAGCGCTTAAGCCGTGGGTGGAGGTGGTCGCCGTCTGCGATCCGTTCAAGCCCAATGCCGAAGACTTGGCAGCACGACTGCAGGTTCCGGCCTACTATAACATCCGCCAGCTGGTGAAGGACCGGCCGATGGAAGCTGCGTTGATCGTCACACCTATCGAGTCGCACCATTCGATTTCCGTGTATTTGTCCAGTCACGGCATTCACAACATGTCCGAAACCACTTGGTGTAATATGATCGTTCAAGCTAAGGAAATGATCGCCGAGGCCCACAAACATAACGTCATCGTACGGGTGGCTGAAAATTTCTTTCGTTACGCTGTCGACCGTTTCGCTCAGAAGGTGAAGCAAGCCGATTATATTGGCCCGATTCGACGAGTTTTTTCCTACAACGACCATACCGGTTTCCACAACAACTCCCGCTGGATCGTGTTCGCCCGCAGCCATCCGCAGTGGGTTCAATCGGTGAAACATACGATGGATACCGCTGAATTTTACTCCACCCCCGAGCGATTCCATGCCCAGGAAACCTTCCGGGCACGGTACTTCATGTTTCCAGATGACCTGATGGTTATAGACCAGGCGGCGAATATTAAAGGATTGCTCGGGAGGCAGACTCGTCCCGGTTATACAGAATGGCAGGGGTTGCGTGGAACACTGGTACACCAGGGCACCTTGTCCACGACGGGCGAAGCGGTGTATTATGCTAAATCGGAAGAGGCAGCTGTGCAGAAGGAACGTCTCCCTGGGGGGAGCGCAACTGAGCTTCGGTATTGCTCCGACGAGGCATTGAAGAGGCATGATCCCTTCCGTCCCGGAGGATTGGCTGACCATATCTCCGAAGTCATCCACGAGGTGCGAGACGGACAGTGGACCCGCACCTACGCCCATACGCCCCACGATACCATCGAGTATGTCAACGAGCTGCATCCGAAAGAGCTGCTCTCCCACCATAACATTGCCTATGGATCCGCGGTGATGGGGCATATCGTCGATTTTGCATTGGCGGTACGCGGAATGTCCGCCGGTGAATTTGACGAACAAGACGGGTTAATGTCTTTGATGATGGAGATCGGCGCCGAGGAGTCGGCGTTGCAGGAAGGTCGGCGAGTAAAGCTGCCACTGGAGGGAGAGCTCGAAGCCGACCGACTGGCACGGCAGAGAATTCAACAGAAGCTGGGCGTGGATCCGCTGGATGTTGAGGGTATGCTCAGTTTCGTGTATCCTAAGCCATGACCCGCATAAGCGGATACCTGCTATTCTTCTTTCGAAGATACAGAGCATTATTTGTGATAAATCAGTGGTAAATAAGTTGTGGGGGAACTTCGGCATCTTATTTTCCATTAAATGTAATTATATAACTTTTTACTGGAATGAATCGGTACAAATGTAGTGCCGATTGTGTTGAGATCCGAAGAATTCAACTAGTAAGACCTTCCTGAAGTGCCGTTTGTATAAAATGGTTATGGTTTCTATAAACACCTTAACGATATGTTAGGGTGTTTATTTTTGCGTGCCTTCCATCCCCCTTATGCCGATAAAACTCCAGTTGACGATCTATCCATAATTGAACTATCGTTC
>NZ_WHOD01000036.1 GCF_013141765.1 Paenibacillus foliorum
ATATTGCAGAGGAGGCCATTTATGTTGAAACAAGAACCCTTAATGAATCAAGTCACTCTTTACAAGAAACACCACCAAGAATCCTACACAGATGATCAAATAATCGAAATGTTTCTAGCCGTTTGCAGCCGATCTAAATATACGATCCGCAATTACAAATTGGCGATTGAACGCTTCCGACAATTTATTTCTTACAAATCATTATCCGAGGTAACTTGGCAAGAAATTGAGGTTTATAAAATCGGATTAATTAAAGGATTTTGTAGCAAACAAAAAAAACCGATGTCATCGGCTACTGTTGCTAGTTTTATTGCTCCATTACGTTCTTTATACAAATGGGGAAGCGATCCGAATATAAAGCTGTTCCAAATAAACCCGACATCATGCGTAAGCACTCCCCGAATATCGGTTAACAGCGGCAATCATTATTTGACCAAACAAGAGGTTGGACATCTGCTGGATCAGTTAAAAAAACAACGCTTTCGCGACTATCTTATCGGTCTAACCTTTGTTCTTATGGGGTTGCGCGTATCTGAACTCAGTTCAATGGAATGGGGACATTTTGCTACGGATGTTACGGAGACATCAGTTTGGTTAACAATAATGGATGGTAAAGGAGGCAAAAAACGAACGATTAAGGTACCGCAGCAATTGTGGGAGTTATTTGTTGAGTATGAGAAATCTAGAGATATTAACTCGGAAGATCAACGGGTATTTTCACTATCATCACGCCAAGTTGAACGCGTTATTCAAAAAGCAAGCAAGCAATGTAACCTGGGAAAAAAATTCACTCCTCACTGGCTGCGGCATACCAATGCTACATTAGCCTTGCTTTATGGAGCGTCTCTTCAACAGGTACAGCACAACCTAGGACACTCCCATATCAACACGACTCAACGCTATTTACATACTGTTGAGCAGCTAAAAAAGGCAGCCCCGGACTTTGTTCAAGATGGATTAAGCGAGTTTCTAAAGTGAAAAACAAGCTATTTGAACCATTGAAAATCGGGCCATTTTTATAAATTTATTGATTTAATAGTTCTAGTGGACTATAATTTTATTGAGTAATTAAGTAATATTTGGTCAAAACTTGGAATTTTCTCGCACAA
>NZ_WHOD01000037.1 GCF_013141765.1 Paenibacillus foliorum
ATCAAAAAGAAGCTGCTTCAATGTAGCTCCTGAACTATAGTCTCCGTTAGTTCAGAAAGGTTGGGATGTTAATTCTTCAAAATCATGCTTTAAATATTCGACCTTTTCTGGAGGCAACCACGTCCTACAGTTATATCAATATTTTAACAGACTTTGAAGGATAACTGCCTGTTACTTTAATATACAAAACAAGGAGCTGCCAAGCGGCAAGCTCCTCCACTATCGTTATCGGTTAGAGTAACATGCTACTTAAATTTCTTGACAGTAACAAGGACTCCACGCCGCTCTAACTCTGAGACAGCCTCTCCAAAGTTGCTTACAGCTTGTTCGCGGCTCATTTTATCACGCCCATTCAATTGGTATATTAATCAGCGAGAGCACGTATTATGTTCGTTTTTGCTTCATTGATCAACCTTTCATCTTTATCATCAATAGCCTGCATCATTATCCCAGTTGGAATATACATGGCAATCAATCGAGCTAATATCTTCGTTTCTTCATCTACATCCCCATATACATTGAAAAAGTCAGCACGCGCATCCGGGGGTAAAAAGCTATACACAACATTCAAGTCACAAGCAGGATGTCCTATATTGACATCTCCCCAGTCAATAACCCCTGAAACTTTTCCATTCTTATCTACCAGTATATTTTTAAAATGAAGGTCACCATGTAGGAATACGTGCTTTTGTTTCACTCTTTCAGTTCTGAGCTGTTCCAAATAATTCGTTATGGCATGATACTCTTCTTTACTAAAATGACGGGCAAGGTCGGAAATGAATTTATGCATCTTTTCCCTACGCATCGCTATATCAGTAAGATTTCTATGGTCATGTTGAACTCCAATTTCTTGAGCTACTTTCACAGGGAAAGCATGCAAACCTTTTAAAAATTGTGCGAGCGTTGTTGCTGAAAACGCACGTTGCTTGGCAGTTAATCCGACTGGAAACTCCCCGGATAAATAGGGGTAGCCAAGGAAGGGCATAGGATAATCATAGTCCCCTTCTCCAAAAAACATGGGTAAAGAATAGGCTATGGAAATATAATCTTTAAGCTTTGGTAATATCTTTCCTTCCATCCTTAAAGAACTAAGTGCAACTTTCCTTCTTGGAAAGCGAAATACATATTCGCCCCCGACAAGAAAAACAGTGTTATCCCAGCCGTGTCCTAGTTTTTCTACGCTTTTTGAAGCTAACTGAGGAAATTGACTGCTTATTAATTTATAAGCCAAATCTTTTGATACTTCCCATTCTGCATCCCATTGATTCGAACCGCCCATTTCCCTCTACCGCCTCCGTCACAAAAAA
>NZ_WHOD01000004.1 GCF_013141765.1 Paenibacillus foliorum
AAACAAAGCTCACTTCGTAGGCATAGACTATTACTCAGATGGAGCTTGAGACACCCCAGCACTAGTGAAGGTTGCCATTTCCTTCATTATTCTGATCGATGCTTCGATTAGTGAAAATGCCAGAACGGCTCCGGTGCCCTCGCCAAGCCGCATATCCATCCGTAGCATAGGTGATAAGCCGATTGCCTCCAGCAATCGTGCATGCCCCTGTTCGTGGGACAGGTGCGAAGCGATAATGTAAGAAGCGCTTTGCGGTGCAATACGACTTGCCACTAATGCCGCTGCTGAAGAAATAAAACCATCGATCACGACAGGTTTGCGATACAACGCCGCCCCAAGGATCACACCGGTTAATCCTGCTATCTCCAAGCCGCCCAGCTTTGCCAATACATCAAAAGGATTGCTTGCGTCCGGTTTATTAACTTCGATCGCGCGTTCAATAACTTCCTGCTTGTGTCGCAGCATTTCATTGTCGATGCCCGTGCCTCGGCCTACAGCACCTGCCACATCCGTACCCGTAAGCACAGCAAGCAAGGCAGAGCTTGCCGTCGTATTACCAATACCCATTTCACCAGTGGCGAACATGGTGTAGCCGTCAGCAACCAAGTCCTTCACAAGGTCAATTCCGATGTGAATGGCTTCAAGAGCCTCTTGCTCTGTCATCGCCGGTCCGCGCATCATATTGCGCGTTCCTTTACGTACCTTGCGAGAATACAGTTGCGGATGCTCCAAATCGGCATTAACGCCGATGTCCACACAAACTACATCTGCACCAGCCTGACGAGCTAGAACATTAACCGCTGCTCCTCCGCTCAGAAAGTTAAGCACCATCTGCGGTGTTACTTCTGCTGGGAATGCGCTTATGCCTTCTTCGCAAACTCCGTGGTCACCCGCCATAACGATAACTGCCTTCTTACCAAACTCCGCTATCGTCTCTCCTGTAATACCCGCGAGTTGTCTTGCTGTATCCTCCAGCTTACCTAAACTTCCCGGAGGCTTGGTTAATTGGTCTAAATGTCTTCCAGCCGCTGCTATCGCTTCTTGATCAAGCGGTTTAATTTCCTTCAATAATAAGTCTAATGATTGCTGCATAATCGATATTCCCCTCTCATGAAAAACGTTATCTATTTATCTTCATCCATTACCTAAGTATGTTAAAAATGGCTTAATACCAAAATCAGCGCTCGACGAAGTCATTCGATAGCTCATTGCTTGACAAGACTTCACGAACGGCAATGGCAGCATACAAGACATTATTCGAAGCCATTGCCCACTCCCAAAACCTGCATCTATACAGGCTTTTTGAAATTTTAACAGCAGTCTTCGTGAATTCCTGCAAATGTGCATCTCTTTTCATTCTTAGATAAAATCGGACCATTTCACATGAAAATTGCTGTACTTTCGCAGCTTTTTCTTCTCAACAGCGAATTTCAGTGGAAAATAACTGCATGTTTGCAGGATTTTGTGCAGGCTGATAAACGTGAGATGGTCAAACACCAATTTTAAGGTTGAGCCCAGAAAATACATCCAATTTTCACACAAAAAATTCACTTATGTTTGTTGCTAAAGAATCAACCGAATACTAACGCAGCCTTCATCTTTCAGCTTTCATCTTTCATCTTCTATCCGCCTGCAGCAAAATTTGAGGCACATCCAGTACTGGATGGCGCATTACAATCGGCTGTGTGCCATATACCTGCTCCAGCAAAGCAGGTTGGATTACATCGTCAGGCTGACCGATTGCCACAGTTCGACCTTCCTGCAAAATCATCATCCGCCCGCAATATTGCGCAGCCAGATTCAAATCATGCAGGACTGAAATAACGGTCAGTCCGGTCTCCTTCTGCCAGCTGCTGATCCAGTCCATCATCTGCATCTGATAGCCGATGTCTAAGAATGTCGTCGGCTCATCGAGCAGCAGCAGTCGCGGCTCCTGCGCCATCACCTTGCCCAAGGCAACTCGCTGCCTCTCGCCGCCGCTTAATCCATCTACTGCGCGGTGCTGCAGCTTCCCAAGCTGCAGACGCTCGATGATGGAGTCCACCAAGCTCTCCGCATCGGCCAGCTCAGAGCCGAGCCAATTCTGGAATGGGTATCGACCCATTCCAATGATCTCGCGCACGGTGAAGCCGAGCGGCGGCAGCGCATCCTGCGGCAGCACCGCCATCCACTGCGCCAGCTCCTTGCGCGGGTGCTCATGTGCAGCGCGTCCTTCCAGCTGCACACGGCCTGATGTCGGCGCTTCGATGCCGGACAACAGCTTCAGCAGCGTAGATTTGCCGCTGCCATTAGGACCAAGGATGCCGAAGCATTCGCCCGCCTCTATATCAAAGCTTATCTGCTCCAGCACACCCTGCTCCTGGTATTTTTTACACACCTTACTCACCTGCACAAGTGCCAACGAACAACGCCTCCCCTGTTACAATCCCAAGCAATGCAATTTGCACTTAGGCTGACCGTTTGTTTTTCCTGAGTAAATAAGCGAAAAAAGGTGCTCCCATAAAAGCAGTAACAACTCCAAGTGGGATTTCTGTAGGGCTCAAGAGCATCCTAGCCAGCGTGTCAGCCCACAGCACGTAAATCGCCCCACCTAGCAGGGAGAGAGGCAGCAGCAGCCGATAATCCGGCCCAATTATCAAACGCAGCAAGTGAGGAACTATCAAACCAACAAAAGCCACAACCCCTGAAACCGATACCGCAGCAGCAGTAACTAGAGTTGCCGCAGATAGTACAATCAGCTTGGTCCGCTCAACACGAACTCCCAGATGGGAAGCCTGCGCCTCACCCAAAGCAAACAGGTTCATTGCCCTTCCATACGTCAGCAATAAGATGGCTCCAACAGCCAAATATGGAAGCAACACAAGCGAATAAGACCAGCCTCTTAGGGATAAGCTTCCCATCATCCAAAATATAATTTCATTAATAACCTGCTTCGACATGGCTACCATTAAAGATACGAAGGAGCCTAGAAAAGCTTGCATCACCACGCCTGCCAAAAGCACGGTCTCCATCTTCAGCTTACCGTCCGTACGAGCCAACAACAGCACCGTTAGCAGCGAAACCGCTCCTGTTACAAAAGCGACAATCGGCACGGTCCACGAGCCAAAAAAAGCAAACTGCAAACCAAACAAAATTAGAAAGGATGCTCCTAAAGCAGCTCCTGAGGAAACTCCTAATGTATATGGATCTGCCAATGGATTGCGCAGCACACCTTGAAATGCCGCTCCCGCTATACCAAGTGCTGCGCCAACCAAGATTCCCAGCAGCACTCTCGGTAAGCGAACCCGCCATATAATTTGCTCCGCAGCAGGCTGCCAATCGACTGGAATCTTTGCACCTACCCATGGCAAATGATGGGCTAAGATGCCCCATACCTGTATGAGCGGCAGTCGGACCGTTCCAATCGACAAGCTGACTGTAACGGAAAGAAAAAGGAGCAGCATCCCTACTCCTCCCCATAGCATCAGCTTACGCTTCATCTATTTCACCAGCTCCGGATATAATCCTTTAGCGATATCGACTAAACTATCAGCCATACGAGGACCGGGACGACTCATAAGATTTTTATCCAAACCTACAAACCGATTGGTCTTCACAGCCTCAATCCCCCCCCAACCGCTTCTTTCCTTGATCGCCTGATCCAGCATCTTGTTTGATTTATCATCAATTAAATTGTTTGGGTACAAAATAACCTGAGGATTATCGGCAATCACTTTTTCTTCATTAATCGCCATGTATCCTTGAGTATCCGAAGCTACATTAATACCTCCGGCCAACGTAATCAGCTCATCAATAAATTCACCTTTTCCAACAGTCCAACCCGGTGAAAACTCTATAAACACCCTTTTTTTCTGCTCAGGCTTCAAATCCTTCAAGGCATCAGTAACCTTTAAACGACTTTCCTTCATGGATGCAACAAGCGCCTCCGCTTGCCCCTGCTTATCAAATAACTGACCGAACATCAGCAGATTGTTCATCACATCATCCATTGTCTTCGGCTCAACCTTAAACACATTAACCTTCAACCCTCGCAGCTGTTCAACTGCTGGGACCTTAAGAGAAACTCCAGAAAGCACAATATCTGCATTCGCTGCGATCAACGACTCCTCGTTAGGCTTCACAATACTGCCCATCTTTGGCTTGGAGGTTGCTTCAGCAGGGTAGTCACAGAAATCTGAAACTCCAACTACCCGATCTCCTAATCCCAGAGCAAACAGAGCTTCAGTCTCACTTGGGGATACAGAAACAATCCGGACTGGCGCCTTATCAAAACTAAATTCCTTACCTGTCGCATCTTTAACTTTATATGGATAAACAGTTGACTTACTCCCAATAGCGGGTGAAGTCGGCGTTGTCTGTCCTTGTCCAACTTGTCCTTGCCCTACTTGCCCCGTTTGCCCCTCCTTATTGATGTCACCTGCATTGGGCGAAACTGATGTTCCAGGCGTTGTATTGCCTCCACAACCTGCAGCGCTCCCTAATAAAGCAAGCCCTAGTAATCCGATCATCCATTTATTTCTTTTGAATTTACTCATGTCTTCACCCTTCCTTAATACCCAACCCTTTGCCTTCTATGCTTAGAGCTGACCTACCCTCTTTATACGAAAAAACCCTTCAGTTCCTTAACAAAAAAGGAGCCAAAGGGCGCAGCGCTTATCCAAACAACAAGAAAGGCTCAGGTTGAGCCCCTTATCGTTTGTGCGTGACGCTCCTTTTTCCTCGAAAGAGACAGTCTCTATCCGAACAGGCAGGTCTCCTGACTCATGAGGGTGTGCAGCTTCCTCGCCTTCCCATTCCCTATTCAGGACAGTGGCTTTCTTGAGGAACTCCTCATTTACAGTGGCGGGACCGTGCCGGATTCGCACCGGCTTCCCTTTTAACCCTATGGGCATCTGCTCATGGGCACCTGTTCTAGGCTTTTAAATTAGTTAGCGGCAGTTCTCAGCCTGCAACCTTACTTCTGAGCAATTACTTTTAGAACCTGCATGACTTTATCTTGATTTTTAGCGTTTGCCGGTACAAAAGCAACCAAATCCTTACCGTTCACTTTGAGATCCATAAACCACTTTGTATGTTCCAAAGGAATGCCGTATAAGTGCTTTTCTTTCTTACCTTCCTTGCCGTCCTTACCATCTACAGGAAGCTCAAGCACACCATCCGGGAAATCCTCCGCTTTAGCAATGCCATCAAGACTCACATAGCCGCCTTGCTGACCAATCGCTTTATACTGCTCCATCGGTACGATAAGAATTCCGTTATCCCCGGCAGCAATCTCAACAATCAGCTTCTCCATCGAAAAAATAGGCGTTGTCAATACAGTTACCGTTGGCGCTTCACCCACTTTAGTTCGCAAGTCCGCTTGCAGCTTGTCTGCTATTTCGTTGGGAACCCCATTCTGCGCCATCATAAAAATTGGCACATCCGCTTTAGGTCCTCCGCCACAGCCAACCAATGCAAATAATGATAACAACAACGTAATTAACATGAAATTCCTTTTCATCTGTTCTCCTCCTGCAAGTATTTCCTTAGGGAATACTGCGTTTCAAGCATAAGCAATGATTGTCCAATCCGTTGTCCGATCCTGTAAATCCCAACTCACATCTTACCATAAAAAAGTAGTTTCTACAAAAATTGCGCACTCCCTACAGCCTTTCAACAAAGCAAAAAAGAACCGAGGTTATCGGTTCTTTTTATTACGAGCCATGTATTCATTTATTTTGGTATCAAGCATCATGCTGATTTCCACAACCTTCGGTGAGGTTAAACTCTTCTCATGATAGACCAGTTGTTCCAAATCACGACGCAAATGATAAATTTCTTCTTCCAAAGATAAGACGGTAGATGATTGCTTCTTTGTTCCAAAAAACCACTTGGCCTGCTGATCCTTTTCACGAATCCAACCAACATTTAAAGTATGCCGAAGCTGATATTCCGGAAAAGCCATTGTTCATCCCTCCTTGATGCCATATCTTTAGACATAAAATTTCATAAATTAATCAAATCTATGAAACTTCTTTATTATATAAAGATACCAGTTTTTCACGAGGTTGGAAATGGCTATTTTTGTCGTTTGATGCCGAAATTACAACTTTCTCAAGAAATTCCCAATCCTGTCTATCGCTTCGATTAATTGGTTAACAGAAGAGGCATAAGAACACCGGAGAAATCCTTCTCCACCAAGGCCAAACACTCCACCAGGCACAGCCGCTACCTTACCTTCATGCAGCAAGCGTTGGGCAAATTCTTCCGAACTTAGGCCTGTAGAGATAATCGAAGGGAAGGCATAGAATGCTCCTTGAGGCTCATGACATTGTAGTCCAATTTCCCTAAAGCCATGTACTATCAAACGGCGGCGTTGATTGTAAGACTCCATCATACGATCCTTCTCTTCCATGCCGTTTCTCAACGCCTCAAGAGCAGCAACCTGACCCATAGCTGGAGCGCACATTACCGAATATTGATGTATTTTAAGCATTGCCGAGATCAGATCCCTGTGTCCGCAAGCATAGCCCATACGCCATCCAGTCATCGCAAATGCCTTGGAAAAACCACTGACCAAGATTGTTCTATCCCGCATACCTGGCATAGCGGCAAAGCTTACATGCTTCTGTTCATAAGTAAGCTCAGCATATATTTCATCGGAAATGACGATAAGGTCATGCTCTTCAACAATTTTGGCAATAGGCAACCAATCCTCATAGCTCATGATACCGCCTGTCGGATTGCTTGGATAACATAAGATCAGTACCTTGGACTTCGGAGTTATACTTGCTTTTAACGCTTCAGGTGTTAGTTTAAACTCATCCTTAGCGAAAGTTTCAATTCCGACAGGAATACCTCCGCCAATCCTGGTGATAGGGGAGTAAGAAACATAACACGGCTCCGGAATGAGAATTTCATCTCCTGGAACGATTAGCGCTCTCAATGCCAGATCAATCGCTTCACTGCCACCTACTGTAACAAGCACTTCATCAGAAGGCTCATAAGGGACCTGGAACGAATCGTACAAATATTCGGCAATAGCCTCTCGAAGCTCGTAAAGCCCTGCATTGGAAGTATATTTGGTATTACCCCGCTCCAGTGAATACACGCATGCTTCGCGTACATGCCACGGTGTGCTGAAATCTGGTTCCCCTACACCTAGAGAAATGATATCTTCCTTACTAGCACTAACCAGATCAAAAAACTTACGAATACCTGAAGGCGGGATTTCTCTCACTAATGGAGCCAAATAACCGCTCATAGCCTTATTGGTTGATCCTTGTATATGGTTTTGCTTTATCATAGCTCATCGTCCTTCACGGGGAGATTAGCAGACGGGGATCCTCTTCTTTGTCCTCAAAGATTATGCCGTCCTGCTTATATTTTTTTAACACGAAATGGGTTTTAGTTGATAAAACGCGTTCAATAGGAGAAAGCTTGTTGGATACAAAGGAGGCGACCTCCTTCAATGTTTTGCCTTCAATCTCAACGAGCAGATCATAGGCGCCCGACATCAAAAATACGGACTTCACTTCCGGATATAAGTAAATCCGTTCCGCAATCGCATCAAACCCGCGGCCGCGTTCCGGCGTAATTTGCACTTCAATAAGCGCTGTAACCTTCTCATCGTCGACTTTCGCCCAATTGACAACTGTCGCGTATTTGACGATTACGTGCGCCGCCTCTAGATCTTGGATCGCTCCCGCCACTTCGGCCTCCGAGGCTCCCAGCAAAGTTGCGATCAATCCAGGCGTTCTTCTCGCGTCTTCCTTTAATAATTCGATAATGCGCATTTTAAATTGTTCCATTGGTTGATAGTCCTCCTATTTACAGCAGCATTAAATCTTTGGAATCAAAGATTATTACTACATATTACACCCAATGAGTCGCTTATTGCAAAATAAAATTGGTAAAGCTCGGCACAAGCCATTTAATCGGCTCCGGCGTCCTCATGGACAACCTCATTTGTCAAGGTGGAGCGAAGCAAAGCATACAAACTTACACTTGCTAATCAACCCAAAAAAGCCCTCTGGCTCCCATTTGCCCTGGGCTTTATTGAATGCTTTCATGCAGCAATCAAATGGATTTTATTCAGCATGAGTCAACCTATGCGGTTAACAAATAGCAGCTTGCGCATATACGTATCCACATCACGACCGCGGTAGTTCTGCAGCATGGTAATATGGCAGACTTGATTAGCCTCGCTCTCCTCTGCAACCCTGCCAATACCAACTAACCGCCCTTGGTCATAGGCCGCAAGTACATAACGGCTATTGCAAAACTGTTCATACTGCTGTCCTGCATCCAACGAGTTATCTTCCATAGAGGAAAGCAATTCACGGTACTCATTTAAGCCGGGAAGCTCGTTATTCAATGCTATTTTCATTATGCTCCACCTTCCATTTATTTTATCAATGCCATTACTTATAATTATACATAATAATGTATTTTTATTCAAATCATTTTATGTAAATTTTTCAGTGTTTTATCCAGCGAATTTCTTTCGTTGATTGCACAGCCTACTTGTGGATTAAATGAAAAGACCCTATTTTTGTCTAAAATGCTCATAGCTATCCTTGTAATTCGGGCAAAGCAAAAAGCCAACAGAAGTGATTTCGCACATCCATTGGCTTCCATACGAACATACTATGTGGCTGGAGCTTTTAAAAAATATCCATGCTCAAATATCGCTCGCCCGTATCCGGAGCTATACATAGCACCCGCTTACCCTTACCCAGCTTGCGCGCTACTTGTAGTGCAGTAAAGACGGACGCGCCTGCGGATGGCCCGACCAATATCCCTTCCTTACTCGCTAAGTCTCGGGTCGTGTTTATAGCATCCTCATCAGCCACCTGAACGATTTCATCGTATACATTCGTATTCAATATCATAGGAACAAACCCTGGGCTTGTTCCTACCAGCTTATGCGGCCCAGGCTGTCCACCTGATAGAACTGGCGAACCAGCTGGCTCCACCACATAGATCCGGATTCCCGGCAGCTTCTCGCGAAGCACTTCACCGGTACCGGTTATCGTTCCTCCTGTGCCGGAAGTCGCAACAAATGCATCGAGCTTACCTTCCATTTGCTCGATAATTTCCACAGCGGTTGTGACCCGGTGAATATCCGGGTTTGCCTTGTTTTCGAACTGCTGCGGGATAAAGCTGTTAGGAATTTGATCCCGCAGCTCCAGAGCCTTACGGATTGCTCCCGGCATCCGCTCCGCCGCCGGCGTCAGTACAACCTGTGCACCATAAGCCTTCAATATATTAATGCGCTCCTTGGTCATATTGTCCGGCATAATCAAGATAGCCTTGTAACCTTTGGCAGCTGCATTCATCGCTAACCCAATCCCTGTATTCCCGCTGGTCGGCTCAATGATCGTTGCTCCTGGCTTTAGAAGCCCATCCTTCTCCGCTTGAACAATCAGGTTATAAGCCGCTCGGTCCTTAACGCTGCCGCTCGGGTTGAAATATTCCAGTTTTACATACACCTCTGCATCATTTTCGCTTACAAGTCTGCGAATCCGTACCGCCGGTGTATCCCCAATGAGCTCGGTTATGCTGTTTACCATTCGACAGTTATTATTCATGCTGTTTCCTCCCCATCATTTGCTCAAATCCTAGCTTCCGGATAAGTCTACCGACCTTATTGTATCGAGACACATTTTTTTGTCAAGAATTAATAATAACTTATGAATAGATTGGGGTCAGAAGACAGGAATTAGACCTTCTCTTGTCGAATATTTCCATGTCTGCAACCTTACCTGCTCAATATTTGTTACAACATGTTACACCCAAATTTAAAATACCTTAGGAGGCCTGATCTATGTTTACTTCAATCGCCGCTTTTGAGGAAACTTGGGGGCATGAAAGTGCTTCTACTCTAAAAATTTTCAATGCACTTACAGACGCATCGCTGAAGCAGGAAGTCACTTCACAAGACCGTACATTAGGACGGATCGCTTGGCATATTACAACGACCTTGCATGAGATGTTATCCCGCACCGGCCTGGATTTTGCCGCACCCGAGAATGAAGAGCAAGTACCAGGAAGCGCACAAGAAATTGTAGATGCTTATCGTACGGGCAGCGAAGCCTTGATCAGCGCTATCAAAAACCAATGGACAGACGCAACACTATTGGAAAAAGTAGATATGTACGGCGAACAATGGCCCAACGGAGTAACGCTGCAAATTTTGATCAGCCATCAAATCCATCATCGCGGTCAAATGACCATACTTATGAGGCAAGCCGGTCTGAGTGTTCCCGGAGTATACGGCCCTTCGAGAGATGAATGGTCGCTAATGGGAATGGAGCCGCCTGCTGTTTAACCCATTCATATAACCAATTGTACACAAATCCGCTCACCTCTTGAAGAACGTTTAGACCGCCATTCATTAACGGTTTAAACACTGACTCTTCTGCCAGAGGCGAGCGTTTTATTTTTATTTAGCTGCTGTTACCTTGTCCCCTCTTTCACCGCAACCTCTTGGCCGCCCTGAGCATGAACCTTACGCATAAAAAACCAAGCCACTAGCGGAGAACTCCCAATCCCCAACAACAGCAGATTCAACGCAAGCGGTTCTTTCGTCATCGATACTACGATAATAAACAGAGCCGAGCCGGCAATACGTCCGACATTCAGCGCCAGCTCCCGCATTACAATATATTCCTCACGACGCTTTACACTATCCGCATTACCCCCAATCAAATCAAACACAGAGGACGTCATCGGAATCGAGTACAATGGAAAAAACAACCCCACACCCACACCAAATATCAACAAGGTCGTAAAATTCACCTTCCAGAAAAATGGAACAACTACTAATACAATCATTACTGCCCCAATTAACATGGCCACTTTTCGGTGCTTGCGTTTAATCAGTCTCCCGACAAGCATAAAACTGAACAATGCGACAGTAGAAGTAATCAGCGAAAAATTGCCCAGCTGCATTTCATTTCCGGTATGAACATAGACGAGCAGCGCGATCATAAATCCAAATACCCCTTCACGGACACCCTGGGCAACCAAAGCTGCTGTCACTGTCCGCCAAGCCGTCCCTTTTTCTCGTAAACAGCGCGCTGCCAGCAGCCACTCATAATTACCTTCGGATTTGCGCTTTTTCAGAAAAAAGCTGACTATTACCCCAAGTACAAACACAATTAAAGATAAGGTGAAAATAAGCCGATAACCGTTGGCCTGCTTCATATGCACGATTAAATAGCCAGAAATCCAGGGGGCAACCATCCCCGCACCTGATCCCAGCAACCCGGCCCAACCATTAAATCGATCGCGGTTTCCTGGATCTGTTACTTCAAAATAGACGACATTAAATGCCAACCAGAAAAATCCCGCCGATATCCCCTGAATAACGCCTAATAATAAATAATAATCAACAGCACGCCCGCCAAACCAAAGAACCAGCATATAAAATAGGGCTGAAACAGCAACACCTGCCCTCAGGCAATTCATTTTATTATGCTCCTTCACCCATTTACCTGCGAGCCAGAAGGTCAAAGCCATAGCTACATGATTCACCAGAGTAAACCATCCGAGAATCAGAAAGTCTTGCCGCGCTTTCCATAAGTACACATTTACGAAGGTTCCAGATAAGGCATTAGCAACCGCACATAAACCTTGAACCGTTAAGAGCAGACGAGATTGTGAAGTCAGTGGTTCTTTTTTCTTAGAGGGAGGAGAAGAGCTTGTATGCTTGTCCCGATAATTCCAGGAAGGCCGTTTCTCTGTACTTCGCACCCATTTCTGCGGAAAATCCTTAGTTCCAGAATGCATATGTATTCACCTATACATGAGAGATATGACGTCCCTGTTAACCTTCCCCATTCCCGCACAAAACATGACCGAATGACAAAAAGAGGGAATTCAACAGCTTTGGATCGTGCTGTAAATTCCCTCTTATGTATGGATTTATACCTAGTTATCTTTTACCATGCTCTTTCAATAGTTCAATCATAGCATTTCGATCATCATCTGCTATAAAATGGTCTATTTTAAAGCAGGAAGGACATACGTATACTTGCGAAGAATGGGATGGCTTCAACAAAGACTGCTTAAGCTTGGATGGAACAACTGGCACAAAATCAGGCGACATTGTCCGAGTGCCGGCAAACAACATTAGATTGTGGCAGGATGTACATTCTGGAGCTTCTTCCTGTGTATCCATAACCAGTTGGACGCCTTCTTCGTAATCGTCGAAGGTTTCCTCGTCTTCCATGTCCTCCAAATCTTCGTCATCTACATCTTCATCATCCAAATCTTCATCATCTTCATCAAAAAGTAGCTGTTCCCCGTCTGTTTTCACTTTTAGGGATACACTTCGGTATTCACCAAGCTCGTTAAAGCAATGAGGACACGTGTCCTCCGGCCCGATTTCAGGGTCCCATACGATCTCGGTTTGGCACCAAGGGCACAGATGGTCAAGCTGCGTCATCATCATTCCTCCGGTTTCATCATACTATGCGTGATTAATAAAATAATAGATCCCCGCGCCCAAAAAAACAAGCGCCAAAACAAACAAAGTTCCCCACAAATATTTCATGCTATGCCTCCCGAGCTGTCTGCAAACCGATTACGAAACACTGGCTCCAATGACATAAGAAATTGAAATCGAAATGATCATCGATAGAAAACCGACGGCTTTATTGTCCTTTTGGATCTCCTCGTCAATTTTAAAATACGGAGTCAGAAATTCGAAAATGAAATAAGCAATCATTAGTAAAATAAAGCCGTATCCAGCCCACAGCAAAGAATGAAGTATAGAGTCATTATTTAGGATTGCAAAACGAAACAGGTTGCAAATCCCAAATATTTTCCCTCCGGTTGCCATGGCTACGGACAAATTCCCCTTTTTAATTTCTTCCCAATCTTTGTACTTCGTAACGAGCTCGAATATAGCCAAAAATACAACTAAAGCTACTATGGCTACTGAAAAGAACGCTAAAGTCTCAATATACGGATTGCTTAACAACACATCCACCTCTTCATTCATCGTATAAATACCTCACCCTCATTGACAAGTTGTTGAGCGATTGGATTGTCTTTCCATTATAACGGATGAAGAGACTGTGGCAAAAGCCCCAGCCTCCTATAAGCATCTCTATATTTAATTAAACTTCTTTCTTTGCTTGCAGCTTTGCTCTTAGTGCAGCCATCTCATCATCAAGACCGTCACTCTTGTTTAATTGATTTAACTCGTCATCCAAGCTGCGGTCCTTGGAACGAAGCTCATTGCTGGCTTCAGCTTCTGCTTCCATTTGAAGTACTTTTTCCGACATACGGTCAAAGCCTTTAGAAGCATTATCGACACCGAAACCGGACATGGCTTGATTGATTTGCTTTTGTGCTTTTGCTGCTTCTGCACGTGCTACGAGCAAATCCTTTTTGTTCTTCATCTTGGTAAGCTCGTCTTTCATTTCACCTAGTTGGCCGCGAAGACGGTCTGCATTACCTTTAGCGATATCGTATTGCTTCTTCATCTCATCAAAACGGATTTGATGTTCTTTCTTATCCTGCAATGCTCTGCGAGCCAAATCTTCGTTGCCTTGCTCCAAAGCCTTCAATGCTTGCTCTTCACGCTTTGTTACCATTTCACTTGATTCTTCGTATTGCTGCTTGAATTTCTTCTCAACAGCTATTTGCTTAGCTACCGCAACCTCAGCCTCATTGATATCCTCTTCCATATCACGTAAAAACTGGTTAAGCATCTTAACTGGGTCTTCAGCTTTGTCCAGCAAATCATTGATCGAAGCCGCTGTCAGATCACGTAATCTTTTAAAAATTCCCATTGTTTATTTCCTCCCATGATTTGTTAAATTTATAATAACATCAGAATTAATAACTTTCAGCAAACTGAATAATTCTGATGTTTAAAGAATACCTCATGCTCGGTAGCCACAATAATCATGATGCTGATGTTTCATACTTATACATACGTATAAAAAGAAAAGGAGTTTCAGAGCTTCACAAAATTTTTTGTCACTTTAGCTCAGCGACCGTTACTCCCATACCGCCTTCGTGGTAACTACCGATACGATAGCTTTTTACATGCTTATGCTTACGCAGAAATTCCTGAATACCTGTGCGTAGTACACCAGTGCCTTTTCCATGAATGATGTACACATTGCCAAAATTGGCCAAGTAGGATTCATCCAGGAAACGGTCAACTTCAATCATTGCTTCCTCCAGATTAGCACCACGTAGGTCAAGCTCCATCCGCGCGTTCTCGTCCCGTGTCCGCTTCAAGCTAGCGGCTACTTGCTGTGGTTTTTTGGCAGCAGGAGCTGATTTGATCAGTTCAAGATCAGCCAATTGCACCTTCATCTTCATAATGCCAAGCTGTACGGTTGCTTCAAGCTCACCAACAATTTCAACAATATGACCTTTTTGACGCAAGTTAGTAACCAATACCTCGTCACCCGCTTGCAGCTTATCAGGCTTGCTAGAACCGTTCTTCACCGTTGCTTTTTTCTTTCTAAGCTCCGGTGCTGCTTGATCCAATCTTCGTTTGGCATCACTTAAGTGGTGATCCTTAACGCCAAGAATCGACTCGCGCTGCATACGCCGCAAATCTGCGATGATCTCATCAGCCTCGCGGCGCGCCTTGGCCACCGCCTCCTGCGCTTCGCGCTCTGCCTTCTCGAACAGCTTATCACGCTGCTCCTCGAAGCGCTGCTGCTGCGCCTCCAGCTGTTCGCGCAAGGCCGCTACCTCGCGCCGCTGCTGCTCGGCGGTGTTTCTCTCAGCTTCTGCGATCAGCCGATTTTCTTCGAGCGTAGCGATCATCGATTCCACGCGCTGATCCTCTTCCCCGACCTGCCCACGGGCATGGTCGATGATGGATCTCGCGAGCCCCAGCCGCTCGGCGATAGCAAATGCGTTGCTTCGCCCTGGGACGCCAACTAGCAGGCGGTAAGTAGGGCTCAACGTTTGCACATCGAACTCCATGCTCGCGTTGATAATGCCTTGACGGTCGTAAGCATAGGCCTTCAGCTCGCTGTAGTGGGTTGTTGCTACAATTCTACAGCCCATTCTGTGTATATACTCAAGCAATGCGATAGCTAGTGCCGAGCCTTCAGCCGGATCGGTACCCGCCCCCAGCTCATCCATTAGTACCAAACTCTTAGGTGTCATATCCCGAAGAATGCTAATAATATTGGTCATATGACTTGAGAACGTACTCAGGCTTTGCTCAATACTCTGCTCGTCTCCGATATCCGCATAAATAGCATCAAATACACATAGCTGGCTACCTTCCTCTGCGGATACAAATAGTCCTGACATAGCCATTAATGAAAGCAAACCAATCGTCTTAAGCGATACGGTCTTACCCCCAGTATTAGGGCCCGTTACGATAATAGTTGTATAGTTGTTGCCAAGCTCAATATCAAGCGGCACAACCTTCTCTGCAGCGATAAGCGGATGTCTACCGCGCTTAATCTTAATAAACCCGCGATCATTCAACATCGGGAGCGTTGCTTTCATCTCATGAGCCAGCCCGGCCTTAGCGAATATAAAATCCAACTCAGCCAACACATCTAGGCTACCAAGAAGCTCATCTGCAACTTCAGCAACTAAAGCAGTTAGTATTTGCAGGATCTTCTCAATTTCCCGCTCTTCCTTGAGCTTCAGCTCCCGCACTCTGTTATTTAATTGTACAACCTGCTCAGGTTCAATAAACAGCGTTGCACCTGAAGCGGATTGATCATGAATCATCCCGCCAAAATGGCCGCGATATTCCTGTTTTACCGGAATGACATAACGGTCATTCCGTATCGTGACCAGATTATCCTGAAGCATCTTTTGAATCGATGGAGTGCGAACCATTTGCTCCAAGCGTTCGCGTGCACGGGTTTCACTGCTCCGCAGCTCTTGGCGGATCCGCGCTAGCTCAGGGCTTGCTGAGTCAACCACTTGCGCATTATCGTCAATACACACCTTAATTTTATCCTCAGTAGTCTTTAGATCAGCTATCGACTCCGTTAATGCGATGAGCAAAGAAATAGAGTATTCCTCATGGACCGTTTCAAGAAACCGCTTTAAGCGACGGCCACCAGAAATTGTATTGGCTATATCAAAAAGCTCAGCCGGATTCAGCATACCCCCGATTCTCGCTCGGTGTACGGCTGCTGTAATATCACGGATACCTCCAAATGGGGCGCTGCCCCTAAGCCTGTTTACATTTACCGCTTCATCGGTTGCCTTCAAGCGCTCCTTAACCTCTAAAAAATCACCACTTGGCAATAGTTTTTCCAAACGAGCCTTGCCTAAGCTTGTCGCCGCATGTTGGGCGCATTTATGTAAAATGGCGGAGAAATCCAATGTCTTTAATATTTTGCTGTTCAATTCCGCTTCCTGCCTTTCTTTCCTATACACAAGAATAATCACTTAAAAACCTGAAGCTTTAGCTTCCATATACCTGATATTGTAAAAGCTTCTCTCTATTATATTATATCCAAGACACAAGGGTTTAGCTAATTTTCAAGTAAAGTCATTTTCACCTTACTGCCCCAAATAATGGTCCACATAAGTAGTTTTCGGAAAGTACATAATATGATGTGCACCGAGTAAACAATGTCGAACACATTGACGAACAAAAGCCAATAGTAACGTACTGCGGACCATCATCCGCTATTCCCAAAAGGAGGTATCAGCGATGCATTTGCTTGGACATTTAATCAGGTTTATCGTATCTGCTTTGGTGCTAATGTTTGTGAGCTTTATCGTTCCGGCTTTTGAAGTTGGCGGTTTTTGGAGTGCCTTTTTCTTGGCTTTAGTCATTGCGGTTGCCGCTTGGGTCATTGAAGGGATATTCGGCAAACGAATTACACCATTCGGCCGCGGAATTGTAGGTTTCATTACAAGTGCGGTAATCATCTGGCTTGCACAGTTCATAGTCAGCGGTGTTACGACAAGTATTATTGGTGCGCTGCTTGCCGCTCTGGTCATTGGGATTATCGACCTGTTTATACCAGTCAAAACTCCCTTTGAACAAGGCATTACCGGAAACGAAAAACGCTAGTCGTATTTTTGTGGAAGGTATAGGTCAAAAAAATCAGCCTGCGGGTTTATCGCGCACGGCTGATTTTTTATGCCATGTCATGTTGTTCATACAAAACAATAAATGTCCATGATTTATCTCATATAGCTAGTTTTTGTTCGTAAATACATCATCGTTTTGTCACTTTATTGTCACTGCAAACCCTACGAAGATCATGTAAGATTGCGTTATAAAGTAAATTTATCTTTTTAACGGAGGGTTATTTGATGAAAAAATTAATCGTATTAGCCATGGCTGTTTGTTTAGTATTTGCTATATCCGCTTGCGGTAAAAAAGAAGAAGCAAAAGCGCCAGCCACAACTACTGGAGCAGCAGCCGGTGCAGGCTCCGCGGCTTCCCAAGACGTAAAGCTAGTTGCATCTAACTTCAAATTTGACCAAGCTGAATACAAAGTGAAAAAAGGCCAAGACATCAAAATTTCTTTAGAGAACAAAGAAGGTATGCACGGTGTTGAAATTAAAGGCTTAAGCGTTAAGCTAGACGGCAATACCAAAACAGCAACCTTCAAAGCCGACAAAGAGGGTACCTATGACATCATTTGCTCCATCCCTTGCGGACAAGGTCATATGACAATGAAATCCAAGCTGATTGTTGAAAGCTAAGCTTAACAACTCAAGTCAATTACATAAGCCGACTTCCCTAAGCTTTTCAGCGGGGAGTCGGCTTTTTTCATATAAAGATTGGCTTGTTTTTACAATATTTTTCAAGTTAATTCCCAAACAATTTCCTCTAATTGCATACCCCTGGATCCCTTGACCAAGAGAACATCCTGTGGCCGGATAAGAGCGCGAATCTCAGATATTGCTTCTTTTTTATGTTGAAAAGCTTTGACACGATCAGCATCCTTGAATTTTTTTGTTGCTTCAATAGCAATTTCTTGGGCGATCTTGCCTATTGTAAACACATAGTCGACTTTATTAGGGTCGATACCCTCTCCAATTTCCCTATGAAACTGTTTTTCACACTCACCAAGCTCCAACATATCTCCCAATATTAAAAATTTACGCGAATAACCTTTTAGCTCCTCAAACGCTCCTATAGCTGCCTTCATGGAAACTGGGCTTGCGTTCCAAGCATCATTTATCATTGTAAATCCAGCTTTAGATTCCACTTTCTCCATTCTCATTCCGGTCATTTTTAATTGCGCTAATCCCATCCTTATACGATTTGTAGGAACGCAAAGGGTTTCACCAACAGCAATGGAAGCAAGGGCGTTCAAAACATTATGTTTACCAAGGATCGGAATCATACATGATTCCATAAATGTATTCACTAAAAATGATGTATTTTCAGTTTCTTGTTGAATAACAGATGCATAATAATCGTTGGTCTCGTTGTTCTCTCCAATACGAATGATCCGAATGGATTTTGAGAGAGACATTTCATCTAACCCATTCTTTAACAACGGTTCATCACCATTTAATATAAGAACACCATTACTCTGCAACCCGATTACTATTTCTAGCTTGGCCGCGGCTATTTCTTCTCTAGAGCCTAAAGATGATAAATGAGAAAGTCCAATCATTGTTATTACAGCTATGTCAGGGGCGGCTATCCTTGAAAGCCGTTCAATTTGTCCGCGTTCACTCATCCCTAACTCAAGGACAACGACCTCGCTATTTTCTTTAATCTCAAGAAGAGTTAAGGGCAGTCCGATCTGGCTATTTAGATTTCCTTTAGTTTTATGGACCTTGTAAGAAGTCTCTACTATTGAACTCACCATATCCTTAGTTGTTGTCTTCCCGTTACTTCCTGTAATAGCGATTACTTTTATTGAAAGTTGTTTCCGATAAGAACTCGCCAAATGCTGAAGAGCTATTACACAATCATCAACGAAAATTAATGGGAAGTCATGAGGGGGATTAGGTTGATCGTTTTGCCAAAGTGACGCAACAGCGCCTTTTCGGATGGCCTCTTTAACGTAATCATGCCCATTCTTCACTCTGACAATAGGCACATACAAGCTTCCCGCTGCAATAGTTCTTGAATCAATAGAAATACCTTGAACAACGATGTCATAGAATAAGTCCTCCAATCCTATACCCAAACACATTTCTTCAACTTGCTGAAGAGTACGTTTTATCACCTTACTTCCCTCCCTAATGCTTAATGAGTATATTAAATATGTATATGACAGCTGAATTAAACTCGATTAATGTTACATCGTTTCTTCCAACAATTCTAGTAAACCATCCGGAACAAGATGATATTTATTAGTACCTTTAAATTCGTGAAGCGAGATCCATAAAACCCTAAACTTCTCAGTTCCTTCCACGCCTTCAATCAGACTTTTAGAATAAAGGGACTTATCAACCAAATCCGCTTCATAAATGAAATCAATGGTATGCCCTATCTCTAAGCCATGTGGTTTTACTTTAAAAACATTCTCTATAACTTTAAGGAACCGTAAGTTTGTCAACCCAGCTCCAATCTCTTCCCAGACTTCACGCGCCACAGTTTCCATACTCTTCTCACCGTATTCCAAAGTACCTCCCACGGGTCTGTAGTGTGTTAATTGTGTGGCTGGATCGCGATGTTCCATGACTAGAATTTGATCCTTGTTACGAATAACACATAAGGCAACAACCCTTATCATATACTCAGCTCCTTTCAAAAAATAAAAGTAATAAGTTCATGCAAGCTACATGAGTTGAATGAACGATTGAATCTCACAACTTATCTTATGTCCTCATGGCAATAGGCACCACTTAAACAATTCACTCACATGAGCACAAGCTTCCGAATTCCGACAACAAAACAGGAAAAGCTCATACTAATTTCTCCAACATACGCGCTGTGGCTTCATTTTGCGGGAAAACTCACTCTAATCTATTGAAAAATCTCAACTTTGGGTCAACGTTCGAAATTAGATGGAATAATTCCAGATAAATCGGAAAGCAACACAGAAACATGTCAACTAGATGGAGCTTACCCTGTTCAACTTAAATTGAGGAAAACAAAAAAACGGCTCTGTTCGCGATTCATTCGCACAAAACCGTTTCTCCATTAACACTTGAAAACTCTCTCGATGCAAAAACTCCGCGGCTACGTATTTTTCTGCTTCCATAGCTCATGAAGCTTATCGGTCACAGAAGGTAATGCGTTCAGTATATAAGGAGCCGTTGTTGAGCCTTTCAACAAACGCTGTGCCGTGTCATTCGGTATAACGGTCATAACTTGAACCGCAACAACGACAAGCAGGACCGCTTCAGCGAAACCTAACAGCCCGCCGCTCCATTTGTTAAACATTTTTATTCCTGGTGTCAATGCTATCCAATTTAGCACACGACCGACTATGCTTAGTGCCAGCTTTACTCCGAAAAGTAACAAAGCAAAAGCAATGGCATTATACATATAAGCATCCAAGTTGAGTCCTTTGACAAGAAACTCGTATTTCTTGTAAGTCTCATATGAAGGTAAAGAAAGCACCTCGGCAATCCAAGGTGCTGTTTCACGATAAAAGGCAAATGCCACAACATAAGCGATAAATAATCCCGCGACGGATACCAACTGACTGACCAAGCCACGGTAATACCCTAACATGGTGCCTGCAACCGTTAAAACAACGGCCGCCCAATCCAATCCGTTCATGCTGCTTCCCCACTTATGCCTTTATTCTATTCCTTCTCAACGAGCTCAATCCATTCGTTATACTCGGTCTGCAGCTTTTCATATTCAGATTTCAATTCTTGAAGTTCCGTGAAAATCTGCTCAGCACGCTCCTGATGACTTGAGTATTCATTCTGAAGTGATTGCTGCTGTTGAGATTGTTCATCATATTTATCTTGCAGTTCATTATATAACTCTATTTGCAGCTGTAATTCTTCTTTTTGGCTTATATACTCACGTCGAATCTTCTCAGCTTCTCCCGATAATTCGTCGGTGCGGAGCTGCCAATGCTTGGACTGCTGTTCCAAGGCTTCGATACGCTCCTGTTGTTCCTCCTGTAGCTTATCCAAGCCTTGATTATGCTCCAATTGCTCGAGATATTCACGCTCTAACGCTGCATATTGGCCTGTCCCTTGCTTAAGCTGAGCCTCAAGCGTTGCAGCGGCTTCCCCCTGCCCCTGAAGCTGTTCCTGCAGCAAATAGCAACGTTCTTCCAGCTTCATTATCGCCTCACGACTCTGGTCATTCTGCAGCTTTAGACTAGCTTGCAGCTCGGTAAACTGGCCTTCAAGCTCACTATAGAGCTCCTCTTGAAGTTCCAATTCTTCGCGCTGTCCATTCATTTGACTGCGCTGTTCCTCAATTTGCTTGGTCAGCTCATCGCTGCGGCGCTGCCATTGACTGACAGTATCCTGCAGCTGCTGCTGATAAGCTTGCTGCTCACGGAATTGCGACAGCAATCCGCGTTGCTCCTCCTGCATAGCAACAATCTGCTGCTGCTGCTCCACAAGCAGTTCCCCGCGCTGACGCAGCTCCCGCTCTAGAACAGAGTAGCGCTCATCCCTCTCGCGAAGCACTTCCGTGCTATGGGTACGCTGCTCCTGCAGTTGCTGTTCTAGACTATCGTGCTGCGATTGCAGCTCGTCTTGAAGCTCTTGCATTAGCTGTGCCTCTTCCAACGCGCTATCTAGCTGACGCTGCTGCTCAGCAAATTGTCCACGCTGCGCGTCTAGCTGAGCCTGTAATTGAGCCGCTGCCGCTTCGCTTTGTACACGCTGCTTCACCTGAAGCTCCTGCTGCTCTTGCAGTGCAAGATCACTTTGCTCACGCAACTGCGCCAGCTGAAGCTCCAGACGCTCCTGCTGCTCCAGCATCGCCAGCTCGCTTTGCTCTCGCTCTTCCGCGGACTGCCGCTCCAGACGCTCTTGCAGCTCACGCTGCTCCTGCACGCCTTGCTCGCGTACCTGCGCCAGCTGCTGCTCCATTCGCTCCTGCTGCTCCAGCATCGCCAGCTCGCTTTGCTCTCGCTCTTCCGCGGACTGCCGCTCTAGACGCTCTTGCAGCTCACGCTGCTCCTGCACGCCTTGCTCGCGCACCTGAGCCAGCTGCTGCTCCATTCGCTCCTGCTGCTCCAGCCTCGCCAGCTCGCTTTGCTCTCGCTCCTCCGCGGACTGCCGCTCTAGACGCGCTTGCAGCTCACGCTGCTCCTGCACGCCTTGCTCGCGCACCTGCGCCAGCTGCTGCTCCATTCGCTCCTGCTGCTCCAGCATCGCCAGCTCGCTTTGCTCTCGCTCCTCCGCAAGCTGACGCTCCAACCGCTCTTGCAGCCCTCGCTGCTCTTGCGTGCCTTGCTCGCGCACCTGCGCCAGCTGCTGCTCTAGGCGCTCCTGCTGCTCCAGCAGCGCCAGCTCGCTTTGCTCTCGCTCTTCCGCGAACTGCCGCTCAAGACGCTCTTGCAATTCTCGCTGCTCCTGCACGCCTTGCTCGCGCACCTGTGCCAGCTGCTGCTCCATTCGCTCCTGCTGCTCTAGCATCGCCAGCTCGCTCTGCTCTCGCTCTTCCGCGAACTGCCGCTCAAGACGCTCTTGCAGCTCTCGCTGCTCTTGCGTGCCTTGCTCGCGTACCTGCGCCAGCTGCTGCTCTAGGCGCTCCTGCTGCTCCAACATCGCTAGCTCGCTTTGCTCTCGCTCCTCCGCGAACTGCCGCTCCAGACGCTCTTGCAACCCTCGCTGCTCTTGCGCGCCTTGCTCGCGCACCTGCGCCAGCTGCTGCTCCATTCGCTCCTGCTGCTCTAGCATCGCCAGCTCGCTCTGCTCTCGCTCCTCCGCCATCTGACGCTCCAACCGCTCTTGCAGCCCTCGCTGCTCTTGCGCGCCTTGCTCGCGCACCTGCGCCAGCTGCTGCTCCAGACGTTCCTGTTGCTCCAGCAGCTCTAGCTCGCTTTGCTCTCGCTCTTCCGCGAACTGCCGCTCAAGACGCTCTTGCAATTCTCGCTGCTCCTGCACGCCTTGCTCGCGCACCTGCGCCAGCTGCTGCTCCATTCGCTCCTGCTGCTCCAGCATCGCCAGCTCGCTCTGCTCTCGCTCCTCCGCGAACTGCCGCTCCAGACGCTCTTGCAGCTCTCGCTGCTCTTTCGCGCCTTGCTCGCGCACCTGCGCCAGCTGCTGCTCTAAGCGCTCCTGCTGCTCCAGCATCGCCAGCTCGCTCTGCTCTCGCTCCTCCGCGAACTGCCGCTCCAGACGCTCTTGCAGCCCTCGCTGCTCTTGCGCGCCTTGCTCGCGCACCTGCGCCAGCTGCTGCTCCATTCGCTCCTGCTGCTCCAGCATCGCTAGCTCGCTTTGCTCTCGCTCTTCCGCGAACTGCCGTTCAAGACGCTCTTGCAATTCACGCTGCTCTTGCGCGCCTTGCTCGTGCACCTGTGCCAGCTGCAACTCCATTCGCTCCTGCTGCTCCAGCATCGCCAGCTCGTTTTGCTCTCGCTCTTCCGCAAGCTGACGCTCCAACCGCTCTTGCAGCCCTCGCTGCTCTTGCGCGCCTTGCTCGCGCACCTGTGCCAACTGCAACTCCATTCGCTCCTGCTGCTCGCTAAGAGCCTCCTCGCCTTTCGCACGTTCCTGCTCCAGACGCGCTTGCAAAATACGTCCTTCCTCAGCCTGATGACCGAGCTGTACCTGCAGCTGTCTCTTCTGTTCATGCTGCTCCTGCAGCTGTTCCTCACTCGCTTTACCGCGATCTTGCTCTTGTTTAAGCTCGCTTTGGAGCTCATTATATAGCTCAACCTGCAATTCGTACTCTTGCAGTTGCTGACTTATTTGCTCCTGCAGCTGGTCATTCTGCTGGCCTAACTCCTCCAATTGCTGCTGACGGCTGCTGCAAAGCACCTCCAGCTCCTGCACCTCGCCCTGCTGTTCATCCAGCTGAGAACGCAAGGTTTGCAGCTGTCCTTGCTCCTGCTGCAATTGCTGTTCTAACCGTCGTTGTGCCTCACCCAGCTTATTCAGCTGACTTTGCTTCTCCTCCACCTGTCCGCGCAGGCTGCGCTGCTCCTTCAACTGCTGCTCAATCCGCTGTTCCAGCTGCTTTTTCTCCTCAGTCTGCTTCACCAATCGCTGTTCCAATGCAGCTGTCCGCTCTATGCCCGCAGCAAGCTCCGCTTCCTGTAGCTGGTTCTGCTCCTGAAGTTCACCAGCCGTCTTGTGTACAGCTTGAAGCTGCTCCTCGGCCTTACTACGGACCTCTCGCTCGCTGCGATAGTCTGCTTCCAGGCGCTCATGCTTCTGCTTCGACTGAACCGCAGCCTCGCGAAGCTTTTCCACCTCTGCTTTCGCTTGCTCCCTCTCAACCTGCAGGCTTTTGCTAGACGTTTCCAATTGCTTTATACGCCCCTGCTCACCTACAAGCTCCTGCTGAAGCAACAAGTGCAGCTCTTGCAGCTTATTAAGATCTTCACGAGATTGCTCGAGCTGTCGCTGTTTATCAAGCGATTGCTCCAGCTCCTCCTGCATCTTAAAATAATCGCTTGCCATATGTACCGCCGCTAACACAGCAATCTTCGGCGTATCCAAACGCGGAGAACCCGCGGCAATTTTATGCATTTGTTCATTAACTTGCGCTGCTACCCGCTTCATATAGGTAACATTTGTTTGAGCAACCAGCTTATATTGGCTGCCGAATATATCTACCGTCATCCGGATTTTGTCATCACTCACTTGTAAGCTCTCCTTTCGGACATCACAACAAATTTCACCCCTGAAGAGGCTGTAAAAGAGGTTGTTCAAAAAGCCCCCTTTTGATCACGAAGTATCTCAGGAAGGTTATTCGACATCGAATCTTGCATTCAGGCTCGAAGTCCGGTGCTCATTTAGGTTTTGCCTAAACTCCGCTCCTCCTTCTTCACCTTCTTGCAACCTTCTCGATGCTGAAAAATCAACTTTTTGAACACGCATTATAAAAATCCCCTAATCGCCTTTCAGCAATCTTCCTGGACGAACGCGTTTGTCAAGGTTGAGTGAAGCAAAGTATAAAATTTATACTTTCTATTCAACCAAAAAAAGCGGTTCCTCGTATCTCATGTTAATTCGATACGAAGAACCGCTTTTCCTGCTATAACAGGCGTACTTTTGTCAATTTCCAGAGACAAACTCACACCTTTTTTTATTTACGTAACTCTGCTCCAAATGACTGCTCTAATGCATCGACGACCTTACCATGCAATTCGCTAACCTCATCATCTGTCAACGTACGTTCAGCCGTCCGGTAAACCAGGGAAAGAGCAACGCTTTTTTTGTCAGCGCCCAAACGATCGCCTGTATAAATATCAAACACTTGAATAGACTCAAGCAAATCTGCCGCTACTTCACGTACTTTTGCAGTCAGATCGCCAACCTGCACTTCACGATTAACAACAACAGCAATATCACGTCCTATGGACGGGAAACGAGGCAACTGCTTGTAAGTAATCTGCTCGTCAGCATGTTCAGCCAGTGCAGTGAATTCAACCTCCAATACATACGTATCAGCCAAATCCTTCTGCTGCTGAAGGGTCGGATGAAGCTGTCCTAACGTTCCGATTACCTTAGTGCCTTCTGCCGTTGTCAATGTGATATGCGCTGTACGTCCTGGGTGGAAGCCGTCTGGCTGAGCTACTGTATAACCAATTGCTTCTGACAGTCCAAGATAGCTAACCAAACTTTCAAATGCACCCTTTAAATCATAAAAATCAACATCACTCGATTTACCCGCCCAATGAGTTTCTTGACGTTTACCTGTCAACAGTAGAGCTAACATCAAACGTTCATCAGGCAAACGGGAAAGCGATGCTTCATCGGTTACAAATACTTTGCCGATTTCAAATAGCGCAATATCGTTAGTATTACGATTGCGGTTATAAGAAGCTGCATCCAGCAAATGTGGGATAAGACTCGTACGCAATGTGCTGCGATCCTCACTCATAGGCATAGCAAGCGCTACAGGTTTAGCCTCTTTATAAGCCCCAGGGAAATCAATGATTTGCTGCGGATGAGTGAACGAATACGTAATCGCCTCATGCAGCCCGCTGCCAGTCAGAAGATTGCGAGCCAAACGGCGAATCGTCTGCTCTTTATTAAGTGCCCCCGGTGTAGTTACACCCGTCATAAGCGTTGTTGGGATATTATCGTAGCCGTATAAACGCGCTACTTCCTCAATCAAATCAACCGTTCTTGTGATATCACCACGACGGCTTGGTACATGAACCGTGAATAATTTGCCGTCAGAATCTACAGTAAAGCCCAAACGGTCAAAAATACTTTTCACCTGTTCAGCGGTCAAATCGGTACCCAAGTAGTCATTGATCCGTCCAACTGACAAATCAATCCTTACTGGCTGATGCTTCTTCGTTGACGCTTCAACGATTCCAGCCGCCACCTGTCCACCCGCATACTCGCTAATAAGCGAAGCCGCACGATTCAATGCTGGCAGCACAGCTTCAGGATTGACCTCCTTCTCGAAGCGCAGAGATGCCTCCGAACGAAGTCCAAGCTGACGCGATGTTTTGCGGACTGTCCCGCCGTCGAATTTAGCCGATTCCAGCAAAATACGTGTTGTACTCCCCGTAACCTCGGAATTTTCGCCGCCCATCACGCCTGCAATTGCTACCGGCTTGGTACCGTCTGTAATCAGCAGCATATGGGATTCTAATGTGCGCTCAACGCCATCAAGTGTTACAAGCTTCTCGCCTTGCTGCGCCATACGAACATCAATATGCCCATTAGCAAGCTTATCAGCATCAAACGCATGCAGCGGTTGACCGTATTCAAGCATCACATAGTTCGTGATGTCGACAATGTTGTTGATCGGGCGGATACCTGCCGCCATTAGTCGGTTTTGCATCCATAATGGAGAAGTTCCTATGCTCACGCCTTCAATCAATCGTGCCGCATAATGAGAACAATGCTCCTTAGCTGTAATTTCAACAGAAATGCGACTGGCTGCTTGAACGGTAGACCCGCTGTCAGCAAGTACCTGCTCCGAATCCGGAAGCTTCACAGCACGTCCCAGAATAGCACCGATTTCGTATGCAGCGCCTAACATGCTTAAGCAATCGGAACGGTTCGGCGTCAAATCAAGATCCATAACATGATCGTTTATAGCAAGCACGTCCAGAACTGGATCTCCAACCTTAGTATCCTCTGGCAGCACCAGAATGCCTTCTTGGATTTCCTTCGGCAGCAGCTTATCGTTCAAGCCAAGCTCCTTAGCTGAGCAGATCATTCCCTGTGATTCCACACCGCGCAGCTTCGCGCGCTTGATTTTAAAACCGTCAGGCAGCATTGCTCCAATAATAGCTACAGGCACCTTTTGCCCTGCATCCACATTTTTTGCTCCGCATACGATTTGCAAATCCTCGGCTTGACCTACGTCAACCGTACATACGCTCAGCTTATCCGCATCCGGATGCTTTTCACGCGTTTTCACGTAGCCGACATACACGCCCTCCACACCTTTGTTACGATCCTCCACGAAATCTACTTCAATGCCGCTGCGCGTTAGCTTTTCCGCCAGCTCCGCGGCTGTATATCCACTCACGTCCACATATTGGGACAACCATTGATATGATACTTTCATGTCCGCTCACGCTCCTCTCTTTTACAGATGTACAAATTGCTTCAGGAATCGAAGGTCGTTTGTGTAAAAATGTCTAATATCTTCTACATCATACTTCAGCATCGCAATCCGTTCGACTCCCATACCAAAAGCAAAGCCGCTGTATTCTTCCGGATCATATCCAGCCATTTCCAATACGCGCGGATGCACCATTCCCGAGCCGAGAATTTCCAGCCAACCGGTTTGCTTACAAACTCTGCATCCCTCGCCGCCACACATTGCACAGGTCACATCCACCTCAGCGCTTGGTTCCGTAAAAGGGAAGAAGCTTGGGCGCATCCGGATTTGAGTCTGCTTACCGAACAGCTCTTGTACGAATTGCAGCAGTGTGCCCTTCAAATCGCTCATGCGTATGTTACGGTCGATTACAAGACCTTCAATTTGCGTGAACATATGGCTGTGTGTCGCATCGTCATCATCGCGGCGGTATACACGTCCCGGACAAATGATTTTGACCGGCACTTCGCCTTTCATTTTTTCCATCGTCCGTACTTGTACGGGTGAAGTATGAGTACGCAGCAAAATATCGTCCGTCACATAAAAGGAATCCTGCATATCTCGCGCCGGGTGATTTTTGGGCAGGTTCAAAGCTTCGAAGTTATAATAGTCCTGCTCAACCTCCGGACCTTCCGCCACAATATAGCCCATCCCTATAAAAATATCCTCAATCTGCTGAATAACCTTGCTGATAGGATGCATCGCACCAAGACCGGATGGCCTGCCTGGAAGGGTTACGTCAATCGTTTCCGCGCGAAGCCGGGATTCGGTTTCCGCCTGCTGGTACTCTGCCTGCTTGCCCTCAATAACCGCTTCAATTGCGCCCCGTACATCATTCGCCACTTGGCCGATAACCGGACGCTCTTCAGCGCTCAACGCTCCCATGCCGCGTAGAACCTCGGTTAACGGTCCTTTTTTGCCCAAATATTTAACTCTCATGTCGTTCAATTGCTGTTGGTTCGTTACTTGCGCCAGCTCCTGCAGCGCCTCTGCTTTTAAAGCCTCTAAACGCTCTTTCATGATTTTTCTCCTCCTTCGAGTTTTGCCTTGGCAAAACTTTCTTCGTAAGCACTTGCTGAGTTTCGCGTATGCGAAACTTTCTTCGTAAGCTTTGCTGTCGTTTACACCTCAACGAACACAAAAAAGACCTCTCCAATCCCGGATCAGGGACGAAAAAGTCGTGGTACCACCCTTGTTTCGAAAAGCCCGTGTTTCTCTTGCAGCCCGATTACACGGTATACAAGCAAAATCCGAATGCTTCTCGCTTCATTAGACATAACGGTTCACGCATGATTACGTGACCGGTTCCCTCTACTTACCGCGGATTTCACCGTACGGGTTCAAGGGTCTGCTCGGGAGTGAACTTCGGCAGCCTGTTTCTGTAGAACCGCTCTCAATCTCCGGCGGCTCCTCCCTGTATAGAGGCACTGCGTACTCTTCTCCGTCAACGCATTTCATTGTATGGAAGTATTAGCATATTATATGCAAATTCGATTAAAGATGCAAGAGAGCAGCCTAGTTCTGGATTCTACTCCTTGATAAATGGGTATTTGAAGCAGGGGCAATCGAACAGACCAATTGGTCAAATATAACGTATAGTGTCTTATACCCATTCAAAGGAGCTGAAGAAAATGGCTTTTTGTCCAGATTGCCCTACCCAAACTGTATTTGATCCTCCGGTGACTATGTATGAAAATCACTACCATCCTCAACTTGTTGAGGTTATTCATCCCATTGAGATTATTAATCAACATCATTGCGTGCCACATTACCAGCATATCTACACAGCCACTTCCAAAGATGTAATGTGCACGGTATCCTCCGTTAAACGGAAAAAAAACCGTTCCGGCAAAAAAGCAAGCATCTCGCAACGTAAATCCAAAAGAGGCTAATCCTTCCAAGAACCTCCGTCAAATGATGATTTTGACGGAGGCAGTCTCCTTACTTAGGGTCTAGTGCACCGATATCGGCAATTGGAAAATAGCGGAACATCACTTTACCTATCAGCTTGTCCTTGTTCACAAAAGGTGTTGGCCACAAGTGGGAATCAAGGCTGTCATTACGGTTATCTCCCAAGAAAAAATACTGATCCTCCGGTACGTTAACCGGACCAAAGCTGTATTTCATCGGTTCTTTTACATAAGCTTCTTGTACAATCTCTCCGTTACGAATCAGCTTCCCCTGCTTCACTTCTATTGTATCTCCAGGAAGTCCTATCAGCCTTTTAACATACCGTTGGTCTTCATGGCCGGGAAGGGGCGGATAGAAGACAACAACATCGCCGAATTGAAAATTTGTAAGCCCCACCAATTTTTCAACCAGAATTTTATCTTCCAGTTGTATAGTCGGCAGCATGGACCCTGTCGGCACTGTCATCCCTTGCGCTATATAAGTATTGAAGGTGAAGCTTATCGCTATTGTTATCGCCAGAGTCGGCACCCATTCTTTGATCCATCGCTTCACTCGCTGCATAATGCTCCCATCCCTTCGCCTTTATTTCTAGGTATACCTTACATGATTCAGGCAAAGGGAATATTAAATAAACATAAATTTTTGTTTCTACCTTATTTTGTGGACGAGCTGGCCGATTTATTTGCCACTGTCACATATTCCTTTACTCGTGTATCGCCGATTTTCCATTCAACTGCAACCTGCTCTGTATCCTTCCAATTTTTAACAGAACCTTTATCGACAAATGTTAGTGCTTGGCCTGTTTTGAACAACTCAGGTTCCGTAACAGGCAGTGATTTAGGCTCTTGATCTTTATGATAAATGGTTGCGGTTACTTCACTCATGGTTTGTTCTGTTATTGAAGTTTGCATGGAAATAATCTCATCAAGCGCATCTCCATTTGCAACGTATTCGAGCTCCACTTTCCAATGCTGCGATTGACCATTTAGCACGGCAGGACTTGATCCTACCTTGTCTATTTTCTTAGTACAAGCCGTTAATCCAGTGACAGCCGTAGTTAGTGACAGCATTAAAATGATTATTTGTTTTTTCATTGTTGAATTCCTCCTAAGCCTTCGAAAAGCTAGCTTCATCTTTTCTACTTCATAATTTGTATATTTAATCAGCATTTTATCCCAAAACTAATAGGCTAATCAAGAAATTGGCTTTTTTGACTTCATAGAAATAATATCGTTAAAATATAAAAGCATACATATGATCATGGGAGGGATTCAATTTGAAATACCGGCGATTAGGAACAACTGATTTGAAAGTATCCATCATTGGTGTCGGCACCTGGCAATTCGGAGGAGAGTGGGGCAAACAATTTCTTCAGCAAGAGGCCGATGCTATTTTGGATCAAGCTCAGGAATCAGGTATCAACCTGATTGATACGGCAGAATGTTATGGCGACCATGTATCGGAAGCACTGATCGGTAATTATATATCCCGCAGGCGCAGAGAGGATTGGGTGATTGCAACCAAGTTTGGTCACCACTTTAATGAGAACTTTAGTCGCAACCAGCTATGGACCGCTTCAGACGTACTTAAGCAGCTTGATGATTCGTTAAAAGCATTGAGCACTGATTATGTAGACGTATATCAATTTCATTCCGGCTCAGATGAAGCTTTTGATAATGATGAATTGTGGACAGTACTGGATAAACAGGTTCAAGCGGGGAAAATTCGGCACTTGGGTACTTCAATCGGCAGCAACGATAATCTACATCAAACAGCAGCTTCAACTAAAGTGAATTCACGCGTAATTCAAGTCGTGTATAACCGATTGGATCGGAAGCCAGAAGAACGGGTATTCCCTTCCTGCCAGGAGCAGGATCTTGGTGTGCTCGCGCGAGTTCCCTTAGCCAGTGGTTATTTGAGCGGCAAGTATAAACCTGGAGCCGTCTTCTCCGAAAATGACGTACGCAACAATCATGACCGAGAGCATACGCTTCGTAAGCTGGAGGAAGTCGCACAAATCCGCGACAACGAGGTGCCGCAAGGCATCGATATGGCAACCTGGGCACTAGCCTGGTGCCTCAAGCACCCTGCTGTGACTGCCGTTATTCCAGGATGCAAAAGTCCGGAGCAAGTGATCAGCAATGCAGCAGCAGCCGATTATATTTCCGAGTTTCATCCTCAAAACTGGAAAGAATAAGGCGCTAACCGCATAAATTTTAAAGCATAATAATCCATGTTTTTCAGTAGCACCGTCCATGTAATTCAACATCTTATCAAGGTATGCTAGTCGGAGAAGTCATAACCGGAGCTGAAGCTCGACTCCGCAGCCAAGATAAGAAAGGTATTGAGAACCGATGAAGCTTTCAACTCGCATCTACCTGGACGCAGCCTTGCAAAATATGAAAAGCGTATTCTTCTTTACCTTTTTACAAGTATTAATCGCCCGCTTAGGTGCAACCAATTTCCAGATAGCTTTGTCAAATTCACTTCCACCTCTGTTCTGTGCATTGTCGCTAGCGTTTCTTACGCGACAGCTGCCCGTCACCAGAGGTGTTTTTCTTACAGGCGGTTATATCCGTCAGTTTGCATTTTTGTGCATGGCTTTTTCTGTACTGCTTCCTAATCCGATTCCCTATTTGTTGTTTTTCTGGTCTGTCAATGCAGTTTCCGTCATGGTGTCGGACGCTCAGAAGCCAGCTCTTATGCGCAGGTGGGTGTCTCCGAATGACTTCTCCAAAATTTTTAGCAACAACAAAATTATCGGGATTGTTATCGTCACCATAGGAAGCTTTACAATCGGGCACTTTCTCGATGCTTATAATTGGATGTTTCCGAAAAACTATGTATTTTCAATGCTAATTGGATGCTTATCCACATTTGCGGGTATGTCCCTTATGGCTGAACTGGCTCCTAAAGAAAAACAGCCGATTAAGCTTACATGGGTCCGCCCCTTTCAAGAGTGTGACCGTAAAACGTGGTGGCTCGGGCTTAACAATGCAGGCATCGCCATGGTAGCTCCATTGCTTGTCATTTATCATGTCAATGTGTTGAAATTGAGCAACTTGCAAATTGCTTATTTTGTGGTCATAGCAGGTGTAGTATCCACACTACTGCTGCCTGTTGCCCGCATGCTTATGGAACGTTTCGGCATGATAAAGGTATATGGGGTAGCCATTATCGGCATGGCGCTTGCTCTGCTGCCCTATGGATTTATCCAATCATTCTGGCTACTGCTCGTTATTCAAGGCTGGGTAGGGGTTTGTCTTGCTGTCAATGAGGTTGCTTCTCAAACCATTATGATGAGGGAAGCCTCCAAGCATCGGAAGGAAATGGTCTACTTCTCTGACTTTCAACTCGTTATGAATGCTGGAAATGGGATCGGAGCGCTGCTGTCTGGGGCGCTGCTCGCGTTTTTGCCGATTTGGGGCTGCTTTGTCCTCATTGCCATCACCCGAGTATTATTTTTCTTTAGCTACCGCTCGGCTGAAAATACGGAGACAGAAGATGTCACAACACTCCAGGATGTAAAACAAGGGAACCAGGCGCATTCGGCAAAAAGCTAACACAAATAAAAAAAAGTCCGTATCATCCGAATCCATACGTTGGTGCGTGGGGAGGGAATCGGGTGTGGGATTACGGCACGTATCTGGTAACATACGAATTCGATCTTGGAAGCTAAATCCGAGAGAAAATCAGTTGTCCTGACAAATAGAAGTGCTGCATCCACGGATGTGGCGGCCAATAGCGGAAAGACTTGTTCCTCTATCGCCTGGGAAAGCACAAAAACAGAGAGATAACGGAAGAACAGCTAATTCCGTTATCTCTCTGTTTTTGTGCATAGTACTCATTATTCGCCCCAAATAGCGGAATTCCGACTTCCGTCATCCCCTTAAGTTGGAGGAGATAGAACGAATAAAGGAACTCCGTGTTCCGTTTATTCAAATCCTCCAATGAGGACGAGTGTTTGCCAAGGATGTGCGTAGCCAAGTATAACAACTTTTAAGAAAACCAAGGCAAAACAAAAATCGGTCCTTTTCGCAAATTCTGCGAATATGAACCGATTTTTCTGCATTATTTCTATGAAGTAAATCAGCTAGCACATAACCGAGCTCTACTAGTAGAGCCTTATTTGCTTCTGATAAACGGTCTCGTCGTCATTACTGTCCATAACACGAATCTCGATGTCCCAATACCCGGGATACGGTAAGTAGGCGCCGCGCGCTTTGTAGGTATGCTTCTTCATGTTATAGGATTCTTCGAACGCTTTCTCGTCTTCCGTAGTGAAGCTAAGCGGAACCTCAATAGGGGCAATTTCAGGGGTACCCGCATTTCGCAGCTTGAGTAATACCTGCTTTGGCTTGCCCAGCTTCTCAGGAAGCCACACCTTAACTGTGATGTCATTGACTCCAGGCACGTTCGGCGTGATTTGTGTAGTCATGTGGATCTTCTCACCCATCACATGCCAGTACAGCGGTTCGTTTGCTGGAAGCGGCGTTAAATAAGTGAAGATGCCGACAATACAAGCAATCAGCAGTGCCAGAACCGCATCCACCCGGAGTAAGTATGTAACCTTTTCAAGCGTACGCTTACGGTACAGGATACGCAAAGTCAAACCGGTTAACACAACAAGCAGCACAAGGGCGCTTTTGACCAAAAGCATCTTGCCCCACTGTGTTTCAACCAGATAGCGGATGTCCGGCAAGAAAATCAAAACTATAAAAACACCTGATAAAGTCAATAATGCTATGGAAGCAAGCGCAATCGATGAAAATCGAGGGAAAAATACCTTAGCTTCCTCTTTATTACTGCGCCAAAGCACAAGCAGCATCAGCAGCCCGCCCATCCATAAGGCCGCTGCAGCCATGTGGATCACATCAAGTACTATGGTTTGTGATTGAGGCGCAAAAGCTGCCGCATGGCCATTCAAGCTTTTAAACACCCATAGAAGGGCAACCCATACTACATCCATCCATGGATTACGATAAAGAACGATAAAACCAAGCAATGACAAAGCAAGGCTGCCCAGCCATATGTAACCAATACCCGTCGACGTGAACAGATCTGCCATGGCCTCAGGGCCGCCGTTCCCTACCATTGCGTAAATGTGAGTAAACATGAACAAGAGAAAAACAAGCAAATAAGCACGCTGCAGTTGTACGGCCCAGCCTTCGAGCATCGGGCGAACATTTCCGATATTCCCTAATCCGAAACGCAGCCATATGACCCAGCCTGTAAACAGCAGCATGGTTATAAAATAAAGGATCCGGGACAAATAATTAACCATGTCCAAAACACCAAATTCCTGTGACAGTCCTGTAAAAGTCAGATCCGCATTAGAAGGTATCCCTCCTGGCTGCTGACTTATACTCTGTCCTAGGGAAAATAAATAGGTCCCTTCAACCGGGTGACCGTCCGCAGAGATCACATGGTAAGTGACTAAATAATTGCCTGTTGTAAGCTTCGGCAGGTCCAATTGGACCACTGTTCGGCTAGCGTTTAGCTTAGCTTTGCTGTCAGTAACCGGCTTTTGCTTGGAGTCAAAAACCTTGATGTAGTAAACCCCATCCTCCAGCCTTTCATTAAAGGTAAGAATCACACTCGAGGGTGCTTGCTCCAGCTCGGCATTGGCCGCTGGAACCGCACTCGTTAAGCTCGTGTGAGCAGATACTTTCTGTGGTGCTATCCCTCCAATACACAGTGAGACTATAAGTATAGTCAGCAGCAGAATGCACAAGCTGTTCCAGGATAGCTTTCGCTGTTTTCGGGATGTTATGATTGCTATTGCACTAGCCATTATGTCTGTAAACCTCCTCCATCAATCTCCGGGCTACTCAGTCAGCTTCCTTCTTCCTAAGAACCCATCTTGAATCCCATGATAATGGGCAACGCTATCCTCACCTTGACGCCAACAAAGCAGTACCTCCTGCCCATCCAACAGAGCCGGGAAATCAATCAGTCCTGAATCGATATCCTTTAATTGAACACCTTTGAGCTCAAAGCTGCTAAGCAATGTATTTCCCTCCAGCTGCAGAAAATCCATCTCACATTCCAATGTGAAATACGGATCGCTGTTGGGTTGCAGGTTTCCATGTTTTTTATGGTAGTCTTTAAGCTGCTGCAATTCCTCATACTTATCACGGTACTGCTGCTTGATGCTTTGCAGCTTCTCCAGCTCTAGCTTCACCAAAGGCAGCATGGCGTTGGCTTCCGCTACCGTAAAATAAATTTTCATACGGCTCTCCTCCGTTTTCAATCAGATCTAATTATCATGGTTGTGAGTATGCGTGTGAGTATGATTATGTTTACCGCCATCATGAGGTACTTTCTCCTGTCCATCCACATGTGTTACAGACAGCTCAGCATAGCTTACTCCTTTGAGCACCTGAATGCGCTGTTGAAGCTCACGCAATCTCCTTACGACGCCTCTAACGACAATAACCTCCAAGCATTGATGATGATTCAGATGAATATGCATGGTGGAATTTATCTCATGGTGATAATCATGCTGCAGCTCCGTTAGTACAATAGGCAGATCACTGACATGGTGATCATATACCATTACAATAGTTCCTGCCGCTAACTGCTCGGACACGATATGGGAGGGTGCAAGTAAGGCTCTGCGTACCAAATCCCGGACCGCCTCGGAGCGATTGTCATATCCTTGATGAACAATTAAGGCATCGAACTGCTCAATCAGTGATTGAGGCATCGATATGCCGAACCTGACGAGTGATTCCTTCTCATTCATTGAGCTCTCCCCTTTTCCGTTGCCGTTTCTTCTTGCCATAAATGTAGCACATTCGGAACTATCAATCCAAATTTAATGATAGGCATTATTCAGCGATCGGGTTGCCCTTAAAAAATGATTGTAAATTGCCATCCATAAAATGGGACAACAAGGGTCCAAGATGATTACTGATCTGCTAGGTCTTATCACCTATTTTTTATTTCTGCGTCATTTTGTCACTTTTAAAGTCATCTCTCATTTTTATTAAAAAACCCTGTAATACTTCGTAAATGCTGCATTTTTGACGGTTTGAAACCGTTCCCACTAATCATTCTTGTCGAAAATTAATAGATTGACAGCCACCATATATTGAGGTAAATTCTTCTTACGGCTTTATGGACAACTAGATATTGTGGAATCACACATTCTTCACGACAAATTTTGTCATTAGTAGTTTAATAGGGTGATCAACACAAGCCCAGTGCGGCATTACAGCAGATTCGGAGCGTTTTTTATAACAAAATGCTCTTAACTTTTCAGTCAGAAACTTCCCTATATACTAATTGACGCCCTCTACATGATGTGTGTTACATACAATATGTCAGCAATGTCCTTGTATTGGCATTAATGATTTAGTTCAAACCAGTACGATGTGTTAAACTTCGCATTGCTGCAAACCATCTAAGGTTATTGGCATGTGCCTGCAAGCGACAGAGGCGGCATGCTTTTTCATTTTATGCAGTGTTACATTTTGTTTATCCATCTTTGCTCGAGAAGGAGTAGGTAGTAGGATGATTATTGTAAAAAGAGACGGTACTAAAGAAGAACTCGTATTTTCCAAAATGAAAAAGGTAATTGACTTCGCAAGCGAAGCTTATCCGGAGTGCGACCCGCTAGAGCTGGAAACCGCACTGCTTCCATTGTTCCGCAATGGCATCACCACGAAAGAAATTCAACGTCTATTAATCCAGGTCGCTGTTGAAAAAACCAGCGTGGAACAGCCTACTTGGCAATATGTTGCCGCTAAGCTGCTCGCCTACGATTTATATAAAGAAGCCCGCACAAATCGCAAATACGGTCACTTCGGTTACGGTGACTTGTACTCCCTCATTACCTATTTAACCGATATGGGATTGTACGGCAAGTACATTCTGGAGCATTATTCCCGCGAAGAAATTCAGGAGCTTGGAGCCTACATTAAGCCTGAGCGCGATTACCTGTTGAATTATATAGGCCTCAAAACATTGTCCGATCGTTATTTAATCCGCGGCATTGATAAAGAAGTGCTCGAGCTGCCGCAAGAGCTATTTATGGGCGTAGCCATGCATCTAGCTATGAATGAATCGGATAAACTGAGATGGGCTAAACAGTTCTATGATGTTCTCAGCAAGCTGGAGATGACAGTAGCTACACCAACCCTCGCCAATGCCCGTAAGCCGCTGCATCAATTGTCCAGCTGCTTCATCGATACTGTACCTGATAATCTATGGGGCATTTACAATGTAGACCAAAGCTTTGCTCAGGTATCCAAGCATGGAGGCGGCATGGGTATCTATGTAGGTAAAGTGCGCAGCCGCGGCTCCAACATTCGCGGTTATAAGGGAGTAGCCGGCGGTGTCATACCTTGGATCAAAAACTACAACAACACGGCCGTTGCCGTTGACCAATTGGGTGTTCGCTCCGGAGCAGTTGCTGTCTATCTGGATGTATGGCACAAGGATATCCTTGATTTCTTGAATTTAAAAACAAACAACGGGGACGATCGCATGAAGGCGCATGACATATTCCCTGGCGTTTGTATCCCTGATCTATTCATGAAGACCGCTCAAGAAAGAGGCACTTGGTACTTGTTCGATCCGCATGAGGTTCGTAAAATCAAAGGCTACTCCATCGAGGACAGCTGGGGTGAAGAATGGGAAAGCCGTTATTGGGATTGCGTGAATGATGACAAAATTTCCAAGGATGAAATTCCAGCCATCGATATTATGAAGCGGATCATGACAAGCTCGTTCGAAACGGGTACACCCTTCCTATTCTTCCGCGATACGGTGAACCGTGCTAACCCGAACAAGCATGCAGGAATGATCTATTGCTCCAACCTGTGCACAGAAATCTGCCAGAATATGAGCGCTACCGAGCTTGTTGAATCCAAACATGAGGACGGCATCATAACGAACCAAGTGAAAAGCGGCGACTTCGTTGTTTGCAACCTATCCTCCACGAATCTCGGTCGTGTCTATACCAAAGAAGATATCGAACGTGTTGTTACAACGCAAATTCGGATGATGGATAACGTTATCGATCTCAATTACTATCCAATCCCGCAAGCGGAAATTACTAATAAAAAATACCGTGCGGTCGGTCTTGGCTCCAGCGGTTATCATCAAATGCTTGCACAGCTTAAAATTTTGTGGGAAACCGACGATCACGTTGCCAAAGCCGATGAGGTATATGAATGGATGAACTATTACGCGATCAAAGCCTCCATGGAAATCGCCAAAGAAAAAGGCGCTTTCCGAGTGTTTGAAGGCAGCGAATGGCAGACAGGCGCTTATTTCGAATCCCGCGGCTATGACAGTCCTGAATGGCTTGAGCTCAAGGAGCAGGTTGCTAAGTACGGTGTGCGTAACGGCTGGTTGTTCGCCATCGCACCTACCGCATCCACATCCTTGATCGCTGGTTCGACTGCCGGTATCGATCCTATCTTCAACAAGTTTTTCGTAGAAGAGAAGAAAAACGCCGTGATCCCGCAAACGGCTCCGAACCTTAATGCGGAAACCATGTGGTACTATAAGGAAGCTCATCGCATTGATCAGCTTTGGAGCATTAAGGCTGCCGGTGCTCGCCAACGCCATATCGACCAGGCTCAATCATTCAACTTGTACATCACGCCAGAGCTGTCTGCCAAGGAATTCCTTGAGCTGTATATGGCCGCATGGGAAAACGGCTTGAAAACCGTTTACTACGTTCGTAATAAAAGCCTTGAGATTGAAGATTGTGTAAGCTGCTCCGCTTAATGACATACTAACCTTAGTCTGGTTAGATCTTGTTATGGGTTTGTTCCTGTAATTACAGCCCTTATTCGGCGGCGTTAAATTACGCCGCCAAAGCAGCAGCGAAGCGAACTGCTCATCTTTAAATGTTTTAAATGGTTGTTTAATGGTTTAAATCTTTAGAAGTAGAGCGTGTATATACCGACACTTTGCCTTCTGCAAAGTGTCGGTATGTACGTAAGCGGGCCCTTTCACCCCCACCTCTCATAACCAATGCACCAAAGTTAAGCGTGTAGGAGAAAATGCTGGAGCGCAAGCTGCAGCATTTTCTCCTACGGACGCGACTCAAACAAACACAATAGTAACTCCCAAACAACGGGGGTCCAGGGGGCAGTCGCCCCTTGGGGTCCCCCTTGCAGGGGGATTTAGGGGGTAGTCCCATGGACTTAAACAAAAAGAAGCTTTTCAACGAACACGGTGACCGTGACTGGGGAAAACGCCGCATGATTGGCGGAAATACAACGAACTTAATCGAGTTGAACAACGTCAAGTATGATTGGGCAACTAAGATGTATCGGACGATGATGAACAACTTCTGGATTCCTGAAGAAATCCCTTTGGCTCAAGATGCTAAGGATTACAAATTCCTTTCGCCGCACGAACGTCAAAGCTATGATAAAATCATCAGCTTTCTGATTTTTCTGGATTCCCTGCAGACCTCCAATCTACCAAACATTAACGAATACATTACAGCACCAGAGGTTAATCTCTGCTTAACCGTGCAAACCTTCCAGGAAGCCGTTCACAGCCAAAGCTACTCTTATATTTTGGACAGTGTATGCTCCGCAGAGGTTCGCGATGAAATCTATAATCAATGGCGGGAAGACAAGCATTTGCTGCGCCGCAACCGATTTATTACCGACCTGTACGAAAGATTTATCGAAGCACCCACAACTCAAAATTTACTAAAAGCAATTATGGCCAATTATATATTGGAGGGTATTTATTTCTACAGCGGCTTCAGCTTCTTCTATGCGCTTGGACGCCAAGGGAAAATGCTGGGGACTGTATCCGAGATTAAGTATATTCAGCGGGACGAGCTGACCCATCTGGCTTTATTCCAAAATATTTTCCGTGAAATTCGCAAAGAAAACCCAGAGCTATTCACCGAAGAGCTCGTTGAAGATCTGCGCAATATGATGAAAACCGCTGTTGAGCATGAAGTAGAATGGGGCCAATATATTACAGATAATCAAATTAATGGTCTTAGCAATGAGATTATCGAGCAATATATTAAATATTTGTCTAATGAGCGTATGCGTAAGCTCGGTCTTGACATCCTGTATCCAGAGATTGAAGACCATCCGATGAAATGGGTTGAAAGCTTCAGCAACATGAACAGTATGAAAACCGACTTTTTTGAACAAAAGGTAACGAACTACAGCAAGTCCTCCAGCTTGAACTGGGACGATCTATAATTCTTAGAATTCAGAGCATCATCATTAGAAAAACAACCCCTCACTCCATTGACGATGGTGTGAGGGGTTGTTTTTGCTGCGCTCAACACAAAAAAAGAGACCGATATTCTCGGTCCCTGCTTAACTACCTTGTTTACTTACTCAGCTCAAGGATTTTCTCCTCCAAATGCTTCGGATCCACGACATTTATAATCTCTGTGACATTCCCTTTTTTGTCAATCAGAAAACTGGTTGGAATCGCCCTGTATTGGTACACACTAAGGCTTTGTCCCTGATAATCCAGCAGCACTGGAAATTTGAAATCAAATTCCTTAACCATCTTCCTCGCATCTGCCAATTCATCCTGAACGGTTACGTTAACCGCATATATATCGAAGCGATCACTGTATTGATCGTACAGCCTTTTTAAATCCGGTGCTTCCTCACGGCAGGGTCCGCACCAGGATGCCCAAAAGTTCAGAAGCAAAGGCTTTTCACGTTCTCCCCCCACTCTATACGTCTGACCATCCAAAGCGGGAAGCTCAAGTACAGGTGCTGCGAGCCCAGGCTTCGGACCGACACCTGCAGGTCTGGCGGCTTTTTCCTGACGCGCAGAAATGGCTTGGAAAACTGCCAGTCCGGCGAGAAGAATCAGTACTCCCGTGATAATCCAATTACGCTTCATACTAGCAGCTTCCTCCAATACCTGGCAATGCCTTCAATTGAATGCCATGCGGCTGCGCCCCAACCTTGATGCGCTCTACGACCTCCTGTTTGGCCGTATCGATTACAATCACCTCATCGGAACCGCTTAGCGTTACATATGCCTTGGTTTGTTGGCGGTTAAAGGAGATATGCCTCGCTCCAGCCAACCCAGTTAACGTCTTGATAGTTTTGCCGCTTGCCAGATCAACAAAACTCACGGCGCTTCCCTCCATGCTCGTTACAATGGCTGTTAAGCCGTCCTCAGTAACGGCAACATCCGTTGCTCCCTCAGCGACGCTGATTTTACTCAGCAGCTTGCCATCAGCGGTATTGTATACCTCCAAAGCATGATCGCCGGCACTCGGAACATACAATTTCTTTCCGTCATCGCTCAGTTTAATGGCACGCGGTATCTTTCCAGTCGGAATAGTCATCATCACCTGTTTGGTTTTCACATTCACGACATACACTTTATGATTTTCATGGTCGCTCACATACAGCTTCTCACCAAATAATACGAGGTAATTTGTCCGGGCACCTTGTCCCAAATCAATCGTTCCCGCCTCCTTGCCTTCCTTCGTATCAACCAGGTACACAAATTGATCGGCAACCGTAGCGACATACAGCATTTTGTTATCAGGTGATAGGACCATACCGTGCGGCATCGGGCCAACCGGCACTTCTTTCTCAACCTTAAGGGTTTGTGTATTAATAAAAGAAACACTGCTGCTCATTTGGTTCGCAGCAAAAGCTTCGCGCATCGTTGTGGAAAAAACGACCGTTGATGGCGTCTCGGAAAGAGGAATACTGCCAACCACCTTGCTCGATACCACATCAATCACGGAAAGCTTATTTTCTTTTTCACTCGGCACATAGAATTGAACGCTCGTTAATTTACCGGCGGCGGATTGCGAGTTATTCGCATTCTCCCCATTCCCGCCAGCTCCAGTTTTCGACTGCAAGCGCTGCGCAGCCTCCTGTTTGGTTTCCAACGCACAGCCGCTCATAATTACTGATAAAGAAACGGCAAGAATGATTATTTTTTTTGAATCTAGCATTTGCAGGCTCTCCTCACAACTTAAAAAATTATCACAAAATAAATCATTGTAAATCAATCGGAATTAATGTTATTATACAGGGGATAAAGCTTTGAAATCAAGAAAACATTTCATCTTGGGGGAAAAATCATATGAACAAACCATTACTACTCATTCCATTACTTGCATTAACGCTTGTCACGGCTGCATGCGGTCAGAAACAATCGGCCACTCCAGCAGCAACACCACCGGCCTCTAACGCAGCTAAACCAGAAGCAGCAACTGCAGCCATCAAGGCTACCGATCCCTATCCAAACGCAGCTCTGCTGGCTGATGTCAAGTGGACCGAAGAGCATCTGAAGGACAGCAAAGTAAAAATATTCGATACCCGTGCAAAAGGTTATGAGCAAGGTCATATTCCTGGAGCTTATGCTTTAAATTCCGGTCTTCTGAAGGATTCGACTAATAACACAATTGCTTCTAAAGAGAAAATTACTGAGCTGTTCCAAGGCCTGGGCGTTAACAGTGACACGACGGTGCTGCTATACGACGAAGGCAACTCCTTGAACGCAAGCCGAGTCTTTTACGCACTTGAATATTACGGACTCAAGGATCACGTTAAAGTTTTAAATGGCGGCTATGCAGCTTGGTCAGTCGCAGCAAAGGAAGTATCCACCGATACGCCTCCTGCCCCGGTTAAGGGAAATTTTGCAGCTGTTCCCAATGATAAGCTAGTTACGACCAAGGAGCAACTTAAGGCACTGAATTTGCAGCAATGCGTGCTGCTGGATGTTCGTTCAGCCAAGGAATACAGCGGTGAAGACCTGCGTGGCAATAAAAAAGGCGGGCATATCGATAAAGCGGTCAACAGAGAGTGGAGTGACGCATTAGATGCTAACTCATCTGACGGTGTGCCAAGATTCAAAAACTATCAAGACTTAAGCAAAGCGTTCGATCAAACAGGTGTCGATAAAAGCAAAACCATCGTTCCTTATTGCCAAACCAATATCCGTGGGGCACACACCTACTTCACCCTTCGCCTCCTTGGCTACTCCGATATCCGTCCTTATGAAGGCGCATTTGCCGAATGGGGCAATGCGGATGACACAGCAGTTGTGAAATAGAGAGGAGAAAGCTCCATGGCTCAAATCATTGAAGGTATTTCACATCTGGACTCCCATGAGCTCAAAGATATTTTGGACCAACCTAACAATCCAGTAATTGTTATTGATGTCCGAGAGCCGGAAGAATATGAGGTTGCCCATATTTCCGAGCTCCCTCTAATCCCGATGGGTGACATTATAGATGTTATCGACCGTTTAGACAGGAACAAAGAATATGTCTTTGTATGCCGCAGTGGCCGCCGCAGCTTCGAGGTTGCCAAATATTTCAGCTCTAATGGCTTTGAACGCGTCCATAATCATCTAGGCGGTATGCTTGATTGGCAGCAGCAGGGACATGAAGTTGCTGTGGGTCCCTCCGACCTAATTGTAGAAAATCTTAATCCTGAACAACTAGAAAGGAAGTAATACAGATGAGCTTAAATGAACAACAATTACTTGAATTGAAACCCGACCATATTGTCGATGCAATCGGCGAAGTATGCCCTCATACCTTGAATCTTGCACTGGCTGGATTGAAACGCGCTAAATCAGGTGAAATCGTAGTAGAAATTACTGATCATTCCATTGCCACCAAAACAATTCCTGCCGCAGTCAAAATGAACAAATACGGAGAATTTCTTGGTGTCGCCAAAAAGGGCGGAAATTATCATATTTTCATTAAAAAGGCTTAGTTAATAGATAGCTCCTTTAGAGCGAAATTGACGTATATTATTAATTACTATTAGGTTAGGATGTTGACATCAATGGCTTATACTTGGGATGTATTTTTGATGGCCGCCATCTTCGGGTTTCTGTACGGATTTTTATTGCAAAAAGCAGATTTCTGCTTTGTCGCCTCGATTCGCGATTGGATCAGCGTAAAGGATACACGCATCTTGCATGGTGTGCTGGTTCTGATCGCAACAGCTCTACTGGGCTGGGGTTTAATGCTGACGCTTGGGATTAAAAGCGTATCCGATATCTGGACAGTTCCCTTGGGCGGGGCCAATCTACTCGGCGGTATCTTATTCGGCATTGGCATGACTATTGCCGGAGGCTGCGGCTCGGGAACACTTTACCGCTGTGGCATGGGTTATGTGCAATTCTGGGTGGTTCTGTTCTTTGCAATCGTCGGCAATTTATTATTCGCACTTCTGTACGACCCATGGGCTCGAGATACTCTAAAGCCTCTTACTATAGCGGAAAGCGGCTACACTTTATTCTCATGGCCACTGCCTTATTATGTACTTCCTGCTGCAATTGTGATTTTGATGCTGGCTATCGTCATCTATCGTTTCGGTATTTCCGGTTTGCTAAGTGGAATCAAATCGGCATTGACCGATTGGGAAGGCAGCCCGCTCAAGCAATCTCACTGGGATATCAGGCTAGTAGCGTTTCTAATTGGGGTTGTTGCAACGATCCAATTCGCTCTCATGTCAAATGTAAGCATTACAGGTCCTGAGACAAGAATCGGGGCAGTTGCTCTGGCACAGCTTTTGGGCGATGACTTTGTTTTTAACAACACATATCTTAATGCGTTGTTTGCTGATTTCCCGAGAATCGGACTAGGTCCTGAGGAAACGCTAGTTATATTTCTGGTGATCGGTTCCTTCGCAGCTTCTCTCTTAAGCGGCAGCTTTAAATTACGCATCCCGCGTGCATCGCGGATGCCCTTTGCTATAGGCGGCGGCTTATTGATGGGAATCTCCTCCCGTATAGCCCCTGGCTGCAACATCGCCAACGTCATTACCGGTATTGGAGGTTTATCCTTAAGCAGCGTATTCGTCTTGATAGGTATGATTATTGGGATCGTTATTGTAGTTGCTTTTGTTTTCAAAATGCCGCTAATGCTCTTTCAGCGCAGCGATACTTTTCAAGACTGATAGCAGCAGGAATAGAAAGAAGACCGTTTGAACCAGAAAATAATCTGGTCTTAGACGGTCTCTTTTTTATCCTGAATCTTGAAAGCAATATATTCTCATGTCAGCCTTATTAGTCAAGCATATATCATTTATGGTAGAATCGGTTTATATCTATCGTTTAGGGGGAGACCCAGATTGGCTCAGAACCGCCGTCTAATTACCGATCAAGATTTTCAAGAGGCTATGGAACGTCAACGTGCAATTCGTGTTTTTCAAGACGATCATGTCGTAGACTCAGGTGGAATCATCATCCGATTTGACGATAATCTTATTGTCACTCAATCCGGAGTCAGTGATATCTCCTATCATCAAAGGACTCTTTGTGAATTTTTTGAAATGAAAAAAAGATAGAATGAAGTCCAAATTAAACACTACAGCAACTCAAAATGTTCACAACGAGAGGAGTCGTCATATTTTGAAAGGGCACAAGCTGCTTGTAGGGGTACTATCGATTGGAATGTTACTTGCAGGCTCCGTGGGGGTTTATGCAGGAACCAACCTGCAAGAAATCAAAGCTTATTTAAACGGAGATATTACTTTTAAATTAAATGGTGCTGACTGGTACCCCTTGGATGAAAACGGCCAGAAAGTCCAGCCCATAACCTATAACGGTTCGACTTATGTCCCTCTTCGTGCCGTATCATCAGCCTTCAATGCTCCAATTGACTATGATGCCGATACGAATTCAGTCATTTTAGGCAAAAGAGTAGACGGTGTTACTGAAGCCTCGCCATTGACAGGCATTACCTTTACGGATTCACAAAAAAGTTTAATCGATCAGGAGTTCCAAAAGCTCAGCGTCTTTAAAGCGTATATCCCAACAAAAATAGTTGCTGGAGACAAATACAAACTGACAGGAAGCTCCGAAGATTCGGTTCGCCATGTATTTAATCATATGATTATCATGGAGAGTTCACGAGATTATTCATCATCCTATGAAGGAACGGATGTAAAATTATCCACCAACGTTTCTGCCAAATGGATTAAACCGAGCGATATGGATATGCTTGTGTACAAGCTCGGCGATACTTACATTTCTATCTTTTCAGAAGATCAATCTTTAAGTAAAGAACAATTGCAAGGAATTGCAGCGAGCATGGTTGAACTTTAATTTATTTCGCTAATAGGTTCAACCTCAAAATCAGTGCTTGACCCTCCTCCGATCATCAGCCTGCACAATCCTGCAAACATGCAGTTATTATTTGCCGAAATATGCTTATGAGCGGAAAGAACTGCAAAAGTACATCAATTTCACGCAAAGCGATACGGTTTCTGCTAAGCATGAAAAAAGCTGCACAATTGCATAAATTCACCAAGACTGCCGATATATCGGCCATAAGGCTGCATAAATGCAGGATTTGAGGGCAGGCAATAGCTTCGAACAATGTCTTGTCTTGTTCGCAGTCGTCATTGCTTTTCGTAAGGTCTTGTCAAACGCTGAGCTGGTAAGGAGCCGAAATCGAATGATTTCGTCAAGCGGTGATTTTCGGTTCTGAGCCCTTTAAAAAGCAACTTAAATAAGAGCACCTCGGAACCTTTAAAAGGGTACGAAGTGCTCTTTTTATGTTTGTGTGGAGCAAAGCCGACAAGCCTAGGATCGCGCCTATCATAGCCTTAGTTACGTTATGCAAGCTCCAGCATTTGTTTCACCTTGAATTCTAGTTCAACCATTGAAAACGGCTTATTCATATAGGCGTTAACGCCTAGCTGTTGTCCTCTTGACATGTCTTCATCACGGCTGCGACCTGAAAGCATCAGAATATGAAGCTCATCGGGCATCGCTTCTTCCCGCTTTAGTTTTTCAAGCATTCCAAAACCGTCCAGCCTTGGCATTACACCATCCAATATACACAAATCCACGTGCTGTCCTTTAATAATCGAGTAAGCTTCTTCCCCATCGACCGCTTCAATGAATTGAACAGGCAGATGCTGCAGCTTGGAAACAAGGATGGAGCGAAGGATGCGGTCATCATCAGCTATCAGTACCGTCTTCTTGCGAGTCTCCGTTGCAGCCGAAACCTCAGATAGCGCAGCCGACATATCATCCGCATATAGCAGAACACGATCTCTGCCGCATTGCTTCGCTGAATACATAGCATCATCTGCTCGTCTGATCCACTCAGCTACCGAAATTCCGTCGGACCATTCGCAAACTCCGGCTGAAAAGGTAATATGAAAGGCCTGTCCATCATATTGGGCAACAGGGCCTGCGTGGGTATGCTGCAGCATAGTCTCCATTACTTTTTTCGCATCCGCACCCAAAACTCCTGGAAGCACAATAACAAATTCTTCACCACCGAAGCGCGCGAGTAAATCGGTTTCCCTCAGATGATTTTGAAGCAAATGCGCTAAGCCCTGTAACACAATATCTCCGATGTGATGCCCATGTGTATCATTTATAGATTTAAACCGATCAATATCGATAAATGCTAAGGAAATTGGCGATGGATAACGTTGAATCCGCTGCAGCTCAGCTAGAATTTGATGATCAAAGTAACGCCGGTTATAGGCACCTGTCAATGGATCGCGAAATGCCATCTGTTCAAAATTTTTCGTCCGTTTCAGCAGGCCGTATATACGTGCGCTTAATTCTTCATACTGAAAGGGCTTTGTTACATAATCGTCCGCACCCAAGTAGAAACAACGAACCTTATCATGGATATCGCTGCGTCCGGAAAGCACCACTAACGGTATCCATTTTAAGGTAGGATCCTCTTTCACAAATTCAAAAAGCTCATAACCTGACTGTGGATGCATCATTAAATCTATTGTAATGAGATCATAGGTGAATTCACGCAGCAGTTTTTGAGCACCTGCAACATCATGTGCATCGTCCACTATATAACCTTCCAGAGTAAGACGGCGGACAAGATAAGAGCGAAGCACCTCATCATCATCAATGACAAGGAGCCGGCAGCCAGGCGCCAATGCAGCACCTTGCAATAGCTTCTGGTCCTGTTTATCATCCAAATCCAATTCTTGAGAGTAAACATCCAATTCCATTGCTAGCTGCTGCAACCAAACTGTCCCTTCCGAAACAGTCGTTTGAAATCCAGCTATTACAGATGTATTTGTGCTCGATATGCTTTCTTGACATTGCGCCCATTCCCATTGCTGTACAAGCTTTTCTGCAATATCCCCGATTCGTACAAATCCGAACATCGGCGCACTGCCTTTTAAAGTATGGACTAACCTGTATATTTGCAGTGCTACATCGAATGTAATGTTCTCGTTCTTTGAAGCAAACAGCTCTCGAAGTCTATCCAACTGTTTGCGAAGCTCCACCACATAACGCTTTCGTCCTTCTTTCATTAATCTTGCTTCTTTTTGAATCCGCTCTTCTTGAGTCGTATGCCGCAAAGCCATTCACTTCCAGTCGTTTTCGATTTCGATCCCTTATATTAGTGACTCACTGTCTGCTTTCGATTAACTCTTGAACGGTGTCAACTAACTGCAGTGGACTGAAGGGCTTTACAATATAAGTACTCACTCCCGCAGCACTCGCACGTTCCCTATCCTTCTCCAATGCTTTCGCAGTCAATAATATTACAGGAGTATTCTGATTCGGATTTTCATGGTTACGCAGCCACTCACACACCTCAACACCAGTCAATTCAGGCATCATATAATCAAGGATAATGAGATCGTATCGTTCCCGCTGAATGTAATTGAGCGCTTCTTTCCCATCCTCTGATTCTGTAATCTCATACCCGTCATCAGCAAGAGTTTCAGTTAATAAGAACCGCAAAGCTAACTCATCATCAGCTAATAAAATCTTATAATTCTCCATCTCAAAATCTCCCCAAATTTCGTCTCAAATTTTTGTTTTATTATATCATTATAGCCGCAGATTTTGTTGGTAAATTTCATATAACCTTCTTCATAAAGTATAAAACAGTAATTTATAAGTCATATGAACTATGGTATTATATTATAATAGGTTTGTTCAATTAAAAATCAACCTACACTAGATACATTGTACTATAAAGGAGCAGATATTATGGATAATATTGACCACATAATAAAAAAAGTGTCGAAATATATCTCCTTCGGTCAACCCGTATCTTCAGGTTCTGTTTTTAGTCAACGAATTTCAGATCCTCGAATTGCTATATCGGCTTATTACATGAGCATGAAACTACGCAATGAAGAAGAACAGTATTACCATGAGATTTGGCTAAAGAAGGAAGGACACTTCGTCATCACAGAAGCTTGGTATAAAGATTCCAATGTTTCCCGTAAAATATTTCAAGACAACGTCTCTTACGAAGATATCAAAAACATATTCGGTGAAGAAGATGCTCATGGATTAGCTATCCGTATGACAGAGATTATTAAGAAATCGGAAAAAGAAGACTGGAGTTCTAGCAAAAAGAGAGCATAAGGAGCTACACCTTATCTCTCTTTTTTGTGTATCCCCTCTACGATCCTTCTTGTATCCTGCCATAGCCGCGAGTATCTAACCAAACGTGTACCCAGATGGTCCAATGCAGGACCGGAAGATGCAAAAACAATTACATACGAGGCCTGCATCGAGCTTCATGATAACGCTGCACTAATATTGTGCGGACGTTTTTTTGTGATGTTTTACCTGAGACGGGCGCCAAAATCATGTCATATTCATATTATAAATTAGTCGGAACGAAATTCCTTATTCCCGATAAGCTTAGTTTGATTTATAATAGAGTTAACAGACAACTGTAAGAGGTGTAAAAGTATGGAGTGGAGTATTGCAGCAATGGGGCTTTTAGTTGGATTGCTTGTCGGTATGACAGGTGTAGGAGGAGCAGCATTATTAACACCATTATTAATTTTGCTTAACATATCGCCTACTGTCGCAGTAGCCACCGATTTGTTTTATAATTCGATCACAAAATTATTTGGCAGCATTCAGCATTATCGGCAAAAAACAATTGATTTCAAGCTAGTAAAATATTTAGCTATGGGAAGTATTCCTGGTGCCGTTGTGGCGATCCTCTTGTTAGAGCTGTACCCGCCGCTTCATAATATTCAGGAGACCATAGTAAAGCACATGCTGGGCATCGTTCTAATTGTCGTCGCCCTTGCGAGTATCGCCAAGCTGTGGTTCAGTAAGCTGGAAGAAAACCGTTGGCAAATGAAGCCAATTACGGAAAAACGCAGCTTGACGATCACCATCGGGATTATCCTCGGTTTTATCGTCGGGATGACTTCCATCGGCTCCGGTTCGTTGTTTGCACTAGCGATGATGTTCTTTTACCGACTAGGCGCTGCAAGGCTCGTTGGTACCGATATTGTACATGCATTCTTTCTAGTGACGGCTGCCGGGATACTGCATGCCGGTTTCGGTAACATCGATTACGGCTTAGCTTTTAATTTGCTGCTAGGCTCTGTGCCAGGCGTTATTGTCGGCAGCTCACTCTCCGCTAAGCTGCCTTCCAAGCCTCTGCGCACATTTATGGCAGCCATTATCCTGATTAGCGGAATTAAGCTTATTTAAGTCCTAAGCGCGCGAACAGCAATGCTAGCCTGCTCCAACCTTGCGCGGATCTTTACCGCAAACTGTAAGGCATGCGGCCCATCTCCATGAATGCATACTGTGTCGGCCTTCAGGTGTATACGGCTATCCTGCTGATTGCTATTCATGCCTTCCTTCACCATGCCAATCACTTGATTGGCGGCAGTATCTGCATCGTGCAGCAGTGCATTCGCTTCAGTACGAGGTGTCAAGGTTCCGTCTGCACGATAAGTCCGGTCAGCAAAAACCTCTCCCGCGACCCGCAGCCCTTTCCTACTCCCGGCCTTAACCAGCTCGCTGCCTGCGAGGCCGAAGAGTATCAACTCCGGATCAATGCGATAAACAGCTTCAGCAATTGCGTCGGACAAGCTTGTATCAACTGACGCCATATTATAAAGGGCGCCATGTGGCTTTACATGCTGCAGAACAGCACCTTCAGCACGCACGAAACCCCACAGTGCACCGATTTGGTACACGGTTATTTCATAGGCTTCCTCTGCCGTAATATGCATGGCACGTCTGCCGAACCCAGCCATATCGGGCAGTCCAGGATGCGCTCCAATAGCTACCCCATTGTCGAGACACAAGCGCACTGTCCTACGTATTACCGCCGGATCCCCTGCATGATATCCGCAAGCAATATTAGCCGAAGTAATATGCTTCATTAATGACTCATCATGTCCAAGCTGATAAGCTCCGAAGCTCTCACCCATGTCGCAATTCAGATCGATTGTACTCATTATTTCCCCCCTATTAATTTATGAAATGTCCCTTTACCTTTCTCAAAAAAACTAGATAACGAAAAAAAGCCTTCCGGCTTTTTTCAGGTGTATGGAAATCCGGTACATATAAAGGTGCTCTGAAGCAGCCCTCTATCTAGTGCTGATGCACTGCCAAACCGCGGGTCTTTACAATAATTTTGCGGATGCTGTCCTCGGACAAATGATATTTTTGTATCAGCTCAGGAACGGTCGAACCGTTTTCATAGAGCCGGTATATTTCCGTATTGCGCCGCTGGATCGTCAGGCGTGTGCCATTGTTCTCTCCCCAGCCTGCACGAGTCTGTTCTTTTTTGGGAATATAGATAATCTCTCCCGAAATATAATCCTGCAATTGCTTGAGCAGGCTAGCGGGAAGAATATCCTTTCCGTTTTTGTACCCCATCGATGAAATCCTCCTTCCGTGCTTTAGTTGCAAGCGCCGCCGTGAAAGAGATAAGCATTTTCATCTTCACACCTCCTGAAGGTAGTTAGTAAGCTAACACAAGCAAGTCATATCGATCAAGCTTGGTTCGTCAGCATGTAGGGTCACACATGAAAACAAAAAAACACGATCTGCCGTATCGTGCCTGGGTTCCATATTATATATTATGGTTCATGTCAATGACGTCAGGTGACGGTGATGGAGAAAATGCTTATTCAATTGTCACACAACCCTTTATTGGTAAATGTGCCTTCATACATCGAACGCCACTCCTTTCGTCTTAGTATCATGATTCCAAATACTTCCTTATTATACCTTATGTATAGGTTTAATGTCTATGCTGGGATTGCCTTTTAAGAAATAGAGGGAGGCTAGGAGCCTCCCCGCTTGTTATGGAGCCTCTGCTTACGCAGAGACCACCTCAAGTATTGTAATCATCGTTCACGATCACTCCTTTCCGTTAAATCGTTAGCTGGCCTGCTACACTACTATTAACACATAAAAACGCTTCCCATTTCAAGCTAAAGAATAATTATATTCGTTTTCTCCAAAAAAAGGGTGTGGATATGGTGTAATAAAGCAGCTTAGTTAGAGTGCAATTAACGGGCATATGTTTCCCCGCTATTCATGAGGCAGATGAGATGGCTGTTACTGGTTTTGGTGTTAAGCCATAAGAGACAAGATATATAGATTATAGACCAGCGATTTTTAAGCTGATTATGGCAGCGAGCTGCCGAAGCTCGAGCTGCTGTTGAATATAGAATACCTGGGCAGCATCCAGTGATATTTCTTGAAAGCGCAGCGTACCACCCGGACGCATTTGTGCGAGGATCGGAAAATCAACCGCGGCCACCTGCGCAATGCGAGGATAACCGCCGGTGGTCTGAGCGTCAGCCATCAGAATAATTGGCTGACCGTCCGGCGGAGCCTGAACCGTGCCCATCGTCACGGATTCGGAAATCATTTCGAGCGGCTCGGAGAGTACAAGACGCTCGCCGTTCAGTCGGTAGCCCATGCGATCCGACTGTGGAGTTACACGGTAGGGCGTGGACAGAAAGCTTTGCAGGCTCCCGCCTGCAAAGCTTTCCGCTTCACGCCCGAGGGTCACGCGCACCACCGGATGCTCCGCATACGGCGGGCGTGCCTTCGGCGCGATCGCCCACGCAGCTGGGGCGATCAGCGCCCCTGGCGTAGCCGCGGCCAAGCGCGCGGCTAGCGCGGCAGCGGCCGCCGCAGGCGGGCCCACCTGCAGCCGGTCTCCCGGCTGCAGGGCCCGGCCGGCGAGGCCGCCGAGGCGCGAGCGCGCATGCGTGCTGCGGCTCGCCAGCACAGCGGGCACGGCGATGCCGCCCGCTACAGCGAGGCACGCGCGCGCACCGCGGCGCGTGTGGCCCAGCCGCAGCGTGGTGCCGCTGCGCACGAGCACGGGCCGCCAGCATGGCAGCGGCGGCCCTGCTCCTTCGGCGCGGGCATCCATGTCCGCGCCGCACAGAGCCACGAGCGCGTCCTCGTGAAACTCGAGCGACGCGCCCGTGAGAGTCAGCTCGAGCAGCGCTGCGCTCGGCTCGTTGCCTACTAGCAGGTTCGCCGCCTGCAAGGCGAACCTGTCCATAGCACCACTTGTGACGACACCGATGCCGCGGTAGCCAAACCGCCCTCCGTCCTGAACCGTAGTGAACAACCCCGGCTTAATAACCTCAATTGTCACCGCATAAACCCTCCATCTTCCTTTTTAAACCCGCTTCAGCTTTTGCCTTACTGCTAACCACAGTAAACTCTGCTTCCGATATTTGCTCGAACCTGACATAATCTCCTGCTTTAAACAGAGCCGGTTGAGAAAGAGCGGCATCAAATAGCGTCACCGGTGTTCGTCCAATCAACTGCCAGCCCCCAGGACTTGCCAACGGGTAAATCCCGGTTTGCCCTCCTGCTATGCCGATAGAGCCGATAGGTACTTCCTCTCGAGGAAAGCTGCGACGTGGTATCTGCAAACGCTCTGGCAAGCCGCCCAGGTATGGGAAACCCGGCACAAAGCCTACCATATGAACGAAATAGGATACTGAGCAATACAGCTCTACAACTTCCTCGCTCGACAGACCTGAATGAAGAGCTACCTCACCCAAGTCCGGCCCGTAAGCACCGCCGAAACAAACAGGTACAACTTTAACATTAGCGGACTCAGCTGCTTTTCCATCCTGACTATCCTCGATGACATCTTCAGGCCGCTGCTCCCTTAAGCAGCTATGTATCCAGCTGCAGATCAGCTCATAGGGCAAGTTAATCTCATTCGGATCATAACCGCGAGTCGATTTTAAATACAATGCAACAGGGTCATAATAAACAGTCACAGTCCGGTAAGCAGCAACCAATTCTGTAAGTTCGGGAAACCAATGCCTCTCCAGGCTTTTCAAAGACCGGTCTATATGTCGCTGGGTTTGCTCACTTATTCTGTCTCCCCAGCGGATCACAACAGCCTGTTCACCTAGTGGATACAGCTCATAGCTCATTCCCGGGTTCCGTGTATCCGTCATCTAATCCTCCACGATGATCTTTAGTCAGATGTATCATCAGCAAGCTACAAGCTTACTCTGAAGGCTGACTGTACCCTTGCCTCTTCAACCAATCTGCACATAGCTCCGGCCATGCCTGTACACCTGGTTGTTCTTTAGCAAGGCCCAATCCATGCCGCCCGCTTTCAAATACATGCAGTTCATAAGGCACCTTATTGTGGCTAAGTGACGATGCAAATAACAGACTATTCCCTACTGGGACTGAAGCATCGTCTGCAGTATGCCATAGAAACGTAGGAGGCGTTTGCTCTGTCACTTGATTTTCACTGGATAGATGCTCTACAAGCGCTGAGTCCGCAGAGTCTCCTAGAAGATTTAGTCTGGAACCTGAATGTGCAAATGACATAAAACTAATAACCGGATAGCACAGCACAAGTAAATCCGGCCTGCAACCTTCACGTTCTATCGGATCCTCCGCATCGGGCTGACCATTGTCATAATGCGTCCCAGCAGATGAAGCCAGATGACCTCCAGCGGAAAATCCCAATATACCCACACGTTTTGTGTCGATATTCCACTCCATCGCCCTGCTGCGGACTGTTCGTATGGCTCTTTGAGCATCCATGAGCGGATTCGGGTGCTTATATGGCGCAACACGATAATGCACAACAAAAGCTGAAATCCCCAAAGAGTTCAGCCATAGAGCAACCGGCTCTCCTTCATGGGCCGCTCTACGTGCATAACCACCGCCCGGGCATACTATTACTGCAGCTGCTGGATTCTTAGCCTCCACCAAGTAAGGCACTAGGGTTGGTTTGTCCTCAGCTTCATCCCCTAACGCATTCGGCGTTCCATTCGGCCATAACAATATACTCATGAAATAGTCCCTCCTGAATAATGTAAGTAAAAAATCAAATCTTCATAGCTTCGATTCGATCATACTACATCAATCCGTATATTTGAATCCAACTATTGGAAAAAATTTTAGTTAAATTAACCGCTACCCCAATATCTCTTTCAAGCTTTCAAGAAAGCATTCATTTTCTTCAGGCAGCCCTACCGTAACACGGATATGGCGTGGGAGACCCCAAATAGTCCCGTAGCGGACAATAACTCCTTTGGCAAGAAGCTGGTCATAAATAGATTTGGCTTCCGTCCCTAACTCCACTAGCACAAAATTACTCATACTCGTCGTATAGCTCAGACCTAGTTCGCTGAGTCCTTCATACAGCTGCTCTCTACCCAATTGGTTTACTTCGATCGATGCTTGTACATGTTCTTCATCCGTAATTGCTGCTGCTGCAGCTATTTGAGCCAATGCATTCACATTAAACGGCTCCTTCACCTTCAGAATGGTGCGAATAACAGCTTCTGGAGCAGCTCCGAATCCAACACGTATGCCCGCAAGACCAAATATTTTGGAAAACGTTTGAAGAACAATAACCGGATATCCAGCCCTAACATATTCCATACCGCTTGTGTAATCATCCGCTGATGCATAATAACTGTAGGCACTATCCACCATCAGGAGAACATGCTCAGGCAAAGCTTCAATAAGGCGCTTTAAGTCTGCGGCTGGTATATAGGTGCCCGTCGGATTGTTAGGAGAGCATATGTACATAATTTTAGTACGTTCCGTTACAGCTGCAAGCAGTGCGTCAACATCATATTGATAGTCTTCTTTTAGTGGAACAGCTACGGTTCTAGCCCCCATTAAATGTGCGCCAAACTCATATTCACTAAATGAAGGAGACGGCACAACAATTTCATCGCCGGCCTCCAAAAACGCTTCAGAAACAAGCGAGATCAACTCATCCCCACCGTTAGTTACAATAATTTCTTCCGCTTTGATGCCTAACTTCGATGCAATAGCAGCACTTGCAAGCTTGGCTCCTGCATCTGGGTATCGGTGGATTTCCGTCACAAAACTATTAATAGCATCAATCGCCTTAGGCGAAGCACCCAGTGGATTTTCATTAGAGGCCAGCTTGATAACCTTGGTTAGCCCCAGCTCATTCTGCACTTCCCAGATCGGCTTGCCCGGTGAATATGGTTTAATATTATCGAGAGTTTTTCTTGGGACAATATGGGTTTGCTTTAAATTTGACATGAGGTCAGCTCCTAATTATTTTTTTAAAAAATACTTCAATACTTTAATTCGATAATACATCACCGCGTTTGTTTAGTAAATACTTTTTGATTAATTTTTTTGAAAAGGAACTATGATACTTCAAAAATTCACCCATGTAGGGATAAGCTCACTAAATCCAGTTAAAAAAGAGAAAAAGCAGCTATTGGCTCATATAGCCTAGCTGCTTTCCCTATTTCATGCATAATTACTTTTAATTAGATAAACGCTCTTGAAACGATAACAAGAAGAATGAACAATACCAATATTACAGCTGTGCTAGTAACCAGACCTGTACCAACTCCACAACCAATTCCACCAATTCCGCCAACTCCGCCAACTCCGCCAATTCCGCCAATTCCGCCAAGACCGAATCCCATACATTACCCCTCCTCTTCAATGGATTAATGTATAGTATGGATATACGTTTCTAATGGATTGGACTATCCCTGCCTATCTATATAGGGTTGCTCACGAATCTTCCCTTGCTTAATCCCATATGACTTCCCAGTTCGAGTTTAAAGAAGCTTCTATAGTTCCTTTTTCCATGATATAGGTGGCTAACAACTCAGCCATATCAGTTGGAATATCACGGATAACCGGCTTTCCTTGGAACATAGCATAGTTGCCTCCGCCTCCGGCACGGTAATTGTTCATCACCACATCATATTCGCGATTTCGGTCAATAGGCTGACCCTCAAAAGCTAAATGGACAACCCGTTCTCCTTCTGGCCGCGAGATATTGAGCTTGTATTCAACGCCTTCCCACATATCATAATTATAATGCTGCGGCTTGGGATCACTGAAGGCTGGATTAACCTGAACTGATCCGCCTGTATAGGTGGCAAAATAGGATGCCGAGCGCTCCAAAGCATCCTTGATATCTTGTCCGGATATCCGTATCACCTGCAGCGTATTTGGATAAATATAATTGGAAACAATATCACGCATCGTTATGTCTGGTGGAAATCCCGGAGAAATATTATCAAATAGCGCTGTATTGGAAATACTCGCACCCGAAATATCCATCTGCACCCGATTAATAAACTCTATTAAGGGATGCTCCTTCAAGCGAACCCCCATTGGATCAGTAATAAGCATGTTACCCAACAGCTTGCCAATAGGCTGATCAAGCCATTGCTGGGTAAGCTTCTCGTCGGCTTGCAGCATATCGACGATCTTTTTCACCGGCTTCACCCCATTGGCTGAAAGCAGCTCAGATGATGCAGTTACAACTTTCCATTGATCTTTTTCTTGCTCTAATTGAAGCTGTACCTTCCCAATGTAGGCTCCCTGACTTCCCGGCTGAAGAACCACAACACCGTTAATGCTAAGTCCAGAGATGGTCCGATGCTGGTGTCCGGTGAGGAGCACATCAATGCCCTCGATTTCTTGACACAAGGCATAGCCTATATTTTCACCAGTCAATGGCTCTGTAGGTTCTCCGGTCTCTGGATTACGTTCGAAACCTCCATGATAAGAGACAACGACAACATCCGCTTTTTCCTTATTCTTCAAGTGAGCAACCCATTTACGTGCAGTTTCTAACACATTTTCAAACCTCAACCCAGCGATGTGCTCTGGTTTTTCCCAATTGGGAATATAATTCGTAGTTAATCCGAGAATAGCAACGCGAGGCCCATTATCGAATTCTTGAATTAAATACGGTTTACCGAAATAGGGTTCGCCGCTTACCTCGTCAACAATGTTAGCCCCAATCCAGGGAAAGGACGATTCGTTGACCGCCTTTTTCAATAATGGGAGCCCATAATTAAACTCATGATTGCCAAAAACAGCAGCATCGTAATGCAGTTCATTCAGACATCGTATCATCGGATTCTCGACACTTGCATTCAGACGGGCATGATGATAGGCTAATGGCGTTCCTTGAATTAAATCTCCATTATCAATTAATATTAAGTGTGGATTCTGTGCTCTTTCTTCAGAAATCAAAGCAGCAAGCTTGGCAAAGCCTTGCTCTGTAGGCTCATTATTTGCATATTGAATGGGCAACATATAACCGTGAATATCACTTGTCTCCAAAATTGTTATCTTAAATCCCGCGTTCCCAATCATATCCAGATCAGCTCCAACTAAATTAAAATACTCTTACATAGGCTGTTCAAAAACTTTCTTTTTGCAACACCTATATCAAGAGATTAACTTCTTCAATATATCAAACTAGCCATTGGAAATTCAATGTTTAACTGTCCAAAATGTATGGGAGCTTCATTTACATGAAGTTTACAAACTTTTTACTGATGTGTATTCTATTATATGCTATAGTAGTATATGGATTTGATTCCACAATTAACAGGAGGTCAAAAAAATGTTCAAAAAATTTGCAGCGGTTAGTTTAACTCTAATGTTATCAGCGGGAATTGCAGCGGGCTGTGGGAGTAAAGTAGAGACAAAACCAGCAGCTCCAGCACCGGCTCCAGCAGAGAAAAAACAGGAAGCAGCACCTGCAGGTTATACACCTAAAGAGCTTACTGTACAGTTCGTACCTTCCCAAAGCGCTGAGACACTTGAAGCCAAAGCAAAGCCACTAGAAAAGCTCCTTGGTGACCGTCTAGGCATCCCTGTAAAAGTATCGATCTCCACAAACTACAACACAATCATTGAAGCAATGGCTTCCAAGAAAGTGGATATCGGCTTCTTGCCTCCAACTGGATATGTATTGGCACACGATGAGAAAAAAGCAGCAGATCTATTGCTTCAAGCTCAACGCTATGGCGTTGACGATGCGACAGGTCAAGAAGATAAATCCAAGCTTGTAGATTCCTATAAGTCGATGATCATCGTGAAGAACGATTCACCGATCAAAACAATTGAAGATCTTAAAGGCAAGAAAGTCGCTTGGCAGGACGTAACCTCTTCTGCTGGCTACATTTACCCAGGTCTTGAATTGAAGAAGAAATCCATTGATCCGGATAAAGATGTAAAAGGTATTGTTGTTAAAGGTCATGACAAAGGCGTACTTGCTGTGTTAAATGGTGAGGTTGATGCTGCTGCTGTGTTCCAAGATGCTCGTTTGAACGTTGTTAAGGATGTTCCAGACGTATTCTCCAAAACTCGCGTTCTATTCTTTACAGCTCCTATTCCTAACGATACTATCGCTGTTCGTACAGATATGAGTGAAGAATGGCGTAAAAAGATCTCCGATGCTTTCATCGCTATCGGTAAAGATCCTGCCGGCCAACAAATCATCTATGAAGTATACTCCCACCGCGGTTATACAACATCCGATGATAAGAAATTCGATGTTGTTCGTGACGCTAACAAGCAAATGGGCGGCAAATAAGCAAAGGTTAGGAAAACAAACAAGACCGTACCTGGAAATGATTCCGGTACGGTCCTTTTTTTGTTATATAAGATTAACTTTTCACTTTAACTACTATTCACTGTCCAGTAGATGCGGATAAAGCAGCCCCTGTCCGTTTCCTTATATACATGTAGACGGTCAACGTGACTATACATTCGGATAATGGAATGGCTAGCCAAATACCATTGATTCCCCATATATAGGGCAGTGTGAGAAGAAAAGCCACCATCAGAAGCATTTCCCTTGCAATCGTAATCCAGATAGCCATCTTAACCTGATCAGTCGCTTGAAAATAAGTCATCATTACAAAGTTAATTCCCATAAATAAGTAAGCGATGAAAAACAGTCGGATCCCCGTAATCGCCAATTCACGGACATCAGTTGAAAAATCCCCGAACATCGATACTATTGCATCAGCAGCAAAAAAGCCGACCAGCAATATTCCAATTCCCGTCCCCAGCGCTGTTTTGACTGCAATTTGAATCGTTTGCCGCTCCCGTACACGCTGCTTCGCTCCACGGTAGAAACTGATTAGCGGCTGAATAGCTGACCCCATTCCAATAAACATCATCAGCATCACACTATGCACATAATTCAATATGGAGAAGGCTGACACTCCTACCGTACCTACCCAATGAGCCATGGCAATATTATAGCCTGCCGTAAATACAGCTATCCCAACTTCAGCAATAAAGCTTGGAAATCCAATGATCAGAGTATTTCGTATAAGTTCCCATGAAAATTTTGGTTTTCTAAATCTAAGCGTGCTTTCTTTTCGCAAAAAATGAAAAAATAATACACACGAACCAATAGCAGCAGCACCAATTAACCCCCATGCGGAGCCCGCTACTCCAAAGTCCAATACAAACAAAAATATATAATTTAATATCACATTGGACACAGCGGTAACCACCATTGACACCATAGCCAGGTTAGGATTTCCGTCATTACGGACAAACACACTGAACGAATTTTGTACCGTAAAAACAAATCCGCATGATAATAGAACATTCATATAATCCATGACATAGGGCATCGTCTCCGCGTTAGCTCCGAGGAACAGAGCCACCGGTTCACGTAATATATAGGCTATACTCCCAAGGACAATTGTTATGCCGAAAATCAATATTAGAGAGTGGGTAAATATCGACTGCGCTTTTGTATATTGCTTTGCGCCTAACGCTCTAGAGTAGAGGGCCGCACCTCCAATACCAATCCATAACGAAATGGCCATATAAATAGAAAATACAGGAAATGCGACATTAACCCCAGCCAGCGCAACCGATCCGAATCGGTGCCCTACAAATATGCCGTCAACTACTACATTGATCGACATCATAAACATACCAACAAGAGATGGAATTAAATAACGGAAAAATACTTTTCCCACGGAATCGGTTTCCAGTGACTGTAAGCTTCTGTTTTCACTTTGCATGTTATACCTCTTAACTATTTCTTCTATATTGTATTCCTTCCCATAATAGGGAGAAGGTGACCTCTGAAGCATGAACAAACTGCTCTGGACTTTCAAATATTAGCTTGGCCGTTAAACCATCGTAAATAGTATGCACAGCCAACGCTGCTTTCTTCGAATCAACTGAAATAGAAGAATCATCCTCGAATGCACGCTCAAGCAAATCTAATAATTGCTTCGAATAAGCTTCATACAAGGTGATAAATAAATCCTGTAAGCCTTCTGGAGGAATAAAAGCCATTAGAAACATGAGCTTCACATTCTGCTTATCCAAATAACGATCTTTCATTTCAAGAATGAAGGCGTCAAGAATATCCTTCATCGACCTGCCTTTATGCTTATTAAAAAAAGAAACTAGATAGGTCACTTCCTGTTTCATCGCTTCTTCGTGAATTTCAATAACCAGTTCTTTCTTATCCTTGAAATGAGCGTACATGGACTGTTTCTTGATGCCAGCCTCGCCTGCTATATCAGCTAGCTTGGTACCCTCGTAGCCAAACTGCAAGAGATGGCTCACAGCAATTTTTTTAAGTTCCTCTCGTCGACTCATCTGTTCCCTCCTTTCTCGATAAAGCAATCCAGCTTCATTACCTTACCACAGTCAGGTAAATAATAAAAGTCTTTTCCATATATTGTCCATGTGAAATAGAAAAAAATCCCGACAACCCATTAAGGTCATCGGGACTAGATGTATTAATTAAACTAACCTTCTGCGGATAAATCCTGAAATCAGGTCAATTATCGTAACCATAACAACTACGCCGAGCAAAATAATACCAACTCGGTTCCAACTACGTGCATCCAGCGCGAATATTAGCGGCGTACCGATACCGCCCGCACCAATAACTCCAAGTATTGCCGCGGAACGAATATTGATTTCAAAGCGGTATAAAGCAAAAGAGAAGAAGTCCGGCAGTACCTGAGGAATAACGGCAAACCACAACGTCTGCAGCTTGTTAGCACCACACGCGATGAGTGCTTCCCTTGGCCCGCGGTCGAGGTTCTCAATAGCTTCCGCATACAGCTTACCAAGCATCCCTATAGAGTGAACCCCTAAGGCCAGTGCACCGGCATAAGAACCTGGTCCGACAGCCTTAATGAAGATAATAGCCATGACAACCTCCGGAAATGTCCGGATCAAGCTGAGCATAAATTTGCCGCTGCCTGTTGCCCAACGTCCTTTGCCTTTATTGCTGGCCGCCCAGAAAGCAAAAGGAACGCAGAGGACAGCTGAGATAACCGTACCCAAGACAGCGATAGCTGCCGTTTCTAAAAGCCCTCGGAGCAAATCCTCCCCTTCGGGCAAATAGACATAACCCCAATCCGGATGAAGCAGACCGCGCAGAATTGCCTTGGATACTTGCCCGGCTGTTTCCTTAATCCCTGTGAACTCGATGCCTGTGAACGCCCAAACACATATAATAACTAAAAATAATGTAACCGACCAATGGCGGATGCGGGTACCCATATTTTTTTTAAAAGTATCCGTCATAGCAGTCTCTCCCGTAACTTAGTACTGACATAATCAATAAGGAGCACGACTACAAGTGTGAACAAGATAATCGTAGACGCCTGATCATATCGAAGCCGATCCAAGGAACGCTGCAGAATCAAACCAATCCCTCCAGCCCCTACGAATCCCAAGATAGCCGCTGCTCTGACGTTCACTTCAAACGTATAAAGAACATAAGCAGCAAATTGAGCCATGACCTGAGGTACAACACCGAAGTGTATCCATTGAAGCTTATTAGCCCCTACAGCCGTCATTGCTTCCAACGGACCTGGATCAATAGATTCAATAGATTCGTAGGTCAGCTTGGATACGAGCCCGAAAGAAAAGAAGGCAAGCGCAATTGCTCCAGCAAGAGCGCCGTAACCAACAATTGCAGCAAACACCCCGGCAAACATTAGATCCGGAATAGTCCGTACCAGATTCAGTATAAATCGGGATATTACACCCAATACAGGAACGCGTGTTACATTTCGCGCCGCAAGAAAAGAAATCGGGATAGCCCCGAGCGATCCGATAACCGTACCGATTATTGCCATACGAATCGTTTCCAGCATAGGTTCATAGATCGTACTTAAATAGCTCCAGTTGGGTGGATACATATCCTGAAACAGCTTGCCCATCTCCGGAATACCCTCGATCAGCTCAATTAGTGAGGCATCGGTCTTATAGGCACTTCCGCCTAACAGCAGCAGCACCAAGATGATGGAAAGCATTGGTTTCAATGATGACGGCTTTTTGAGCGAATCCGGGCCACGTTCGGATGAAGACATCAGGCATCCACCCCCAACAGCTCATCCTTCTTGATTTCGCGTCCATAAATTTCCGAGAACTTATCATCCGTTGCTTCCGATACAGGTCCGTCAAATACAACCTTTCCAGCACGTAAACCGATTATTCTTGTCGCGTACTCACGTGCCAAATCGATAAAGTGAAGATTGACGACAGTCGTGATCCCTAAGTCCTGATTGATCCGCTTCAAATCATCCATAACCTGCCTAGTTGTCAACGGGTCCAAAGAAGCTACAGGCTCATCTGCCAATATAATTTTGGCCTCTTGTGCCAAAGCACGTGCAATCGATACACGCTGTTGTTGACCACCTGACAGCTCATCGGCACGAGCATATGCTTTTTCCCGAATATTTACACGCTCCAAAGCTTTTAAGGAAAGATCAAGATCATGTTTAGGAAACAGACCGAGCAATGTTCTCCATGTGGAATGATAACCGACACGACCAGAGAGCACGTTGCGAAGTACAGAAACGCGCTTAACTAAATTAAAGCTCTGGAAGATCATCCCGATGTCGCGACGCATACGGCGAAGCTCCACTCCCCGGGCAGAGGTTAACGATTTTCCATCAATCAGAATTTGACCATCGGTTATTTCATTCAAACGGTTCATAGAACGCAGCAGCGTTGATTTCCCCGCTCCCGACAATCCTACAATCACAACAAATTCCCCCGGATGAATCGTTAGATTAATATTGCTCAGACCCACGGTCCCATTGGGATACACTTTGGAAACATTTTGAAATTCTATCATAGAATAGGCCGTTCTCCTCTTGATATATTTGGTATACAATTTATGATTCGACACAAATGTCGATTTTCCTTTTTCTACAGCCTATCTCCAAAAATCCTTAATATTCCTTACTCATTTCGCGATAAAGCTCAATAAATAATTGTTCTTGGAATTGAATCATTGTACGAAGAGTTTCTTCTGTCCAAGCATCCAAATGTTGTATACTGTAAGAGTCTGCTGCTTCACTGAGCTGGTGTATGCCTTCACAACCGACAGTCAAGGCGACGCCTTTAAGAGTATGGGCATACCGATACAAGCTGTCCCCCAGCTTACCATTAGTGTCTGAATCCCTGTCCAATTCATTCTGTTCCCATGAGTTAATGTTTTCCTTTAGCTCTGCTGCGCGTTGATAGGCATCCTTAAGAAACAATCTCCTTGTTTTCTCAAGAATAGTCTTCATCCGCCGCTCCTTGTCCTCTTGAGACATAGCCATCATAATCAACTCCTAACCCTATAAGTAAACTTTTCTTTACTCTAAAAAAGGATGTGTCCCCTAATGGCAACTAAGCATATCGCACTTATTGATGACAGCTCACCGTTCTGCCTGTTAGTAAAACAAATATTTGAAGATCAGTATGAAGTTGATATCTATTCATCAGCTGTTGATTTTCTATCGGTAATCTCACGGATAACTCACTACGATCTCATCTTGCTTGACATCAATCTTCCTAATATGGATGGACTGGAGGCTTTAACCAAGCTTAAGTCGCTTAGTAAGACGCGTTCCATTCCCGTTTTGTTATTAACCGGTGATGCACGCAAGGATACAGTTGTACGCGGCATTAAGCTTGGGGCTAAGGGCTACATAGCTAAGCCAATTGATCCGCTGCTGCTGGAAGAGAGGGTCACTGAGCTTCTGGAGGAAGCACCTTCCCAAGCCCAAGCCAGTACCGCTTCCTACAAAGAATCATCGGAATAATTGCAAAAAAACAACCAAGACAGCAGAGTAACCTATATCCGCTAGTATGTACTTGGTCGTTTTCAGATCAATAATTTATTTTAAAAACTAGCCCGCCACATCCCGTTTTGTAAATAGAAGCCAAGCGATACCGTAGAATAAAACCCAATATACAACCAGCACGGTAACTGAAAAGCCCAAAGTCATTCCTGCAACTGGCGGATTCCCACCCATAAAGTAAGGTGACAAATCTGTATTAGCAAACAGCAAATATTTAGCCCAAGTATATTTAAAGTTTACAAGTATAAATACTACAGAGCTCGCTGTAAACATAAGCAACATTGACAAACCGATAGCAAGCGAGCTGCTGCGGAAAGCGGCGGAGATCATGAAAGCCAATGTAACGGACATTAGCAGATCCACCCATTTCAACCCATACACCCGCAAAATATTCGTTAGCGCATCCTGTTCAGTTATTACACCACTCAGGCCGAAAAACAGCAGTCCAACAAAATAGGAGGCAATGAACAAAACGAGCAACAGGGTAATCAGGAAAATAAACACAGAAACGTACTTTGCCGCTAAGATTTTGGCACGCGTCACTGGACGGATCAACAGAAGCTTAATGGTACCCCATGTAAACTCAGAGGCTACGCTATCCCCGGCAATAATAACGGAGAAAATAAAGACAAGCCAGGTCAAATTCGTGCTCATCCCCAAGAAAGGAAAAGCATGATTCACACCTAAATCCATTGCATACTTCATCATCACTGCCATTAAAATGACGGCCAAAACCACAATGCCTAGCATTACCCAGGTCCGGGTACGGCTATATATTTTCATCTGCTCATTTTGTACGTGCCGAATAAAGCTAGACAATTTGATTCCCCCTCGTCACCTCTAGGAATTGATCCTCCAAGGATTTGCTGTGCGTCCGGATTCCGTATACCCGTACTGCCGCTGCGACAAAGCGCTTATTCAGCTCCGCAATATCTTCACGCCCACCGTTCAGACTTACCGTCAGTATGCCGCTCTCATTCTCTGCAAGCACGGCTACTGCCGGCGTTGATACATCCGAACTCTCTGACTGCTTCGTGCCTTTTGATGCCTGCGCCTGTGGTGTCGGATTCCAGCTCACGGCTTGCTCACCAGCGAAGCCAGCAGCAATTCGCACCGCTTCTTCCCTGCTGTCCACATCGAATTGAACCTCCAGCAGCTTGGATTCGTTCTCCAAATTTTTGAAGGAACGTACATCCAGCAGCTTGCCGTTCTGTATGATCGCTACACGGTCACACATCAGCTCCATCTCCGAGAGTAAATGGCTTGAGACGATGACCGCAAGCCCTTCCTCCCTGGATAGCTGCCGTAAATAATCGCGGAGCTCTCGAATGCCTTCTGGATCGAGTCCATTCGTTGGCTCGTCCAAAATCAGCACATCGGGACGATGCAGGATAGCCTGAGCTACTCCAAGCCTCTGGCGCATGCCTAAGGAATAAGTTTTCACTTTATCATGTATACGGTGCTCTAATCGAACAAGAGCTATGACTTCCTCCAGTCTTTCTTCCGTAATACCCGGAATCATACGGGCAAAATGCTGAAGATTCTGGTAGCCACTCAGAAATTTATAAAACTCGGGATTTTCTACAATCGCACCTACATGGACCATGGCCTGTTCAAATTGTCTTTTTACACTTAAACCGTTGACCAGGACTTCCCCTTCTGTAAGTGACATCAGCCCGACCATCATACGGATAGTCGTTGTTTTACCGGCTCCATTCGGTCCTAAGAAGCCGAACACTTCCCCTGGGAGCACATCGAACGACAAATTATCGACAATTGTTTTTGAGCCAATCCGTTTCGTTACATTACGAAGCTGCACTACTGCGTTTGTATTCATGAGGCCTCCAACAAAAAAAGGATAGGTTAACTTTTCAGGAAAAGTATACCATACCCTTATGATCTGACCAAACGATTATATAAAAGCTCTTTAAATATCGTAATATTGTGCCAGCGACACCATCATGCTGCCCATCCGTTCTTCATCAGGAGCCACGATCCGCTCTATACCTTCATCCCGCAGAGCTTCCGCTGTCACCTTACCTACAGCTACAGCTACCGTATGCTCTCTGAAGGCAGTTAGCAGCTGCTCAGAGTGTCCTTGTTCCCTCGCATAGGCCATTAGAAACCGAACCTGCGGAGTACTCGTAAAAGTAACCGCATCTATTTTACCCTGTATAATCTCTGATAATAGCGTATCCACCACACTTAATTCAGGAGGAATATGTCGGTAAGGCAATATCTCATAATAATTCGCCTGTTGCTCCTGCAGCCACTTCACGAGCTGCGGAGCGTGGTCTCCGTATAACTGGAGCGCCACACGGCTTCCACGAAGATCACAGGATTTCAGCTCTCTAAGTATGCCAACTGTAGTCCCGTCATCCGCTTTTATCGTCGGGTTGAGTTCTAATGTTTTTAAATATTTGAACGTTTTATAGCCACGGGCCGCAATCTTCGTCTGCTTTAGCCGCTCCATAAAGGCATCGGCCACTCCCATTCCCTGAGCAACCTGATACAGCATCTCCGCACCCACAGATGTAGTAATAATAATCCAGTCCGCGCCTTCTTGAATGAACTTAGTTATTTCGGTTTCTACCTTTTCCTTCTCAATGGCAACGGTTCCTTGCGCCGGACGAACCAGCGGAATGCCTCCCAGCTTCTCCACTATAATACTAAGCTCTGCAGCTTTCCTCGGCCCTGTTAGTGCAATCCGTTTTCCTTCCAGCCTTCGCATGATCCCGCCCCCTCTATACATCACCAATTCTAACATTAGGTTTTAGATATTTGTAATATATAGTACAGAGCCTTGTTTCACAACCAACAATTGCTTATAGTAAGCATAAATTTTTCTTATAGATCAATGAATATCTTTCTTCTTAAACCGTCCGCCCTTCACATCATGAATGTTACCTACTGCCAAGAATGCTGTTGGATCGTAATCCTCTACGATTGACTTAAGCTTTGCTTCCTCCAGCCGTGTAATGACGCAGAAAATAACTTTTTTATCGCCGCCCGTAAAGCCGCCTTCTCCATTTAAATAGGTAACTCCGCGGCCCAATCGACTGAGAATAGCTTCTCCGATATCTCGGTACGATTCGCTAATAATCCATACCGATTTGGACTCATCAAAGCCCTCTATGGTGATATCAATCATTTTAAAAGCTATATAGTAGGCTATTAATGAGTACATCGCATGATCCCATCCAAAGACGAATCCAGCGCTGCCCAGTATAAACAAATTGAAGAACATAACAATTTCGCCTACTGAGAAAGGTGACTTTTTATTGACCAGAATCGCAACAACTTCCGTTCCATCCAGCGATCCTCCTGTTCGAATTACCATACCCACACCCACACCAAGAATAATGCCTCCAAATACAGTCGCTAGCAGCGGATCTATAGTCAGAGGAGGAACCGGATGCAGCAGCCAAGTGCCCAGGGACATGATCAATACACCAAACAAGGTCGATAACGCGAATGTTTTTCCAATCTGCTTATAGCCAAGAAAGAAGAACGGCAGGTTAAGAAGAAACAGAAATATACCAAGTGGAATCTTTGTCAAATGAGCTAAGATAATGGATATCCCGACGACCCCGCCGTCAATAATATTATTTGGAACAAGAAAAATTTCTAGCCCTACCGATACGAAACCCGCACCCAATACAATAAAAATGGCTCTTTTTAAAAGCTTAATTCTTGTAGCCCGATTATGTTGTGGTGAAAAATGCTGTGGTGTGTTACTTTGGACTGCATTCCCTGTCATCAGCTTCTCCCCCTTCGTTTTTGGTGTTTCCGAGGCCAAACTCAACGGTTATTTCCAAAATAATAAGATCTATAGCGGATAACTGCCCGCAAATAAATTCGCGCGAATGCTCAAGCTCAGCCATTTCCATTTGATTCATCAATGACTGCTTGCGTATTTGCAGCCGCTCCAAATAATGCTCAATCTTCGATTTGCGGTATGTTTCTGCCATTTTTCCACCCCTCCCAATAACTCCCTGTAAGGATAGTTTACTTGAAAAAACCAAAATCATGTTTCCGCGTTAGAAAAACTAACCTTCTTACTTCTATTGTATTCATATGTATACATTTATTCAAACTTTTTTTATAAAAAATAATAAATATTTTCCAAGTTGAGGGGCAACCTACAGTATCAAGGAAAAGGAGCTGTTACATTTTATGAATAAAATACGGTTTCTCCTACTTTGTTTCTTGCTTCTCGCCCTAATAACCGGATGCACAAATAAAAAATCGGAGCAGCAATCAGGTTCCAACAAGAGTAAAAATAGTACTCAAAAGGCACAAAGCCAGAAACAGCAGCAAGATAAACCCATCGACACAGAGCTTAAATCACAGATGAAAATGTATAAGGATATTAAGAAGTATGAAAATGAGGAGAACGAAAAACAGCGTAAGCTGGACAAGCAGCAGCTGAAAAAGATGCAAAAAGCAGATCAGAGTAAAGGGACACAAAGCGGCGGGGGCGGAGGAGAAAGCAAGAGCCAGGATAATCAAAGTAAGGATAAGAAGAAATAAGAGAAAACAGCCAGCACTCCTCCCTAAGCATGCAAAATCTATATAACAAAGGCCATCCCTTCGTTCATTAGAAGCCGGATGGCTTTTTTGAGCACATCCAAACTCGCCGGACTGGAAAACCGCCGCCGTTTCAGCTAGTCTTATAAGAAACAGATTGATTGTGAGGAGGAACAAACGTGAAGCCAATTCTGGAAGTTGAAGCTGTAACCGGTGGGTACAGCCGAATCCAGCCCGTTCTGCATAACCTGACGTTTCATGTTCAGCCTGGAGAAATGGTTGGCTTAATCGGATTGAATGGTGCCGGGAAAAGCACTACGATCAAGCATATTCTCGGATTAATGACGCCACACCAGGGGGAAATAAGGTTAAAGGGACAGCCTTTGGCTGAATCGCAGGAACAATATAGGAAGACATTTGCCTACGTCCCAGAAAGCCCCCTCTTATATGAGGAACTTACTGTACGAGAGCATTTGGAATTGACAGCAAGGGCATACGGCATCGACCGTAGCACCTATGAGCAGCGTTCAGCCCCATTGCTGCAGCAGTTTCAGATGGACACTCTTACTGACAGGCTTTCTTCACATCTGTCCAAAGGCATGCGGCAGAAGGTCATGATTATGTGCGCGTTCCTTGTCCAACCTGAGCTCTATATAATAGATGAGCCGTTTCTTGGACTGGATCCTTTGAGCATGCGATCTTTGCTGGAGCTAATGGTTGATGTGAAACAGAGTGGTGCCGCAATACTTATAAGCTCCCATATTTTAGCTACTATTGAGCGTTATTGTGATCGGTTCCTGGTCCTGCATCAAGGGAAGTTAATCGCTTCAGGAGATGTGGGTGCACTCCGTGAAGTTGCCGGAATGCCTGCCGCTGCACCGTTGGATGATGTTTTTTGCGATTTGGTGACAAGGAGCTGAGCCGCTTTGATTGATTTGCAAGCATTATACCGGAGTCGTGCAGCACTGTTTCTCAAAGAAATTCGTCCCTATCTTCATTATGCTTTGCAAGGCGGAGCCATGGCTATTGGCATTGGCTTTCTGCTATTCTCTATTGGCTATAGACAGTTCTTACAATGGGTCACGCCTGCCTTTCCTTGGGAACTTTTATCCGCTGCCATCATGCTCCCTGCTCTAGCAGGCGGACGAATCCGTACTTACTTACAGGAAGCCGATACTTTGTTCCTTTTGCCTCAGGAAAACGGGATGAAAGCCTATCTGAAAGCAGCCATGAATCGCTCGTTAATTGTACAGTTAGCCACAGTAGCAGTTGTCTGGTTAATCGTATGGCCACTCTATCACAAGCTCGCCGGATCAAGCGGATGGATGTTCCTACTATTGCTAGTCCTTTGGTATGTGTATAAACGAATCATGCTGTTCGGAAAATGGACGGAGCTTCAAATGCAAGAGAAACGAACGAGGTTCCTGTTTCAAATTATACGATGGATCCTAAGCGCCACTATCGCGTATGGCGTCATAGCTAACAAACCAGCTGTTGGTATTTTACTGATGTCCCTTTTATCGATTGCCTATCTTGGTTTGCTGCGTCTTCCTAGACAACACATCGTGAATTGGAGCTTGTTAATTGATGTCGAGCTGCAGCATAGAGCAAGTATTTACCGCATCTTGAATTGGTTTGTAGATGTGCCTTCAATTCAAGGTAAAGCAAGGAATGTACGTGGCTTGGATCGGGCAACCAGGTGGATTTCTTTTCGACAGGATCATGCTTACTCCTACCTGTATACCCTTGTGTGGCTGCGCTCGGAGCTGTTCGGAATTACTATGCGTTTAACTCTCATAGGTGTCCTTCTACTTGCAGCAGTTCACAATGATATAGCACTAGCTTGCATATATTTGGTATTTGCAGCCATTAGTACGCTGCAGTTATCCGAGATGAAGCTTTACTATCACGAGCATGTATGGCAGCATATTTACCCTATCCATGCGGAACAACGGAAACGTTCGGTCGGCAATATCAGGTACCGCATTCATCTGGGTATACTTGTCCTGCTTACTATCCCTTCTCTCTTAACGTTTTCCAACCCATTATGGGCAGTGGGCTTATTACTGTTAGCCGCTATCTCGTCAGGTTTATACCATCGCTATCGTTAAGCGGACATATAGGAATCTCGAATATTTCAGAACATACTTTCTCCTTTAACCGGCTTGTCGTATAATAACATGGAGCCTTTACTATAATCAGCTTGGAAAGGAATACCTTCATGCGCCCCACTCCCATGATTACCAGAGCGGCACGCCCACGTGGTGTCCGACCCAAAAAACTATTATGGACTCTTGTCCTGCTATTGCTTGTATTGGCAGTAGGTAGCGTCACGATCTCCACTTATGTCGGCTGGAAGCTTACTCACCCCGAGCATAAAGCATTAACCGACAGCCCGGACAAGCACGGTTTATCGTTTGAGCCCGTAGAGTTTGAGAGCCGCAATAAAGACGTTAGGTTAAAAGGCTGGTTTATCCCTGCTTCCGACACCTCTACTCCTGCAAAAATGAACATTATTTTCGCTCACGGCTACCGTGAAAACCGACTCCAATCAGGCGCAGAGGCCCTTAAACTGGCCAAAGAGCTTGTTACGCAGGGCTATAATGTGTTAATGTTCGACTTCCGCAACTCAGGCGAGTCTGAGGGTAATCTAACGACTGTGGGCTATTTGGAGAAGTTCGATCTATTAGGAGCTATCGATTGGACCCGTGCCCATCATCCAGAGCCAATTGCTTTGCACGGCTTCTCCATGGGAGCTACCGTCGCTCTTCTTACAGCTGCGGAGGACCCGCAAATCGCAGGCGTGGTAGCTGATAGTCCATTTAACCATCTGACCCGCTATTTGGAAGATAATCTACCGGTCTGGTCGAAACTGCCCAACTATCCGTTCACCCCACTCATTCTCGGCATTCTGCCGCCTTTAACGGGGATTGACACGGACCAAGTGGATGCTATGGCTGCCGTAGATCGTATCTACCCACGCCCCGTTCTGTTTATTCATTCCGCTGAAGATGCTTCTATCCCTTATCGGAACAGCGAATCGATGTGGGAGAAGCATAAAGACAGCTTCCAGATATGGAAACCTTCCGCAGGTCGGGAGCATGTACGAGTCCATGCCAAGCTCGCAGCGGAATACGAAAGCAAAGCTCTCGATTTTTACAAGAGCTTGCAGCGTTAAGATCACCGCAAGCGGAGAACAATAGCGGAAGTACTTGTTCTCCGCTTGCATAGTCTGCATAAAATAAAGCGAGATAACGGAACAGCTAGTTCCGTTATCTCGCTTTATTTGCGTACTGGTGCTCATATTCGTCTAAATAACTGAATCCCGACTTCCGCTATCGCACTCTATTGGAGAAAGCAGATCGAATAACGGAACTCCGTTCCGTTCAGCACCTTCAGGGCTATAAGGCCCCCCCAATTAGTACTTTCTATAAAAGATGGGGCTGTCCCTCAAAGGTCAATTGACCTTTGAGGGACAGCCCCTTTCTTGCAGAGAATGACTATATTATTCGTCTGTCTGTTAATTGATGAACTCCGCTTTTTGCAGCAGACGCTTGACCATGACAGAAGCTTCCGCACGTGTCGCCTGCGCCTTTCCTTCGTAGTTGCCTTCCGACTTGCCGTTGGCAATACCGGCTTGAACGATGGCAGCGACAGAGTCCTTGGCCCATCCTGCGATGGAGCCGCTGTCCTTGAACAAGCTCAGAGCTTGATCTGTCTGTTGAGAACCGTTAGACAGCTTAGCATAGCGAAGCGCATTGTTCATCAATACCGCGAGCTCCTCGCGAGTGATCGGTTGATTAGGGCGGAATGTGCCGTCCTCGTAACCAGTCAACAGCTTGGCATCATAAGCTGCAGCAACGACACCCTTGAACCAGTCTTTATCGCTAATATCATTGAAACCGACAGCCTTGCTGTCATCAAGACCTAGTGACCTGACAATAATGGCCGTAAATTGTGCTCTTGTAATATTGCTGTCAGGCTGGAACTGATTTTCCGATATTCCTTGGACAATAAGCTTGGATGCCAGCAGCTCGACATCCGCTTTGGCCCAATGAGCAGCAGTATCTTGAAAGCTCTGCCGATGCTCGACAACCGTATACAAGCTATTACCATTACGTTTCAGCGTCGCAACCCATTTACCGTCAGTAAGGGTAAATACGGATGGCACAAACCGCAGTTCACCCGTCGGTGCCAGCATTACGCCGGTTGTTTGTTCAGGCTTCAAGTTGGTAGCCTCAATATGGATAGTTCTGTTGACGAAGGTACTTCCGAAATTCGTAACGGTTTCCGCCTGTCCGTTTCCAGTTACCGAAACCGCGAAGTCTACAGCCTTAACCAGCGGTTTAGCACCTATCGCAGATGCCTTGCCAGACAATTCCGAACTCTGGAGGTCATTTGCAGTAGTCATAGTAATGCGGATCTCCAGCTTATCCGATGTTGTCTTCAGCTTAGCGGACAAAGCTGCAAGATCAAGTGAGCCAACTGGAAGCGCGTAAGAACCAGTGGAGCTGGCAATAACCAGGGTGGCATTACGGTTTTTGTCCGCAATTGCGAGCAGTGCTTCACCAGGGATTTGAGCCACTACTGAAGCGGCGTCACCCGACTCGATACGGATGATGATTTTGTCTTGGCTCAGCTCCAATGCCTTGCGGATATCATCCATCTTAACCGTCACGCTTGCTTGTATTCTACCGTCCTCCGTTTTAACAAGCTCCGGCTTAATTGCAACACCGCTGTCCGTTACTGTAGTTGGGGTAGACGGAACGTAAGAAGAGCTAGGGCGGTGATTATTGCTGGTAGTACTTCCGGTCGGCTTGGTTTTTGTCTCAATCCTGCCTTCTACAGCCGGTGTTACCGTGCCTCCCAGCAAGCTTAAGTAATTAATAAAGTTTTCATAATCAGGATAGCCTAAATCTTCATGATAAGCGCCGTTAGTGACTGCCTGAGCGAATGATACATAACCGTCACCGCCATTAGCCATAAAGCTGTTGGTGGCTATCCGGTATGTTGCCGTCAAGCTAAGAGGCTCGTATGACATATCTTTTTTGATCTGCACATCAAAGACACGGCTTCCTGCCGGTTGGCTCGGATCCCACTTGAACTTCATGCCGGCCACTTGCGGGAATTTCCCCGGCAAATCTGCAAGAGTAGCTCCGCTTACTCCGTTCTCCAAACCATCCAGAAGCTGCTGTCCGGTAACATCAAGTATATATAAGGTGTTGCCAAACGGTATCACCGTTCTTACTTCGCCCATTGTAATGTCGCCTTCAGGGATGGAGGCTCTGATACCACCACCGTTTTGAATGGCGATTTGTGCACCTTTCAATTCCTTACCCTTTGAAAGCATACCATCGGCTATAAAGTTACCCAAATTCGTTTCTTTTGAGCGGACGTTAGCTCGTTCGCCATCAAGCATTACCGTCGTTTTACCGACGATTTGGTTTTTTAGCACATCAAGCTCCGCATTGTAACTCGCAAGCTTCACCTTAGCAGCAGCATCTTCAACAACCGCTGCAGTCACAGGCTCCAGCTTGCCTTTCGTAAAGTCCGGGGAAGTGATGACATTGCCGTGGCTGTCAAATGTAATTTCGACACGCCCCAGAAATTTACCCCACTCATTCGCTTGAACGATCACCGTTGGAGTCTGATGTACGCTATCCGTTACAATTTCAGGTGCATCCAGCTTCGTATGCGTATGCCCTCCGACGATTAGATCGATACCTTCTACAGCAATTGCAAGATCCTTATCACGAGCGTAACCCAAGTGGGATAAAGCAATGATTGTATGGATCCCTTCTTTTTCCAATTCTTTAACTGTTAGTTGCGCTGATGCCGATGCCGCATTGAACACGACATCCTTACCCGGACTGGATGTTTCCTTCGTATCCTCTGTCGTAAGTCCGAATACACCGACCTTATGACCGTCTCCCGCATCCAATATCACATACGGGTATACACCTGCTGAAGCTGTTGTCCGCATGCCGCCTTTACCATAGGTGTTGAGAGTAACCGAAGACTTAAGCAACGGTTGGATGTTGGCGTCTTTGGAAAAATCAATATTTGAGCTGACCAGCGGGAAATTCGCATCTTTCACGAAATTGGCCAAAACGGCCGTTCCTTGGTCAAATTCATGGTTACCGAACGTCATGGCGTCATAGCCCATATCATTCATGAAGCCCAAATCCGCTTTACCCAACCACTTTGTGAAGTAGAGGTCGCCGGAAAATACGTCCCCTGCATCCAAGAGAATACTATTTTTCGACTCCGTGCGAACTTGTTTAACCAATGTTGCGCGACGTGCTGCATCCGCTAGATGAGCGTGTGTATCATTGGTATGCATGACTGTAAGCGTCCAGCTCTCTCCGCTGCCAGCCGGCAATACCTTCACGCTTGCTTCGGCCACGCCATAACCGTCAGCGCTTGTTGCTGTAAGGACTGCAGTTCCAGCTGCAATGGGCGTAACTGTACCATTAGCGTCCACCGATGCTACGGAAGCATTGGAAGACTTCCATGTGACGGTTGCTGCGGTGCCGCCAACCGGTGCTACTGTAGCGTTCAGCTTCACTGGAGCTGCTCCCGCTTCCAGTGACAGTGATGTTTTATCCAAAGTAACCTTTGTTACGTTCAGCTGCAATATTGCGACGGTACCCCCAACTTCATTAGCTACAAGCAGCAAAGGCAGTCCCGTTGGACTGACGGTTGCCGGAATGAATTCGATACCCTCCGGAGCAGCATCCGACAGTATGTTTGTAAAATTGCGTGTATTGATGTAGTTGAAGAAAACAGGGTGAACAGGATCGGTCACATCATAGGTCATAATGCCCCCGATCCGTTCAAGACCGACAAACGCGAATACTTTCTCGCCAACTGCGCCAATCTTAATATCTTCTGGCTCCGGTCCCTTCTTCGTGCTTCGACTATCTAATGTAGCGTTGCTGTTACTTGCGTTAAAGTATTTCGGCAAGCGCTGCGAAGTAATTTCCTCGAAAGCATTGCCGCTATCAAACACCTGCTCCATTGTATCCGCATTCCATACAGAGAATGACCTGCCGCCGTACATGTATATGCTGTTCTTATCCATGTCACTGGCCACTTCTACTTTATCGTATTTCGAAGTATTAGCAGGATCGCTCAAAAATTTAGCTGCGGCTGATGAAGGTTCCAACTTGCTCTTCATGTCTTTGATGGTAGATCCGTTCTTACGTCCCGGCCAATCCGTAACGTCCCCTTCATTACCGGTAAACAGATAGGTTTTACCATTAAGCGTGTAAGACGCAATACCATCCGGCATGTACATCCCATTGAACGGGACGTTCTCCAGCTTGATCTTGCCGTCGTTTACCAAGTCTAGTGCATTCTTAGGATCATTCAAATCCTTAAAGCCCAGTCCCTTGACAGCTGTTACTTTCTTAGCCGCGATATCAATAACCGCTACAGCATTATTCTCCTGCAAGGAGACATATGCTTTCGTATTGTCAGCGGAAAGCGTGATATATTCCGGCTCAAGATCTCTAATCGCATCGGCTTTTGTACCGCTGCCGTTAATCATGCCGGTAACTGGATCAGAAGCACCGCGAATATGAACCTTATCGTCAATCACGGATGGATCATTGAATTTCACACGGGTAACCGTGTCTGTAGTTGTATCGACGATGGTAACACTGCCTTCCGGGTCCTTGCCTTGTTCCCGAGGCTCACCCTCATCGGCGGTAAGCACATATCGGCCGTCTGGAGTTGATTTGATCATATCCGGTTGTACGCCGGCTTCATACGATTTGAGCAGAGCTCCATCGTAATTCAACATTAGAATTTTGCCGTTTTTCATCGAATCTTTTTCCTGTAAGGAGACGAATACCCGTTTCGTTGCTGTGTTAATATCCACACTGGTCAAGTCTCCATATACGAAACCGCCTGTTTCGGACAAATCTTTAACAGCGACACTTTTATCTTTGGATATAGAACCGCCTACTGTCAATGTGGCGATATCCAGAGTCGGCGGGTTGCCTGAGCCGTTAACTACGTAAAACTTCCCGTTATCCTTGTTATATTTGACGATTTCGGCCACACCGCCGTCGGCATTAGTTTGACCTACCGAATATTCGCCAATCTTCGAAACACTCATCTTGTCCGGAACCGCTCCAGCCAAGACATTGAGCGGAAGCGTTTTGCTAGCCCATGGCAGCGGGTTGGTTGCGCTATAGACTGAATCGTAGACAGAAACTGTAACCGACTTCGCCCCTTCCGCTCCGGCTGCCGGGGTTCCTGCTATGACTCCTGCCGAATTGATGGAAAGTCCTGCGGGTAACCCTGTGGCGCTGTATGTATAAGGCGGTTGGCCTCCAGTTGTTGTAACAGCCGCCGAATACGGCAGGCCGATATAAGCGTCCGCTATCGCTTCAGTCACAACTGTAACTTTAGAATCCCACTTTCCGTCGGCCCCACTGCGTGGTCTGTTTATACTAATGTCCGTCGGGTTGGCCGCGTCGTAATCAACTTGTTTAAAATCAGTTTTGTTATTATCGCTATCGGTCAAAGTTTGACGGCGAATCGCTTTTTTCTTGGATGTGCCTTGATCCGAGCCGGTCGGATAAGCAGTTTCATAGCCGTTGATATCACTGTCTTTATCGTTGCTGCCGGTCCCCAGCATGTCAACGTACCCTGCAGGCTTGTTAATAAAAGGATTGACATCCGTCAGCGTCGTTTGGTTACTGACTAACGCAATCTTAAGACCTTTATTGATGATATGACGTTCTATACTGAGATCGCCTTTGCCAGAAATGTTAAGCTTTGTTGCAACTGCCGGTTTAGTGGGGTCATTAGTTGGATTTCCAACAACTAAATAAGAAGAGTGCGCTTTAATGGTGCCACTTAGAGGAAACATTACCCATGGATCGGTTGGGCCTATATAGACATCTTTTTTATTCGCTGAACCGGCTTTACTTGCACGGTCTGCGTATTGCAGCGACCAACCTTCGAGACTCACGTCACCATCTGTCGGATTGTACAATTCGATGAAGCCGTTGGATACGTTGGTATTTCCACCCTCATCTGTTTCGTACCCCGCTCCGCCCCCATACACCTGATTGATGAACACATGCGAGACATTTACGTCATAGCTCCCATTCGCCTTATATGGCGTTCCTGCCAAAGGCGTTGCAGCTGCCTGTGCAGGAACAACAGCTAACAAAGAACCAGCCAGCATCTCCGCTGCAAGCAGTAGTGAAAGAACTTTATGGTTTCTCTTTCTCAAGACACTATCACTCCTTGTTAAAATATTCCTATCTACCTTAACAAAGAATTATAAACTCGGATGTCATATATTTTTAAGTTATTGTAAACGCGCATGAGCCACAGAAGCTCTGCTGCTTCTGCGATTCGAGATCCAAAAAGAGTTACGCTTAGGTTGCTTAACTTGATGCAATTAAGAAGAGAAATAAATAGCGGAAGTACTAATTCCTTTATCGCCTGGAAAACAAAAAAACAGAGGGATAGCGGAACAGCTAGTTCCGTTATCTCTCTGTTTTTGTACATTATGCTATTGCTCGCCCAAAATAAAGGCATTCCGGCTTCCGCTATCGCCTTAAGTTGGAGGTGACAATTGAATAACGGAACTTTCAGTTCCGTTTCACTCCTTTAGGGCTCATAGCAGCAGCTCCGATTAACTCCTTCAGTGCTCACAGCAGCAGCTTCGCCACTATCAAGCTTTCAGGCTTTCAGGCTTTCAGGCTTTCAAGCTAACTACCTCACGGCCGATTGTGCATCTTTATAGGTAATTTTCTTCCCTGTACGAGATGATTCGTATATATCCATGACTAAGCTGAACGTTTTGTAGCCTTCGGGTCCATCAATCCAGAAATGTTGGTCTTGCAGCAAATGCTCGTAAAAATCACGAATTTGCAGCTCATGGCTTACTCCCCAGTAAGACTTTTCTCCCGTATTATTTACAGGAGGCTCGGTCAGAACAGTCAGCTGTCCATCCTGCTCCAAATACAAGGTTTCGCCTCTTTGAACCAAGGAGCCTTTTTCAAATACAACCTCAAGCTCCACAGGAGAGTTTTTCAAGTAAGCATTTGTAGCGTAGAAGATAGCTCTTGCGCCATTTTCAAATTCCACATAAGCATGAACTGTATCTTCTACCTCAATAACATCCTCCAGTGAATCATTGGAGAACGACCCTTTAACGCTAGCAATATCCCCACCAAACCAATGCAGCAAATCCAAAGTATGAATAGACTGGTTGATCAGTACGCCGCCGCCTTCTGTCGCCCATTTCCCTTTCCACTCGGTCTCATAATAACTTGAGTTACGGTACCAGGTGACAATCCCTTTCATGCAGATCAATTTGCCAAATTCTCCAGAATCAACCGCTTTCTTAATCCGCTGCGAGGCAGCATTATAGCGATTTTGGAAAATGACACCAAGCTGCACATCAGGGTTTTGCACAGCAGCTTGCAGCATACTTTGTCCGGCAGCCTTAGTTTCAGCCATCGGCTTCTCTGTCAATACATGCTTGCCTGCATTTAAAACATCCACTGCCATAGGAGCATGCAAATGATGCGCCGTGCACAAATGAACAACTTGAATATCTTCACGCTTCAGCATTTCTTTATAGTCCGTGTAATAGTCACAGCCATATTCTGCTGCTACTTGCTTCGCTAAACTTTCATTTACATCAACAACCGCCTTCAATTCAGAACTATCCAATCCAACTACCGCTTTCAAATGGATGCCTGAAATTGAGCCGAGTCCGATAATTGCTGTTCCCAATGTTTTCACGGTTTCACCTGATTCCTTATAGGTTGTTGTGTGTATTCCTTACGTACGAGACAAGCCCGTAGGTAAAGGAACACACTTTACTTGTTATCATGAGGTATACAAATAACAAATTCCTTGCATGAATTGGTCAATATATTGCTTTTTTTGCTAATATAAAAATTCATTCATTTTCCAGTCTATAACGATTGACGAGACTAACGCAAATAGAATAGAATTACTAATGTTTGTTAGGCATAAATTAAAAGGGTGAACTCTTGTGTTATCCATGAATATAAAAATATTTGTAATCTGCTTATACCTGCTGCTGATCTATTCAGTTTCACAGCATCTACCTGATTTAAAAATGATTTTCTTCCCAGCTCTCGGCGCATTTTCTTATTTGTTCATTAGCCGATCCTTCCATTTTAGAGATTTTGCCAAGATGATTGCCGGGGCTTCTGTTGCTTCTCTAATCAGTTCTTTACTATTCTTATCCATGACAGGGATTATCCCTTTTTTCATATCAACGCTATGTACGATATTATTAATTAGGAAGTTTAACTTGAACGCACCTCCAATTTTGGCCATTGCGCTCATTCCATTTTTCTCCCGGCCTACCCACTTCTGGAGTCTTCCATTGGCAGTTCTAGTTTCCTTGCTGGGCTTGCTGCTAACGCTATCCGCCGTTGAATTGGCCGTAGCATTCGCCGCTCGAAATCAATGGATCCAACGCTTGCGTAAACGCACAGGCACGTCTGTGGATACAACTATTGACTCTTAAAAGCTGTTCCTTCTGTAACCGGCAGAAGGATGCAGCTTTTTTCATTTCCGGATGTTCGAAAAGATGGAGTTGATGTGCAAAATCAATACTTTTGTGGTTGAGAAAACGAATGACCCTTCAGTACCTGCGCCATTTACTCTTTACTTGTCTTCGTTCTAATAGCGGATATGGAAGACACCCCAAGTAGGAGCAACGGAAGGATCACTGAGAATATAAGTGCAAACGGACTCCAGTTTTTGGAAAGATAGTCGTTAATATAGATGGTATTGGGATAGCACATTAAAGATAGTACGATTAACCCCAATGCCATTGGAACGATGAGAGGCTTCTCATCCTTGATATTCATGATTTGGACAAAACTTATAATTGAAGCGTGAAAAGTAAGAACAATTTTTATGAATATGGACAATACCCAAATAGAGATCATAATTCCTTCTACCCGTTCAAGAAAATGACCGATACTAATATTTTTGGCAAGCGTATACGCAGGAAATAACTGATTCGTCGTTAATGTAGGTCCGAGTACAGCAATGCTTCCTACTGTAGTAATAAAGAGTGCTGCACCTCCTATTAATATACCTGCGGCAAAACCGTTCTTGCGCCCTTTCGTCTGGGATACAAATGGGTAGAACATGAGCAAGACTATCAATTCTTGCAGGCCCCAAAAGGTAACTCCGCCACGCACGATCGGTTTTAACCCAAACTCCATGACAGGTAAAAAATTGGTGATATCAAATTTCGGTATCAAAGGCAAAATTAGCAGTAAAAACAATATAATTAGCCATGGAAAAAAAACTTCCGCAGCACGTGTATATACAATAAGCCCAGATCGAACGGTCATCACTACAACCAGCATAAACAGCATTTGCAGTACTTCCATAGGCGTTTCCTGCATAATTTGAGATGTTACAAAATAACCAAGATCTCCAATCATTAGCGATGCCAACAAATAGAAGAACAACATAAAGCTAAGGGAGACGACTTTGCCGAACCATTTCCCAAGCGTTGTCTCGCAATATTGAACCAATGTCTGACCGCCCAAACGCTGCCCCAGCATGACATATAACACTGCATTCAAGAGATTGAAGCCAATACCGACAATGCAAGCCAGCCATGCATCCTGCTTAGCCTCAAAGGCAAGGCCTGAAGGTGTAATAAGAATCGACGTACCTATCATAAAAAAAGTAACTAGAATCACAAACGAACGCTTGCTGATGATTCCCGCCTTTTCCATAGTGCTGCCCTCCTCTTATTTGAAAATCGAATATACAGCACGTGGATACGGCCCCAACGCAGCTGCAATCCAATCGAGAGGATTAGGCAGCTCCAAGTTCAAGCTCTTTGCAGAACATAGTGCAGTTACAGTTAGTGTTATCAGAGCCAACGTCCACAGCTCTTTATGATTTCGTTCTCTCCATAATCGAGGAAATTCCTTCAGGATAGTCCAAGCCAAGGTACCAGCAACACCGACAAATAGCCACATTAGAGTACTCCTATTCCTTTCTTGTATAATCCACTGGCTGCAAGATTGTCCCCATTCTACGAAGAATAGAGTTCACATGGACACGAACTTTAACGGTCGTAAAAACGTTATTCCAATCTTTAATTTGATGCCAAACCTTCGGATATTGGTGGTGAAGCGCATCGCCGAATCCATAAATATCCGTACCGAGATTCTTTTGTACTTTTTTGATTGAACCTTCGATTAAGGTCACTAGTTTGTTATCCGTCAGTTTTTTCAGTTCTGGGACTATGGTTGCTTTCGATAGATCTATTCTGCATTCGGCATCTGATATATCCTGCTCTATTCTAATATGTACATCAAATTCCGGATGCCCGTTGTGGATACTTGCTTTAATAACTGTATCAGAACGGATAACCTGCATGGTAATATTGCCTTCTCCTTTAGGGCATGGAATATAACCGGTCGTTTGGTAAACTGAATTTTGGACATAATTTAATACTTTTGTGTCATTTTCATCCAACCAACCTACCATCCGATCTGCTTTGAAAGCTGCCATGCCAGCATATTGTAATACGACGGGAGGTTCGATATATTGCCCATTCGTCGTTTTTCCCCCAATGCTTCGATCACCAACGATTTCAATTCCTGTTATGGAAGGGCTTTTCCCCTCCGTCTCCAAATCTTGAAGCAGGTGATTAAGCGTCATGCTGCCGGTAGCTGACCATAGTTTATCCGAGTTATCAAGCTTTGTATAAATATTATTTGCAGGAATCGGGTCCATCGGACTATTCATTTTTAATACTTCGGAAGCGTCCGTCTTTCTCGCAATCACAAAATAGAAATCAGTTCGCATCTCCATATTTCGTGACAAGAAATCAAGCTGTTTACTGATCCCTTCTTTAGCCGCCTTTTCCCCTATGATAACCATACGCAAATGAGCGAAATATAAGTGTCGTGGAGCTTTTACGGTCATTCGGGATAATGCTTCAGGAATCGTGGTGCCTATCTCTTCGTAGGTAACGACTGGGCTCGCGGTGCTGATGCTTCCTTTTTTGCTGGCAACTTGACCTGGATTAACGGTTTGGACCGTAATTTTATACTTACCTTCGGATTTATCGATCCCCATACCAACTACAATATTCAGGTCATTCAATTCATGGCGGCTCCAGCAGCCAGTCAACGATAATGATAAAAATACTAAGAACAAGCAAACTGCAACCGCTCGTTTCATTCGAACTCCTCCTCACCGACGTTTCTGGCGAACGAGATTCTTTTGGCGAAAAATTTTGGGCCGAGTTATAAGACGGGGAAATGAAAACCGAAATAGGGTATCTTTTTGATCAGACAGATGAAACGGAGCCAGTGACGACATATAAGGCACACCGAATGAGTTAAGCCCGCACATATGTACCACAATGGCTATAAGCCCAACAAAAATGCCGAATAGACCGAAAGAAGCGGCAAGAATCATTAGCAAAAACCGGATAATTCGGATGGTTATCCCTAAGTTAAAAGCAGGAAGAACAAAATTGGATATGGCTGTGATGGACACTACAATAACCATAGCCGCGCTGACCAGCCCCGCTTCCACGGCAGCTTGTCCTACCACAAGTGTTCCTACAATAGATATCGATTGGCCTACCGTCCTCGGCATCCGTACGCTCGCTTCCCGTAAAATTTCGAATGTCACTTCCATCAGGATCGCTTCAATAAAAGCGGGAAACGGAACCCCCTCTCGCTGACTCGCCAGATTATAAAGCAGCGTTGTCGGCAGCATCTCTTGATGGAATGTGGAAATCGCAATATAAAAGGAAGGCGTTAAAAGCGCCAAACCAAATGATAAGAAGCGAAGCAATCGAATCAATGTTGCAAAATCTGCCCTCTGGTAATAATCTTCGCTGGATTGAAAGAATTGAGTGAAAACAGCTGGAACTAACAGCGCAAAGGGAGTACCATCAACCATAATCGCCACTCTGCCTTCCAGCAATCCCGCAGCCACAACATCAGGCCTCTCCGAGTTGAATATGGTTGGGAAGGGAGTAAATCGCTTGTCTTCAATTTGCTCTTCAATGTAGTTACTTTCCAGAATCGCGTCTATGTCAATTGATGATAACCTCTGCTTAACTTCCTTTAGCACATCCTCAGACACAATGTTCTGGATATAAACAACTGCCACTTCGGTTTTAGTTACTGTACCTATGCTCATGGTTTCCATCCACAAGTGACGGTCTTTAATTTTTCGGCGAAGCATCGCGGTGTTCCAACGCAATACTTCTGTAAACCCTTCGCGGGGTCCTCGTACAACAGACTGTACATTCGGTTCTTCTACCGTTCGCGCCACTAACTCCTTCGTTCCAATAGCTAAACCACGTGAACACTCATCAAGCAGCAGGATACTATCGCCTGATAATAGAAAACTATACAGTTCCTCGAACGAAAAGATATCGACAACCATGCCTGTAGAAATAACACTCTTCTTGCAATGATCAAGCAATTGTTCGGAATTAAAGTCTTGTGTACCCTCGCCTTCACAACAGGTAAGTAGAGAGTGAACCATGGAATGCAGATTGGAAATTCCCTCAACATAGAACACAGTCCCCTGAATAAAGCGATTGTTACCCAAATCTATTTGAATATCGCGAAATGTAATATCATCACTATTCCCAAGCCCCTGCTTGATCTGCTTTAGGTTGTGAGCAAGATTCAAGCTTAGTGTCTCATCCACATCATCCTCATGCTTAACCATGCAATCCTCCTAATATGCAGCGCATCCATAATGACTATTGTCCGCTCAAATTCCATATTTATGCATAATCAAGATAAAGCATATTTACAAGAAGCAACGGCATATCTGAAACAGTAATCGATTTAGAATACATACCTCACAACTAATTTCATATATTTCACAAAGGGGTACTATGGAAATTTAGTACTCTTTTTTTGTATCTGTTCCATGTACAATACAATTATACAATTAGCACCTGGTAATAGAGCAGCCGTTCAAAGACAGTCCCCATAAGAGGAGTCGATCCGTATGATGTCAGTTCTTATAGCCTTTTTAAAGCTTGTGTTTCGGATTTTTTTTAAATTTCGAATCGCTGGATTGGAGAAACTCGACTTCAGCCAACCCGCTATTCTCATATCCAATCACGTTTCACTGCTTGATGCTGCATTACTCGCAGCTTACCTGCCAGAAGAAGCTACCTTTGTAGTAAACACAACAATCGCCAAACGACTCGGTCCACTGCTTAAGCTGCGTAAACATATTACCGTTGACCCCTTGAATCCCTATTCGGTCAGAACGATGGTCAAAACTGTTCAAAGTGGTGTTCCGTTGGTACTTTTTCCGGAAGGACGTATTACAGTAACCGGTGGATTAATGAAAATTTACAGCGGAATTGGATATATCGCAATGAAAACCAATGCTAGAATCTTTCCAATCGCCATCAATGGTGCGGAACGTTCCAAGCTCTCTTATATCGGTCATAAAATCAGGACGGTATGGTTCCCTGCCATTGACATCCAGATTGGCGAGGCCTTCAGCATAGCCCAACAGCCGAATGTCTCGATGAAGCTGCAAAAGGAACTTGCAGCCGACAAGATCCTCATCGTCCTGCAGGAAGAGCTGCTGCAAAGCAGATTGAAGCGTGACGTCAATCTATTTAATGAGCTGCTGCTGCAAGCTTCGCGCAATGGCTGGCAGCGTGTCATCTGCGAGGACATGTCGCAGAAGCTGACTTATAGGAAGCTGGTTCTCGCTTCCTATGTATTCGGCCGCAAGCTGCGCCCGCTGCTGCGAGGCGAAGCAGCAGCCGGCTTGCTGCTGCCTAACTCGAACGGCCATGCGATCGCACTGTTCGCCCTGTTCCGGCTAGGCGTCACCCCAGCGATGCTGAACTTCTCCGCAGGTGCGCAGAGTCTGCAGGATGCTTGCGAGACTGCTGTGCTGCGAACGATTCTTACGTCACGCCAGTTCGTCGCGAAAGCTAAGCTGGAGGAGACGGTTGCCCTTCTTGCGAAGCAGTGCAGCATCATATATTTGGAAGACGTCAAAGCTGACGTCCGTCTTTCCGATAAATGGGGAGGGTTAACCGACCTGATGCTGCGTAAAAAAGCGAATCACGGCTTTAACGACGTTATCCTGTTCACTTCAGGCAGTGAAAGTAAGCCTAAAGGTGTTGTGCTCGGTCATGAGCAGCTGTACGCCAACATCCAACAAGCCCGCACGGTATTTGATTTCACTTCAGCGGATAAATTGTTCAATGCGCTGCCTATGTTCCACAGCTTCGGATTGACGGCTGGCACGCTCCTGCCCATTCTGACCGGCATGCCAGTTATTCTGTATCCAAGCCCCCTTCATTACCGTGTCATACCGGAAGTCGTTTATGACCGTAATGCAACGATTTTATTCGGTACCTCTACCTTCCTTGCAGGGTACGGACGCGCAGCGCATCCTTACGACTTTCATTCGTTGAGATATGTAGTCACAGGCGCAGAAAAATTGAAGAAGGAAGTAAGCGAGCTATGGAGCCAAAAATTCGGCCTTCGCATCATGGAAGGCTATGGCACCACGGAAGCCTCTCCTATAGTTTCAATCAACTCTCCGCTAGCCTATAAGAAGGGTACAGTCGGACGACCTCTGCCGGGAATACGCTTCAAGCTGGATTCCATTCAAGGCATTGAATCAGGCGGCAGCCTGCTAATCCAAGGGCCTAATGTGATGAAAGGGTATTTGATTCATGGTAAAGGCTTCGTGCCTTCGCAGGAATGGTATGATTGCGGAGATGTAGTAGAGCTGGATGAGCAAGGCTTCCTTGCCATCAAATCGCGGTTGAAGAGGTTCGCCAAAATCGGCGGTGAAATGATTTCTCTGCAGCTTGTTGAGGAGATGGCGGCAGCTTGTTATGGAGACTCAGCGATAGGCGCAATCAGCGTCCCAGACGGTCGTAAGGGAGAGCGAATTGTGCTCTACGTCACTAAGCCCGACTATAGTCAGCAGGAGCTGAAGGCCCATATCCTCGATGCAGGCTTCCCTCCTCTGCTGCTCCCCTCCAAGCTTGAGGTGATCGATAAGCTCCCGCTTCTTGGAAGCGGTAAAACCGACTACCTTTCCTTAAAAAAATTAGCGGAATCCTCGTTGGATAAAGGAGCTTGATCTAATGAATCTGAACCGAACGAATCCATTGTCCACTCAAGTTGTTGTGGGTAGGAAACCGGAAAGCCTGCTGAAGCGTCTGTTGAGCCCACTTTCTACGCTTTTGTTCACACAATTCCTATCCGCTTTTGCCGATAATATGATTTTGTTCATCACGCTTGCAATGATCAAGAACTATGCTCTTCCTGACTTCTATATCGGCGTCGTTCAAGGCGCCTTCCTGTTCGCCTTTGTCATTCTTGCTCCTTTTGTTGGAGCCTTCGCAGATAAAAATGCCAAATCCCATGTGCTTTTAATCGGTAACCTAATCAAAGCGATAGGTATCGTTGGCCTCTTCACTGGCCTTGATCCCGCCGTAAGCTATGCCATTGTCGGCATCGGAGCTGCTGTATATTCGCCAGCCAAGTATGGCATTCTGACTGAGTTAACAACAACCGAGTCGGGCTTGCTGTCAGCCAATGCAAAAATGGAGGGCTTCACCATCCTCGCTATCTTGACCGGTTCGCTGGCAGGGGGAACGCTGGCAGGCTACTCCATCAATGCCGCATTGGCGGTATGCTTGGCCTTGTACCTGGTTTCGCTGCTCATGACCTTACTTATTCCCAAAGGTCCCGTCAATAATCAGTTGCATTATAGACGTGAGATGCTAACCTTTTTTAAGGAAACCGGAAAGCTGTTTGCGGATCGTAAAACCCGTTTTGCCTTAATAGGCACTGGATCCTTCTGGATGTCGTCAGCCGTATTTCGATTAGCCTTGATCGCTTGGGTTCCCATTCATCTTGCCATCGATTCGCTGGACCAAATCTCCATGCTAACGGCAATTACAGGTGTGGGCATCATGATTGGTGCGCTTGTCACTCCGAAGCTGATCCCTGCTGAAAAGTATTACAATGCTTATCGATTCGGCGCTGTCATGATCTTCGCAATGCTGCTATTTCCACTAACTTACATGCTGCCGTTGGCTGTTGTGCTCCTGCTGTTAATCGGCTTTGCCGGAGGCGTATTCATCGTGCCGATGAATTCAGCTCTGCAGGATGAGGGCCACCGGATGATTGGGTCTGGTAAAACGATTGCCATACAGAACATGGTGGAGAATGCGCTCATGCTAGCTGGAGTGGGTATCTACACACAAATAACCAAGATGGGGGCCTCAGCAGACAGCTCTATAATCGGGGTTGGAATTGCACTTGCTGTATTCATAGTCTTCTTATCAAGCCAGGTAAAACGATTGAAAGCTTAAACATGTAGCTCCCGGCAAGCTATTGCTACAAATTTGTCATAGTTGGGCTTCAAATAATCTATTACAGCGTGGAGGAAAAAGTATAATATAAGTACAACATTCGTTCGGAAAGGAATTAAACTCCATGCAAACCTACATGACTTTAATTATTGTCACCATGCTTGCGGCTCTTATTGGTACGCTTCTAGTCGGTTTCTCAAAGAAAAACAAAGCAGGCGACCCCTCCTATGATCGACAATTGGTCGGCAATTGGGGACGACTTGGGGTTTATTATATTGCCATGACCGTAATACTGGTCGTATTGTTAGTTTTTATGCTTCGCAGCTGAAAAGGAAAGTGTATCGAATCCTGCTTCAGCAAGGACACATTCAAGAGACCCATCGCTCAATTGAGCGATGGGTCTCTTATATAAGAAAAGGGGGGTTGAATATTAGTATAGACTTAGTTTCTTAATGCCACATTAAAATAAGATTTCAAGTTTATTACGTTATGAACTCATTGATCACTTTTGCCAGCTTCTCTGGTGCTTCTACCATACTCATATGGCCCGCACCCTCAATTTGCTGCTGCGCAATTTGCTCGCCACTCACTGAAAACGCCCGATCAAGGGGGATGATCTGATCATGAACTCCCGCTACAAGCAGTACAGGCGTTTGGGCATCTGCCAGTACACCGTTACGATCCGGGCGTGTTCTCATGCCTTCCAATGTGCGGATTGCACCATCGGGACTCGTGCTCTCACCAATTGTAATGGCTTCACGAATCGCCTCAGGCATGGTCTTCACATGCTCGGGCGCGAACAGCTTAGGGATTAAGCCGTCTATAAAGACCGGCAGTCCTTTTTCCCGAATCGTTTCCATTCCTTTGACCCGGCCTTCCTTGCCTGCATCACTGTCTGGATAGGCTGTCGAGTGAATGAGACCAAAAGCCTTTAACAGGTTAGGATAGCGTTCCGCAAAAGCCAATGTCACATAGCCGCCCAAAGAGTGACCTAATACAATTGCCTGCTCAACCTTAAGATGCTGAAGCAGCTGTGCAAGATCCTCAGCTAGTACTTCCATAGTATAGTCACCCTCTGGCGCAGACGAGCTCCCGTGCCCCCGCAAATCAGGTGCTATGATCCTGTAATTATTAGGCAGCAGCGGCATGAGCTTATTCCAATAAGCGGAGCTCCCACAAAAACCGTGCAGCAGCACAACTGCCTCTCCCTCACCTTTTTCCGTATATGCGAAGCGTGTACCCTCATGTTCAAAATACTTCTTATCCATCTATCCAGCTCCTTCCTTATCTTAAGGATATCCAACAGCGCCATTTTAACACAATCTTTTACTATTACCCAAAAAAAGTAAACAAAAAACACTCTATTCCGCTTCGCCTAAGCTTGTTAGCCGGAAGCAGAATAAGAGTGTTGTAATAATAAGCATTACTCAATTGTTCGCGAATGGGTTAATAATTGGTGCTGTCGGATCAACTACGATTCCTGTTGAATTAGAGGGGGATCCTGCTGCATTTACGGCAATTGGCTTGTATTTGGCAGACACATAGGTTTCCGCCTTCGCCTCCGTAATCACCTGAGCATACATTCCATCCGGCTTCGGATCGCTAAGCGTGTAAGTAATCGCTGCTGTACCGTCTGCTTGAAAGCTAATCCCAGTAATAGCTATTCCATATCCAGGGTTCGGCATTTCGCCGCGGGATAGGATGACCTTATTCACATCTGCGTTCACCTGCTCCACAATGACCTTTACATCACCCTGCTGGGGCTGCGGCTGCTGCACCGTATGCTTTTCAACATATTGAATTGCGTTGTACAGTAAAACCGCTGCTTCACCACGGGTCATCTCCTGCTTTGGATTTACCTTACGATCCTCGTCCAGCTTAGCTAGCTTATACAAATACATCCGCTGCAAAGCTCCTTGGTAAGACGGAGTGATTTGGTCGTCGTCAGCAAATATAATGAGCATTTTTATTAATGGAAATTGTCCTTTGGTCTCCATGGCAGGAACTAGCAAATTGGCATATTGTTCACGTGTAATTGTCGCATTGGGATCCACATTTTGCGGGATTTCAAGACCATTCAGCTTGGCTATAATAAAGGCTTCTGCATACCAAGCATCATTAGGCACATTCGTGAAATAATCGCTTGCCAGCGGTTGTTTGATAAACCTGATTGTGTCGATGTTGAGATTCAGCCCTTTTACAAGTAAGCTTATACTTTGCGCAAAGCTGATTGTACCCCGCGGCGCAAAATGCTCGCTGTCCAAGCCCGCAACTATTCCTCTATCCTTCAGCTGGAGGATTGGCTCCTTCTCCGCTGTATCCAGATCTGAAAATGCAAACACAGAACCTGCAGATAAGCTGCAAACCAACGCTGCAGTAGTAATAACAGAAAGTAGCTTTTTCATCAGATTCATCCTTTTCATTGGGAAATTATTATTTTATTGCCTTAAATTGCTCCGGAGTTATTCATATAGACGGTCATGTTCTGAAAAAGGTTGCTGAAACATAAAAAAAACGGCCTGTCTGCTTGCTTAGAAGATTGGGTGCGTATTCTGTAGCCTAATCCACTTTATTGTTAGGTTACAGGTAAGCGAAAACCTGAGGCAGTGCCTCAGGTCCTTTGTATGCAAACCCATACGTTGGTACTTGGGGAGGGAATTGGGTGTGGGATTCCGGCCGCTGTTGAAGTCATGTTCCTTTTAATTTATGGCTTGGCAGCGGTTTGGAGCACGCGCTTCAAATGCGGATGCTATCGCTCCTCCATCCCACACCCATCCCTCTTTTGTTCTACTTTCTGTTTTGTGACACTTAAAAAAGACCGTTCATCCAGCCCCTTACTACAAACGGGCCGATAAACAGTCTTTTTAAATTAACAGACTCCTATTAATTGATTATCCTTTTAAAGCTCCAACCATAACACCCTTTACGAAATATTTCTGCACAAAAGGGTACACACATAGAATAGGTATAGTTGCCACCATAATAGTAGCGTATTTAAT
>NZ_WHOD01000038.1 GCF_013141765.1 Paenibacillus foliorum
ATCCAAGGAAGAAATTGCGAATACGGCAACACAACTCCCAAAACCACTAAAAGTCCATAAAAGTATTTCAATGAAAGCCCTCCCTGAAAACACTGGTTATCCTTCTAATATTTCTCTATATCCTTTCTTTTTTCCTTTTTTTGCAACTAAATTAACCTGCCAGTTAGCTTAATGAGTTGCAAACAAACTGAATTCTTTTTAACCTGATCAACATACCTTAATTTCATGTGAATCTTGAATTTGTTATGAGTGGATTTCCTATGTCGAAAAACGGACAATGTTCTTGTCGTATATTGAAAATGGGACAATGTTTGTGTCGCCGGCTCGCGACAAGAACATTGTCCCATTATTAAAAAAAGCCGCAATATAAGCGACCATGAAAGGGATAATGTTTGTGTCGTCCGACAAACAACAAAACAAACTCGGACAAGTGGACTTTTACCTGCCCCTCGCCGGAGTTGTCAATTTTTTTAAATTTCATTGCCTTCAGGTAGATAAACGGTAAATATAGTACCTTCATCAGGCTGACTCGCAACGCGGATGAAGCCCCCGTGGGCTCTGATAAAATGATGGACGATAGATAATCCGAGCCCCGTACCGCCTGTATGCCGCGAGCGCGCTTCTTCTACGCGGTAAAATCGATCGAATAGGTGGGGCAACTCCTCCGCCGGTATTCCGATGCCGGTGTCGATCACCGAGACACACGCAAAAAAAGCATTACGGTCAACGACTCGGTTTTCGATTTTAACCGTAATCTTCCCTCCACGAGGCGTATAACGAATCGCATTGGTCAGCAAATTAATGAAAACCTGCGTGATCCGTCTCGCATCGACCATCATGGTAACCGGTCTTGAATTCGTACAGAGGCGAATATCCAATCCGTTTTCTTCCGCTTCGTATCTCACGTCATCCACGATTCGTTCCAGGTGTACAGTCAGATCGAGCGGTTTGCGATCGAGCGACAACCGGCCCGCTTCGGCGAGCGATAAGACATGAAGGTCGTCCACAAGCTGGTTGAGCCGGATGACCTCATCATGAAGCCGAAGCAGCATTTCCGGCGAGATATGATGACCGGCCTGCTGATAATTTTCCAGTTTAAGCTGCATAACGGACAGCGGCGTGCGAAGCTCGTGAGCGACATCAGCCACCAACCGTCTTCGGGCTTCTTCGGCTTCACGCAGGCGAAACGTCATATCATTGAACGTTTGGGCGACTTTTCCATACTCATCTTTCGTGTCTACAGGTACTTTGACGTTCAGGTCACCCTGCGCCACGCGCTCTATGGCGGCTATAAGCTTTTTGAGCGGGTGGGTCAGAACCCCCGATAACCAAAAACTGAAGATCAACCCGATCGCGCCAAAAAAAAGCAACCGCGCGCCATGCGTGACTTGAAGCAGTGCATCCAGCCGCGTGTTGCCAAGGAAATAAGATTTAAAGATTTCGAATTGCTCTTCGGGCGCGGCGCTCAAATAGTCGGCATTGATTTGTTCCCTTTGAAATTGATCGATCAAGTCGGCTGTGTAGACTTGCGTTGTCAGAGAGAAAGTGAAGCTTATAATGAGCACGAGCAGTACCATATAGGCAAATATTTTCATGCGGACAGTCATCTTCATGAACGTTCACCGAATCGGTAACCGAAACCGTATACCGTTTGAATATAACTGGGATTGGTCGGATCATCTTCCAGCTTGCGGCGAAGATTCCGGATATGGGAATCCATCGTTCTTTCGTATCCCATGTATTCATCCTCCAAAGCAGCCTTTAACAATTGCAAACGGCTGAAGACGATACCGGGACGAGCTGCCAGCGTGAACAGAATTTTGAACTCGGTCGGCGTCAATTGGACTTCCTGACCGTCTTTGAACACCTGACATTTGGCCTCGGAAATGATCAAGTTGTCTCTTTCCAAGAACATCGACCTGTCTTCAGGTCCGCGCAGGCGGCGTAGTAGAGCCCGGATGCGAGAAGCGAGCTCGCGCAAGCTGAACGGCTTCGTTAAATAATCATCCGCGCCGATTTCCAGACCGACGATTTTATCCGATTCATCCGATCGGGCCGTAACCATAATAATGCCGCAATGTGACGTTTGCCTTATTTCGCGGCAAACGTCGATTCCGCTTTTCCCGGGGAGCATCCAATCCAGCACGACGAGATCAGGCCGCTCAGACCGGGCAATTAGGAGCGCTTCCTTGCCGGTACAGGCGGTCAATACCCGGAACCCTTCACGCTGCAAATAAGTTTGCATCTCCTCCAGCATGCCCGGTTCGTCCTCCACAAGCAACAATTTCGTTTCCATTCCCACCACATCTTTCCCCTTTGGTCTGCTTCCATCGACGAGAGTGATATCACTTACCGAAATTATACCGTGATTTGGCAGATTCTTAAAGAAATGCACACAAAGAGAGGAAGATCTGCATAAGTTCTCGACATTTGTTGTGTAAACTGGATGTGAAAGGAGAGAAATAATCATGAAAGTCAAACTCGTTTCATTCGCAATTTTTTCTGTATTTCTACTTGTGCCGACGATTGCCTTTGCTGAAGGGACTGGTGTTGGTTATGGTAGTATCACCCCCGGGCGGCTCTTGACTTTCGCGGCTGGGTTGATTGGGCTCAGCAGCGCGGTTGTTGCTGGGATCGCTCGCACCCGTCCAACCAGTCGTTTTGCCACTGGTCAATGGCCTGTTATGTCCATCGTGTTGAGTCTGTTTTGTGTGCTTCTCTCTGCGTTTCATCTAGCCGTTACCCCTAGTGGTTTCAACACTGGCAACGGACGTGCTGGAGCGATCCTAGCGATCGCGATTGGGCTGATCGGCTTGACGCTTGCTGGAATGGCTTGGACCCACTCTCTTCGTAACAAATAATTCGACTATTTTTTCTGTTCCTATTGAGAACGTGCTTTTTGGAGGGCGCAAGAGAAGATTTTGTAATGACAGTGAAAGGGGAATAAGCGTGAAAATAAAACTTGTTTCAATCGTAATCCTTTGTGCACTTCTATTTGTGCCAACAATTGCCTCAGCTGAACAGGTCTACGGTCTTACTTCCGCACGAATCAATATTCTCGTGACCGTGGTGGTGGGGTTGGGCAGTGTGGTCATCAGTTGGTGGTCTTTGGCCCGTGCCTCTGATCGTTCCGGCAAAGGTAATTGGCGAATTGGGACCATCGTGGCCGTCGTGTTGGCATTGATTGTCTATTTCATCGCTGGGCCACATTTTGTTCAAACTCCTGGCGATATTGGTTCCGGTAACGGGCGAGGCGGTGCCGCCTTTGCCGTCATACTGTCGACCATCACGATCGTCCTCTCTGGAATGGCTTGGTTCGCCTCCCGATATCGCACTAGCTGAACCGAAATACAAGCCATTTCAATTCATAAACCAAATATGGCGAATGAACAGAGTGACGAGGCGATGTTCGGTGGTAAGCGTGGCGAAACTTGTTTCTGAGCGAAGCGAGTTTTTCACAGAAAGTATACGAGTTTCGCTATGGCGCTAAAGCGCCAAGTCTCACTATGGTACACCGTCCACCGAACAGCGACCCAAAATATAATGCTACATAGAAACTAGGCAGCGAAAAGGAGTAGACTTAGTTGAATGACAAACAAATGAAGAAAGTTCACTCCCGAACAAAAAGCTCGTCTGGTACTGGAAATGTTAAAAGAAGAAAATTGGTTTCACAGCTTGCTTGGAGCATGGCATTCACACGAATGTCCTCAACCGGTGGAAAGCCGAAGCCGTCCAGAATCTCTCGGAAAATTGGAGGAATGAGCATATGAAAATGAACCTAGTTTCATTCGGAATACTCTGTGCGCTTCTACTTGTACCAACGATTGCCTTTGCTGAAAATAAAGTCGGATATGTAATCACGACCGGGCGAATCTGGTCCACGGTAGACGCGTTTGTGGGGCTGATGAACGCAATCTTTGCTGGGCTGTCTCTATCCCGCTCCATCCGTCGTATTGGCAATGGTGGGCGAAACGGGGCCATCATATCCGTAGTGGTAGCGCTGGTCATCATTGTCTATGCTTTAATTCATATGACCATGTTCCCTGGTGATTTCGGCACTGGCGACGGAAGAGCTGCGGCTGTCATCGCCATCGTGACGGGGATCATAAGCATAGTTCTTGCCGGTATCACTCTGATCCGCTCCCGCCGTGCTGGCTGACCTAAATGGGTTTGAATATCTAGATCTGAATTTTAGGTAAAAGGTTATCTGGTTAATCCAAACCCAGATAACCTTTTTTGATAGGCTGTGTTAAATTTTATTGCTGATTTTCGATTAAATCGAGTAGGCCCATGAATAAATTCATGGGCCTCTCACAGAACCGGACGTGCGGGTCGTCGCATACAGCTCCTCCAGGACTATCCCCGCTGGGGATGGAGTTCATTGTAAATGTCGATCAGACTGCAAAGGCCGAGTTCCTTAAACCAAGCGTTCGGTAAAGCAAAGTGGACATGCGGTTCCCGAGAACTCCTCCTAGCGGTCATTCGCAGCCGGGGGAGTTCCTCTCCTTTCCAGCCTCTGCGTCTCATCTCCCGATGCAGTTTCCGTATCTTCCTCCAACTACGCAGTTGCATCATGCGAAGTCTTCTCCGAATCCAGGCGTCTCCTTGGGCAAATAGCTTCTTCGCATCGCCGCGCCCGAAGTAGTTCCCCCATCCTCGTGTACGGATTCAACTTCCTCTTGACCAATTGCTTCACATTGACGGTTTGGTTCCGGCGAGTGATGGCCCGAATCCGCTCCTCAAACTTCCGGATCGCTTTGGTCGATGACGTGATCCGTCCGCCCGGCACTGAGAGCCGAATGGCCCGAAGCGTGAATATGGTGTTATACGAAGCCCCGGACTTCTTGAATTACTTAATAAGTAAGTTCTTTAATCAGAATTTATCTAAATCACTAGTAATGAATTGAATTTCAATATTTCCAAGTTCATTTATATCCCATTTAACAAAAATATAGTTTTCTTTATAGCCTTCAAAATATACCGATCCCTGAGTGATGATGAATCTTTTGATTGTATCTTCATCATTCAAATCAAACAACCAGCCACTAAGGTCTTCTATATACCATCCTGTTTTGGGATCTTCATAGTCTCTTCCTTCGCCAGAATCTAAGAAGAATTGTTTGTTAAGTTTCTTTGCTTCATTAACAACGAATTGAATAAATTCGTCCATAATAATCCTCGTCTCTATAAATAATCTTTAAGCTCACGGGGTTTCGTATAACGTCTTATTTACGAATTTCGCAAATTTCCCATATGTGGGGTCCCGCGAACAGTCGTCTTCCCTCTGGAAATGGGATCAGGGGCTGAATTTGACGATGATAGCCAACTGCTTTTCATGTCGTTCAGCAAGCTCTAATACATCGGACCATTTATTCGTTATCCTTTTCTCGGCAGCGGATGCAATGGCGCATGGCGCAGCATCGGATACGTGGCAAATAACGCAGCCAGACTCACCGCCCCGACGCATGAAGTGATAGCTATCGCACTCATCTTGAAATTCGACATCCAGTCGAACAAGGCGGAAATAGTACCTCCATAATAAAGAAATATGCCTGCGACCGTTACGATCATGAACATGATGACGCTGCGGATAAATCCTACTCGATACACGATGGCATAGCCGAAAAAAGAAAGACCGAAGCATGCCATGCCCACCATCAGATCGATCCACAAATAGTCGAAGAAATTGTACTCTTCCAGAAACAACCTTGCAGCATGCAGAATGCCGGCTTCTACCGAATTCCATTGATAGATCGTGACTAGCGCGTATTGGCAGATGTTCAAACACAAGACGCTGAAAATAACTGCCCCTATGCCCACGCTGTAGTAAGCTTTAAGGAATTGCTCGCGCGTGCTTCCCATTCCGATCGATATCGAAAAGAGGGACTTGAATCCGAAGAGCCCGAAACCGACGAAAAAGAAGTACGTAGGCCCGGATATCGCGGCAAGCGTTTCCCGATCGAGGTCAAAGACCAAGCCGGCGATAATCCATACGATCGTCAACGGAACGGTAATGAACAGCAGCAGAAGTTTGACAAAATACCAGCTCGCATTCTCGTATATCAATCGGAATACCGCGCTCTGTGCGTTCATAGGTTTACCTCCGCATCTTCCGTTATATTCAGCAAATAATTTTGCAAGTCTGCTTTCTCAATGGAAAGTCCATAGGCTTGCGCTTGCTCTTTCCACTGCTTCGAATATGGGGCGTCGAGCATCACCCTGATTTTTGATCCTAACGCGCTTTGCTCCAGCACTTTATGATCGTCAATAACGCTTGTCACCGCGCTCCGTTCGCCAGCCAACCATATGCCTTGCTCGCGGAACTCGTCGATTGGTTGATGATGCAGCAACTTGCCCTTGTGCATAACGATCAACGATTCGCAGAGCGTTTGGACTTCTTCAATATGATGCGTCGAAATCAGAATGAGACGAGGCGAATCCTCATGGCTTTCCCTTAATGCCTCATACAGCTTTCTCCGCATCCCGGCATCCAGACCGTTTGTCGGCTCATCGAGTATCGTTACGCCAGCGTGGCTAGATAACCCGATAATAAACTGAAGTGCAGACTTCATCCCTTTGGACAGTTTGGATACTTTCTTCTTGCGGTCCAATCTGAAAGTTTCGACCAGACGGTCTGCCGTAGCTTGATCCCAGTTGGCATTGAAATATCGACCGAAACGAAGGGCATCCTGCACCTTCCATATCGTGCTGAACGGATGATCCTCCTGCATGAAGCAAACATGCCGAACTGCCGCCGGGTTACCGTAAGGAGCCGAGCCCATAACTTGAACCGTTCCGCCGTGAGGTCGTTGATGACCGGCCAGTAGTCTCATCAGCGTTGTTTTGCCGGCCCCGTTGCGCCCCCACAGCCCCGCGATCACCGGCTCCTTCTCCTCGAATGATACTTTTTCGAGAACGGGAACGTTATCGTACGAATACGCCACTTCGTTTACGTATATCATCATTACTCCTCCTCCAGAATCAACTGAACGACCGATTCCTTGCTTAATCCGATCCTCTTCGCTTCTTCCAACAAGGGAAGGACGAACTGTTCGCGATAGTGATGCTGACGTTCCTTCAACAATTGCAGCCTCGCTCCGCTCTTTACAAACATGCCTATCCCTCGCTGTTTATAAATAATCCCTGCATCCACCAAAGCCTGGAGACCCTTGCGTACTGTCGCCCGATTGATATTATAGAAGCGCGACAATTCATTTTCGGAAGGAATTTGTTCCTCTTCGTTCATTTCGCCCTCCACAATCTCGTCCATGATCATTTGGGCGATCTGTTGAAAGATTGGTTGGGATTCATCCAATGTCGGTTTCATTAAGGACCTCCCTCTTTTCTCTAAGAACGATTGCGACGTTGAACGGTTGGTTACTCATGTATCCAACAATACATGGTTTTGAACTAATTGTCTATACTGCTGCGGCCCAAATACGCGAAAAAAAACCTCTACCTCATGAAGAGGCAGAAGGATGTCGAATGCTCCCGCAATTAATCGGCGATGCGATATATAATAGGGCTTACTAAATGATCAATTCAACACACCCTGTTTGTATTGGTAGATTTGAAACCATCCTAAAATGAAGAAAAAATGAATCCGGTGGTTGCGCTCCAAATTCATGATCAGAAAATGTTGAGCAATTACGGTTTGGCTGGTCTTTCGCAAGGCGTTCTTGAATACGACCAAGTCCGAACCTTCGCTTGATCACACCGAACTTGCTCTCAATTTTGTTTTGCTCGGAGGCATCCATATAACACCACGGTATTGCCCTAAAAGTTGATTCCCGTATTACATTGCTATCCTGCCCGTTACTTTAATGTAAATAGCAGCCGATCATTCTGGCCGGCTGCTATCATGTTCTAATTGAGCTAACGTGTCCCGTTAGCTCAATAACTAATGTTAGTTACAGGTTTTAAGGTTGCTCTCTAAGACCACAGGTCCTAGCTTCCCAGTTTTTGAGTTAGAAAGACGCACCTCAATTTTACTATTTGCTAAATCTGCTGTAATATCGTCAATCCTACCTGCCCAAGTAGGACCACCTTCTTCTGGTGTTGGATATAGTTTGAATCTCCAACTAATCTCATTTTGAATAAATGCAAAGCCCTCAAAGCCATCATATTCTCCAATAGATGATGGTGTAGGAAGATGGTTAGCATGAATGCTTATACTGGTACGTGGAAAGCTGGGTGTTAATTTCACTTTATAGACCAGAGCTATTCCTTTTGCATTTACATAGCCAATATTTACGGGTTCTAGGACTGAGCTGCAAGGCATGGATACATTTGCATTTCCGTACTTAGGACTAAATATCACACTGCCCAAAATTAATAAAGCAACAAGAATTTGTTTCAATTTAAACCCTCCACAATTTTGTTGTGGTTTATTATTCCATGTTAACTGTTTAGTATTAATCTGCCCGTTACTTTAATGAAAAAGCAGCCGATCGTTATGGCCGGCTGCCGTCTGTTGTTTATTAAACTATCGTTC
>NZ_WHOD01000039.1 GCF_013141765.1 Paenibacillus foliorum
ATCTAGTTGGTGAAAGTCCAACCGAAGGAGGGACCAAGCCACCTTTGTAGCTAGGATACCTGCGTATGGCGAAATCAGTACGTAGAAGCGTATCGACGAAAGTACCTGTCAGAGACAGGGCGAGCAACATATCAGGCCGTAACATAAAGTGAATCCTGCCGCGTCGTCAAAAAGGCCTCGCAAGAGGGAAAAGAGGAAGCCGAGTCTCGCAATGATGGATGAAGGCCATGGAAGTTGTAAAGAACTTGGAACAACAACGAAGAAACCTCCGGCGTATGGGGATCGGCATGGTATGAAAGATGGTGCAGTGAACTGGGGAGACCCTCCCCTGCACAGGAAAAAAAACTGTAAAGAGGCGCCCTATAAGTCCAAAAGACGAAGTGGGTTTTCTGCAGGAAGGGAGTCCGAGGGGCTCATAGTACCAAGGAACCGCAAGGACAACATAACCGGCGGGAGGGAAGGAGTCCTGCTTTGTTCAAGCTTTATCAAGGAGGTACGAGTGAGTGAATGCCACAAGGCTAACAACACCAAAGGAAAAAGTTCAACAACTCCAAGATAAGCTATGTCATGCAGCC
>NZ_WHOD01000040.1 GCF_013141765.1 Paenibacillus foliorum
ATGGCTTTCTGCAGTGCTATACGTAGTTGTTGTGACGGAAACTGAGTTAGGCACAGTTGCCGTATAGGCATATACGCTGCCACTCATTGTTTGATCTAAGGTGATTCCACTTAGATTGAGCGAGCTTAACGAAGCAACGTTACTAGGAAGAAGTGGTGGACTAATATTCGAATCATATATTAATTTGGAACCCGAATACAAAGAAATAGGTATTGACGAGATATTACTAATGTCGGACTGAATCACAAATGTGACAAGTCCGTTGACCGTATACCAGGAGTAACCTTCCTTTACAGTATAATTTCCTTGAGTATCATTAGAGTCTGCGTTGTAAAAGGTCACGTTTGAATCAGTGGAATGGGCAAATACTTCCGTTTGATCATCCACAAGTTGACCATTAGTACCATAAACAGCAAATGTCACATCTACAAACTCTGGATGATTGGAATCAACCTTTGGTTCACTTGCTTGAACGACTTGAACGACATGATCTACAGGAATCCTGGGTTTGTTTGTTTGGTACAGATTTACAGTAGGCCCGTACTGACTATTGGGAACCCAGCTTACATTGCCATCGCTCATATAAAAACCTACAATTGTTTTACTACTGTCAGTCGGGATTGTTACTGACGTTTGCCCGGATTGAATACTCTGACTTGAAACAGTTTTATCTGAATATCTTACATATAATTGATCTGAGCTATTTAACGTATTCCCAAAGTTAAAACTCATTGAGGATGTATTTGTTAATACACATCCACTTAATAAGAGCAATAGCAGAACCGGGACTATAACGAAACCATATGATGAAAAGCGTTTCATGTGATACCTTCCTTTTTTTAATTATTTTTATATCAATTAATCAATTTCCGACAAAAAACCTTGCATTTTTTAAGTATCTTAATTCGCTTTCTCATTTTCCTCCTAATTATTAGTATAATTCACCTTAATACTATAAACATTATATACTAGAATCAGACTAATTACCTATAAAATCATTGATTTTGTCGATTTCTATTTCTAGTATATATGTTGTTTATATACAAAAAAATTCATGGTTTTTAACCGCAACCCCAAATAATTAACCTTAATTGTTCAGTTAAAAATCCGGAGTGTGTTTTGAAAAATCAACGATTTTACCTGTAAGAGGTGCTTGAAGCATATTTGCGGTTCTTGAGATGAGAAGGATTATTCCAGTCAGGGATAAAGCAACTGCTAATTTACCTAATCGTCCCCCGTCTAAACGAAGTGAATAACAAACAACCAAAACAAGGCTGCCGATATGAACGGCAGCCTTGTTCATCTAACGGGTAGGCTAGCGTGGTGGCAACTATCGAGTAACCGGCAGTTCTTGTACCCAAATTTGATTCGGAAAAATAGATAATATACAATATTATTAGATTTTATTGAAAGTGAGTGGTTGTATATGATAGTCAGATCAGTTCATTCATCTAAAAAATTCGAGGTACGGAAGCGTTAATATTAGAAACTTCTTTTATTAATAATCTTCCGTACATAAAAAAACGGAGGAAAAAAATATGTTTAGTTATTACAGTACACTTTGTACCGAAGTCTATGATTTCACAAAACCTGTGGGGTACTCTTTAGACGGGGATATTGAATATTACCAAGAACGGTTAAAGACTTGTCAGGGGCGTATTCTTGAAGCTGGAGTTGGCTCAGGGCGATTTATAATTCCACTTCTTGAGGCAGGATATACAATTGATGGAATCGATTATTCTCCTGAAATGTTGGATTCGTGTCGAATACGTTGTGAAGAAAGAGGATTGAATCCTAATTTATATGAAGGTAAATTACAGGAATTTTCATTGCCATTTAATTATGATGCGATTATTATTCCTACTGGTTCCTTTTGTTTAATCGAAAAGCGAGAAGACTCTCTAGACGCATTGAGATCCTTTTATAAACATCTTGTTCCAGGGGGACGTTTGATTGTTGATCTTGAATTACCTCACGGTTGGAAAACAGGAGAAGTTTCTACTTCAACTTTTTCTCTACCTAACGGGGATGGAGTTACAATGGAAAGCAAATCAATTGAAATGGATTGGCTTAATCAATTTACAGTATCCTATATAAAATATGAAAAATGGCGTCAAGGAAGGTTGATTCAAAGCGAGTTACAACGTTTTGCAATACGTTGGTATGGAATCGATGAATTTAAACTTATTTTAGAAAGTATTGGCTTCATTGATATTACATGTTCTGCTGATTATGTTTACCAACAGCAACCATCTAGTGCGCGTCAAATCATTACTTTTGAAGCCGTGCGAAAGCTGTAAGGTAACTTCTATCCTTTC
>NZ_WHOD01000041.1 GCF_013141765.1 Paenibacillus foliorum
ATGTTGCTTTTGACTCACAAGACAGAGCACGAGACCTCAATTATATAAAAACTTCTCATTTTTATAGAGTATGATTGGAAAGAGATTAAGCTAACGGATAACGTTTGTTCAATAAGAAACCAGGACGAGGCTGCCGGCATGAATCGGCAGCCTCGTTGAGTAAAGGGCAGTAATGCTGATTAATTAATAAGATTAACTTATGGACTCAGTATGAGTTATTATGTAAGTATTCTAAGCTATATGGATTGGTTAGCAACCAGTCGTGATGATAATGTTAGTTGAATTTGATGCCTATTATCACAGAGTTCATATTATAGGTGTCAAGTGTAATAAACAGGAATTAAAACAAAAGTATTTACAAGCGAAAAATCTGACTTCTATTATTAGAGATTTACCTGATGTATTTTGCAAACTCCATAGTTTTGAGCAGATACCTCTTGATAATAATGTAAAGGCTGATTTCGTAATTGATACTGATACGGATAGGATTTACAAACCGATTTATTGAGCTCTAACGAGGAACGATAGTGTAGGGGCTTGCCGCGTGGCAGCTCCTCTTTTGGTTTATTAAAGTAACGGGCAGGATACTTTGATGCTGCTAGAATATACAGTGAAAGCCAATTAGTATGATATTAGCGAGGGAACAAACCGATGGTAGTTAATTGAAAGGGCAAACGAAAGTTGGTGTATAGCAGCAGACTTACTATTGGAATGTCCAACAAGATGCTGAAGATTACCCTTGCTTCAAAAGGATCGTGAGCGTCAATTGCTACCCACCTGTTTTGTCAAATGTTCCGGCAGGAATCGGTTA
>NZ_WHOD01000042.1 GCF_013141765.1 Paenibacillus foliorum
CAAAAATACATCATTACTTGGTTTCACTTCCCAAAACCTCAATCACTCAAAAACCCCTTATTTTGTCTAGGTTTGTCCAATATTTTCATAACCTGTTTTCACTCTTATCAACTGATAAAAATCACTTTTCTCCCGCTCTTTTTGCATCAAATTTGCATCAACTTGCCTTCCAAAATAAAAATTGGAAACTGGGCTGTGCAGCCTAGTGATCCAGAGGATGAAGTTCAGAATTATTAGCGGATACGAAGATGCTACGTTCCAGCCGTACGTGAGCATCACCCAACCCACGCGATTTAATGATTTCAAGATTGTACACACTCTAATACAAGCGATCAGACGGGCGGGTTTAAGGATGGCTAGCTTATGAGCTGCTCCTCCAGCAATTTGTGAATCACGATTTCATGTGCGGGAAAAGCGATTCGGGGGAGCTCCTCGTATGAGAAATAACCTACTTGGTCGATATCGTCTCCCGCACGAAGCTCCCCGCCGGTCTCTTTAGACAAAAACCAGATCATGACGCTCTGCTGCTCGGGATTATACCATTCAGTGCCTACGTACGGCTCGCCATAAAGGGAACTGACAGTATAGAGAGAGGTAAGCTCTATGCGCAGTCCCGTCTCCTCCAACATTTCACGCTTTGCCGCCTCATACACATCCTCTCCCCACTCCACATAACCGCATGGCACACACCATTGCCCGCTGTAGCGTCCCCGCTTTCGGCCAAGCAGCACCTTGCCGTTCCGGATGAGAATCATAGCTACGCCCACCGATGGATTCTGGTAAAACACAAATCCGCACACGCTGCAGAGGGGCTTCGATAGCTCCTTGTTCTCATTAAGTCGCAGGGAACCCCCGCATTTTGGACAATAGCTGTATTTCATCCGCAATCCACTCCCATTATAAGGAAATCTTTATCTCGCTCCGATTGTACCTTACTTCTGGTGGGTCCTCCAATACATGTTTGCGAAGAATTTGTTCTCGCTATGCGATCAAGGAAAACAGGTAGTCCTACCGGTAGTCGTGGGCTTCGCCAGCTTAATATGGGGTGCCGAACTGCCTTTTCAATCCACGTACCAATAAAAATACTACCAAAGAAAATCGTCATCAAATTGCCGACCCACTTCGC
>NZ_WHOD01000043.1 GCF_013141765.1 Paenibacillus foliorum
CAAATCGGCAAAGTTATGGGTTAAGCCACAATTACTATGAAAAATTCCGTTTTACTAATGTCGATGTGAGCTTTGTCGTGAGTCGAGTGAAATCTGCGCTGCAAGTGCTTCACGGGCAGTAAAGCAAAGCTAGAATGGAACAATCTATGTATGGACCGTGCAGGGAACGAAGGCGGTACGAACTCCTATAGAAACAGGCATCAAAAATGGTACAGTGATCGAAGTGAAAAAAGGACTTGATAAGAATAGTTTAGTGATCGTAAATGTACCTGACTTTTTGAAAGATCAACAAAAAGTTATTGCCAACGCCAATCTTTAACTGCATGGGGTTATTATATGGAAAAATAAAGTGTTGTATCCAAAACAAAGCCATCCTTCCTTTTATCACAGGAAAGGGCGGCTTTTGTAATGTCTGCGTCTGTTGGTAGATGGAATGTAAAAGATAGGCCGGAACGTTGCCGATAAATAGTTGTGGATTGACCACCGGTCATTGCTGCATTTTTTCGCGCAGTTTACTCGGAGATGCTGCGTAATGCTTGCTGAACGCCCGGGTGAAGGAATATAAATCGGGATAACCAAGCATAATTGCGATTTCCGTGATCGTATACCGTGTTTGCTGCAGAAGCTGAAGTGCTCTCTCCATGCGTAGCTTTTGCAAATATTGGATGGGCGTCATTCCGGTTTGCTCGCTGAATATTTTGGAGAAATAAGCCCGGTGAACCGAAATATACGCAGCAACGTCTTGCACGTTGATATTTTCGGTGTAATGCATATTCATGTACTCTATGCTTCGGGGAATCCAGCCAGCAGGTCCTGCATCGGACTTGTCGGTGCTTTTTTGTGGAATCATAAGTCCAAATATACGGTAGATAGCCGCAATCAACTCTACTTGTCTCCGGCTGCCGTTATCTTCCTGTTGACTGAACAGATGAACGAGCGATGTTTCGAGTTCTTTACCGATCAAACTTGGGACGTAAGGGGCAGATGGACGGAAGCCGGCTTTCCCGAGCAGCAGCGGAGGTTGCCCACCATCGATGGAAACCCAAATCATTTCCAAGGGTTGGTCGGACGGAATAATAAAATGGCGGTATACGATGCCCGGATATGCACAAAAAACATCGCCCTTGGCTAGCTCGACCTGCTGTTCTCCGTAGACATGACGAATCTTTCCGTTCATAACAAAATGCAATGCGTAATAATCGATCATCCGCTGCGGGAAGCGATGATCCGGGCCTGCTTTGATGCGTCCCATCCGGACTGGCCATAAGCCGCCGTTCAAGGACAACTCGTTAACAACATAATTGCGTGATTCTTCGTACTTGTCAGGATGCTGTCGCTTACCCATTTTTTTCATCCGCACCTCCTTAAATCGGTCTGTTGCCAGCAGGCTAAAGTATAGCATTGACCTTACAAAATGACAAACCGCCCTGACGAAATACTATTTTCGTCAGGACGGTCCTGGTTATATGATAGATATGTAAAACATGCGCTTGCAGATCTTGCCGAAACAAACAAGAGGAGATGAAAACATGAGTTTAATAGAAGCAACGGCCAACAAGACAAAGGAACGCAAAGGCGTTGGAGTTATTGATTGCGATATCCATCATACTTATAAGGACATCAAGCAGCTGTTCCCTTACCTGCCACGTAAATACAGGGAGCGTATTGAACTGTGGGGACCGAATTTTGGCGGGGGGCCGGGTACGATGAACGGAGGCAACATCGGAAAAAGAGCCGATTCTTTCCCTCCAGGCGGTGGTCCTGCCGGTTCGGATCTTGATTTCATGGTCGAGCAGCTTTTGGAGCCTTTTGACATCCGCTACGGAATTTTGACAGGCGAATTTATAGCGTGCACGAACACTGCCGATACGTATTACTCGGCCGCATTGTGTTCCGCTTTCAACGACTATACGATTGAGCATTGGCTCGACAAGGAGCCCCGGTTCAGAGGCTCCATCTACCTGCCGATTCACGATGTAGCTGCATCGGTTCGGGAAATCGAACGGCTCGGCTCCCATCCCGGAATGGTTCAGGCTTATGTTCCGTCGGGCTCGCATCATCCTTACGGAAATAAAATATTTCATCCGATATATGAGGCTTGCTTGAAGCATGGAATCAATTTCACCATGCATGTAGGAGCTATCGGCGATGGGATGAACGCATCCGCTACGAATGTCGGCTATCCTTCGTACTATATTGAATATCGTGCTGCCCGTACGCAAGCTTACATGGCCCATATGGCCAGCTTTATCTTCGAAGGCGTATTCGAAATATTTCCGGAGCTGCAGGTGGCGTTTATCGAAGGCGGCGTCTTCTGGGTCGCTCCTTACTTGTGGCGTCTTGACCAGGATTGGAAAGCACTGCGCGAGCAGACGCCTTGGGTGAAGAAAAAGCCTAGCGAATATTTTCTTACCAACATGTACATCGGCTCCCAGCCGATTGAGGAAGCGCCGAACCGACAAGCGTTCGATACGTTGTTCGAGGCTATGCACGCCAAGGACAAGCTGCTCTTCTGCAGCGATTACCCGCATTGGGATTTCGACTCGCCGAAGCTCGTTTTCCCAAAAATGGACAAAGAAACAACAGATAATGTGTTTTACTATAACGCTGCCAAGTACTATGGCCTGCCTATGCCGGACAAAACGGAGGAATAACGATGGTGCTCCATTATTTGGGAACAGTTGATGAATTCACGGAGGACGAACCGAAAATTGTTGATGTAAAAGGGCGGAGCGTAGGAATTTATAAATTATCCGGAAAGCTTCATGCCATTCTTAATTATTGTCCTCATCAGGGGGCCCATCTTTGCAAAGGGCCGATTACTTCATGGGTCACATCGCCGCTACCCGGGCAATTTGTTTACGAACAAGAAGGGGAAATCGTTCGTTGTCCGTGGCACCATTGGGAATTTGACATTAAAACCGGCGGTCTAGTTGTAGATAATAAAGTCCGCACAAAAACCTACGAGGTTGTAGTAGAAACGTTTGATTTGTCGGTGGAGCAGGGAAAAGTATTCATCGAGATGTAGCAGTGCCAATGAGATCTTATCCGAGGACGGGCAGAAAGTTTCCAGGTTGTGCGCTCGGATAAGGTTTTTTTGGACTTAATTTGACCGCTTTGCAGAGTAATTAGGCAATGTGCCGGGTCTGGATAAGATAATCATGAATAGGTTCACCGTAATCCCTTACAAAATGACAAACAAAACCTCGTGACAGTCGAAGAATTGAACCCGTGTTTATGAACACCATTGCTGAAATCGAGCTATTTTTTTCCCAGGGGGAGAAATATCGAAGGATGAATCATTTATGGACTGAATCCCTAGCTTCCGCAGGAGCCGAAAAGTCGCAAACGGGAGGGTCGATGGGGAATTCTTTAATTACATTCAAGAGGTAAACTTATTTCAGGTATCCTCCCTCAAAAAGGAAAGGAAGTTGCACTTATACCAATATTGCGACGAAGAACGATAGTGCAAAGGACGTACTCAGGAAGCTACTTCTTCCTTGAGTAAGTCCTTTTAGCCAGGGATCTGTTTTCCTTTGAAAAAGGTGTCAAACCCGAATCCTGTCTTAAAGCTAAGAGTACCAAAAATGGAGAATTGTATCCCAAAATTTCTAATTGAGGAAGATGTTATCCATCTGAAAATATCCTGTGATTCGCCGCGTGAGCATGCTCTTTTAGATTTTCTGTATTGCACGGGCGTCGTGTAGGCGTAGTACAGAAATTAAATATCGAAGATATCAACTGGGAGAACTGCTCGGGCATTGTGAATGGGAAGGGTTCTAAACAAAGGGAAGTGTATTTTACAACCGAATGTAAGGTTTGGCTAAAAAATACCTTGAGAGTCGCAAGGATTATTATAAGGAATTATTTGTCACAGAAAGTCATCCTACCCGTAGAATGTCGACTCCAACCGCCTTGATGAAGTGCTTGCCCAGTTTGCTATGCTTGTATATTAGTACCGTTAAACATAACGTCTTGCAATTGATCGTCAGTAATTACAATGTGACCAGGTTTCAACATAATATCCTCCTTTTCATAAAAAAATCGGCAAAGAGAAATAGAATCCTTTTACGAACAGAATGAAGAACGATTTCAACATCTCAAACCGTTTGCAGAAGCAATTGGTTATTTTCCTTTTTTCCTAATGCTTACGCTACGCAATATAGCTAAAACAGTTGATTTATTAATGTTTTCTTGATTTTGGAAGCATAAGTTAGCCACAGTTAATTGGAAGTATAAGCATGCCAAAGTGGCAAACTTATGAGTTAAGTTATAATTACTATGAAAAATTCCGTTTTATTGAAGGTCACCCATCACGGCAACAAAATTTTTTACATCGTTTCGTGTTCATATAGTCAAAAAATTCGACAATACAGGCGAAGATTTGGAGGATTTAATTAGTATTGGAACGATTGGATTGATCAAAGCGATCGAATCGTTTTCACCGGATAAAGGAACCAAGCTGGCCACTTTTGCAGCCCGCTGCATTGAGAATGAGATTCTGATGCATCTGCGTTCGCTGAAGAAAACACGCAAAGACGTTTCCCTGCATGACCCTATTGGAACGGACAAGGAGGGAAATGAGATTACATTGATTGACATTCTCGGCACGGAGGCCGACGATGTCGTGGATAAGGTGCAGCTGAAGATTGAGAAAAGCAAAATCTATAAGAATTTAGATATATTGGATGAGCGGGAGCGAGAAGTCGTAGTGGGTCGCTTTGGTTTAGAGCTTGGCGGGGAGGAGCGGACGCAGCGGGAGATAGCGAAGGAGTTGGGGATATCGCGCTCTTACGTGTCACGGATTGAGAAGAGGGCACTGATGAAGCTGTATCATGAGTTTTATAAAGTGAAGCGCTGAAAAGTTATAAGATTACAGTCTATCTGTTGATAGGCTGAGTTTTTTTATGCAAATAGGACAAGCCCAGAAATGAATTGTTAGCTGTTGTTGAAAACAATATTTCAAAATTAAAGAATTCGGTTGAATATAGTAGCAGTATTGACGGATTCCTTAACCCATTTTCATCATCTCTGGTGCGGTGCTTGCACTGCATGTATGGCTAACGGGCAGGATACTTCCAATATGTGTTAATATAAAACTGCAAAGATTAGAACGACTAGACAACCCATTCAAACAAACATAGACTCCATAACAAAACTCCGTAATATAGGACAAGAAGAAGTTGTACTCCTCAACAAATGAACTGAATAGAATCGGAAACACATGTACGTTTTATCATGTTGATTCAGTTGAACAGCGGATTGGCTCGTTAGGTGATTTGATAAACTCAGTCTGCCTTGAAAACCAGCATCATTAAGCTAAAGGGCAATATAGGTGAATAAATTTTGTACACTACCCTGGTATAAATAGTTAAAAGCTGAGGATGAAATAAAATGCATATTGGAGTAGTTTTAGACAATACAGTTCTTGATGCCACTTCGTCATATTTGCACTTTTATAATAAAGCTTCTGGTTTATCGTATACTCTTGAAGATGTTAAGGATTTTTATTTTTACCGTCTATATGGGTGGAACAATACTGAGCGTGAAAAAGTTTATCATCAATACGGTCACGATATTCATTGGAACTCGTCGGCTTTTCCCATGGCAGTGGAAGTATTACAGGAATTATTTATTAGTCATCAAATATCAATTATTACAGCTCGTCCTTTACTTTTTCGAGATGTTACAATTGATTGGCTTAAACATAATGGGATTAGATACCATAATATTGCTTTCACCGAAGATAGCTCCAGGAATGTATAGACTCCGAGATAAGTGTGTTAATTGATGATGCCCCCCATTATGCAAAACAATTTGCCGATAAGAAAATTCCAGTAATTTTGTTTGAACAGCCGTATAATACTTCTGTGAACATTGATTTGGTTTATCGTGCTTCTAATTGGTTAGAGGTAAACAGACGCATCAATGATTTAGAAGGGTCATCACGCTAACGGATAACGAGAGTCAATAAACAACCAGAACTCGGCTGCCGATACTAACAGCAGTCTTGAGCCTAAAGGGCAGTTATGAGTAGGCGTAATTGTAAGTAACGACCTACTAGTCGTTACGCTTACGGAATAATATTGCTACCGATTTATACGGTCTCTGTTTCGCTTTGCATATGAGAAAGTTACCTCGCGACAAATCCCTCCCTGAAATTAAGAGAACCAAAGATGGATAAGCGCATTCCGAAATTTTTGATTGAAGAAGACGTGATTCATCTGAAGATATCCTGCCTCTCCCTTCGAGAACGAGCCTTACTTGAGTTCCTATACAGTACCGGGTGCCGTTTTGGGGAGGTACAAAAGATAAATATTGAAGATCTCAACTGGGAACGTTGCTCGGCGATTGTAAATGGGAAAGGATCCAAACAAAGAGAAGTGTTGGATAATGGAGCGCACCTGGAGTTCATACAAGGCATGTTGGGTCATGAAAAAGCATCCACCACTCAAATATATGCCCAACTGCGTGGAGAACGAAGACGAGAACTGTACCGTCGGTTCTTTTGGTATACTAACCATCGAGAAAATTGACCGGTACCGGTACTCAACTAAAGGGCAGCATAGTTGAAAGATACCTTTCCGGTATTAATATGACATAAGGTGACATATTTAAGGTCTATAATGGATGGTAGATCAACGAAAGGAGTAACAAATCATGAAACGAAGAATAATTTTAGATTTAGCAGTTACTTTAGATGGTTTTATAGAAGGGAAAAATGGGGAAGTTGATTGGTGCATTATGGACTCTGAGATAGGGTTTATTAATTTCTTAAATCAAATTGATACTATTTTATACGGAAGAAAAAGCTATGATTTGTGGGGACAATTTACTCCAGAAATTGAAGATACTGAAACTGAAAAAGAAATGTGGGGATTAGTTCATAGTAAAGAAAAATATGTGTTTTCTAGAACGCAAAAAGGGACTGATAATAAAGCATTATTTATAAATGATAATATTCTTGAAGAAGTAAATAAATTAAAGAATAAGCCTGGTAAAGACATCTGGCTATATGGCGGAGCGAGTCTTATTACAACTTTTATCAATTTAGGGCTTGTTGATGAATTTAGATTATCTGTTCACCCTGTTATTTTGGGAGAAGGAAAACCGTTGTTTATTGATATTAAACAGAGGTTGAATTTAAAAATGGTTAATACAAAAACGTTCTCCTCTGGTGTTGTCCAACTAATCTATCATATGAACGGGAAATAATAATGCACATGCCAATGATTATAATACAATAAATATTATCAAGTAAATACTGGATAGTATCAAAAAAAACCAAAGGCTACCTTAATGAGTAAAGGTGATCTTTGGTTTTATTTGGAATAGCATACAGGAAGGGGGGAGTTTATGGTTCAGAGTGACTCCAACATTATGGATTTTATTAACGCGTTTCTACAACAGGACTTACCTAGTCGAGGTAATGTGGAGACCGTTGTTCTTTGCGGTTCTTATGCATTGGGAAAGGCTACGTACCACAGCGACATTGACCTATGTTACATAAGTGAGATTTCAAATTTTCAACGGGAGAGTCTTATTCATCTTGGTCGTGAATTCCAACTAATGATTGCGCCTTGGTCATGGTATGAACATGTCGTTAAAGAATTTGAACGGAATGGTACCAATATTGCCACAATTACAGTTATGCTTGCCACCGGAAAATGTTTAATAGGAAACACTGAAAGGTGGCGAAATTTACAATCGTCAGCCTTGAGTTCCTATCATGATGGTCCTAATCACCCTTCAACTGAAGAAATCCGAAAAATCCGAGTTCAGATAACTGATTTGTGGGAAGATTTTTGCGACAAAGAGGAGTACCGGGAACGGCAATGGATATCATTGGAAATTCTTCGAAAATGTGTTGAAGCACAATTCATAATACGTAAATGGTGGATAGTAAAAACGAAATATCAAGTCGATGAATTAAGAGTTCGCGATGCTAGTATGGCGAATCTGCTTGATGACTGCCTTGAATCACTCGGTTCAAAAGAAGTGTTGGAAGCCATCTGTTCTTATGTTCTTGGGCCTGTTGGTGGATGGATGAAGGATTCATGGAAGACACAAGAGAACTGAATATTAAGCTACCATGAAAGAACGGATTAACTTTCATGCTCTGTGGTGCAACGAAGGGGATGCACGGATGGACTAACGGGTACGATAGTGAACTAGTTTGTCTGCTTAAGACATTATTTTCTTCGAAGATAAGATACCAATTCATAATGTAATTGTAAAAAATGAGGAAAAAAGGGATAGAGTCCTAGCGATTTATCATAGCATCCACGCAATCTTTGGCAGCTTTTAAAGAGAGTCCAGTGGCTTCCCTTAGTTCTTTGATGGCCTCAATCTTCTTGCCACCCGTCAGTAGAAACTGAAGTCGCTGTTCCAACTCCGGGGCAAGTTCCAAAGCATCTAGGGACTTCACGTAAACGGGAGCTGTTGCCTGTTTGGATAAGGGATAGGCTTCTGGCAGTCCCTCCAGACGTGCAACATCGTACTTCAGCTCATTAATGCGGGCTTGCATGCCTATTAACTTAAGAATAAGAAAGATGGATACCAGTAATGAAATAATTGCCAAAATTTCTGATCTTTCCATATAGTAACCCCCTCTTTTTATTCTATATATTAATCTATATTTCTAGGGAGTCAAAATAATTACGGCATTTATGTGCTCTTTCTCAAAATAAGTGCTTGTCTGGGAAGTGAAGTCCCTCTCTATTCTTATCAGGTTATAATAGCTTAAAACGAGAGGGACATTTTCCTATCTGCACACATTTGGGATTAGAAGATTTTGGTTATTTCTTGAAGCGAAAATGGAATGCAACTGGGTTTGCTTTAATAAAATAGATGTTCGTGATAGATACGGGCAACCATTAATTAAGCAAGCGGTAGAGGTCCGTAATGAAGAAATACCGCAGTATTTTCTAGATCTTAATGGGAAAGATCGCAGGGCGACTTTTTACATTGTTTCATGAAAGCAAAATCCCATTCTTCAAGGGATTTTGAACTCTTATACCCTCTTGAAATCACAAATTGTACTTATAACGCTTACTTAGTCGCCTGTAGTACAGCCAAGTTCTGACTGAGAACGAACCAAAAGTTAGGATTAGTAGTACATGCAAAGTCATGTTTATAATTTTCATTTTATCCAGACTGTGATGGGACATCCAGTAAATATTTGCCACTACAAATAAAATATAAATTATTAATAGTGGAAGAAACATACAAGAATAGGTTATGGCTATGCGTTTAGCATGTTTTAATTGATGTGATTTATCACTGTATATCTGTGGCCGTTCCTCGTCCATTGAATATTCACGGCTCCATAGGGTCCATTTTTGAATAGATGAGGTGGAAATAAAAGTACTCTTCCAGCCCGCATCTCTGTGAATGTCGAAGTAGCCTTCATCTGCAATATTTTGATAATCCGCGCAATAACTTACTTTACGAGGACTTCCCATTATAAAATAAAAAACGGTTCCTGTTTTACCAACACGATAAAGATTAAGCCCGTGCTCTTCCATTGCTTCGAGCCACTTTTCAAGTTTATCCGGAGCATACATCCATCCAAACCTTCTCTTAACAATTAGTTGACCTGAACGTCTGAACTGCTCCTCTTCGTCCTTGCTTAGCCTTCTTTCAACTTGGCCCCTCCCCAGTAGTTCCTTTCGTTGTATTTTTTCTCCAATCAATTTCTTGTTTGTCTTATTAATTTTAATAACAGAATAAAGTGTAAGTACCCATAGGGAATTCCAATGCCTATTGAAAAGTATGTTAAAATCCAAAGAGGACTTTCGACAAAATGACCAGGTACATCTTGGAAAAATATTACCAAACCGAGGATAAGATTAAATACAGCAATGACTGTTAAATAGATTAAAACACTCGCGAAAATGTACAGTATCATCTTATTATGTTTGATTATACCTTCGCGTACTGGGAAGGCTTTTATTTGTTCAAGAGGCTTTTCATTCGCCGTTACATACCAGTTTCCACTCTGCAAAGCCTTCACCCATCCATCATCTAATATAACTTTAGACAGTGAATTGGTTTGAATTTTATCGTACCCGATTCTGTACGTTCTTTTTCTCGGCTCGCCTTGCTGAAAGAAAAAATGCCGTGTTCCTCGATGTATTTTCACTAATTCATGACCGTTTTCTGCCAAAGATGAGAGCCACTCTTCGGTTTTCTGCACATCGTAGCTCCAGAATGGCCTAAATACTTTTGTAATCATAAAAATCCTCCCCGTATTTCAGTGCATTCTGGTACAGTTCTTTAAGTCTATCGATCTCAGCAGTGATTAATTTATGCCCAATCTCTGTCACTTCGTATACCGTTTTTCTTTCCTCGTCGGCAAATACTGTTATAATCCCGTCTTTTTGCATTTTTGTTAAAGTTCCGTATACGGTGCCTGAACCTAATCGAATTCGAGAATTAGAAATTTCTTCTACGTGTTTAACAATTCCATATCCATGACGCGGTTCAGCTAAGGATAAGAGTATATAAAACGCCGTTTCTGTCATGGGTACATACTTTTTCAGCACTTTTTCAGTGTCCAGAATAACCACCTCACTTGTTTTTGTACCCGTTTAACTATGTCACAAGTATATATGTCGTGTTACGACTATATCACGACGTGACATAACTTTCAACATTACTTTGTATTGTTTTTATATTTCCTTAGAGGTTACATACGATGATGAAACCAGATTTTCCCGACATGCGATTCATGATCGCATTAGTTGAGTAACTAACGAGGAACGTTAGTTCAAGTCAAACTGAAGTGAAATTTGGATAATAGCTTGCAGGAAAGGAGGCGCCTGAGTGAGAGAGATCAATTTGTCGTTGCCGATTGCGGACGGCATGCACGTTTATCCCAGCGATCCGGAGGTAAAAGTCAAGGTAGCGCACACATACGAGTGTCACACCTGGGACCTGCGGCAGCTTTCGATGGGTGGCCAAACCGGAACACACGTGGACGCGCCTTCACACATGCACCCCGGTGTCAAGACATTGGGAGCCCCACATTAATGGAAAGGTCAACTAAAAGTGCACCAAAAGGTGATGTACCAAGCTCTGACTGAATTGTGAAAGCTATTCAGAGACTTAATATTATAATTCCTATTACATAAACAACATATTAAGTGTTTCTTAAGTTCTTAATGATGCGACCTTTCAAGATTTATTTTTTATTAAAACAGCCATAGCGCCCTGATCACATCAAAAATGTTGTAAATACAACAAAAATATTATAATATTTATTAAAGTGCTGATAGTAAAAAAATGATGGAGTTGCATATATGAAAGAAATCCTACGTGAAATTGGAATGATTGCCAGGGCTTTAGATTCTATAAGCAATATAGAATTTAAAGAATATGACCTTACAAAAGGGCAGTATTTGTACCTTGTTCGAATATGTGAAAATCCAGGAATAATTCAAGAAAAGTTAGCTGAAATGATTAAAGTAGACCGAACAACCGCAGCTCGTGCAATAAAAAACCTTGAAATTAATGGCTTTGTTGAAAAGAAAGATGATGAACATAACAAAAAGATAAAAAAACTCTTTCCAACAGAAAAAGGGAATAATGTATTTCCTTTTATAAAAAGAGAAAATTATCATTCGAATAGTGTTGCATTAGCGGGATTTTCCGATAGAGAAGCAGAATCCATTTTTTATCTTCTTCAAAGAGTTAGAAAAAATATAGAAATTGACTGGGAATTTGTAAAAAAGGGGAATAAGAGAGATTATTGATTTTGTATAAAGGAGTTATATATTAAAATGACTGTAAAAATAAAGAAGTGCGGCCGTGAAGATTTACAAAAACTCCAAGAAATAAGTATTGAAACATTCAACGATACATTTAAAGATCAGAATTCTCCTGAAAATATGAAAGCCTACTTGGAAAGAGCATTTAACTCTAAACAGTTGGAAAAGGAATTGTCCAATATCTCTTCAGAATTCTTTTTCATCTATTTTAATGAAGAACTTTCTGGATATTTAAAGGTAAATTTTAATGATTCTCTGTCTAAAAAAATGGGTGATGAGCCTCTCGAAATTGAGAGGATTTATATTAGATACAAATTTCAAAGAAAAGGGCTTGGAAAATATCTACTAAACAAAGCGATGGAAGTAGCCATAAGACAAAACAAAAAGATTATCTGGCTAGGCGTTTGGGAAAAGAATGAGAAGGCAATTGACTTTTATAAAAAAAAGGGTTTTGTTCAAACTGGAGCGCACTCTTTTTATATGGGTGATGAAGAACAAATTGATTTTATAATGACCAAAACACTGATATATTAATGTATGAGAGGAGAATACCATATGTATATACCTTCGCATTTTGAAATTACGGATATATCAATTGCCTATAAGATTATTAGAGAAAATAGTTTTGCTACATTGTTTTCTCAACATGATGGGGCACCATATGCTACCCATTTGCCATTAATTCTCGATAAAAATCATATGTACCTATACGGTCATTTTGCTCGTCCAAATCCTCAAAGGAAAGACATTAGGCATCAAATTGTATTAGCAGTATTTCATGGTCCTCATTGTTATATCTCCCCTTCTTGGTATGAGACGAATAAGGCAGTTCCAACGTGGAACTATGTGACCGTTCATGTATACGGTGAAGTCGAACTTATAGATGACGAAAATGAGTTAATGGTTTCCTTAAATGATATGGTATTGAAGTACGAAACCCCTAATAGTTCCTACAGGTTGCAGGATATAGACCCCGACTTTCTAAGTGGTTTGAATAAAGGAGTTCAAGGCTTTAAATTGAAAATTAACAGAATAGAAGGGAAAGCAAAGTTTAGCCAAAATCATTCAAAACAACGACAGGAATTGGTTATTCAACAGTTAGACAAGATCAAAAATACAGACGAGCAAAAAATCTCCTCTCTTATGAAACAAAATATTAGGTCATTAAGCTAACTGGGAACGATAGTTGAGGATTTGCAGCTGAGCAGTTCCTTTTTTCTTTTATTGAAGTACGTGCAGATTTGCTTAAATTATACCTGGAGACTGGAACGAAATAGGAGCAGATTACCTAAGCATCTGCTCCATATTTTAACGACAATTGTTGAGTTAGTGATTTATTTCTGTTCTTTTTGCGTAATCACAACCTGCCGGATGTTTTGCGAAAGATGGTTAGATATCGAGTTTCCGGGTACCGATCCATTTCACCTTTTCAGGATCACGATGTGAAAAGAACAGGCTCTGTTTCGTATCTAACGTAGCGATCGACTCCATATCCTCTTGGATTAATTCAAAATCAAAGATATCAAAGTTTTCAATAATTCTCTCTTTACGAACCGACTTTGGAATTACAACAACTTCTCTTTGTGTCAACCAACGTAAGACCACCTGGGCAGCGGATTTATTATATTTTCCAGCTATGGATACTAAAACTTCATTCTGGAACAAGTTATTTTTCCCTTCAGCAAAAGGCGCCCAAGATTCGATCTGAACATGATTCTCTTTCATGAATTTTGCATTTTCAATTTGTTGGTTGAAAGGGTGCGTCTCAACCTGATTTACAGCAGGAACTACTTCATTATGAATGATCAAATCAATCAGACGATCCTCATGGAAGTTACTAACGCCAATTGCACGGATCTTTCCTTCACGATGCAATTCCTCCATAGCCCGCCAAGAACCATGCACATCGCCGAATGGCTGATGAATTAAATACAAATCCAAATAATCCAATTGCAATCTTTCCAGTGATTTTTCAAATGCTTTTTTGGTGCGCTCATAACCAGCATCCTGAACCCAAAGCTTCGTAGTAATAAATAATTCCTCTCTTGCTACGCCACTCCGTTTAATGGCTCTGCCTACTGCTTGTTCATTTAGGTATGAGGCAGCTGTATCAATCAGCCGATAGCCTGCCATAATAGCGTCATAAACGCTTTGTTCACATTCATTTTGATCTGCAATCTGGAAAACACCAAAACCGAGTATAGGCATCTCAACACCATTGTTCAAAATTACTTTTTGCATATAAAATCCTCCAGTTTATAAAAATTATTTGTAAATCTTTTAGGTCTTATCCATAACAGACTCACTCGGTCCGCCGCGCGCTTCGAGAACGTACAGGTAAGCGATTCCTCTTACAGCACTCTATTGCAGACTACTCGGATCGAGTGTGACCTATTTGTGCTTCCATTTCCTCATGGGGGCTTGTTCTCCATAAGATAAATAGGGATAAAATTACAATTGCCAGACACGCCCAATAAACAGGACGAAACCCTGCAAACTGGGCAATCATTCCGCCGCCCACATTACCTACTAACCTTCCAATAATGGACCCGTTGGAATAGATGGTTGTGGACAGCCCTGGTAAGTTAGGCATCAAATTCATGAAATAACTTAGTCCATTGCCTGAGACAATCGCTATAAACGTTGCCTGTAGAACCTGCGCTGCGATCAACTGCCAAGAATGGGTCGATACACTTAAGACGGTGTAATAAATAACAGCGATAACGCAGGCGATCATCATCAGGGTATGGTTCGATATCTTTCTGCCCAATGCACCGAGCACAAGCATAATGGGAATTTCCAGACCAGCGCAAACACTAACCACGAGTCCGACATCCGTATGCGTACCATGAAGCTCATTCACAATAAAGAGCGGTGTGTTGAACGAGTTAATGGTAACGACCGCAAACAGAAAAATAAAGGCGATAAACGGCTGCCAGATCTGCCTGTTTTTGAACGAAGCGGTACCTGTATTCTTTCTCTTTCCGGTATTGCGTTCAACTGCTTTTTTTTGCAGAAACAGGAATACCAAAGATGCAATGGTAAGGTATATGGCGGTTGTCCCCAGAAAGAGCCCCTTGTAGCCCAGCCATTTCAAAAACAATGTCCCGACTAACGGTCCGACTAGAAATCCAAGGGAAAAGAGAGAGCGCAGTGTGGACATGGCAAACGTTTTGTCATCGGGATTGCTTGCATTTGCAGATTCCTGTGCATAGGCAAAGATTTGCGGCATGACAGGAGCACCTAATCCACTAAAAAGACTGACAACAATCAAAGAATAAAGAAGTTATGAAACACTAAATACGAGGCATATCCAAGCCGATGAAATTATGGCAAACAGAATGATCAATTTTCGGTCCATCCCGCGATCCGAACGTTTAGCAATGAGCGAGTTCACAACAACGCCGCTTAATGAACTCACAGCCATGAAAACGCCAAAGGCTCCTGCACTCATTCCAATGCCTTCTGTAAAATACAGGGATAAATACGGCATTGTGATGGAGATGCCGGTACCAAGCAGCAGCATACAAATGACGAATAGACTATATCCTTTAATCACAAATAGTCTTTTTTAACGTATATACAGCTTTAAATCCTCCTTAGTTTCCGTGGTGAATGCATGTATTACGATCGAAAGAAGCGTAATTATCCAGTTGCTTCTGCGATCGGCATGCACATTTTACCGCCTGATTTTCTATCAAGAACGCCTCTGATAACTGATAAGGACGTTCTTGTCGTATCTTATATTAAACCGCACCAACTACGTGATGGGGAACATAAGGCTCTTCCAGTGACGCAATTTCTTCAGGTGTTAACGTAATCGATAGAGCACCTACGGCTTCTTCGAGTTGAGACACTTTCGTAGCACCGATAATAGGAGCTGAGACAGGTTCTTTCTGAAGCAACCAAGCCAATGCGATATGAATACGGTGAACGCCATGTTTTTCTGCTATTGCTGCAACACGCTCCGCGACCAGTCGATCTGTATTTGCTGTCGCTTCGTATTTAATTTTTTGCATTTGATCGGTTTCGGAACGAAGTGTTGTTTCCAACCAATCACGCGTCAGTCTTCCTGATGCAAGCGGGCTATATGGAATCACACCGATTTTTTCTACCTTGCAAAGGGGCAGCATCTCTCTCTCCTCTTCACGGTAGATGAGGTTTAAGTGATTCTGCATCGATACAAACCGGGTCCATCCATTTTTCTCGGCTACATGTATCGCTTTAAGAAACTGCCAGGCGTACATTGCAGAAGCCCCAATATATCTTGCCTTACCAGCCTTCACAACATCATGCAAAGCTTCCATCGTTTCTTCAATGGGAGTAGTGTAATCCCAACGGTGGATTTGATAAAGCTCAACGTAATCGGTTCCCAGTCTCTTAAGGCTCTTATCAATCTCACTCATGATTGCCTTTCGGGAGAGCCCTGCGCCATTTGGACCTTGATGCATACGTCCGTGCACCTTTGTCGCGAGAACAATTTCATCCCGACTGGCATAATCCTTTAGAGCCCGCCCAATAATTTCCTCACTGGTTCCGTCTGCATACACATTTGCCGTATCGAAAAAATTAATACCTAGTTCAAGGGCTTTTTTTATAATAGGACGACTTCGCTCCTCATCAAGTATCCATGGATGATGCCACCGCTCTGCTACTCCAAAGCTCATACAGCCAAGACAAAGCCGGGATACATCCAAGCCAGTATTTCCAAGTTTCACATATTTCATTTGTCGATACGCTCCTTTGTTCCCTTTTGTTAATGGGGTATAACCTTATTATGCAACAAATGAAAAAGCGATCGTTATCCCATTCATGCCAAATGATTGCCTAATCCTCTCACTGCACTTATGTAATTGGCGCATATGGCATATAATTAAATAACTAGGAATGACGGAACAAGGAGGATCTTATGTCTGAAACAATAACTAAACAGCAGAATGAACTTGCTGTACTAATTGAGCGGTATTCGGTACAGGACGGTGTTCACAGAACAGCCATTCCGGCTTTGTTTTTCATACGTCGCTCTAATTTGACTGGACCCAATAACGGAGTTTACAAACCTTCTTTATGCATTGTGGCTCAAGGGGCGAAGGAAGTATGGCTGGAACAGGAGCGCTTCAAGTACGATCCTGCAAATTACCTTATTACATCTGTTGACTTGCCGGTTACTGCTCAAGTCACTGAAGCTTCTTCCGACATTCCGTATTTGGGTTTAAGACTTGAATTTACAGCGAGTGAAATCTTAGAGATTTTAAATGATTCTGACATTGGAATCAACCCAAAAGGAAATGCTGAACGAGCTATGTTTGTGGGTCAGATGGAGTTACCTATAATGGATTCAATATACAGATTGGCTTGTTTGCTAGACAGTCCAAAGGATATTCCGTTCCTTGCTCCTATTTACACCAAGGAAATTCTATACAGGCTTTTGCATGGGAGGTATGGCGTTACGCTGGCGCAAATCGCAATGGAAGGAAGCGGCACCTATGGAATCAGGGAGGCTATCGAACAAATAAGCAATAACTACGGTAAGCCTTTACGCATTGAGGAGCTTGCAGAAATAGCCAGGATGAGTATCTCATCGTTTCACAGACACTTCAAAGAGGTAACTGCTATGAGCCCAATTCAGTTTCAAAAACAACTGCGATTGCAGGAAGCACGTCGCCTATTATTAACCGAATCAGCAGATGCTGCTGATGTGGCATCTCGAGTAGGCTATGAAAGCCCCTCGCAATTCAGCCGTGAATATTCTCGCATGTTTGGCTTTCCGCCTAGACAAGATATAAAACGCCTAAGAGTATAAAGCGGTTTAAAATAATAATGATACCAGTTAAGGGAGATACGCTAAGCAAAGGTGAATTGATTTCGGAGTTAAACTAACGAGGAACGATACTTAATCCATGTGGAGTTATTTATCATAAAGGAGGATTATGGATTGAATGTTTTGAAATGGTTGGAGCATTGGTATTCAGAATACTGTGATGGTGATTGGGAACATAGCTATGGAATCAAAATAACAACTCTAGATAATCCAGGGTGGGCTATTGATATAAGACTGGAAGGAACGCTTTTGGAGAATAAAGATTTTCAAATACTAAATATCGAACGTACTGATGTTGATTGGATTTATTGTAATGTTAGTGAAAATTTATTCAAGGGCAGGGGAGGAAGCCGTAATTTGGAGGAAATACTTTTGGTATTCCAAGAGTGGTCTAACTTATGTGAACCTATAGTGGATTGTTAACACTTCGTACAGCTGATTATCGGGCGGTTTTTGAATCCGACGTAATCGTCAAGAATGCAATACGTCATTTGGTCTTAAAATCTTTTCATCAAGAAGCAAAATATCGTGGCAACTGCGGCTTTTTTGTTAAGCTAACGAGAAACTATAGTTGAGGGGCTTGCTTCGCTGCTGCTCCTCTTTTGTTTATTAAAGTAACGGGCAGAGTAACGTAACTTTCCAATGTATGGAAACGTATAAGTAAGAGTAGATCGGGGCAGATGGTAATGTGGTAATTTCTATCAAGCGGAGGAGGAAGTTTTAAATCAGACATTACGTCTTACTAAATATTGAAGAATGCGGGATGAAGCGTATTGAAGAAAAAAAATGATAAACCTAATACCTCTCTTCATGATGTTAGTAACATATTTATTAGCTTCTTGGTTCGGCAGAACCTTATCAGAGCCAGGAAGACCAGTTAATTACAAAGATTATAGTTATGGTATAAGTGTAATTTCATTGGCGGCATATATAATAGGTTTAGGTTCTTATGCCATTTATAAAAAGCTGAATGATAAATAAAATGTAAGTATTAGTAGGAGGAGCTTGGTTCATTAAGGCATCGAGCATGACAAGCTTTTTTTATTCCTCCGTCGTATGGATTTTGTTCAAATTCATCTTGTGAAGTCGTCTATTTTACTGACTTACAAACATATGATAAAAATTCGCTCAAAGTACCCGTTTTTCAAAAGGCGGGAACAAAACGAGCCTTGAATTAACTTCAAGGCTCGTTTTGTTATTTACTTGGCTTCAATAATTGCGTTAAAAGGTTGACTTCTTTTCTTCGCAGCTTCACGCATAAAGTAATGTTCGAGTTTCTCGTATCTTTCCTCGGCGAGACAGGCAATCCACATAAACATGATGTTCTCTCGAACCGCTTTGGCAATCTGCCGTGCTAAGAATCTGACAAGTATAGCACCCCTTGTACTTGGCTGGGTCAAGCACCTCGGTGAACCGTCAAATCGTCGTCTTGCTTGTACCGCAGTCGCCAGTGACAACATCGAACTACCGAGCCCAAGCAGCGTACTCGAGACGCCTGAGTGTTCCCGCGAGGAGGATCGACTCGTACAGCTTGCTCATCGGCAAGGCACGAGAAAATATAGAACGACGGAGGCTGCAGAAGGACTTAAAAATGGCCGTCCTCCTTACTTACCTGCCTCATCGGATGCCAGAAGCTTTATGCTGTCCACGCGAATATCGTTGCCTCTGAACACGAGATAAAGATTATGGTCACCAGAGACCTGCGTGATCGCTCCCGTCGCATCCGTGTAGCCCAGTTCTTTGGCCGTTTTGCCGCCGCCGATGTCATATTCAACGGGAGCGGTTGAATGAAACGTAATGGTGCCCAGCTTCGTACCGGTCGGCGAATCGGCGCGCACCTCGATTGAGGAGGTTGGGCTTGTTGACGCAACGCGCAATTTCAAACCCTTTGCGCCGTTCATGTTCACGTTCGGAATGCCCACGTAGTCGCCGTCTTTGGTCGAAGTAACCGCATAGTATTCGCCTTGATATAGCGCGGTTCTTGCCTTGGAAACCTCACTTCCAATAACGCCGTTGTTCACGTACGTGTGATCCCAGAGGTTCTTCGCCTTCGATTTCAGATCCAATGAGCCGATCGTTTCGCCGTTCACAGTAATTTCACTCGTCAGCAGGATGTTATCGGATGAGCGGCCGACAAACAGGTCATAACGACCGGATTCCACCATATACTTTTGTTTGTTGACATCCCACACCGCAAAGTCATGAGGATCAACCGTTAAGGTCACATCCCTTGTTTCTCCCGGAGTAATGCTGCCTACTCGCTTGAAGGCGGCCAACTGCTTCTTGGGCACATAGCTGCCATAAGCGGAATCACGGGAATGAACATACAACTGCACGACTTCGTCGCTCGTATTGTTGCCAGTGTTTATGACCTTCAAGTTTACGTCAAATGTGCCATTGGCATTAACCGTCGGGCGTACTCTCAGGTCGCTGTATGCAAAGGTGGTGTAGGTTAGCCCATAGCCAAAGGCATAGGTTGGTGTTGCGTCGGAATACCGATAAGTCAGCTTGGCTTCGAGCGGGTCGGCATTCGTCATATCGACCGTATAACGGGGATCAACCGTCGCCTGCACTTCCGGAGATAGTTTGGGCAGCGAACTGATGTCTTTCAGCCAATCCGAGGTCAGTCGTCCTGCCGGAGCATAGCCGCCAAAAAGCGCTTCGGCCAGCGCCTTGTTCTCATATTGCCCGCTATACCCGTAGTAAAGGATGGCGCTGACATTCGGGTCGTTTTGAATATCGTCAACAGCCAACGGGGACTCGGACTTGATGACGACGATGGTCTTGCCAGGGAACTGCTGGGCGACATTGTGCACAAGCTCGGCCTGCTGCGTACCCAGATTCAAATTCGGACGGTCGATGCTTTCACCGGTAACAATTCTTGGAGCCGCTCCCACTATAACAATGTTGTAATCGTTTTCAATTTTTAGCGTTTGCGAGTTTGAGCCCGGTTGTTGAAGCACAACTTCGGTAAAATCAACGTCATCACAATCAGGGTTTTGATTGAAAGCAGCCACGTCCGTACCCGCGATCAGTTTTCCATCGTCCTCAACTTTGAAATAAAAACCATTCGTTAAAAAGCTGTATTGAAAAATATCGGTGTTAAAGCTGCTGGCCAGCCAAAGCGCCGGCACGGAGATGTCTGGCGTCGCCATGATTTTCATAGCTGTAGATGTCTGGATCGCTACCAACACTTTGCGTGTTATTGATTGCAGCACTGGCAGGATCTGCATTACCATTTCCTTTTACCCAGCGGTTGTTTGCCAATGATCTGAAGCTATAAGCGTCATTGCCCCAATCAAAAATTTGGAAGGCTTGATTTTCTGTCACCGATACTCCGTCATCAGTCATATAGGAGCCTGTGCCGTCAGGGGTATAATATTTGAAATTCGTTTGCTTTCGATTGGTGAGTCTGGGACGTTGCGATCAATGAAATGATGGATTCGTCTTACACCACAACAGGCCTAAGTTGAAAAGAATACGCTTCGTTTAGAGGTATCGCGGCTGCCCTATTGGAATTGGTGCTTCTTACTGGCTGAGGTTGAGTCTGGAAAAGAAGTAGCCGAGACCTTCAAGTCTTCGTAATGCATGCCGAACAATGGATTGTTGTCGTTGCTTATCACACCGGTCAGCATCGATTCATCCACCGAGGATGAACCGAAATCAATGTGAGTTAAAATGGTCTTTATCATCAGACGTTGGTGAGGGTTTACATAGCCTTGAAGAGCGAGTTCAAGATCATCCTTTTTTCGCTTCATGGTGCGTCTAGCGAAGTTCGCCAGTTTTTCGGGATCATCTTCACCATTTGCAATGGCACGCAGCATATCACGAGAAGAAACGCCCATAATATCTGACACAACAGAGCCGAGCTTAATAGTTGCCCCTTCAAGCACTTTTTGAATTCGATTGTGCTGTCTGGCTCTTTCTTCAATGATACTGCGACGATACCGAACGAGTTCTCGAAGCTCTCGTTGATTTCGGTCTGGAATGACCTTGCTTTGAGGAGTCCATGACGAAGAAGCTTGGCTATCCATTCCGAATCTTTGACATCTGTTTTACGTCCAGGTAGTGCTTTCATATGCTGAGCATTGACCACTAAGAATTTAATTCCTTCAGCTTCAAGTAAATTGACAATAGGCTTTCAAAATACCCCTGTGCTTTCCATAGCAACGTGAGTACATTCATGTTGTTTAATCCAATCGAGTAGCTGCAATAGAAATACAGTTTTAGTTGAAAACGTTTGAATCTCCTTTCCTTTCGAAGTTAGAATACATGCTGTAATGTTATCCTTGTGAATATCCATACCGCATGCACGTTCAATGACTACTTCCATCTTAAAAACATCCTCTCTATGGCTAAATCAGAGTAGAGGCTGGTGCAAAAACCAGAGTAGGATTAATCTCCCATGAGTGCTTCCCAAAAAGGAGCGACAATCTGTGATGCACCAAGGTCTTTGGAGTCAGACTAACGGATGGGCTCTAAGGCACCATAGCTTATCGACCTTCCTCTCCCAGCCATAGTAGCAGTATTGACGGATTCCTTAACCCATTTTCGTCATCTGTGGTGCGGTGCTTGCACTGCATGTATGGCTAACGGGTACATTAGCAAAATAAAGACCCTCAATATTAGAGGGTCACTACTACTTAGATAATTGAATAGTTAACCCAATCCCCTTGAATACCACCCATTTTATCAAAAAAACGTTGAGCTCGTTTATTATCAGTAGCCGCTATCCAGGACATGTGTACATATCCATGATCCTGCGTGTACCTTTGACATTCTAAAAACAGTTTTGACTCCACTTCTGTATCTCTGTATTGTTCAAGAACAAAAAGGTCGTTCATTACTGTAAATTTATCTGCCTTCATAGTACTGAATGTAAAGTATAATGTAGCAAAACCAACTAACTTTCCATCTTGTAATGCTACAAATTGTATACCACTTTGCTTCTCTAAAAGTGTTTGAATCAAATTATGAATTTTTCCAGTGGCTGGTCTAGGTTTCTGATAAAAACCAACTATGTATTCGTACATTAACTCGGTCAAACCGTTCAAATCATCAGGCTCGGCATTTCTTAAGACAAGTGACATTATAAACCCTCCCGTTTTTAATATAGAATAAATATACTTAGCAATGTATAAATATTCAATATTATTAAGGTGGATGCATTCAACTAATGGAAAACATTAGTTCAATATTAAGAGGAAGTCTACGACTCTTTATTTTCCAAGTCAACAGATTGCCTTATAGTTGTCTAACACTTATTTAATAAAAGCAAAGGGTTGAGAAAAGGGGAGTAGAGTGGATATGCCGCCTATCCACTGCGCTCCACCGCTGTGCGCGATGCCGCCAGATTGATCACCGACCACAGCTTTTCGAGGCCTCCTCCGGGAAGGGCTAACAGCTTCAGGAACGACCAGGCGAGCTCCCTGTTCTCGCAATAATGTGAAACAATATATTTGTCGGGTGACAAGAACATTGGTTTGGAGTTATGGACACAACCCGGGATTGCCCGTGCACAGCAGCTGCGCATAAGTTGGATCCTGCAGCGCAAGCTCGGTGAAGTAGTTGGCAATTTCGTGATTGGCGGCGACAGAGCCCTTTTGGAAAGGCAGCTCACGGCTTTTTTTTGCGTGTAAATAGGTGTAGGTTTGGCCTGTTTTCGGAGATTTATAGAGAATGGGCGGCAGCTGCGGGACGAGATCGAACGGGTTGTGAATTCGATGCCGGTCGAATATTTGGTTGAAGGTGCCGGAAAATTCAGCGTTCCCCACACGAGGTGAAGCATACGTATAAACGATAGGATCGCTAAAGCCGCTATTCACTGCGGTGTCAACGGCGCATAGATGGGCAAGCGCACCGCCAAGGCTATGCCCTGTAATATAAAGCGGCTTATGGCGGGAAAGAGACTGCAAGGCTGACAAGACGGATTGACGAGCCGATTCGTAAATCCCGAGAAACCCCTGGTGCACGGAGCCGCTGTTCTTCGCATAGGGAAACGCGCTCTGTCTGGCGATTGCATCGGATATCCAGTCCGATTTGGTATTCGTTCCGCGAAACACAAGGACGATCCGGTCCGCTGCCTCGGCGATAAAGCCGAACGGTTCTTTTCTGCCTGTAAATGACGCGGCTTCAAATTCCGTAACCAACTGGTAACGACGCGGCAGAACAAAGGTTCCATCGGCGCTTTCAAACTGTTGATAGCTTTGGCTGCAAAGTGCGGACAATAAAATGGCGGTCTGGATATCGAACAGATTCTTGCTCATAGATCTCCCTCTTCTGCTCACACATGTTTTATGTATGTATATGAAAATGATGGGCATACGTCCACGGGCATATGCCTAACTTAGTGACGCCTTTGATTCAAGCCAGGCCGCGCTACCCGTCCCCTCAGCTCCAGAGGAGGAATTTAATTAGGCTAAATGGCAGTTTAGCGCAACGGTTTCAATAAATGGAACGTCTGAAAAATTTGTCACTACTGTGTTTCATATATTACCTTTTATTGGGAAGCATAACGTAAGAGGTGATGCTTTATGAGAAAAACATGCTTGTTAGTCTTGCTGATGTCCGTTATTGCTGCGTCATCGACGTATTCTGTTGTTTTTGCTGAACCACAAGAATCGAAAGAAAAAATCGCTAATGATGCTTTGCTTACAACACTTACCCCAAACATAAAAGATGCCATCATTCACCATTATGGTTATCCCAAACAATTTGCTTTATTTTGGTCAAAAGTATTGGATATAAAAAGGGAATCTGAAGGTGGGTATTCATTCATTGTAAAGTTAGAAGTTACGACTTTTGAACACGCCCATTCTAATCCTTTCGGTACTGAAACAATCACCTTTAATGTTAGTCCCACAGGGGTTAAGCTTATGAACTATGAACACAAAGGCGATGAATGGGAACTCAAAATTGCGAAATTTAAGAATGAAGTCCTTGAAGACATTTTAAAAACCTTTAATATAGACTTATCTTCATTTGAAAGGTTTGAGTATCAACAATTAGCGTATCAGTCCGAGCAAGGACGATTCAAATCCCTTTATAAAATAAGCGATGAAATTAAGAAAGAACTAATGAAGGACTATAAAGCAGGTACAGGTTATAAGAATTTCATTGATCCAATTACTTTCGTAAAAGATGACAGGGCAAATATTTTATTCAAAAAGTCCGACGGAACAAACTATGTCTATACCTTACTTGATGCTCAAGGAAACTGGCGGGTAATTAAGAAGGAAAGTAAACATGGAAAGAAAATGCCACAAGACCTTCTATGGTACATGTATAAACAATTAAGTAGCGAATAAGTGCAGTTTACTTACTGCTTATTATGCTCTGATCTGCCAGCTTGCTGATTCAACTAACGGGAAACTATAGCGCAGGAGCTGCATTAAAGCAGCTCTTTTTTTGATTTCATTGAAGTAATGGGCAGAAGAGTGTGGTGGAACGGCTATTTATTTCGCTCTCTATTTTGCCAGAGTAACACATCCGCTTCACCTACAATATGATGAGTCTAGAAATCTAAAGAGGTGAGCCAATGGCAGTCGTAAAAGCCAGGAAACAGGATATTGATATGTTGGCAAGGTTGCTTCGAGCTGAAGCTGAGACCGAAGGCGAAATGGGCATGCTCCTTGTTGGAAATGTTGGCATTAACCGAATAAGAGCGAATTGCTCCGATTTTAAAGGAATCCGGACAATTCCCCAAATGATCAACCAGCCGCATGCGTTCGAAGCATTGCAACATGGTATGTACTATCAAAACGCAAGAGAGAGGGAACGCCGTCTGGCGCAACGGACTGTGAATGGGGAGCGGAATTGGCCAGGCAAATTCTCCCTATGGTATTTCCGTCCAGGAACGTTCGAAAATCCCGGACCATGTCCGCCAACTTGGTATAATCAGCCGTTCGTAGGACGATGGAAGAAGCACTGTTTTTATGAACCGACCGCGAAAGAATGTGAAAATGTATATAATACGTTTTAACTTTATCAACGAAAAGAGTTCAGGATCTCTTAACCTGACTTGTCACAGCCATGTGTCGGTTGACAAGAACTTTATCTCATTAAGTGCCGCGTAAATCGCGGATTTTTTGGGTTTAGTGGAATAAAGTTGTTTTCATGGTCATTATTCGGAAACTATACCCACGTAACAGGCCGTCCGATGTCAGATGACAAGAACATTAGCCGAATGAAGTCTACTTGAATTGCGGGCTTTATTTATTATCGGATCAAGTTCTTGTCATTTGTCAATGTCAAGAACATTGTCCGGCTCCCGACGAGCTTTGCCGATCGGCAGCCTGTTTAATGAACGGGAAAGAAAGTTAAAAAAAGGAAAATCACGATGGAGAATAAGTTGTTGTCGGAGATTGAACTAACTAGGAACGATAGTGGAGGAGCTTGTCTCATGGCATCTCCTCGTTTTTGTTTATTAAAGTAACGGGTAGGATAGTTACAAATAAAGGAAATAATCTATAGAGGACGAATACTATTTATTGATCCAGTTAAAAAGGAGTTGAAAAACTTATGATTCGAGAAGCTGAAAGATCAGATAAAGATCAAATATTCGAGCTCTATAGAATGTTAGTACCAAACAGTAAGAAAATGAATGTTTTCGAAGAACAAATTGAGACCATTAGAAGAGATCCAAACAATTTTTTACTTGTATACGAGGAAAATGGAGAAATATTAGGGACGGTTACGTTAAACATATGTTTGCAGGTTTTACATGGCTTTAGACCATATGGAGTGGTGGAGAATGTAATTGTTCATGAAAATCATAGGAACAGAAATATTGGACAAAAACTTCTACAATATGTTGAGGATTACTGCAAATCAATTGATTGTCATAGGATTATGCTTTTAAGTAATTCCACACGCCAAAGAGCACATCAATTCTTTGAAAGAGAAGGGTTCAGCGGCTCAGTAAGTAAGGGATTCAAAAAATATTTATGAATTGCTTGTTCAACTACCGGGCAGAATACTTTAATTAATTCCGAAACAAATTTAGAAGATTTATCGTTTATTTAGATGGAACATTTTTACAAGTGGAATTACTTAGGGGGATGGATATGTCAAAAAAGCCAGTAGGAGCAGCTGCGGTCATTATGGATTCAGAAGGGCGAATTCTTTTAGTAAAACATAACTACGGAAAATACAACTGGGAACTACCTGGTGGGCTATCTGAGCAAAATGAGTCTGCGGAGAATACCGCAAAGAGAGAAGTGCTTGAAGAGACGGGGCTTGAGACTACTGTAGGTCGTTTGACTGGCGTGTATTATGAACCCATTAATGATATGCATCACTTTGTTTTCGCTTGTAAGGTGGTCGACGATCAGCAACCACAGCCAGATGCGGAGGAAGTAACAGAATGTAAGTTTTTCAATGTGGACGATTTACCTAAGCCAATTAGTGATTTTACAATTTCACGTATAAAGGATGCTTTGAATACTGATAGTGATCATTTATTCCATATCATCGGACCAAAGCAGTGGTTTGAATAATTTATGTTTTTACATAGATCGTTCAACTAACGAAGAACGATAGCGTAATAGCCAGGGAGCAGATCGCCAAGAGGCAGTTGCTCCCTGGATTCGTTGAAGTAACGGGCAGAATCCTACAATAGAAGCCATAGCTGCCAATCATCTTATGGTCGCAATGATTCATTCACAACTTGATATTAGATGGTTCCAACTTCATAGGATACAATCAAAAGAAGTGGTTATCCAATATATTGATTGATTGGAGTTGTGTCAATTATGAGGTATAAGTACTGTCCTAAGTGTGGTGGAACGTTGAGTCTGAACGAAAATAGGGACATATCGAAGCCAGTATGTACCTCATGCGGGTTTATCTTTTATCAAAATCCATCGGTAGGCGTCATGGGAATCCTAATCAGGGATGGGAAAGTTTTGCTTGGCAAACGACGGCAAGGGAGCTTTAAGGGGCAGTGGTGCTTTCCAGGTGGTTACGTTGAATGGGATGAGGATGTGTATGAGGCTGCTCGACGAGAATTTGTAGAGGAAACGGGTTTAAACATAACTATTACAACGATATACACCTTACTTTCAGATTATGGCTGTATATACGATCAATTTCGTAGCATACATAATCTCGAACAACAAAATGTGATTATTTGGTTTCTAGTAAAAGAGATTGATGGTAAGCTCGTTGCGGGAGATGATATTGAGGAAGTGGAATTTTTCTCTTTTAATGAAGTGCCGGTTTTGGCTTTCCCTACACACGATATTGTATTAAAAAAATTAAAGGATGAACACCTTATATTATAGAAAATGGTTACTCTATCGAGGAACGATAGCACATCGACACTAGGCTGCCGTCATAAACGGCAGCCTGTTCAAGTAACGGGCAGTTATGTTCAACCACATAGAAATAAAAAAGTGTTAAAATAAATGAAATATTCATTTTTCTGGAGGCGTATATGGAGAAAAGCGTAGTTATTGAGGAGTATAGCTCGGATTGGTTTTTTCAATATCAAAAAGAAGCTATGAAAGTAAGAGAAGAATTAAGTGATAGAATCCTTGGAATTGAACATATTGGTAGTACATCGGTAGAAGGATTAGCAGCAAAACCGATTATTGATTTTATGGTTGGAGTAAGTGATTTAAACAAGGTAGATGAATTCATTGAACCATTACACAAAATTAACTATGAGCACGTTTTTCACAAGGAACTTCCAAATAGAAGGTTTTTTAGAAAAGGTGAAAGAGGTGCTGGCACACATCATCTGCATATGTATAAATTTGGTGGTGAAGACTGGAATAATAATATTTTGTTTAGAGATTATTTAAAAACTCATCCAGATGTATTAATACAATACTGTAACTTGAAGAAGAAGCTTGCTGAGGAATATCCTAATGATAGAGCGGCATATACGAAAGCTAAACAT
>NZ_WHOD01000044.1 GCF_013141765.1 Paenibacillus foliorum
CAATTAACCATAAACGGGTAAGCCGCCTAATGAAGCTGGCAGGAATCCAATCGGTTATTCGCAGGAAGAGAAAGAAATATACGCGTTCAACGCTTGGAATCGTTCTGGGGAACCCTGAAATGTGAGAAGTATTATTTGCATAATACAGCACCTTTGAAGAGCTAAAGAACGCTATTGATGACTACATCTACTTTTACAATAACGAAAGATTACAAGCCAAATTAAACGGCCTCAGTCCGATGGAATTTAGGACTAAGGCCGCTTAAGGGTTTTTAATTATTTATACTGTCTACTTGACGGGGTGCAGTTCATTACGATAAGTCTCTTTATCTAATTATATTCATTTTCTCTTCTTCATACCATGGATTTAAATGAATCAATACTTCTTCTACATCATTATGGTGTTCAATGATCGTTTGTTTGATTTTTCGCGATACATCATGCCCTTCCTGAACGCTTAATTGAGCCGGTATTCCAACGCGAACGTCAATCATCACGTATTGACCGAATGCTCTTGCGCGAAGTCGGTCAATACGTTTTACTTCCTGAACAGAAAAAACAAGTTCTTTGTACTCCCTTAACTTTTCCGAGGAGACTGTCTTCTCCATTAATACATCGACAGCTTCTCTACCCATGTGATATGCAAGTATTAATACAAAATATGCAACAACAATACCTGCTGCCGCGTCTCCATAACTCAAGAAATCAATATCGTACTTATCACCAATAATTGCTGCACCAATCCCAACAACTGCGCTGTCAGCAGAAAATAAAGTATTAGACTGGATCTCTTTATTCCACGCGGCTTTTCGAATCGCCATACCGTCAGACTCCATAAAATAAGTATTAGACTGACCCTAGAAATTGAAACAGCGACAGCCAAGGAAGAGAAAATATAGTCCTAGACTGTCGCTGTTTCATTGAACTATCCTTACCCGTTAGCGCAACGGCTATACTTCTACCATCTCATTGGCAAAGTATTGTACATGCTTTATCAACTGCCTACGACTAATGGTTTTATGTCCTCCGTATTTTTTACAACAACATATCCACCTGCTACATACTGATTTTGGAAAAGCAAATCATAGGTTTCGTTTCTGTTACGTAGGTTTTCATGGGTATCAAAAGCTACCATTGCGCCATCTTTCAAAACCATAACCTTATCGCAGTCCAAAATAGTAGATAAACGGTGAGCAATGGAAATCATGGTTTTCCCCGATGAAAGGCTTTTGAGTTCTGTAATGATGTCATTTTCATTTTCGTTGTCAAGAGCGCTTGTACTTTCGTCAAAAATGATGATGTCCCTGTCCTGTATAAACGCACGGGCAATAGATAGGCGCTGTCTCTGGCCCCCTGAAAGTTTTACACCTTTTTCTCCGATTATCGTATCTAATTTATTCTGCAAGGTTTCAATGAAGTCATAAATACTCGCTCTGCGGCAGCACTCTATCAATTCCGCATCGGTTGCGTCGGCCTTAGCCAGCAATAGGTTTTCTCTGATCGTCATATTGAAAAGAACCGGTTCCTGCACAACTATACTAACTTTTTCTGACAGACTCTCGCTGTTCACAGTATATATATCAATCCCGCCAATGCGTACAATACCACCTTGCGGTTTAATCTTCCCTGTCAACAGTTTAGCAATGGTAGACTTGCCGCTGCCGCTTTTTCCGACGATTGCCAGATGTTCACCCTTACTCACGGAGAACGAAATACCCTCAAGAGCAAATGAATCGTTTCCCTCATATGTAAATTTCAAATTTTCAACATTAATATCTGTTCCGTCAATTTTCTTATAGGGTCTCTTACCTACTTCTAAATTCAGTATCTCGACGACTTTTTCGATATTCACCGAATCATTCTTGAAGTTTATTAAGGAATTACTAATGTTTTCTATATTCCCGAAAAACTGCCCGTAAAAGCTGATAAAAACGAGCAGCACACCGACTTGCGAGTAACCATTAATTACGAATAATCCGCCAATAAAATAGATAAACAACTGGGTAATGAAGTTTTTCGTGAAGAACGAATAGGTAATCCCTAGATGCGAATAGAGCTGGCTTCGAAACCAAATAGGCCTTATCTTCTTATAGTGTCCGTTTAATTCATCAAGTTGCGCGTCCTCAAGGTTGTTGATCTTGACATCTTTCCAGTTTTGAATATTCGAGTGTAAAAAGGTTTCATATTTTGTTTGCAGTTTCCATAGTTCCCCTTTGGCTTTCTTCGATTTACCTCCCAAAAAATTAACCGTTAAAAAAGATATCGGAACAAATATAAAACTGAGAAGCGCGATCCGCCAGTCGTAACATAGCAAAATAACCGCCAGCGCAACAGCGTAAACGACGCCGTAAATAAAATCTAATATATGGGTCGTAAAAAAATTATCGGCAACAGTAGAATCGCTTTCAATCCGACTCTTAACATCACCAATGCTATATTTGCTATATACATCATGATCAAGGCTGGTATACTTTTTCAGCAATTTATTCTTTATTCTCAGGTCATATTTCAGAATTAACCGGTTTGAAAACCTCTTACTGACTGTGATCCCGATTGTCGCGAACAGGAAAACAGCCAGATAACCGATGATGACAGGCGAAAGCTCGTTCATATTTTTATCCACTAAAACGCGATTCACCAAAAACGAGTACAAGAACAAAGGGATAAGCCCGAATATTAAGCTCCACACCTTGAAAAAGCCAAGCGCTATCAACGACTTGTTAATGCCATCTATATCCCGAGTTAATGCCTTAAAGGTTTCCAACCGGTTCATACGCTTCATCTCCTATGTACTGTTCGCGGAATAAGTCTATATACGTTTTATTGCTTTTAATCAGTACGTCGTGAGTATCAAAGCCTGCGACAACACCGTCCGCTAAAACCGCGATTTTATCACAGTTTTTGATGGTGGAAAAACGGTGGGCGATTATAATAAGCGTCCGATCTTTCGACATATCCCTCATCATGTTCCGAATAAGCGCTTCGTTCTGGCTGTCAAGGAACGATGTGGCTTCGTCGAAGATCAAAATCTTGGGATTCTTGACTAATATCCTGGCGATAGCCAGACGCTGCTTCTGCCCGCCGGATAATTCTTGCCCGTCAGTTCCAAGCAGCGTATCCAGTCCGTTTGGAAGTGTCAGGAAAACATCATAAAGTGTAGCTTTATTAAGCGCTTCCAGCAATGCGTCATCATAATCCTTGTTGTTCGTAAATGAAAGATTGTAACGTAGGGTATGATCATAAAGGATAGTCTCCTGATGGACAATACCCACCTGGCTCCGCAAGCTATGTAGGTTATATTCATTGACATTCATTCCATCGATCAGAAGCTCGCCTCCGTCAACGTTATATAAATTGTAGAGCAGGTTTGCCATCGATGTTTTACCTGCGCCGCTCTTTCCGACAATGCCAATTGTGCTTCCTGCATCAACACGGAGATTGAATCCGTTCAGAACATGCTTATCTTCGGTGTATCCAAATGTGACATTGTTAAATTCAATCGTGCCATCCTTAATTTGTTTCGGATGATGGCTTTCTTTGTAGTCTTCTTCATCTTCATTCAGAATCTCCACGACACGTTGTAAGGAGACAAGTTGCTTCCCGATATCCATAATTCTGCTGTTTATGACGCCGAAGTAGTTCACAGCCATATTGAAATAGCTTACGGCGGCTACAAAAACGCCGAGCTGCATGTGGCCTTTAACAATGAAATAGGCACAGGTCACAAATATCACAAGTTGTGCGATAAGCATGATGAACGAATTAACCCTTTCTGCCGTCACGTCGATTCTTCCGCTTACCACGTTCATTTTATTGATGGCTGTCGTTTTTCTCAAATAAAACTTCGTTACTTGTTTACGTGCGTTAAGGATTTTTATCTCCTGCAAATTTTTCACGATTTCAAACAAGTAAGAGGATAGTTTGCCCTGTTCCTTTGAAATATCCTTCTTGACATTTTGCGATTTTTTCTTGAATTGTTTCGAGGCAAAGAACACGACGGGAACCAGAACAACTGTAAAAACTCCCAAAAGTAGATTGTAGTAAAACATGAAGCAGACAGCGAATAGTATATGTAAAAAGTTGGAATATCCCCAAAGACCGCTCTGGAATACGAGACTCATAATATCCTTGGTGTCGTTGTTCATTCGGCTGATCATATCTCCGCTATAGACCTCGGAGAGGTCTTTCCCTTTTTTATGTAATAACTTTTTGAACAGAGCCCGCCGTATATCAAAGACAAAACCCGTCATCAAATGTGACGAAATGAGATTGTTTAACGTCATAAGGACAAACTGATTGAAAAAGAGTATGCCAGCATAGATAAAGCACAAATTCAAAAAGGCGGTCATGTCTTTATCATAAAAAGCAATATTGATAATTTTCCCGTTGAGGAACGGATAAATCAAATTGATCATAGTTCCTAATGTAGTGATGATGAATCCAAATAAAAATACCCATTTGTGCATGAGAACAAATTTTGTGACCCATTGCCTTGTTGTCATAAATACACCTCTCTTTAGCAGATATGGATAACGCTCACGCCTCTTTATCAGTGGCTAATGGCCCAAGTAAATCAATTTCCCGAGTTCTGGGAGTGCAGTTACACCGAACCATTTATCAGCAGTATTATCCCAAAACTTTTTGTTTTGTTCTAAAACCCCTTATCAAGAGTGTTATTTCTGAATTTAATAATATATTGCTCATTTAAACATCCCCCTTAATTCTTGGTTTCGAATGTTACCTATCGTAAAATATAATATCTTATTTTACAAACCTCAAAACGTAGGTTCGCTATTTTGCATAGACTTACACATTCCAATTACAATGCCTAATTTCAGGATTTTCAGAAAATAGTAACTCTGTTTATCTCTAAAAACCTTAGATTTACTCATCTTACTTTCTTCTGTTAGTACATTGAGCTAAACTGCCCGTTACTTGAATGAAAACAGGGAGCAGCTGCCGCGGCAATCTGCTCCCTTTATTGTGCTATCGTTCTTCGTTAGCGTAATGAATCATTGATTTTTCTGCTAATAATTCTTTTCAATTGTTCTTCAACATCCCAATTTTGTGGTTGGGGCTGATGTATCCAATTAGCCCCTTCATTTATCCATTTCTCTCGATAGGGAGTTGCTGATCCCACGCGGGTTTTATAATTACAAAATCGGTAGCCTTCGTAAAATAAGTTTTAGACTGACCCAATAAAAGAAACAGCGGCAGCCTTGAACGAGAAAATAAAGTCCTAGACTACCACTCTTTTTATTGATCTAGATAGAGACTAATTCATGAGTTGGCTTCAGGCAATTGGAGTCACCGAGTAGGCTACGCACCAAGCTCTCCGCTTATAAGGAACGAGACGGAATATTCATAGCGGTCTGGATGTTTTGCAGATCGAGCTGGATTTGCTCGTTAACGTTGTAAGGGTGGTACAAGCCTCGTGTCACCATATAGCTCATGATTTTCTCGTGCGTGGCGATCGCTTCATCGAGCTGTTTGGTTAATGTAGCCTTGATTTCCTGTGTGGCGCATTCGGTGACGGCCATTGCATAATTACGGACACCGCTCTTGGCGTTAATCAGGAAGTCCATTGCAATAACTTCATCCGTCAGAGTGTTCAGCCCCGTAAGGTTTTCCAGAATAGTATTCATGTTTTCATCTCCTATACTGTCGCTTTAGACAACAGCGCTCCGAGTTCCTGCAGCTGCCGCGTAGATAGCTGAACGTCTTCTTGCAGAATTTGCATCAGCTCCGGGTCCGAGATCAGAGCTTGCATCGTTTTGGACTTCGTCATGCAGACCGTTTTGAAGGCGGCGATTTCATGGACCTCCAGTGTCTCATGTAAAGCATAGATCGAATTCATTTCGATTTTTTCCTCCCCTTTTCAATCAGAAATTACGGCTTCAAAATGACTTTGATGCACTTGTCTGTTTTCGTATCGAACACTTCATATCCATGCCTCGCCTCGCTCAGCGGGATCACGTGCGTCACTACATCACCCGGATTGACTTTGCCCGTCGTAATAAGTTCGTACATATAAGGCATATAGTGTATAACAGGAGCCTGCCCAGAGCGGATATTGACGTTGCGCTGCATGATGTCACCGAGTGGGAATCCGTTATAGCGTCCGCCATATACACCTGTGATCTGGATGGTGCCACCTTTGCGAACTGCTTGAGAAGCAATGACCACCGGGCCCATCGTACCTCCTTGCAGCTTCAGGCCGCTTGCGAGGAATTCGAGATCGCTCATCTTTCCATCCATTCCTACCGCATCAATGACGACATCGGCGCCGCCCTTCGTCATTTCCTTCAGATAATTGCCGATATTCGGCTCCTGCTCGAAATTAACGATCTCCACGTTGTTCGTGCTTTTCGCATGTTGCAAGCGGTAATCGACGTAATCGACTGCGATGACTCGCTTCGCACCTTTCAGCCAACAGAACTTCTGCGCCAACAGCCCGACAGGACCGCATCCTAGTACAATAACCGTATCCCCGTCCTTCACTCCAGCATTGTCAACGGTCCAGAAAGCAGTCGTCATGGCGTCGGCGATCAAGCACAGCTTCTCATCCGGCTCTTCACAGCTTTCCGGAATTTTGAAGTGAGTGAAATTAGCAAAGGGTACGCGCAAATATTCAGCCTGTCCGCCAGGATACCCACCCGTCGTACCGGAATAACCGAAATAAGCGCCCATATCCCCATTTTCATTCGAATTGTCACACTGACTTTCCAAATGATTTTTGCAGTAAAAGCAGTCACCACAGGCGATGTTGAACGGAATGATTACCCGATCACCCTTCTTAAGCTTGGTGACGCTGGGGCCAACCTCTTCCACGATACCCATAGGCTCATGCCCAATTACATAATTCTCTTGGAGGTTGGGAATCATCCCGTGAATGAGGTGCAGGTCGGAGCCGCATATGGCGGTACTTGTCATCCTAACGATCATATCATCGGGCTTCTCGATTTTCGGATCGGGTACATCTTTAACGACGACATTTTTAATGCCTTGGTACGTTACGGCTTTCATGCTTTGCTTCCCCCAATGTGTTCATCTAGCGTCCTATCGAACATGCCCTTGCGTGATGTATCATCCGGGAACAGATTCATTTGCCCGATCATGATGGTATTTTTCGCCGAAAGCTGATCCAATTGGTACTGTTCACTTAGCTCGTAAGGATGGAACCATTTCTTGCTGCTCATGAGGTCAGAAATTTCTTGATGCATCGCCAGGCCTTGGTAGAGCTGGTTCTTCAGGAGCGCTCTTGCATCCGGAGAAGCCGTTTCCGTCAGGGCGATAGCCGTATTTCTTACTCCTTCCTTAGCACGCAGGAGGAAGTCCATGGCAAATGTCATATCCGCCATTTCCGGCATGTTTAATGCGTTAATCGGGTCTAAATAATCGTTATTCATTGTTTTTCTCACCTTCAGTTTAAAATGGGAGTAGGCCTGCTTTGTGGAACCGGCGCTTGGAAAGGAGCTCTTGCATAAATGGCTTGCAGCTCGGCGATGGATTGGATGGATTGCTCCACGTCTTTCTGCATTAAAGCTTTGAGATCTTGGTCAAAAACAAGACCTTGCATCAGTTTCGATTTGGCCAGACAGAGCGTTTTGAAATTAAGCGCTTCGTGAAGCTCCATCGATTCGTGCGGTGCTAATGTTTGTTGAATCATAATAAAATCATCACCCCTTATTTGTTTCACAACGCTAGCATTTCCTAACATTTTGGGCTTATACAGAAATAAAAAAAACTAGCGATAAAGCTTCGCTAGGTACTTTTGCTGTTCGTTGAAAATAAAGATTTAGACTGGAGTTGCTGATCCCACGCGGGTTTTATAATTACAAAATCGGTAGCCTTCGTAAAATAAGTTTTAGACTGACCCTAATAATATAGAAACAGCGGCAGCCTTGGACGAGAAAATAAAGTCCTAGACTACCACTATTTTATTGAGTCGTTTT